>CAUGOD010000005.1 GCA_959601025.1 uncultured Oscillospiraceae bacterium
CTTTTTATTGCCCCCCAGTTGAACTGGGGGTTCTATTTTGCCTGCTCGGCGACAATAGAAGGAGTCCGGGGCTTGTTCCCCGGACTCCTTGCTTTATCGTCTATTTGGATTCGGCCGCGCCGTTCTGCGTAAAATTGGAAAACTGCGCCGTCAGTTCCAGCGAGGGGATGGTCAGAGAAAGAAGGTTGCCGGTCTCCGGGTCGGAAACCAGGGTGAATTCCCCATCCAGTGTGCTCCCCTTAGTGGAAACGCCCTCCTCGGTTACTGTCCGATCCTCATGCAGGCCGAGCGCGGTATCCAGCGCGCCGAGGATACCCTTGCCCAGTGCGCTCTGCGGGATGGCGGAGGGGTCGACGTCAAAGGAAAGCCCGTGAAGCCGCAGCTGGACGTTTTCGCCGTCCCATTCCATCGACAGGCCGTTCAGGGTAGCCGGTTCGGTCACCTCCAGGAGCAGCGTGCCGGCGGTCTGGCGGGTGAGATGCCCCTTGACCTCCATATCCCGATACTGCACATCCATATCGCATTCAAAGCCGGCGGTTACCGGCTCCTCCGCCCCGTTTTTCTTGGAAGAGCAGGCGGAGAGGAAAAGGGCCGTACACAGAAAACACAGCGTCAGGACGGACAGGGAAAGACGGGACAGACGATGCGGACAGCGAAGCATGGGCTTCAGCTCCTATTTTTCGAGATTTAAAAACAGTCCGCCCAATTCGCCGATCAGGTCCCGCGGAAGCAGGGCATGCTGGGAAAGCCGCTCCGCCGCCCGGTCCCCGGCCATACCGTGGAGGTAAACGCCGCACATCGCCGCGTCCCGCACGGGCATTCCCTGCGCGAGAAAGGAGGCGATCATCCCGGCCAGGACATCCCCGCTGCCGCCGGTGGCCATTCCCGGGTTACCGGTCGGATTGGTCAGCACCGCGCCGTCCGGCGAGGCGATGATCGTTCGATGCCCCTTCAGCACAACGGTCACACCGTATTCCCCGGCAAAGCGCCGGGCGACGTTTTCCCGGTCGGCCTGTACTTCCTCAATCGAAAGGCCGGTCAGCCGGGCCATTTCCCCGGGATGCGGGGTCAGGATCAGAGGAGCGCGCACTGTTTTCAATATAGATATATGCCGCGCGGCCAGATTTATGCCGTCCGCATCCAAAACCATGGGATGCTCTGCCGTACGGAGCAGGTCGAGGACCAGCTCCTCCGTTTCCGGACGAACGCCAAGCCCGCAGCCGATGAGCAGCGCGGAGGCGCGAACCGCCTGCTCCCTCAGCACGGCCCGGTTGGAGAGGGAAAGCCCGCGGTCTCCGTTTTCGTCAAGAAGGCGGAAAACCGGTTCACAGAGCCGGGAAGCCGCGATCGGGTAGAGAGAACGGGGAAGGGCAAGAACAGCCAAGCCGACGCCGCACCGCAGGGCGGCCTCCGTCGCCATCAGCGCCGCGCCCAGCATCCCGGCGCTGCCGCAGAAGGCGAGCAGCGTTCCATAGGTGCCTTTATGCGAATCCTCCGCCCGCTGCGGGAAGCAGGGGCGCACCATGGCCAGGTCGATCACAGTGCGGCCGGGGCCGTACGGCTCGAGCAAAACGGGATCGATGCCGATTTCCGCAACAAGAAGTTCCCCGGTATACAGGGAAGCGCCCGTCGCTGTCAGTCCGGTTTTCAGGGCGGTGAAGGCGACGGTGAACGCCGCCTGCAGCGTGTCCTCATCCGCTTCGCCGGTATCGCCGTTCAGGCCGCTCGGAATATCCACCGCCGCGATTGGGGAGGGGGAGGCGTTGACAATGCGGAACAGGCTGCGCAGGTAATCGGGCAGCCGTCCGCGGAAGCCGATACCGTACACCGCATCCACGATCAGCGCCGCTTCCCGTACGCTGCTGGCGGCGATATACGGCTCGGTCTCCAGGCTGACCACCGCGATGTCCAGCGCGCGGAGACGGGAGAACATTTCCTGCGCGTCCTCGGTTTGTGGCCGGCCGCAGGTTAGCACCACCGTGACGGACGCCCCCTCGTCCAGCAGCTTCCGAGCGATCACGAAGCCGTCTCCGCCGTTGTTGCCTTTCCCGCACAGGATGGCGACCGGCCGGCCGGCAACCGGATACCGCTGCCGTATCGTTTTCGCCGCCGCGCTGCCCGCGTTTTCCATCAGCCGCCGGTAATCAAGCCCGCCTTCCGCCGCCGCTTTTTCCACCTCGCGCATCTGGGCGCAGGTGAGAATCTTTTCCGTTGGATTCATTGGTCCGTCCTCCTTTTGATCGGTAAAAAAGGGAAGGCCGCCGCCTTCCCTTTCGATTCAGTTTTCTTCCGACGGCTCTTCCGCCGGATCGGCCGGGATTTCGGCCAGCTTTTTGTTGGTCTCGCGCTGTACATAGGCGGGCAGGCCGATAATCAGCGCATTCAGCACCCGCCGCTCCGGCTGGAAGATAACCAGCGTATGGCCGCTCTTTTTGCTGCGATAGGTGAAACACCAAAGCCCCTCGTCCTGCTCGGACGGAGCGGCCATAACCTTCCGGTCAAAGGGGCGGGAGGCGTAAGCCGCCGCATTATAAGGTTCAAGTACCTCCAGCTTGTTCCCGACGACCGAGACGATCCGCTTGCGCTTCCGGCGGGCGGTAATCTGGTCGATATCGATATCGCCGTTGGTGACGCTGTACTCAAACTCCACATTCTGGTTTGTGATCAGCCACCATTCGCCGTAGCCCAGAGCCACGACCAGCGCCGCCGCCAGGATGCTGAGAAAAGCGAAAAGGAAAGGGAAAGCAAAAAGAACGATCAGGATGCACAGGACAAGGGAGCCGAAAATTATGGCCCATTCTTTCGCGCCTTTCCGTTTCGCCACAATCTGTTCCACAAACGTATCCAAGCTAAAACACTCCTTTAATTTACGGGCATTCCCGCACGCCGCCGAGATATTCCGGTGCGCCGACGGCAAAGGCGGATGAAATCCCCATCAGTTCATTCTATATTAAACATCATTATAGCATAGCTCATAAGAAAAAGGCAACGGATAGCCGACGGGAAACTATGAATTTTGCGTAAATAAATCCAAAGAAGGGACGAAATGGGGGCCGGATTTCCGACAACCTGAAAAAATTTCGCTTTTTGCCCCGCCGGACTTGTCAATTCCGATAAACCGTGCTATAATATCACGGTTACAGAAAACACACGCAGGATTTTCCGCAGCCGGTGCCGCTCCACGGTGGCCGCGGGTGTGGTTCTGCGGAGGAAAAACCAAGGAGGAAAAGAACCATGGCAGTCGTATCCATGAAACAGCTGCTGGAAGCCGGCGTCCACTTCGGACACCAGACCCGCCGCTGGAACCCCAAGATGGCGCCCTACATTTTCACAGAGCGCAATGGCATCTACATCATTGACCTTCAGAAAACCGTCCGCAAGCTGGAGGAAGCCTACATGTTCGTTCGCGATCTGGCGGCGAACGGCGAAACCGTCCTGTTTGTCGGCACCAAGAAGCAGGCGCAGGACTCCATCCGCGAGGAAGCGGAGCGTGCCGGCGCGCATTACGTCAACGCCCGCTGGCTCGGCGGTATGCTGACCAACTTCCGCACGATCCGCGGCCGGATCGCTCGGCTGAACCAGCTCAAGACGATGGAAGCGGACGGCACCTTTGATCTTCTGCCCAAGAAGGAAGTTATCAAGCTGAATCATGAAATTGAGAAGCTCGAGAAGTTCCTCGGCGGCATCAAGGAAATGAAGAAGCTCCCCGGCGCTCTGTTCATCGTCGACCCCCGCAAGGAGAAGATCGCGGTGGCGGAAGCCCATAAGCTCGGTATCCCGATCGTGGCGATCGTGGACACCAACTGCGACCCGGACGAGGTCGACTATGTCATCCCCGGCAACGACGACGCGATCCGCGCCGTGAAGCTGATTGCCTCCACCATGGCGAACGCGCTCATCGAGGGCCGCCAGGGCGAAGAGACCGCGGAAGAAGAAGCGGCTGCGGCGGAAGAGGCGGCGGAGAACAAGGAATAAGAGGCGGCGCGGGAAAGTGCGCCGTTCCAATGAATGGAACCTCTCGTTCTATTTCATCCGGTCGATAGCGGAACTGCGCACCGGGCCTATCGTCCGATGCGCAGTTTTTTCAATCCTCCGGATTTGAAATCACGATGGAAAACTCAAAAAATAAATTGCAGGAGGAAAAGAACATGGCATTTACTGCGAAAGACGTGCAGCAGCTGCGCGAAAGAACCGGCGTAGGTATGATGGACTGCAAAAAGGCTCTGACCCAGACCGACGGCGATATGGAAAAGGCGATCGACATCCTGCGTGAGAAGGGTCTCGCCGCCGCCGCGAAGAAGTCCGGCCGCATCGCCGCCGAGGGTATGGTTTACGCCTATGTCGATAATGCGAAGAAGGTCGGCGTCGTGGTGGAAGTTAACTCCGAAACCGACTTTGTGGCGAAAAACGCCGACTTCCAGGCCTTTGTGAAGAAGGTGGCCGAGATCGTGGCGGAGAAGAATCCGGCCGACGTGACCGCCCTGCTGGAATGTTCCTTTGAAGGCGCCCAGACGGTTGCCGACGCACTGCGGGATAAGATTCTGGTCATCGGCGAGAACCTGAGCATCCGCCGTTTCCTCCGGTACGAGGGCGACGTGGTGGCGTATGTCCACGGCGGAGGCCGTATCGGCGTGCTAGTCCGCTTTGACGCGGACGCGGCCTGCGCCGCTTCCGCAGAGCTGCAGGAGTGCGGCAAGGATGTGGCGATGCAGATCGCTGCGCTGAACGCCACCTACCTGAGCAAGGAAACCGTTCCGGCCGATGCGATCGAAAAGGAGAAGGAAATCCTGATCGCCCAGATCCGGAATGATCCGAAGAATGCCAGTAAGCCGGAGCAGATCATCCACAAGATGGTGGAAGGCCGGATCGGCAAGTTCTACGAGAATAATTGCCTGCTCCAGCAGGCCTTCGTCAAGAACGGCGACGTGACGGTTGAGCAGTACGTTGCGGATATGGCGAAAAAGGCCGGCGGCACGATGAAGGTCGTCGAGTATGTCCGCTTCGAAAAGGGCGAAGGTCTCCAGAAGCGCGAAGACAACTTTGCGGACGAAGTCGCCAGCATGATGAAATAAGCGGGCTTGGCGAAAGAGCCTGTCGCGAATGCAATAGTTTTGGTATATAGGGGACGTTGGGGACATTGCAAAATGCTTTATTTTGCAATGTCCCTTTTCCTATCCCAAGGAAGAAACCGGGGTTAATAAAAGCTTAATCGGCCGATAAGAGTTTCCGCCGGCTTGTTGTATTGACACGATTCGGCGGATTTCCTATACTGATGTCAAGGAAAACCCCTTCATTGCCTCCATACAGATGATATTCGGGAACGGAGATGATTTTATGTCGAAACAATCCTGTCCATACTGCCGTGCGGACATTGGCGACGATGCTCTTTTTTGCCCTCAATGCGGAAAGGCAGTCGCGCCCGGCCTGGCGCAGGAACAGTCGAATCCGCCGGAATATGGATCGGCGGGAACCGACCCGCAGGCGCAGCAGACGGCCTATCCGCCGTACGGCAGTCAGTCGTATCCGCCGTATCCGACCCCGCCGCCATACCAATCGCCTTGTCCGCCGTATACCTATCCGCCGTCCTACGCGGGGCGGCCGCCTTACGGACAGCCGTATCCCTCCGTCCCGCCCGGATACCAGCCCCGCAACCGGATTGCCGCGGGCGTCCTCGCGTTGCTGGTCGGATTTTTTGGAGTACACAATTTTTATCTCGGTTATACCGGCCGGGCAGTCGCCCAGCTTCTGCTGACCGTCCTCAGCTGTGGTCTTTTGGCCATTGTGTCGTATATCTGGTCCTTGGTGGAGGGAATTCAGATTTTGACCGGGAGCATGGTCTGCGACGCCCGCGGCGTACCTATGGTGCAGTAATTTCGGTCTTTACGGATGGACCATTGATGAAAAGCTTATCAACTTTACAGAAAAAACAGCGTGCTGGGACGCTAACGCCACATAAGGAAGTAATTTGAAAACAACAATCAAATATCAACTTTATGGGCGTTGCAAAGGCAAAAGCCAGCGTGAAAGGCAGAAATGCTTTCCACGCTGGCTTTTTCATCTTCATAATCTATTCTTTTCACCCCACTCGCACATTTGATCCAATATCGGGATCAGGCTCTTGCCCCGTTCTGTCAGACTGTACTCTACTTTTGGCGGTATCTGCGGATATTCCTCACGGTGCACAAGATCGTCACTTTCCAATTCCTTCAGCGTAACACTCAAGGTCTTGTAGGAAATACTGCCAATAAATTTTTTCATCTCGTTGAAACGAACAACGCCAAACCACGCCAAGGTATACAGAATAAACATCTTGTACTTTCCCTGTATCAAAGACATCGTGTAATTAAATCCGGTGTCCTCTAATTTTGCATTCTGAATACATTCAATGCTCATATTATCGCTTTCCTTTTGGTAAGTATTGAACTGTCAGGTAAGTATCACACCTCAATGTGTGTACTTGTTTTTCTTCTTGTTCTTGCTATAATTATAATATAAGCGGCGGGAAAAGTCAAACCTGCGAATTGGAGGATGATTTTTATGAGCAAGAAAATTGTAGTAATCACAGGCAGTCCGAGGAAGAACGGCAACAGCTTCGCCATGACGGATACTTTCGTTAAAGCGGCTGAAGCAAAAGGGCACGCCATTACCCGTTTCGATGCCGCAATGATGAAAATCGGCGGCTGCCACGCCTGCGAAACCTGTTTTAAGACAGGAAAGGCCTGTTCTTTTGATGATGACTTTAACCTCATCGCTCCCGCTATTTTGGAGGCGGACGCAGTCGTATTCACCACACCCGTCTATTGGTACTCCATCCCCGCACAGGTCAAAGGTGTCATCGACCGCATCTTTTCCCTTGTGGTGGGCGGTAAGGCTGTCGCAGGTAAGGAGTGCGCTTTGATTACCTGCTGTGAGGAAGATGATATGTCTGTTATGGACGGCATCCGTATTCCAATTGAGCGTTCCGCCGCACTGCTCAAGTGGCACATGGTCGGTGAGGTTTTGATTCCCGGTGTACTGAATGTCGGTGATATTGAAAAGACTGACGGCTGCAAGCAGGCTGCTGCGTTAGCAGACAAAATTTAAGTGGGGGTAGAAGATGGCTAAGAAGATTGTGATACTGAACGGAAGCCCCCGTAAGAACGGTAACACTTCTGCTTTGACGGCGGCGTTTGCCAAAGGCGCAACAGAGGCGGGCAATCAGGTCACCGAGGTTCATCTTTCCGGCATGAAGATAGGCGGCTGTCTCGGCTGCTGGAAAGGCGGCAAGGATACCACACACCCTTGCTCTCAGAGAGATGATATGGGGCAAATATACCCTCTGTATCGGGAAGCCGATGTGGTAGCGCTGGCTTCACCATTGTATTACTGGTTTATCTCCGGCTTCCTCAAAAACGCTTTTGACCGCCTGTTCGCCATTGCCGAGTGCGATCCAAATTACCGTAACCCGAAAAAGCAGAGCATATTGATTATGGCTGCCGAAGGAGCAGGTTTTGAGGAAAGCGAACACTGGTACGATCATCTGGAAAAGCACATTGGCTGGCGAAGCTTGGGCAAAATACTGTGCGGATATGTGACCCAGCCCGGTGATATTGAGGGCAAAAAAGAATTGAATGACGCCTATGAATTGGGCAAATCTATTCAATAACCAAGGGGGCATCTATCATGGAAAAAATCAGTTTACCGAAAGCGTCAAATCTGACATCTCCGAACCCCGTTACCATTGTTTGCACACAGAAGCCCGATGGCAGCACCAACCTTGCCACCGTATCTTGGTGGACATATCTCTCTTACAATCCGGGCATGATCGCTTATGCAATGGCAAAGACTTCTTATAGCGGTGAGATGGTTCGCAGCAGCAAGAAAGTCATTCTCACAATCCCCGGTGCGGAAATTGCCGATGAGGTAATGGGCTGCGGTATGTCTACCGGCAGAGACACAGAGAAAATCGCTAAGCTCGGAATTGAGATGCAGGAAGTACCGGGCAGCGAAATTCAAGTCCCACTGCACAGCCGTGTGGCGATTGTATGCAGCATGAAAGAGTTCCATGAAGTTGGCGATCATTATCTGTATATCTGCGATGTAGAGCAGGTCTATGGAAATGAAGCAGAAGAAGCCGTGTTCGCTTGGAACGGATATTCACAGATTCGCCCGGCAAAGTGAAGAAGCTATTACAAATTTCAAGTAAAAGCTGTCAAAGAAACGGCACATAAATACAGAGCCAATGAACTTGTGAGTAATCACGGTTTGTCGGCTCTTTCCTTATGCCTAAACCAAATAGTATTCCCGCTTTCTTGGAGAAATATTCAAAAACCTCGGAAAAAGTATTGACAAACAACTACGGGAGAGACATCGGAGATGTCGCATACCGTAACGAGCAGGGAAACTGTATTGACAGTTTCCGAAATAGTCAGCAGATAATGATTTTCAGGAAACATCCTAAAACGAACAATAGGTGCGGCACCGAATGCGATGCTGCACCTATTTTACATAAAAACTTCCTTATCTGGCGGCGGCAGACGACAGCACGCTGTTTTTTATCTAGAGATTCAACCGGAGATATGTTTTTTGCAGCGCCTGTTCTACTTGTCCGCGTTTCCTCATATTCTTAAAGCGAGGTGAGGACAGGCATGGATGGATTGGCAAAAGCGGCTTTCTATCTTCCGCCCACGGTGCGGGAGGCGGTCGCCCGGTTGCCGGACAGGCTGGCCGCACGAATACAGGAGCTCCGACTGCGGGCGGATTCTCCGGTGGTTCTGTCCGCCCCGGATGGAGAATGGCTGCTCACCGCCCGGGGAGAAGCTGCCCTGCATCCGGCGAATCCGCCGCTGACCTGTACCCGGCTTCAGGTGGAGGAGTGCTTTCTCCGCCTGTGCGAGTATTCGGTCCATACCCACCAGCAGGAACTGTGCAGCGGCTTTGTCACCACGCGGGACGGCTGTCGGGCAGGCGTCGCCGGCACGGCGGTGCTGGAAGGGGAGCGGATCGTTTCGGTGCGGAATATCACCGCGCTTTGTATCCGTATCGCCCGCCGCCACGACGGATGCGCCACCGCGCTGCTATCCCTTTTGCTTACGGAGAACCGTCCGGTTTCTCTGCTGGTGTGCGGGGAACCCTCCAGCGGGAAAAGCAGCCTGCTCAAAGACCTTTCCCGCCGGCTGGCTGATGGGGACGGGGGAAAAAGGCGGCGCTTTCGTGTCGCGGTGGTGGACGAGCGGGGAGAACTGTCCGGATCAACAGGATTACCGGGCTGTGATGTTTTGAAGGGATATCCCAAGGCGCTCGGTATCGGACAGGCGGTTCGCTGTCTGGCGCCGGATGTGGTTGTTTTTGATGAGTTGGGATCGGCGGCGGAAACCGCCGCCGTCCTGGAAGGGCTGAACACCGGGACGGCGGCGGTCGCTACCGCGCACTGCCGGGATGCGGAGGAACTCCTGCGGAGGCCGCAGCTAAAAAATGCGCTGTTGTCCGGGGCGTTCGATCGAGTGGTTTTTCTGGAAGGAAGAAAAAACCCCGGACAGATTTCCCGGGTAATAGAAACGGGGGATTTGCTTGCTCAAAATGATCGGGCTGTTTCTGTTGATCCTGACGGGGATCGGCGGGGGGGCGGCGGCTTCCGCCGAGTTGAATCGGCGCGCCGCCTTCCTTGACGCCGTTTGCCGGTTGGTCGGCTGGTTGGCCGTCCGCATTCGGTATACAGCCGCGCCGGTTCGGGAGCTTCTCGCTCAGGCGACGGAAAATGGTGAGTTTACCCGGCTGAGCTTCCTTCCGGAAGCAGTGCATCGCCTGGAAGAAGGGGATAGTCCGGAGGAGGCCTGGAGCGCTTCCCTGACCTCCGACGGTACGACCGGGCTGAAGGAAAGCGACCGGGAGGTATTGCGGGATTTCGGGCGGGAACTGGGCCGAAGCGATGTGGAAGGGCAGCTGGCCCATTGCGAAGCGTTCCGGGCGATTTTGGCGGAGTACGCCGGACGAGCGCGGGCGGAAGCGGCTTCCAAAGGAAAGCTGTATCTCACGCTTGGCGTTGCCGGCGGGCTTTGCGCAGCGCTGCTGCTTATATAATCTCAACGATGAACAAACAACAAAAAGGCATTTACCTTTACAAATCGGTTCAATCATCGGGATGAAAAGAAATGGGGGAGCCTCATGGACGTGGATTTGATTTTTAAAATCGCGGCGATCGGAATCATCGTGGCAGTGCTCAATCAATTGCTGATCCGTTCCGGCCGGGAGGAGCAGGCAATGCTGACCACGCTGGCAGGACTGATCGTGGTGCTTTCCATGATTGTGGGGGAGATCAGCGATCTGTTCCGTACGGTCAAGTCGGTTTTCGGTCTGTAGCGCCATGAGTATGGTTTCCGTGATCGGGATTACGGTGGTCGCCGCATTCCTTGCGGTATTGCTCCGCCGGTATCATCCCGAATATTCCATGGCCATCGGCCTGATCGCCGGAGTGCTGGTGCTCGCTCTGCTGCTGACGCAGGTCGCGCCGGTCGTCGGCCGGCTGCAGACGCTGTTGGACTCCTCCTCTCTTCCGGCGGAATACGGACTGATCTTGTTTAAGGCGCTGGGTATCTGCCTTCTCACGCAGCTTGCGGCGGACGCCTGTCGGGACGCGGGGGAGAACGCTATGGCGGAAAAGGCGGAGCTGGCCGGCAAGGTATTTCTCCTCCTCCTTGCGCTGCCGCTCTTTGAAAAGATCGCGGAGCTAGCGGTGCAGCTGATCAACGGCGGATAGGAAAAGCGGATTCATGGGACTACCAGAAAAAAAGAGAAGAACCGAATCGGCGGACAAAAGCTTCCCTGCCGCTGTGAAAGGAGGCGCCCTGTATGCAAGCACCCGGATTTCGCTTCTTGCGGCTTTTCCTGCTTCTGCTGCTCTTTTGTTTGGCCCTAGCACTGCCTGCGGCGGCGGAAGGGGACGCTTCCGGCGGTTCCGCCCTGGACGAGCTGTACGAAGAACAGCTGGAAGCCAGCGGAGCGGACGAGTTGTGGGACAGCCTGCCAAATCAGACCAGAACGCTGCTGGACACCCTGGGAATCACGCAGTTCAACGCCGATTCCTTTTCCTCCCTCACGCCGGAGGGAGTGAGCGATTCGCTGCTGACGCTGTTGACCGAACAGGCGGCGCTGCCCCTGCGGACCACAGGAATCCTGCTCGGGGTGGTTCTGCTCTACGCCCTGATGGAAGGGATGCGGGAAACGATAAAGGAAGAAGCCTTGTCAAAGGTGTTTGGCGTGATCTGCGCGCTTACGGCCTGCACCGCCCTGCTGCTCCCTCTCTCCGGCTGCATTGGCCGGGTGCGGGATGCGGCGGAAAGTACGTCGGTATTTATGTTCAGCTTTGTGCCGGTGTATTCGGGTGTGATGCTGGCCTCCGGCCAGCCGATGGGGGCGGCGTCCTATCAGACGGTAGTGCTGTTTGCGGCGGAGCTGATCTCCTTAGCGGCCACTAACCTGATCGTTCCGCTGATGACCGTGTCGCTCGCTCTTGGGCTGACCGGCTCTTTCTCGACGGGCATGAAGCTGGATGCGGCGGGCGGGATGATCAATAAGGCCTGCTCCTGGCTGCTGGGGCTGACCACCACCCTGTTTGTCGGCCTGCTCTCTTTGCAGGGGCTGGTCGGCGCGGCGGCGGATTCGATGACCGGACGGGCGATCCGGTTTTCTCTGAACAGCTTCGTCCCCGTGGTCGGCGGGGCGCTGAGCGAGGCTTTCAGCTCCGTGCAGGGTTGCTTAAGCCTGTTGAAATCCACCCTTGGAGGCTTCGGGATTCTGGCGACCGCCCTGATCGTTCTGCCGCCGCTGCTGGAATGCGCGCTTTGGTCCCTGTCCCTCTCCCTGTGCACAATGATGGCGGAGATGTTTTCGCTTTCCTCCCTTTCCGCCCTATTCAAGGCGGCCCAGGGAGTGCTGAAGACGCTGATGGGGGTGTTGGCGGCCTGTTCGCTGTTCATGATTATCGCTACGACCATTGTGACTATGGCGGGAGGAGGCGCGGCTGCATGAATTCCATTACACAATGGGCCGCCGGGCTCTGCGTCGCGGCGGTCGGTTGTACTGCTTTGCAGATGCTCGCCCCCAAGGGCGGACTCGGGAAGCTGTTCCGGCTGCTAATCGCCGCCTTTTTCCTCTGCTGTATGGTATCACCTCTCCTTTCCCTGAAGGATATCCGCGCCCTTTCCGTCGATAAACTGCCGGAGGAGGTCTCCGCCGACGTGCTCCAGGAGCGGGTTCGGCAGCAGTTTGAAGCGCAGGTCTCCGCCGCGATGGAACAGACGGCGCGGCAGACGCTGGAAAATTATTCGATCGACCTGGCAAAAGTTGCGGTAAAGATGGATACCGGGGAGGACGGCGGCATATACATTACTAAAATTATCCTGTATTTGGACAAACAAAACGCGGCGAAGGCCATTGCGGCCAAGCAGGTGATGGAGCAGCGTCTGGGGGTCGAGGTCACCGTTGAAACGCTGACGGACTGAGAAAGGCGTCGGAAAGGGATGGTTGCGGATATGGATGGGAAGATAAACGGAAAGCCAGAGGAAACAAAGCATCTAAAGGAAAAGGCAAAGACTTTTCTTCACAGCGGAAAGAGCCGGAACCTGCTTTTCTTCGCTGGAATACTGGGAATCGTTCTAATCGGACTGTCCGGTCTTCTGCCAAAGGTGGACAAGGCCAAAAGCACACAGGCGCAGACCGCCGCCCGGCTGACCGCGGAGGAATTCACCCAGAAAACCGAGGAGAAGCTGGCGGACATTATCCGGAGTATCGAAGGAGCCGGCGAATGCCGGGTAATGGTTACGCTGGAAAACGGCGTGGAATACGTCTACGCCACCGAAGAAAAGATCAACACCGACCGGCAGGAGGACGACGGACGGATTTCCCAGCGGGACGACAGCGATAAGTCGATCATCGTAGTGGACACCGAAGACGGAAAGCAGGGTTTGCTGGTCACCGAGATTCAGCCCACAGTCAAGGGTGTGGTGGTGGTGTGCGAAGGGGGGGACCAGCCGCTTGTCCAGCAGCGAATCATCAGCACGATTACAACGGCGCTGAATCTATCGTCCAAGCGGGTATGCGTTACCAAGCTGACAAAATAACCGCATCAATTTTTGAAAACGAAAGGATTGGAGCAGCCATGAGCGGAATTTTCGGGAAAAAGCAGGTACTGTTGGCGGTGCTGGTCGTCGCACTGGGGGTCGCGGTCTATCTGAATTACTATTTTTCAGCGCAGAACCCGCCGGTCACCGATGTGAACGCCTCCACCTCCAGCTCAAAAAATCTGGGGGATGCACAGTATGTGAATAACGGCTCCACCACTACGCCGCCGACGGGCGGGGAGTCCGGAACGACCACCACGACCGGCGATCCGAACGATTATTTCGTTCAGGCGCGCCTGAATCGGGAAAATGCGAGGCAGGAAGCGCTGGATATTATCCGCGACCTGATGAACGACGTTAAGGCCAGCGAACAGACGCAGCAGGACGCGCTGGCCAAGGCGGCCGCTATCGCCGCGGCGGTGGAGCAGGAAAGCAAGATTGAAAGCCTTGTAAAGGCAAAGGGCTTTTCAGATTGCGTCGTGTACATCGAAGGGGACTCCTGTAATGTCGTCGTCCGTTCGGCGAATCTGGATGCGGCTCAGGCCCTGCAGATCACGGAGATCGTCACCGCTCAGTCGAATGTTGTCGCACAAAATGTAAAGATTGTACCCGTAAATTAAGAAAAAGAGGTTGCTCTGAAGGGACTTTGTGGTATAATATAGAAGTCCGGATTGGCGGCTTTTTCGGCGGAAACCGAAGGCGGCGGTACGGAACCCTGGAACTCAGGGACAGCTTGAAAGGGAGGTCCGTACAATGGACGATAAGGGATACAAGTCTGTCGAAGGCAGCTGCATTATTTCGGAGGATGTGATCGCTTCGATCGCCAGCTCCGCGGCTTTGGAGGTGGCGGGGGTTGCCGGCATGGCGCAGCGCCCCGCCGATATCCGCGGGTTTATCGGTTCGGCGGCGTCCAAGGCGGTGCGGGTTCTGAATAATGAGAGCGAGACGATTCTCGATGTCTACATCAACCTGAAGCTGGGCGCGCGGATTCCCGACGTCGCCGGTGAGGTGCAGCACAATGTCAAGGTTGCCGTTCAGTCGATGACCGGAAAGCCGGTTAATAAGGTAAACGTCCACATCGCCGGTCTTGTGACCGACGAGCCGAAGGAAGCTACCGTCTGATCGCGCGGAACCCTCCGCAGGATTGTGGAGGGTTTCTTTCTATTGCGGATGTCGGAATATGGGGAAAGCGAGCAGACCGCATCTTTTTGCGCCGCATGTACCTTGGAGAAGTGAACAGAGACGGGATCGAGACAAGATCAGAACCGGAAAAATACGGCAGGAAAACGGGAGGCATAGAATATGACACGACGGGAAGCGCGCGAACTGGCGTTTGTGCTCCTTTTTGAAAAGTCCTTTACCGACGCTCCGGTGCGGGAAATCCTGATGGATGCGGGTGAGGCCAGGGACGTAGAAAGCGACGAATTCGCTCTTTCCCTAGCGGAGGGGACCGAATCCCGGCTGGAGTCGATCGACGGGATCATTTCGGCCCACTCCCATAAATGGAGCAAGGGAAGGATGTCGCGGGTGGCCCTGTCGATTATGCGGCTTGCCGTGTATGAGATGCTGTATCGGGAGGATATCCCGGTCAGCGTTTCGATCAACGAAGCGGTGGAGCTTGCCAAAAAATACGGCGGGGACGAGGACAGCGCCTTTATCAACGGCGTGCTGGGCGGCATTTCCCGCCGGGAGGATGCGCCGGCGGAGTATGTGGAAAAGGAAGTCGCGGCCGGAGATGGGCCGCTGTGAGCGGAACGGCCGTGTTTCTGGGGATCGACACCAGTAACTACACCACTTCCGTCGCCGTTTACGACCGGGAAACTGGCGCGATGCGCCAGCAAAAGCAGCTTCTGCCGGTGAAGGCGGGAGAGCTTGGCCTGCGGCAGAGCGACGCGGTGTTCCATCATACCCGCCAGCTCCCCGCCATGCTGGAAGGCGTATTGAACAAGATGGACGGCCGGATCGCTGCCATCGGCGTTTCGGAGAAGCCCTGCGAGACGGAGGGCTCGTACATGCCCTGTTTTCTCGCCGGGCTGGGGACCGCCCGCTCGCTGGCCGCCGCGATGAAAGCGCCGCTCTTCCAGTTCACCCATCAGCAGGGACATGTCGCCGCCGCCACATTCGGGGCGGGCCGTCTCGACCTGCTGGAAAGGGAATTTCTGGCCTTTCATGTTTCCGGCGGCACCACCGACGCGCTGCTGGTGCGGCCGGAGGGGGGAACGGTGATCCGCTGTTCGCTGGCCGCCTCTTCTCTCGACCTGAAGGCGGGCCAATTGATCGACCGGGTCGGAAAGCTGCTTGGCCTGCCGTTTCCCGCCGGCCCCGCGCTGGAAACGCTGGCCCTGCGGGCGCCGGCTGCAAAGAAACTGCCCCGCGCGGTGCTTCGCGGCGCGGATTGCAGCCTGTCCGGAGTGGAAAACCAATGCCGGAAGAAGCGGGAAGAGGGCGTCCCGGCGGAGGAAATCGCCCGCTTCTGCCTGGACAGCGTGCTCGCCGCCCTCTGCGGAATGACCGAGGCGCTGCAAAAGGAGTATCCCGGCCTTCCGCTGCTGTATGCGGGCGGGGTGATGGCCAACTCCCTTTTGAGAAAGGAATTGACGGGCCGCTACGGCGGGGCTTTCGCACCGCCGGCCTTTTCGGCGGATAACGCGGCGGGGATCGCTCTGCTCTGTTCCCTCCAGGAGGGCGATCGGGAGGAGGGCTCTCGGCAATGAAAGTAATTACGGTCAGCCAACTGAACCGGTATGTCAAATCCCTGCTCGAAGGGGATCAAAACCTCGCTTCCGTATATATCGGCGGCGAGATTTCCAATTTTACGAACCATTATAAATCCGGACACCTTTACCTCTCGCTGAAGGACGAGGGCGCGCTGGTTCGCGCGGTGATGTTCCGCGCCTATGCCTCCAAGCTGCCATTCCGGCCGGAAAACGGGATGAAGGTGATTGTGAAGGCGCGGGTCTCCCTGTATGAAAAGGACGGCTCGTTCCAGATTTATATTGAAGAGATGCAGCCCGACGGAGTCGGCGCGCTCCAGATCGCCTATGAACAGCTGAAAAAGCGGCTGGCGGAGGAGGGGCTGTTCGACCAGAGCCGAAAAAAGCCCCTGCCGAAATATCCCGGGCGGATCGGGGTAATCACCTCGCCGACCGGCGCGGCGGTACGGGATATTCTGAATGTACTGGGCCGCCGATACCCGCTGGCGACCATTGTGTTCGCTCCCGTGCTGGTGCAGGGGGACGGCGCGCCGCCTCAACTGATCAAGGCGCTGAAATATTTTAACGACGCCGAAGCGGCGGACGTGCTTATTATCGGGCGCGGCGGCGGCTCCATTGAAGAGCTGTGGGCCTTTAACGACGAGGGCGTGGCCCGCGCCGTTGCGGCTTCGAAAATCCCGGTAATCTCGGCTGTCGGGCACGAGACCGACTTTACAATCTGTGATTTCGCCGCCGATCTCCGTGCGCCTACCCCCTCCGCCGCCGCGGAGCTAGCGGTTCCCGACCGCACACAGCTCCTCGCCCGGGTGGAGCAGATGCAGGGCATCGCCCGGCGTGGGATGCGTTCCACTATTGACGCGGCTTCCCACCGGCTTACCGTGGTTCGCTCCCGCCGCTGCCTGTCCACCCCCCTCTTTTATGTGGAGGAGCAGGGGATGCGGCTGGATTACCTGACCCGCGCCTTTGTCCACGCCGCGCAGAACAGCCTGTCCGAATCGGGAAGGCGGCTGGCCGCGATCGGCGGAAAACTGGATGCGCTCAGCCCGCTCAAGGTGCTTTCCCGCGGCTATTCCATCCCCTATACGGGGGAAAAGGTCGTGAAAAGCACGAAGGACGTGGCGGCAGGCGATCCGCTCACCCTGCGGGTCAGCGACGGAATGGTCGCCTGCACCGTCGATCGGGTGGAAGCGGACGACAAGACGAAAAAGAAGTAAGGAGGCGCTGTATGGCTGCCGAATGGACGTTTGAGAAAGCAATGACCCGGCTGGAGCAGATCGTCGCCATGCTGGAGAGCGGCAAATGTACGCTGGACGAATCCCTTAAGCTGTTTGAAGAGGGGACCAAGCTGACAGCGTATTGCTCGGGGGCGCTGAAAACCGCCGAGCAGAAAATCGTCAAGCTGACGGCCGCCGACGTAGCCGCCGCGCAGGAAAAGGAAGCCGGGGACGGCGGGCAGGAGAGACAGGAGAGATAGGAGACGGAAGAGTGAGTCCGGCGTTTCCGGATTCGTTCAACCCTCTGTTTTCATTTTACGATTTAGAAATGAGGAAGCGTATGTCCGATTTATATGACAACCGCCTTCAGTCTCATCTGGAAAAAATCGAGCACGCCTTGCCGGGCTATCTGCCGGCGGAGAACGGCGCGCTGCAAAAAGGGCTTTTCGACGCGATGGCCTACGCCTGTGCGGGTGGGGGAAAGCGTCTGCGCCCGGTTCTTGTGCTGGAGTTCTGCCGCCTTTGCGGCGGGAATCCCGACCGCGCTATGCCTTTCGCCTGCGCATTGGAGATGATCCATTCCTATTCTCTGGCGCACGACGATCTGCCCTGTATGGACAACAGTCCGCTTCGCCGGGGAAAGCCCTCCGTTCACGCCGCTTTCGGAGAGGACATGGCGTTGCTGGCGGGGGACGGCCTGCTTACCCGCGCCTTTGAAATCATGCTGTCGCCGGAAAGCCGGCATGGTCTTCCGGCGGAGGCCGTTTTGAACGCGGCGTCCACTCTGGCGGACGCGGCGGGGGCCTACGGCATGGTCGGCGGCCAGGTGGTCGACCTGCAGAGCGAGGGAAAGGCGGTCGGCCTCCCGGTGCTCGAGCAGCTTCAGCGCGGCAAGACGGCGGCGCTGATGATCGCCGCCTGCGTCATGGGCTGCTATCTCGGCGGCGGAGACGGGAAGGCGCTCGCCGCCGCCCGTCAGTATGGAGAAGAGCTCGGTCTCTGTTTTCAAATCGTGGACGATATTCTGGATGTGACCGCAACGGCGGAGGAGCTTGGAAAGCCGGTCGGCGGGGATCAAGTCCATGAAAAGACGACCTATGTTTCCCTGCTTGGGTTGGAAGGCGCCACCCATCTTGCGGAGGAACGCACGGAAAAGGCGGTCGGCGCCCTGGCGGGCTTCGGAGGGGAAGCGGAATCCCTCCGCGCCCTGGCCCGCTCCCTTCTGCTGCGAAAAAGCTGAGGACGGCTTTGCGGAAAAAAACGGAAGTCTCCCTGCCGGAAAAGGCGGCGGGAGTGAAATCCCGGCTGGAAAGGCATGAAAACGATGGAACTATTCCTGCAGTTTTTTCAAAATAAGGTGCTGTTTGCGGCAGCGCTCTCCTGGCTGTGCGCACAGGTTTCCAAGGTGGTTCTCACCCTGATTTTCACCCGGAAGCTGAATGCGGAACGGCTTTGGGGCGCGGGAGGAATGCCCAGCGCCCATTCAGCAATGGTCAGCGCCTTGACGATCGCCGTCGCCCGGTTTGATGGCGTACAGTCGTCGGTTTTCGCTTTGACGGTCATGTTCGCTTTTGTCACGATGTACGATGCGATGGGCGTGCGGCGGGAGGCCGGCCTGCACGCCAGACTGCTTAATAAGTATTTAAATCAGATCGAACGAAAGAACGCCGATAAGGACGGCGACGGCATTCCGGATGAGGAAGTGGACGAGATCGAACTGAAGGAATTCATCGGGCATACGCCGCTGGAGGTACTGGGAGGCGTGTTGCTGGGAATTTTGGTTGGGATTCTGATTCCCGCGTAAATACAGCTTTCCGGGAAAGCGAGGCTGCTCTATGTCTGATCCGTTGTCCAATACGAAATACCTGAAAAATATCCATTCTCCCGATGATGTGAAAGCGCTGTCCATGACGGAACTGAAGGCGCTGTGCGGGGAGATTCGTCATATGCTGGTGGAAACCGTGGCGGAAACCGGCGGTCATCTGTCCTCCAATCTTGGGATTGTGGAGGTCACGGTGGCGATGCACCGGGAATTCAGCACCCCGAAGGATCAGTTCGTCTGGGACGTCGGTCACCAGTGCTATCCGCATAAGCTCCTGACCGGACGGGCGGAGCAGTTCCACACTCTGCGGACGGAGGGGGGGGTATCCGGCTTTCCCCGCCCGAGCGAGAGCGAGCACGACGCGTTTATCGTCGGCCATTCCAGCACCTCCATTTCCGCGGCCAACGGCATGGCCAAGGCCAAAGCGATGCTGGGGGAGGACGGCTATGTGGTCGCCGTGATCGGCGACGGCGCGTTGACCGGCGGACTGGCCTACGAGGGACTCAGCAACGCGGGGCGGAGTAAGGACCGGCTGATCGTTGTGCTCAACGACAACGGGATGTCCATCAGCCAGAACGTGGGCTTTGTGGCCCGACACCTGGCGGCTCTCCGTGCCCGGCCGCATTATGTGCGGTTCAAAACCCGTTTCAGCAACGCGGTTGCCCGTATCCCTGTGATCGGCACGCCGCTGCGGAACAGGCTGCTCCACTGGAAAACCGAGCTGAAAAAAATGATGTATTCCAAGAGCAGCTTTTTTGAGGAAATGGGCTTCAACTATATCGGCCCGCTGGACGGCCATGACCTCGACGAGCTGATCAAGGGCTTTCAGGCCGCCAAGCGGCTGGATCGCCCCGTGCTGATGCATGTAGCCACCGTCAAGGGAAAGGGTTACGGCTTTGCCGAAAAGGATCCGGGCGTGTATCACGGTCTTTCCGGCTTTGATGTGGAGACCGGCTGCCCGCCTTCCTCCTCTTGCTGCTTTTCCTCCGTGTTTGGGGAGGAGCTAGCTGCTCTGGCGGAGGAGGATCAGCGAATCTGCGCCATTTCCGCCGCCATGAAGTCGGGAACCGGGCTCCTCGGTTTTGCCGAGCGGTTCCCCAAACGCTTTTTTGACGTGGGAATCGCGGAGGAACATGCTGTCACCTTTGCCGCCGGTCTTGCCCATGATCGGGCGCTGCCGGTTTTTGCGGTCTATTCCACTTTCCTGCAGCGGAGCTATGACCAGATTCTGAATGACGCGGCGATCGGGAAGGAGCATATTGTTTTGGCCGTCGACCGCGCCGGCATTGTGGGAGACGACGGGGAAACCCATCAGGGAGTGTTCGACGTCGCCTTTCTGAATACCATTCCCGGCGTGAGCGTGTATTCTCCTTCCTGTTTTTCGGAGCTGCGGATCAACCTAAAGCAGGCGATTTATGATGAGGAAGGGGTCGCCGTTGTCCGGTATCCCCGGGGCGGAGAGCTTCCGGGGCTGGAGGGCTACGAGCCCGATTACCAGCCCTATACGCTGTGGGAAACGCCAGGAGCGGAGACCCTGTTGGTCACCTATGGGCGGATTTTCGCTACTGTGCGGGAGGCTGCTCGTCGTTTGAACGAAGACGGCAAATCGGTTTCCGTGCTGAAATTGACCAGGATCAGGCCGCTGGAACTGGAGTGTATCCGTTCCGCCATGGCCTATAAGCGAATTTTATTCTTTGAAGAGGGAATCCGTAACGGCGGCGTCTGCGAGCGGTTCGGCGCCAAACTGCTGAACGCTTCTTATCGCGGCCTGTACCAGTCGGTGGCGATCGACACCTTCGTTCCGGTCTGCAAGCCGGAACGGGGATTGGCCGCCAACGGGTTGGACCTGGAGGGTATCCTTGCCGCCGTGCAGAGGAGAATGCCGGATGCCGCAGAATGACCAAGATAACCGCCTGCGGCTGGACGCCGCCTTGGTGCGCCGCGGCCTGGAATCAAGCCGGGAACGGGCCAAGGAACGGATTCTGTCCGGCCGGGTGCGTGTCAACGGGCAAACCGTCGTCCGTCCGTCCTATACCGTGTCGGAAACCGACGAGCTGCATTGTGAAGGCGAAGGCCTTGCCTATGTCGGACGGGGCGGCTGCAAGCTGGAAAGGGCGGTGAAGGGCCGCTTTTCCCTGAACGGGATCACTGCCATGGACGTTGGCGCTTCCACCGGGGGCTTCACCGACTGCCTTTTGAAAGAGGGCGCGGCGAAGATATACGCGGTGGACGTGGGGCATGGCCAGCTCCATCCGTCCCTCGCCGCCGATCCCCGTGTGGTGAATCTGGAGGGAACCGACGCGCGGGCTACGGCGGCTCTGCGCGCGGCGATACCGGAAAGCTCGGTGGATTTTTGCGCGGTGGATGTGTCCTTTATCTCTCTGACTCAGGTGCTGCCCGCGGTTCTCCCGTTTTTAAGGGAAGGGGCGGATATTGTCTGCCTGATAAAGCCGCAGTTCGAGGCGGGCCGGATGTCGATTGGCAAAAACGGCGTGGTGAAGGACGCCCGGGTCCACCGGCAGGTATTGCGGACATGCTGCGCCTTTTTCGAGGAGCTGGGAACGCCGGTGCGGCGGCTGGAATTTTCCCCGATCACGGGCGGGGAAGGGAACAAGGGAAACATTGAATTCTTAGCCACCTTGCGGTATGATAAGGAAAAGCGGGAAAAAAACGCGCCGCTGGATATTGCGTCCGTTGTCGAGGACGCGCATAGAACGCTGAAAAGGTGAAGAGTTTAAGAGCTGAAAGGGTGAACGTCATGCGGGTCGTTTTGATCCCGAACGAAAAGGCCGCGGGCGTTTCCGCGGCGATCCGCCCGGTGAGGGAAGCGCTGGCCGGCTTGGGGGCGGAGGTGCTGCTTCCCCCGGCGGACGCGCTGTTTCCGGAAAACGCGGCGGACGCGCTGCTGGAACAGGGCGATGCTGTGGTAGCCCTCGGCGGGGACGGGACGATCATCCACACCGCCAAGCGGGCCGCGCTGCTGGACAAGCCGGTGCTCGGGATCAACTGCGGCACCCTGGGCTTTATGGCCGGACTGGAAGCGGACGAACTTCCGCAGCTTTCCGCCCTGATCGAAGGGCGCTTTATTGTGGAGAAACGGATGATGCTGTCTGTCCGGGTCTGCCCCTCCGGTGGGGAGTCTCGGGAATATCAGGCGCTCAACGAGGCGGTGCTGGCCCGCGGCCCCCAATCCCGGATGGTGAAAATCGCGGTTTCCATCGGCGAGGAGCCGGTAGCGGCCTATAACGCCGACGGCGTGATCGTCGCCACCCCAACCGGTTCCACCGCCTATTCGCTCTCGGCCGGCGGTCCGATCGTAGATCCGGCGGTCCGCTGCCTGCTCCTGACGCCGGTTTGTCCGCATTCCCTGCACGCCCGTTCGTACATTTTCAGCGAAGGGGCGCAGCTCACCCTGCGGCCGCTGGAATCCCGCGGCGAGGAAGCCTACCTGACGGTGGACGGCGAGGACAGCGTCCGGATCCGGATGGAGGACATCGTCCATGTGTCGCAGTCCCCCCGTCCGGCATCTCTGATCCGGATCAAGGAGCAGCCGTTTTACAACACCCTCAATCAGAAACTGACCAATCGCCGCTGACGGCGGCTGGAAACGGAGTACGGCTATGAAAGCAAAACGACATGCAAAAATTCTGGAAATCATCCATGCCCATCCAGTGAATACGCAGGAGGAGCTGCTGAACTATCTGCTGGAAAGCGGCTTTACCGTGACGCAGGCGACCATTTCCCGCGATATCAAGGAGCTGCGGCTGATCAAAACGCTGGGGAGCGATGGGAATTACCGTTACTCCACCGTTCAGCAGGAAAGCGAGCACATTTCCTCGAAGTTTCATTCCCTGTTTTCCGATACGGTCATCAGCATTGACTACGCCGGGAATATCGTGGTGGTCAAATGCCTGTCCGGCATGGCGCAGGCCGCCTGCGCGGCCATGGACTCCCTTCGTCGGGGGGACATTGTGGGCACCATCTCGGGGGACGATACCTTCCTTTGCGTGATGAAGGACGAAAACAAAGCGATTGATCTGGTAACGGATCTGAAAAAACTGATGCGCAGCGCCAAAGCGTAACCGATCCGTCTGAAAACGGCCGGTTTGTTCGCATACAGGGGGGGAAGACCATGCTGACCAGCCTGCATATTGAGAATATTGCGGTGATCGAACAGGCCGGGATCGAATTCCTTCCCGGCCTGAATGTGCTGACCGGCGAAACCGGCGCGGGCAAATCCATGGTGATCGACGCCATCAACGCCGTGCTGGGGGAGCGGGTCAGCCGCGACGTGGTGCGGACCGGAAGCGCCGAAGCCCGTGTTACGGCCGTGTTTTCGGAGATTTCGCGCCGCACCGCCTCCACGCTGGAGGAGCTGGGGTATCCGCCCGACGAGGACGGGATGCTTCTGGTTCGGCGCACCATTTCCGCCGAGGGAAAGGGAAGCTGCCGGATCAATGGTCAGCCTGTCACGGCGGCGGTCCTCCGCTCCGTCGGGCGGCTGCTGGTAAATATTCATGGACAGCACGAAAACCAGGCGCTGCTTTCGCCGGAGCGGCATGTAGACTATCTGGAGCGGCTGGGGGGACTTCTCCCTCTTCACGCGGCGTTTACAGCCGCCTATGAGCGGTATACCGACGTATGCCGCCGGTTGGATCAGCTGACGATGGACGACGGAGCCAAGGCGCGCCGGCTGGATATGCTCCGCTTTCAGGTCGAGGAGATCGAAGCGGCGGCCCTCCGCCCCGGGGAGGAGGAGGAGCTGAAAAGCCAGCGCACCCTGTACCGTAATGCGGAAAAGATCGCGGTCTCCCTGGCCGCGGCGAAGGAGCTGTTTTCGGGCGGGGAGGAGAGCGACGGCGCGCTTTCCCTGCTCTCCCGCGCGGCGGACGAGCTGCGGGACGCGGGGAGGTATGTGGAGGAACTGGGCAGCCTGTCCGAAAGGGTGCAGTCCCTCCTGTACGAGCTGGAGGAATGCGGAAACGATCTGCGGGATTTCGCCTCCCACCTGGATTTCGAGCCGGGGGAGCTGGAGCGGGTGGAGGAGCGGCTGGATCAGATCCGCCGCCTGACCTCCAAATACGGCCCGGACGAACAGGCGGTTCTGGATTATCTGGAGCAGGCGCGGCAGGAGCTGGAAGGCATCGAAATGTCGGACGAGCTGGCCGCCCGCCTGACGGCGGAACGGGAGGAAACCGAAGCGGCGGCCAGGGCGGCGGCCGAACAGCTGTCCGCCGCCCGGAAAGCGGCCGCCTCGGCGTTTGCCGCGCAGGTGGGGGAGGAGCTGGCGTTTCTCGATATGCCCGGCGTTCGGCTGGAAGTGGCGGTGGAGCCGGTGGAGCTGGGCGCCGGCGGGATCGACCGGGTGGAGTTCCGCATCGCGGCGAATCCCGGCGAAGCGCCCAAGTCGATTGCAAAGATCGCGTCCGGCGGCGAGCTTTCCCGCATCATGCTGGCGATCAAGTCGGTAATGGCCGATGTGGACGATATCGATACGCTGATTTTTGATGAAATCGACGCCGGCATCAGCGGCCGGGCCGCCTGGAAGGTGGGCGTCAAGCTCCGCCAGACCGGCACGGGACGGCAGGTGCTCTGTGTCACCCATCTGGCGCAGATCGCGGCGCAGGCCCATCATCATTTCCTTATCAGCAAAAGCGTGCGGGACGGCCGCACCTACACGGCGGTTGCTCCGCTCGGCCGGGAGGAACGGGAGGGAGAACTGGCCCGTATTATCGGCGGCGAGCCGACTCCCGCCGCGCTGGAGGCCGCCCGGGAAATGCTCCGGCGGACGGAAGCGTAGGAAACGCGGACATGCACGAAGAAAGACCGAAAGCTTGTTTTGAAAGGAGTTACCTGTGATGAAAAGTATGGCGAACCGGTTTCGAAACGGCGTTTTTGCGGCATTTTTTGTTGCAATGGCTTTTTACCTGCTCTGTTATCTTTTCCTTGCGGTCAGCTCAGGGCCTTATTCGTCCTCGGGCCGCATGGATGCGGAAACGGTGATGCGGCTTTCCGGCGCCGGCGCGCCGGTTCTGCGGATCATGCTCTCGGCGCTGGGTTCCGCGATGGCGGCGGTTTTTCTGTTTGCGTCGATACGGCTTTCCCGAAGGTCTTCCGGAATCATCGCGCTTGCGTTTACGCTCCTTCTGACGGGGGTGCAGGTTCTTCCTTCTCTGGTTATCATGGAGACGATACGTGCCTATTCGATTCTTCCCTTGCTGTTAAGCGAGTTTTCCCTGCTTACAACCGCCCTGCTGTACTGGCTGCTGACGCCGTGGCTTGCCCGCCGGACGAATGAGCCGCTTTCCCTCGCGATTGTATTGCTTCTGAACGGCGTTTTGTCGTTCGTTTTCTCGGCGCTTGTTTCTGTCCTGCTTCCGCTTCAGAATTTGGCAACGTTCGGCGCTCTCTGCTGGACTGCATTCAAAGGGTCTGTGTCGGCGCTGCTTCAGCATGCCGTGATCGTGCTTCCGGTTTATGCTTTGCTTTACGGGATTTTCCGGCCGAAAAAAGCGCCTTCGCCGGAAGGGCTTGACAACGGCTGAAAAATGTGCTTTAATCCCCTATAACAGGCGATGAAGGGAAGAAGTATCCCCGTCCGGACTGCAAAGAGAGCCGCCGGTTTGGTGTAAGGCGGCGTGACGGCGGGAGGAAATACATTCCGGAGCCGCAGGCTGAAGCGTTTTGTGGGTAGGCCCTGCCGTGTTGCGCACGTTATCGCGCCAAGGCGTTGCTGGACGCCGGAGCGGCCGTTCATCCGGGCTTAGGATTTCGGGAGCAAACGGCAATAGAGGTGGTACCGCGGATTTGTGTTCGCCCTCTGCATGGGACGTCGTGTCTCCGATGCAGAGGGCGTTTTTGCTGATTGTTTTCGAGAAATGCGGCTTAAAGCGCGGGAAAATGTTTTTGAAAACCTTCAAAGCGGTATCAATGGAAAGGGAGAGAAAAAATATGACTTTGTATGACGAGCTGAAAGCGCGGGGAATTATCGCGCAGACGACGGACGAGAAAGAGGTCAGTCGGCTGATCAACAATGGAGAAGCTACCTTTTATATCGGCTTCGATTGTACGGCCGACAGCCTGACCGCTGGGCATTTCATGGCCCTGACCCTGATGAAGCGTCTTCAGGCGGCCGGTAACCGGCCGATCGCTCTCATCGGCGGCGGCACCACCATGATCGGCGACCCCTCCGGCCGGACTGATATGCGACGGATGCTGGATAAGGAGACCATTGGGCACAACGCCGCCTGCTTCAAACGGCAGATGGAAAAATTCATCGAGTTTGGCGAGGACAAGGCCCTCATGCTGAATAACGCCGACTGGCTTCTGGAGCTCAACTATGTGGAGCTGCTCCGGGAGGTTGGGGCCTGCTTCTCCGTGAACAATATGCTCCGGGCCGAATGCTATAAGCAGCGCATGGAAAAGGGCCTTTCCTTCCTGGAATTCAACTACATGATCATGCAGTCTTATGATTTTTATCACATGTATAAGCAGTATGGCTGCAATATGCAGTGCGGCGGCAATGACCAGTGGTCCAACATGCTGGGCGGAACGGAGCTGATCCGCCGGAAGCTGGGGAAGGACGCTCACTGCCTGACCATTACTCTGCTGACCGATTCCCAGGGCAACAAAATGGGCAAGACGGCCGGTAATGCCGTCTGGCTGGATCCGGCCAAGACCAGCCCGTACGAGTTCTTCCAGTACTGGCGGAATGTGGACGACGCCGATGTGATCAAGTGCATGAAGCTGCTTACCTTTGTTCCGCTTGAAGAGATCGAGGAACTGGCCAGAGCCGAAGGCAGCGCGATCAACGCGGTCAAGGAACGGCTGGCCTACGAGATCACTCAGCTGGTCCATGGACAGGAGGAGGCCGCTAAAGCAATGGAGGCTGCACGCTCCGTCTTTGGCGCGGGCGCGGCAAGCGCCAGCATGCCCTCCACCGAGTTGACCGCAGCGGATTTTACCGATGGGCAGATTTCCGCCATCGACCTGCTGATTAAGACGAAGCTGGTTTCCTCCCGCGGCGAAGCCCGCCGCCTGATCGAGCAGGGCGGCCTGGCAATCGACGACGAAAAGGTAGGGGACATCGGCCGGCTGATTCCGGAGTCCGCTTTTGAAAAGGGCTATATTGTTATCAAAAAAGGGAAAAAGGTCTTCCATAAAGCGGCCTTTACCCGGTAAATTCCACGCTGAAAAGCCTCCGGAGCATTCCGGAGGCTTTTGCCGTCCTACTGCGGTTTCTTCGGCCGGTCAGGAGAACATCGAATTTCCGAAGAAACTATTTGAAAAAAGCCTCTTCCTTTTCACGCTGTAATGTGCTAAAATAAAGAAAACAACATTTACCGGGGGGAAAAGGCAGTATGAACAGCAAGATTAAGGACGAAAACGCCGATTTTCTCTTTCAGGCGATATTGGAGCTGCATTCCATCGAAGAATGCTATCAGTTCTTCGAGGATCTCTGCACAGTATCCGAGATCAAGGCCATGTCGCAGCGGATCGTTGTGGCGAAGATGCTCAGCGATAAACGGGTGTACAGCGATATCGTCGCGGCGACCGGGGCTTCCACCGCAACGATCAGCCGGGTCAACCGTTCGCTGATCTACGGCTGCGACGCTTATGACATGGTGTTTTCCCGGATGGAGGAAAAGGCCGCAAAGGAAAAAAAGGCGAAGTAAAGCGTTCTTTTGCGAAAGGAGCGGTTTTTCTGGGCGGGTATAGCGGAAGTGGATATGGTTTATTTTCCTCCTTTTACGACCGGTTGATGAGCGACGTGGATTATAAAGGCCGCGCCGCTTATTTACTGTCCCTTTTCGCCCGGTTCCGGCCGGAAAAGCTCCCGGAAACCCTGCTCGATCTCGCCTGTGGATCGGGCGGACTGAGTCTTCCGCTTGCAGTAAAGGGAATCGATGTGATCGGGGTGGATGCTTCGGACGGGATGCTGGCAAGGGCGAGGGAAAAAGCGGACCGGGCCGGGCTGTCTCTTCTGCTGCTTTGTCAGGATATGCGGGAGCTTGATCTCTATGGAACGGTGGACGGCGCAGTCTGTGCGCTGGATGGTCTGAACCATCTCTGCCGGACGGGCGATCTGGCTGAGGTGTTCCGCCGCCTCCGCCTGTTCATTGAGCCGGGCGGGCTGTTTGTGTTCGACGTCAATACCCCCTATAAACACCGGGAGGTACTGGGCGACAACGCCTTCGTTTTTGAGGAGGAGGATTTCCTTTGTGTCTGGCGTAATCGGTTGGTTGAGCGCACCTGCGAGGTGGACATGCAGCTCGATTTCTTTGTGGCGGAGGATGAGGATGGCGGCCTCTGCCGCCGTTTTACCGATGCGGTAAGGGAGCGGGCCTATACGGAACGTACTCTTCGCCGCCTGCTGGACGGCGCGGGTTTTGATACGCTGGCTGTGTTTGGGGATATGACCATGGATGCCCTGCCGGTCGATGGGGAGCGCGCTGTTTACGTCACGAGAAGGCGGGCGGAATAAATTGTTTTGCGAGGAGCATGTAGCGTCAAAAATACGATGCTTCCGCCTTATCATGGTGGAATTTGATCCTTTGCCGCAAAAGCGCGGCGGCAATTTCGACCGTTAGCCGAAACCGCCTCAAATTCAACAAGGAATGGAGATTTTTATGAGTAAAGCGATCCGATGCATTACCAGCGACGCCACGGTAATGGCCATGGTGCTGGATTCCACCGATATCGTTGCCAAAGCGGAACAGATTCATAAGACCTCCGCCGTTATCACAGCGGGGTTGGGGCGTTTGCTGACCGCCGGTTCCATGATGGGGATACTGCTGAAGGGGAAGGACGATACGCTGACCCTGAAGCTCAACGGCGGCGGCCCCTCCGGTACGGTGATGGCGGTATCCGACAGCGAGGGAAACGTGCGGGGCTACGCGGCGAATCCCGTGGTGGAAATTCCGCTGAAGCCGAATGGAAAGCTGGACGTCAGCGGCGCTGTAGGGACCGAGGGGATGCTGTACGTTATGAGGGATACCGGCGGCTCGGAACCCTATATCGGCTGTACGCCGATCGTTTCGGGGGAAATTGCCGAGGACATTACCAGCTATTACGCGGTGAGCGAGCAGGTGCCGACCGTCTGCGCCCTGGGCGTACTGGTCAATCCGGATTTGACCGTCCGCGCGGCGGGCGGGCTGCTGCTCCAGCTGCTGCCCTTCTGCCCGGAGGATATCATTGATCGGGTGGAAAAAAACGTCGCCGCCTTGGAGCCGATGACGGTCATGCTGGACAATGGGCTGACGCCGGAGGAAATCTGCGCCCGGGCCCTGGATGGCTTCGCCTATGAACTTCTGGACGAATACGCGCCGTCGTATCGCTGCAGTTGCTCCCGTGACCGAGTGGCCCGCGCGTTCTCTGCCATGAAGCCGGAGGAGCTGCTGTCTCTTCCGGATGAAAACGGCAGGGTGGAGGCCGCTTGTCAATTCTGCGACAAGGTGTACACCTTTACTGCTGCGGAGTTGGAGGCGATCGCGGCGAAGACAGCGGCGAAAAGTGAGCGTTGAAGCATTCATGACGGCGGCAGATATCGTGGAAGCGTCCGTTCCACGGCGTCCGGCATCCGATCGGACAGGAATATAAATAGGGAAAAGACGGAAGAATTTCCCCAATGGAGGGGAACGGCTTGGAAATTATCACGAATTTACTTTTTTTGAAGGTTTGATATTGACATCCTTTGTCGGATATAGTATGATATACAGCGTCGCCGGAAACGAGTCATCGTTCCGTTGAGCCATCGTTCCGACGGGTCGTCGTTCCGAGCGGACAAATCGGGAGCATAGCTCAGCTGGGAGAGCACCTGCCTTACAAGCAGGGGGTCACAGGTTCGAGCCCTGTTGTTCCCACCACTTTGGATTTGGCCCGGTAGTTCAGCTGGTTAGAACGCTAGCCTGTCACGCTAGAGGTCGACGGTTCGAGCCCGTTCCGGGTCGCCAAATTTGCCTCTGTAGCTCAGTCGGTAGAGCAGTGGACTGAAAATCCACGTGTCACTGGTTCGATTCCGGTCGGAGGCACCATGAAGGGTTGACATTTTTGTCGACCCTTTTTTGTATTGGTATGGGTTTGCGGGCTTTTTTCGGTGACACCAAAAAACAGAAAACAGCATTAGGGTGAAATAATAATGAAAACTAATGATTTTATTTTTTGATTTAGGAGTAACGGTATTATTAGCAAGCCGGAATTTGCCGGGTGAGAATTTTATAAATGACATGCGTTATGTCGGGATATCTTTTGAAATTTCATGGGAAAATTCTACGCCGGAGATATTATCATTAAAAAAGAACGGGATATGTGTATTGGGCTCGCCTTCGCCTCTTTGTCGCTTCGGCATCGCTTGCTGCTGCGTTGTTATGTGCTCCGCGAAATCACGCCAAGGCAGATAATAAAGAGAACCAGGATGGTATATTATCCTGCCAGGCAAAAAGAACTTGCTGTTGCAGTACAAACACTGTGTAACCGCTATTTGGCTCTTTACGAAAGGGACGCCGCTGAAAGTAAAACCCTCAGAATTTGATCAGCAAGGGCATCTTTGATACAGGCTTATGTTTATTGGGGGAAAACAGACCGCAGTCCACTTAAAACAGCCCGGCTTTGGCCGGGCTGTTTCTATATGCAATCGGCAGACCTCTTAATGTCCGGATCCGATCCCCTTCCAAAATTCCGGCACAAACCAGACATCCTCTAACGCAAATTCCTCTCCCCGAAGGTAGAAAAGCGGATTTTCATCCGCCGCCGCGTCCTGAAAATCAAAAACCAGGCGGTAGGAACAGAGGGCCTGCTTGTCGTAACCCGTACCTTTATTCAAGGCGTTGGTGCCGTACTTTCCGTCGCCGAGCAGAGGATGGCCGATGGACGCCAGATGAGCGCGAATCTGATGGGTCCGTCCGGTCAGCAGTTCGATCTCCAGCAGGGAGAATCCGTTTTTTTCCCCCAGAACGCGGTACCGTGTGCGGATGGACCGCGTTCCTTCCAGCCTCTTCCGGCGGATAAAAACGCGGTTATTCGCTTCGTCCTTTTCCAGATAGTCCTCCAGCGTGTCCTCTTTTTTCTCCATATGCCCGTGGACAATACAAAGGTAGAACTTGCGGATTTCCCGTGCGCGCAGCTTTTCGTTCAGGATGCGCAGCGCGGCGGCATTTTTCGCGGCAATTACGATCCCACAGGTATTTCGGTCGATTCGGTTGACCAGCGCAGGGGTAAAGCTGTTTTCCTTGCCCGGCGCATATTCGCCCTTTTCATATAGATAACGCTGGACCCGGAATATCAGCGTGTCCCGGTATTCCTTGTCGTCCGGATGGACGAGAAGTCCCACTTTTTTATTCAAAAGAAGAAGGTTTTCGTCTTCATATACGATGTCCAGCTTTTTAGAGGCGCTCATAAATTCCAGGGCGGCCGGGGCTTCGATCAGAAACTCATCCTTGACATACAGGGTGACGACGTCCCCCTCCACAAGCCGTGTAGAGTTTTGGCAGCGTTTTCCGTTTATTTTGATATCCTTGGTACGGATACCCTTATACATTATGGAAACCGGCAGATTGCCAAAGGTTTTTGTCAGGAATTTATCCAGTCGCTGTCCCGCGTCGTTGGCGCGGATGGTAATGGATTTCATCGGCGTTGTCCCGCTTTCTGTTTTGTAGAAGATACCATAGCGCCGCCCGGCCGGATGCTGTGCCGGCGTATGCTGGCGGCGCAATCGAGAAATGCTGTTGCATTTCTCCCAAACGGCAGTATACCATAGCGCCGCCCGGCCGGATTCTCTGCCAGCCTGTCCCGGCGGCGCAATCGAAAATGCCTGTCGGCATTTTCCCAACGTTGTCATTATACCATAGCGCCGCCCGGCCGGTTTCTTTGCCGGCCTTTCCCGGCGGCGCAATTGAGAAATGCTTGCGCATTTCTCTCTGCCGACATTATACCATACTCTTTCGCCTTTTCAAAATTTCATTTTTCTGTTATACTCTTTCTCATACAGATATACAGCAGCCGGGAAGGGGGAAACGGCGGTGGAGACATCAGAAAAAGTGAGGGCAGCCGTGAACGGCGAAGTAAAGGGAAACAGCCAAACTGGCGCACTGGAGGAGACGGGCGACTCTGGCAAGGCGCAAAAAAATCCGCACGAAGGGCATCGGGAACGGCTGAAGCAGCGCTTTCTGCGGGATGGTCTCCGTGGATTTGAACCCCATCAGATCCTCGAATTGCTGCTGTTTTTTGGAATTCCCAGACGGGACACCAATGAAACCGCTCATGCGTTACTGGATGCTTACGGAAATCTTCCCGGCGTGCTAAAAGCGCCTTATGAGGATTTGATCAAAATCAAGGGAATGACCGCCAGTGCCGCTGTGCTGATCCGGCTGAGCGGCGCGCTGATACGGGAGTACAACGACGGTGAGCTGCCAAAGGATATGATTCTGGATTCGCCGGAAAAAATCGGCGCGTTTATTCTGCCGAAATTTTTCGGCGAACAAAACGAGCGGGTGCTGGTAGTCTGCATGGATAACAAGTGCAAAGTCCTGAGCTGTACCTTTGTCTCTGAAGGAAGCGTTAACGCGACGGAGATCAGCGTCCGTAAGGTACTGGAGCAGGCGATTATCAGTCATGCGACGGCGGTAGTGCTCGCGCATAATCATCCAAGCGGGTTTGCTCTGCCCAGCGCGGAGGATCAGGACACGACCCGGACCATTGCGCAGGTGCTCCATGTGGCCGGTATACAACTGGTTGACCATCTCGTGATAGCGGAAGACGATTACGTTTCCATGCGCAGCACCCCTACCATGGCGGCATTGTTCCGAATAGGCAATCATAGATAATGAAAAGACTTTCGACGGCATTCCAGGCTTGTCGAAGGTCTTTTTTATTTGGTAACAGTTGGAAATTGTGTTGCGTTCTGTTGAAAAAGGGACTAAAATAAAAAATACGCTTTGGATGGATCTAGACGATATCGAGATAGTCAGGAAATGGAGAACAGGGGATGACAAACGCCGTGGAAATAAAAAAAGCAGCCGATGAGACACGCAGCCCCGGAAAAGAATATAGCCATAGGGAGCATGAGGAATATATTGCCGACCTGCACATCCATTCCCGCTATTCCCGGGCGACCAGCCGGGAATGCGTACCGGAATATTTGAATTTTTGGGCTGGACGCAAGGGAATTCAACTGCTGGGGACCGGTGATTTCACCCATCCCGCCTGGAGGGAGGAGCTGAAGGAAAAGCTCCTGCCGGCCGAGGAAGGGCTGTACGTCCTGAAGGACGAATATCGGCTGAAAAATGATGCCGCTGGTGCAGACGCCTCCCCTCGATTTGTGGTCAGCGGTGAGATTAGTTCCATTTATAAAAAGAACGGCCGGGTGCGGAAGGTTCATAACCTTATCCTTTTGCCGGGACTGGAGGCGGCGGAAGCCATCGCCGTCAAGTTGGAAGCGATCGGAAATATCCACTCCGACGGTCGTCCGATCCTCGGACTGGACAGCCGGGATCTGCTGGAAATCGTGCTGGACGCCTGCCCGCAGGCTGTTTTTATTCCGGCGCATATCTGGACGCCGCACTTTTCGCTGTTCGGCGCTTTTTCCGGGTTCGATACGATCGAGGAATGCTTTGGCGACCTGACGCCATATATCCACGCGTTGGAAACCGGCCTCTCCTCGGATCCGCCGATGAATTGGCGGCTCTCGGCGCTGGATTCCTATCTGCTGGTATCCAATTCCGATGCGCATTCCCCCTCCAAGCTGGGGCGGGAGGCGAATCTGTTTGCGACGGCGCTGTCCTATCCCGCTCTTGCTTCCGCGCTTGGAGGACCGGAGCAGGAAGGCTTTACGGGAACCATCGAATTTTTCCCGGAAGAGGGAAAATATCATCTGGACGGACACCGGAACTGCGGGCAATGTCTGACGCCGACCGAAGCGGAACAGTTGGGAGGAAAGTGCCCGGTCTGCGGACGGAAGCTGACCACCGGCGTTCTCCATCGGGTGGAACAGCTGGCTGACCGCCCGGAGGGCTTTATCCTGCCCGGCGCGCGGCCGTTCGAAAGTCTCGTTCCGCTGGAGGAGGTAATCGCTGCCTCTACCGGCCGTTCGGCAACCAGCGTTCGGGTTACAGAGCAATACGAAGCGCTCCTGCGGGAGCTGGGTCCGGAATTCTATATTCTGAGAAAAGCGCCGCTTTCCGATATCGAAAAAGCGGCGGGTCTCTGCGTGGCGGAAGGGATTCGCCGCATGCGCTGCGGCGAAGTCGACCGGATTCCGGGCTATGACGGGGAATACGGAAAAATCGGTTTGCTGGATAAGGAGGAGATTGACCGCCTGTCCGGCCAGCTCTGTTTTTTTGGCGCGGAAGCTCGGAAAAAGGAGTCCAAACCCAGGAAAGCGTCCGTTGTGAAAAAGGCTGTCCGGAAAGAAACGAATATCGCGGCGGAAATCGCGGAAGAGCTTCGTCCGGCTGTAGACGGCGATATCCTGGCGGAGCTGAACGAGGAGCAGCGGGCAGCTGTCACGGCGGAAGGATCGGCAGTCGCGGTGATTGCCGGTCCGGGCACCGGCAAGACAAAGACGCTGGTATCCCGCATTGTGTATCTTGTGAGGGAGAAGGGGATAAGCCCCTCTTCCATTACAGCTGTTACCTTTACCAATAAAGCGGCGGAGGAGATGCGGGAACGGCTGGAGAAGGCCTTTGGCGGAAAACGGGCGACGAAGGGCATGACCATCGGCACCTTCCACGCCATCGGCCTTCAGCTGCTGGAGGAACAGGGAATGACCGTTGCCGTGGCCGACGAGGCGGAGGCGGAAGCAGCGGCGGAAGACGTGATCGGCGAATACGGGCTGACTCTGTCTCCGGTTCGATTCCTTCAGGCTGTTTCCCGGATGAAGAACGGTGAGAACCTGTCGGAGGAGATTCCGAAGGAGGCGGCAGCGGCCTACAGTAAACGGCTGGACGCGGCCGGCGTCATGGACTTTGACGATATCCTGATCCGAGCCTTAGCGCTATCCGAAAGCGGAGCCATTGACAAGATGCGCTTTTCCTGCCTGCTGGTGGATGAGTTTCAGGATATTAACGATATACAATATCGTCTGGTGGAAGCGTGGAGCCAGGAGAATGGCCGCCTGTTCGTGATCGGCGACCCGGATCAGGCGATTTACGGCTTCCGCGGATCGGATGCCCGCTGCTTTGACCGGCTGAAGGCGACGTTTCCCGCTCTGCATCCGATCCGATTGGTGAAAAATTACCGTTCCGCTCCGCCGATCCTTCGCTGCGCCCTGCCGGTAATTGAGCGCAACCCGGCGCCGGAGGGAGGTCGGGCGCTGGAGCCATGGCGGGAAAACGGTTCGCCGGTGCGGCTTCTCCACACGCCGGATGAATTTTCAGAAGGCATTTTTATCGCGAAGGAAATCAATCGGATGGTGGGCGGAATGGATATGCTGGACGCCCAATCCTTAAAGATTCGGAACGGAAGCGTGGGCTTTTCGGATATCGCCGTTCTGTACCGAACCCATCGTCAGGCGGAAACGCTGGAAACCTGCCTTCGCCGGGAAGGGATTCCTTACGTCGTTACCGGTCGGGAATCCTATCTTTCAGACAGCTCGGTGAGAGGAACGCTGGGCTTTTTCCGTTTTCTTCTGAATCCAGCGGACAGGCGCGGACTGCACGCCTGTCTCTTGAGTTTCGGCTGTCCCCGGAAAACGCTTCGGATTTTTGAAGAGCGGGTTCCTCATCCGGAATATATCCGTTCGTCCAATGACCTGCCGCCCGAGCTGAAAACGGTGGAAGCGCTGAGAAAATGGGTGGAGCTGGCGGAAGCCTATGCCTCGCGGATTCGGAAGGAGAAGCCGGCCGCGCTTCTTCGGGACTGGCCGGACGACAGCGGGCTATCTGGTAAGGAACCGCTGCTCAAGCTGCAGCGCGCCGCTATTTTCCACAGCCGTCTTTCGGATTTCCTGCATAACCTCGCGACCGGAGAGGAAGGGGATATCCGCCGCAGCGGCGAAAAATCCTACCGGGGCGACGCCGTTTCTCTGATGACCCTGCACGGGTCCAAGGGGCTGGAATTCCCCGTTGTGTTTCTCTGCGGCGTACGTAAAGGCGTTTTGCCGCTGGAGCGACCCGGATATGCGGCGGATATTGCCGAGGAAAGACGGCTGTTTTATGTCGGTATGACCCGGGCGAAGGAGGAGCTGTTTTTGTTGAATTCCGGAGAACGCTCTCTATTCCTGGAGGACATCCCCGCAGCCTTTCTAGAAACGGGGAATACGCTGGAGGGAACGTCGCCCTATGGTGGAAAACAGCTGAGCTTCTTTGATTAATCCAAAACAAAGGGGATATTTTCCAGTTCGACTTATCCCAATTTTCTGATTTAGTAGGATGAATATTGTATTTCCTTCAAAAGTCCTTGTCATTTTTTCGGAACGTGGTAACGTTAGATACAGGAATCTAGAATGGGAGGAATTTATGTGAAAATCCTGCCTTTGGAGTTACAGGAAGGCATTTTTTCGGAATGCTGGAGCAGTTATATTGTGGCGGCGGCGCTTCCTCACGAAGGAACGCGTCCCTGGTTTCTGGAACGTTTCGTTGATTTCTACGTTCCGGAGGATCTGGCCGCGGTTTATTATCAGAACGATCCGCTTTTCGGTCCGTTTGCCGATTATGATGAGATATTGGAATATGAATCCATCGACTGGCAGAGAGGGGATTTGATTTCCTTGCTGATCGACCGGATCGATAACGATCGGTATATTATGATCTCTTGTCTATCACAGGGTTATCTGCATGAAATCATGCTGGTAGGGTATGATGAATCCTCTTTCTATTATTATCGGCCCGCCAGCGATCACGGTGAGGTTCTGACGATACCGTATTCCGAACTATGGTCGTCCTTTGCCTGTGCTGTGGAAGCGTACGCCGCTGATCCGGCTTCGCAGCGTTCAGTGCTGTATCATCATCTTCCTTTGAGCTGTTTTCATATCAAAGAGGTTCATGAGCGACCAATCCGTATGGAAAGGATCGAGGGTGCGGTTTTTGAGATGGCGGCAACAGACGCGCACGTTCGCGCGCTGTCGGGCAGCAATCAAAAAGGGGAATATTTCTATCACGGCGACGGATTGTATGTTCTTATGAAACGGATCATTCGGTCGATAGCGGACGGTACGGACGAGGAATGGGCGCTTTCCCGCTCCATCAAAGTCCTGAAAAAGCTACAGGAGGCACGGCTTGGCCTGACAAAGCGTCTCTCTTATTGTCAGCAGGATTGGGATATTGTGCTTGACCGTGCGCTGATGTCCCAGTACGACGAGATGATCAAGCGGATCGCGCTTTGCCGGTGCTATCTGATGAAATTTGAGATTGCACGGGAGCGTCGTTATCTCTTTCAGGCTATCGACCTGCTGGATGATATCTGCCGGAGGGACAGCTATTGCCTGAACCGCACCCTTCTCGCGCTTCGGAAAGGGGTAAACGACGTTTTTGCCGAACAGGTGAACAGCATGGCGGAGCTTTGCCGGAAACCGCAAAGTTCCTGCGCCAGCTGACGAAGAATCCGATAGGGTTTGTCGATCGACCGGGACTGTCCTTAAAGGGGGACAGTCCCGTTTCCACTTGTTATACCCCGGATAAACAGAAATGAAAATGCAGAAAAGAAGAAATTTCTATTTTTCCGCGGTTTGACTTTATCTCTTTTTTACTTTATGGTATAATGACAACGTTGGGAAAATGCCGACAGGCATTTTCGATTGCGCCGCCGGCAAACGCCAGCATAGAATCCGGTTGGGCGGCGCTATGGTATAATGTCGTCACACGCCGCCGGAAATCGTGGGAAGAGAATCCGGTTGGGCGGCGTTACGATATAAATGGGGGATTAGCATGCAGGGCAGCAGGGCGGAAACCGCACGGGAATTGCCGGAAACCGATGAAATCGAAGAAGTGGAAAGCAGCGCCTCCTCTGCTGAAGGCGTGATAGCCGGGCTGTACGACTGGATCAGCGCGGCGGTTTTTGCTCTTGTGCTGGTCACGCTGGTCTTTTCCTTCTGGTTCCGCATTGTTGAAGTGGATGGGGATTCCATGAATCCGACGCTGTATGACGCCGAGCGGCTGATCACCCACCGCTTGGGTTACACGCCGGAGAAAGGCGATATCGTTATTGTCAATATGCACACCAAGGAACCTCTAGTGAAACGGATAATTGCGGTCGGCGGGGATATGCTGCGGATTGACGACGAGACAAACACGGTTTATATCAACGGAAAAGCGCTGGACGAATCCTATATTCAGGGACAGACCTATTCGTTAGGCTTCGGTACGGAGGAACGGGTGATTCCCGACGGCTATGTATTTGTCATGGGGGATAACCGGGAAAATTCCACCGACAGCCGTTTTATGAACCAGGTCGGCTTCGTAAAGCAAAGCGATTTAATCGGCAAAGCGGTTTATCGCTTTTTCCCTTTAAACAAGGCCGGGGGCCTGTATGACTAATAAAGAAAACTCTTGGAAAGGACCCGGAGACATGGAAAACGAGGAAGTACAAAAGATGCCGCCGATGGAAGAAACGGATGAAACAACGGAAAACGGGAAATCCGTGGTGGTTGGCCTGTACGAATGGGTCGGCGCCGCTATTTTTTCATTGGCCTTCGTGGTACTGGTGTTCACCTTTTTGTTTCGGATCGTCGGCGTGGTCGGCAATTCGATGAATCCGACCCTGAGTTGGGGCGACCGGCTGATTATTACCCGGATTGGCTATACGCCGCAGCAGGGGGATATCGTCATCGTTAACCGCTATACGGAGGAACCGCTGGTGAAACGGGTGGTTGCGATCGGCGGAGATGCTCTGCGGATCGACGATGAAACCGGAACGGTCTACGTTAACGGGGAAGCGCTGGACGAGCCGTACATCCAGGGACATACCTATTCGCTCGGGCTTGGAACAGAGGAACAGACTGTGCCGGCGGGCACGGTATTTGTTATGGGGGATAATCGGGAGCATTCCAAGGACAGCCGATATATCGACGAGGTCGGATTTGTGAATGAAAGCGACATTATAGGGAAGGCGATTTTCCGGTTCCTTCCGCTGAGCGAAGCGAAGAGTCTGTATTAAGCCATGAAATCAAGGAAATGGAAGACAATACTGACAGCGGGGGAAGGCTATCTCTCCCGCTGTTTTTAACACGATGGGACGGTGACCGTATATGGAGCAGCCGATGGGAAATATCCAATGGTTTCCCGGACATATGACCAGAACCAAGCGGAAGATACAGGAAAGTCTTCCGCTTGTGGATATGATCGTGGAGATCATTGACGCGCGGATTCCGGTCAGCAGCAGGAACCCGGACCTGGACGTGCTGACAGCCGGAAAGCCCCGCGCTGTTATTCTAAATAAAGCGGATATCGCCGACGAGAGGGCAACCGCCGAATGGGTACGGTATTTCCAGGGACAGGGCGTCGCGGCCGCCGCGATGGACTGTAAAAGCGGTAAAGGGACGTCCGCCTTTTCCCCGATGGTCCAGCGGGTGCTGGCGGACCGGATCGCGCAATGGAAGGCGAAAGGGATGACAAAACGTCCGATCCGGATGATGGTTGCCGGCATCCCGAATTCCGGGAAATCCTCCTTTATCAACCGCATGTCCCGCAGCGGAAAAGCGAAAGTGGAGGACCGGCCGGGTGTGACCCGGGGAAACCAGTGGTATGTCACCGCCGATGGATATCAAATGTTGGATACGCCCGGGGTCCTGTGGCCGAAATTCGAGGATCAGACGATCGCGCAGCATCTTGCCTATACCGGCGCTATCCGGGACGAGGTGCTGGACAGCGAGGAGCTGGCCTGCGGCCTGCTGTCCATTCTCGGCGCGCATTACGCGCCTCTCCTCCGGGAGCGCTATAAGCTGCCGGAGGAACTGCCCGAAGACGGATGGAAGCTATTGCAGCAGATCGGCCGGAAGCGCGGTATGCTGGTTTCCGGCGGAGAGGTCAATACGGAGCGGGCGGCGATCATGCTGCTGGACGAGTTCCGCGCGGGAAAAATCGGACGGATCACGCTGGAACATCCTGGTGGATAGAGAGGGACAAGGAGGCAATAAAAAGTGGCGAAGGAACAGGATGGCATGTTGAACAATTACGAATTTGACCGTGCCATTTACGCGGACGGATACACCGCCGTCTGCGGGGTGGACGAAGCGGGGCGCGGCCCTTTGGCCGGTCCGGTCTATGCCGCGGCGGTCATCCTTGATCCGGCGCGGGAGATTGAAGGGCTGAACGACTCGAAAAAGCTCAGTGAAAAAAAGCGGGAGCGGCTGTTTGACCAGATACAGCGGGCGGCGGTCGCCTGGTCGGTTGCCAGCGCGTCGGTGGAGGAGATTGAGCTGCTCAATATCCTGCAGGCTACTTTTTTGGCCATGAAACGGGCGGTGGACGGGCTTGCCGTCCCGCCGGAGCTGGCGATTATCGACGGGAATCAGATGCCGCCCGGCCTTTCCGTTCCTTCTCGCACCATCGTAAAGGGAGACGCCTTGTCCGCTTCGATTGCGGCGGCATCCATCCTTGCCAAGGTGAGCCGGGATCGCTTTATGGCTGAGATGGATCAGCGTTATCCGCAATACCAGTTTGCCAGGCACAAAGGCTATGGAACGGCGCTGCACATCCGGTTGATACGGGAATACGGCCCGTCGCCGATTCATCGCCCCAGCTTTTTAAGGAAAATATTAACGTAAAGCAATGCTTCTTTACCAGATGGGAGGCGAAGCAAAATGGCCGGAATATCCAAAGGGGCGGCGGGCGAGGTGCTGGCCGCCCGCTTCCTTCGGGAGAAGGGGTATGAAATCTGGGCGGGGAACGTCTCCTCCCGTTTTGGCGAAATTGATATTGTCGCGGCGGACGGCCCTTATATCGTATTCGTGGAGGTCAAAACCCGTAGTGAGGATGCGCTGTATGCCCCGCGTGAAGCAGTGACAGCAAGGAAGCAGGAGCGCATCCTCAAGACGGCGTTGCTCTTTCTGCAGCAGAACGCCGTCACGCTGCAGCCGCGCTTTGATGTGGTGGAAATCACCACCAGAAAGGGCGCGCCGATGGAAGCGGTGGAAATCGACCATATCCAGGGGGCCTTCGAAGCGGGCGACCTGCACGCGGCCTTTTAAAATGCGTTGTTAAAGCATCGCGGTCGGAACGCCGGCTACAGGTTGGAGCAGGCTTCTTCCTTTCTTTTTTCCTATATCTTCGGCAACTATTTTCAGCAACGGGTGGAAAAGGACGCGTTTTCCACCTGTTTTTTCTGCCGTCCCGGTATAAAAAGGGGGATAAAAGAACCGTGCATCCCGTATATTGCTTTCAGAGAAAGAACCACCGAGCCAACGCTTTCATGAAAGGATGGATGGACGATGCGGCTATTTGATTTGCATTGCGACACACTGTATGAATGTTATACGAAGAAGCGGAGCCTGCTGTACAACGATCTTCAGCTTGACCTTACCCGCGGCCTGCGGTATGACGCCTGGGCGCAGTGCTTCGCGGTCTGGATGCCGGATTCTCTGCGGGAGGAGGCGGCGTATGACCAATGCCTACGGATTCTGGCGTTCGCAAGGCAGCAGGCTGAGGTCAACCGCGAGCGGATACGGCTGGTCCGCACGGCCAGCGAGCTGGAGAAGGCGATGGCTTCCCATTGCTGTGCGGCGCTCCTGACCATTGAAGGCGGGTCGGCTCTGGCCGGTCGGCTGGAAGCGCTGGACGTTTTCGCCGATTACGGCGTTCGGGCAATTACCCTCACCTGGAACGGGGAGAATGAGCTGGGCTGCGGCTCCGGCAGCGGAAATCCGGACGGCCTGACTCCATTCGGAAAACAGGCGGTAAAACGGATGGAAAAACTGGGCATCCTGCCCGATGTTTCCCATCTGAATGAACGCGGCTTCTGGGATGTACTGGAAAATACGGAAGGACCGGTCATTGCCAGCCATTCCGATTCCGCGGCCGTCCGCCCGCATGAGAGAAACCTCACCGACGCGCAGTTCTGCGCTTTGAAGGAACGCGGGGGTCTGGTAGGCCTCAATCTCTGCGGCGCGCACTTGGGAGAACAGAGCTTCGACTGCCTGCGGCGGCATCTGGATTGGTATTTGACGTTGGGCGGAGAACGTACCGTCGCCTTTGGCTGCGATCTGGACGGCACCGAGCTGCCGCCGGAATGGGGAGGAATCGCCGTTATGGAACAGATTTACGAATGGTTGGAGCGCAAAAATTACGAGGAAAGCCTGCTTGACCGCCTCTTTTTCAGCAATTGCTACGATTTTTTTGCCGCGCTTTGACAGGGGCGGCATTATCGTATAATATAAAGTCACGGAAATCTATACCGATTTGGGAGAGCTTGCGTACGGCGTGCAGAGGCGTGCAGAAATGAAAAAATTTACGAAAGAATTCCTGGTCGGTAACGTAAACAGCCGTATTCTATGACAGCAGGAGTGAACGGCCCATGATGTATAACAGCACGAGGGACAGCGGCGTATCGGTTTCCTCCGCGCAGGCGATTGCGCAGGGGATTTCCAAAGACGGCGGCCTGTTTGTCCCCGAATCCCTTCCGTCGCTTTCCCAGGAAGAACTCCGTTCCATGACGGCCCAGTCGTATGTGGAGCGGGCGGCGGCGGTGCTCTCCAAGTTTCTGACCGATTTTTCCACGGAGGAAGTGAAGGAGTGCGCCTCCCTCGCCTATGCGCCGGAACGTTTTCGCTCCCCGGCCATCGCACCGCTGCATACGCTTAGCGAGGGGGTGGAGATTCTCGAACTCTGGCATGGCCCGACCTGCGCTTTTAAGGATATGGCGCTTCAGATTCTGCCGCACCTGATGCGGTTTTCCGCCAAGAAAACGGCGGACGGAAAAACCATCATCATTCTGGTCGCCACATCCGGCGATACGGGAAAGGCGGCGCTCGAGGGCTTCCGCGACGCTGAGAATACCCGTATTTTGGTGTTTTATCCGGAGGATGGAGTCAGCCCGATGCAGAAGCTCCAGATGACCACGCAGGAAGGAAACAACGTGGCCGTCTGCGCCATCCGGGGAAATTTTGACGATGCGCAATCCGGCGTCAAGGCGATTTTTACCGATCCGGCTATTGCCGCAAAGCTGGAGAAAAACGGCATGATGTTCTCCAGCGCCAATTCCATCAACTGGGGGCGGCTGGTTCCGCAGATCGTATATTATGTTTCCGCCTACTGCGATATGGTTCGCGACCGGAAGATTACGATGGGGGATTCCATCAATGTCGTGGTGCCGACTGGAAATTTCGGCAATATCCTTGCGGCTTATTACGCCAGGGAAATGGGGCTGCCTATCGCCCGGCTGATCTGCGCGTCCAATCAGAACCGGGTTCTGACCGACTTCATCGAAACCGGCGTGTACGACCGGAACCGTACGTTTTACACCACTACGTCGCCTTCCATGGACATTCTCATTTCCTCCAATCTGGAACGCCTGCTCTACGACCTTTCCGGTCGGGACGACGGGGAAATCCGGCGGCTGATGGAACAACTGAAAACGGAGGGTAAGTATACTGTTTCTGCCGGGATGCGGGAGAAAATCCACGCGCTGTTTGCGGCGGGAAGCTGCGACGACCGGCAAACGGCGGAAACGATCCGTTCCACCTTCCAAAAACACGGCTATCTTCTCGATACCCATACGGCGGTGGCCGTTTCGGTTTATGAGCGGTATCGGAAGGAGACGGGAGATGAAACGCCGGCGGTGATCGCCTCCACCGCGAACCCCTACAAATTCTCGGACAGTGTGCTCAAAGCGGTCGGCGGCCCGTCGGATGGGGGAAAGGCGGAGGGAGAATTCGAAAAGGTGGAGCAGCTGCATCAGGCGACCAGCTGTGAAATCCCTGCGCCGCTTTCCCTCCTGCGGGGGAAAACGCCGCGGTTCACCGGCGTATGTAACCGCGACGACATGGAACAGACGGTGTACGAGCTGCTCCATATCGACGCGAAGTAAAAGGGGTTACTTGCCGCTGGGCTTGAAACTCGCGCAGGCGGTATCGGCGCTGCTGATCGCATGCGCGGGGCCAACGTGAATCTTACTGGCGGCACAGGCGTTTTTGCCGTCGTGATAGGTACAATTCTTCACGTCGCAATATACCGTCGGGCTGGGGCATTCGGTTTTTTCGTCTTTGAAAAGCTCCATGGCCTATCGCTCCTTTCTCCCATAGCGTTGCCATTTTTTTCGGATAATTTCATGAATTCCCTGGAATTCCAAAATCTTTTGCAAAGGAGCCGGCTATGTCGCTGTTTGCCATCGCGGACCCGCATCTGTCGCTGGGAACGGATAAACCGATGGATGTCTTTCACGGTTGGGACAATTATGTGGAGAGACTGGAAAAGAACTGGCGCGCGCTCGTGGGCGAAGAGGACACCGTCGTGATCGCCGGAGATATTTCCTGGGCAATGAGCCTGGAGAATACGGCAGCCGATTTTGCCTTTCTTCACGCCCTCCCCGGCCGGAAGCTGCTCCTCAAGGGGAACCACGATTATTGGTGGACCACCCGCCGGAAAATGGACGACTATCTGCAAAGCCGCGGGTTCGACACCCTGCGCATCGTCCACAACAGCGCCGAAGCAGTCGGCGATTACGCGGTCTGCGGTACGCGGGGCTGGTTTTACGATGCGGAGCAGGATGCCGACCGTAAGGTCCTCCTGCGGGAGGTCGGCCGGCTGAACCTGTCGATCGACGCGGCGGAAAAAACGGGGAAGGAGCCGGTGGTCTTTTTACATTATCCCCCGGTGATGGGGGAGGCGGAGTGCCCGGAAATCATGGATGTGCTTCGGAAACGTTCGATCCGCCTTTGCTACTATGGGCATATCCATGGGCCGGGCGCCCGGAGGACGCCGGTGAAAACGGTGGATGGGATAACGCTCCGTCTGGTTTCCTGCGATGCGGTGGGCTTCACCCCGGTTCTGGTGCGGTGAAAACGGGACGCCGGGCGGACATCGCAAAAAACGAAAAACAAATTGCGAACTTTCCTCGATTTTTTTCAAAAAAAGATGGCGTATTTATCCGTCGTATGCTATAATTATTGCTATTGTGTTATCGTATAAACAGGAGGAAGTAAAATGAGTCTGAAAGCAAGCAGCAAAGTCGATACCAATCGTGTGGAACTTGAAGTGGCCGTTGATCCCGAGACGTTTGAAGCGGCGGTCAGCAAAGCTTATAAAAAGAATATTAAGCGGATGAATGTTCCCGGCTTCCGCAAGGGTAAGGCTCCCCGCCATCTGGTGGAAAAACTGTACGGCGCCGGCGTATTTTATGAGGATGCCGTCAATGATCTGTATCCCACCGCGCTGGACGAGGCGATCAACGAATCCGGCTACGAATATGTGGAAGACAAGATCGACCTGGACGTGGTGTCGGTCGGCAAGGACGAAGGCCTGGTGTTCAAGGCGGTCATCACTGTGAAGCCGGAGGTTGAGGTCGGCGAATACAAGGGCCTGAAGGCGGAGAAAAAGGTTGAAGAAGTGACCGATGCGGACGTCGACAAGGAAGTGGAGAAGCTGCAGGACCGCAATTCCCGTCTGGTCGCGGTGGAAGGCCGCGCGGCGGAGAACGGTGATACCGTTACCTTCGACTTCGAGGGCTTTGTGGACGATAAGGCGTTCGACGGCGGCAAGGCGGAAAACTACACCCTGACCCTGGGTTCCGGCCAGTTTATCCCCGGCTTCGAGGACCAGATCGTCGGCAGGAACACCGACGAGGAATTCGACGTCAACGTTACCTTCCCGGAGGATTACAACGCGGAAGAGCTCGCTGGCAAGCCGGCTGTTTTCAAATGCAAGCTGCATGAGATCAAGGCGCGCGAGCTGCCGGAGTTGAACGACGAATTTGCGAAGGACGTCAGCGAATTTGACACGCTGGATGAACTGAAAAACGATTTGAAGGAAAAGCTGCAGCATCAGCGGGAGCACGCTGCGGCGGATGCGTTCGAATCGCAGTTGCTCGAACAGCTGGTTTCCGGCCTGAAGGCGGAGATTCCGGAGGCGATGTTTGAGCGCCGCGTAGACGAAAGCGTGCGGGAATTCGAGTACCGTCTGCAGTCTCAGGGCTTGAATCTGGATACCTACCTGCAGTATACCGGCATGGATATGGACGCGTTCCGCAAGGGCTTCCGCGAGCAGGCGGAAAAGCAGGTTAAAATCCGTCTGGCGCTGGAAAAGATCGCTGCGCTGGAAGAGATCGCTCCGTCCGACGAAGAGCTGGAGGCGGAATTTGCTAAGCTGGCCGAGCAGTATAAGATGGATGTGGAGAAGGTCAAGACCTTCATCCCGGCGAAGGAGCTTGCCAAAGACCTGGCTGTCGGCAAGGCGATGGACATGGTGAAGGAGACCGCCGTGACGAACGGCTGACCCGAATGACCCGAATAATTTGAAAATTTTTCGCCATTCTTGTACTCAGTCCGTTAAGTGGGTGTTTTGCGGCAATACTACTCTATATTTCTTTTGCGGACAATTCATACTGGAAAGGTTGAGTGCGGATTATGAGCAATTTGGTTCCTTATGTGGTGGAGCAGACCAGCCGGGGAGAACGCAGCTACGATATTTTTTCCCGGCTGCTGAACGACCGGATCATTATGCTGACCGATGAAATCAACGACGTTACGGCGTCTCTGGTCGTGGCGCAGCTGATTTATCTGGAAGGACAGGATCCGGACAAGGATATCGACCTGTATATCAACAGTCCCGGCGGTTCCATTACCTCCGGTATGGCGATTTACGATACGATGCAGTTTATCCGCTGCGACGTATCTACGATCTGCATCGGCATGGCGGCCAGCATGGCCTCTTTCCTGCTGGCCGCGGGCGCGAAAGGAAAGCGCAAGGCGTTGCCCAACAGCGAAGTCATGATCCATCAGCCGCTTGGCGGAACGCAGGGACAGGCCAGCGATATCAAAATTCATGCTGACCATATTCTGTATATCCGCGGACGGATGAACAAGATGCTGTCGGAAATGACCGGACAGCCTCTGGAACGGATCGAAAGAGACACCGACCGTGACAATTTCATGACGGCGGAAGCGGCGAAAGAATACGGCCTGATCGATCAGGTCATTGCCAAGCGCGAGGGTTAAAGCCGTCAGGATACGCATCCTCCCGCCGATTTCGATACAAGGAGCGTAGACAATGCCAAAAAACGAGGATAATCGCACGGTGAACTGCTCTTTCTGTGGAAAAAGCCAGGACGATGTTCAGCGCTTGATTGCCGGGCAGGGCGTGTATATCTGCAACGAGTGCGTGGAGCTTTGCCAGTCGATTCTGGAGGAAGGCGGCAACCTTTCCCGGCGGCGTTCGGCAGCGGCTGGCACGCCTCCGGCACTGCCGACCCCTAAAGAGATCAAGGCGGGACTGGATGAGTACGTCATTGGTCAGAACGAGGCAAAAATCGCGCTTTCCGTAGCGGTTTATAACCATTATAAGCGTATTTACTACGGGTACACTTCCGATGTGGAACTGGGGAAGAGCAACGTTCTTCTCCTTGGCCCTACCGGTGTAGGGAAGACGGCGCTGGCGCAGACGCTGGCACGTCTGCTGGATGTTCCTTTCGCCATTACCGACGCCACCACCTTGACGGAGGCCGGTTATGTCGGCGAAGATGTAGAAAATATTCTTCTCCGTTTGATTCAGGCAGCCGATTACGATGTGGAAAAAGCGGAACGCGGCATCATCTATATTGATGAAATCGACAAGATTGCCCGGCGGAGCGAGAACCCCTCCATTACCCGGGATGTCAGCGGCGAAGGCGTGCAGCAGGCGCTGCTGAAAATCCTGGAGGGCACGGTATCCAATGTTCCGCCTTCCGGCGGGCGAAAGCATCCGCAGCAGGAATTTATTCAGATTGATACGTCGAATATCCTGTTCATCTGCGGCGGTGCCTTCGATGGGATCGAAAATGCGATTGAGCGGCGGATCGCCTCCGGCTCGCTCGGCTTCGGAAATGAAGTTCGCTCCAAAAAGGATGTGGAGCGCAGCAAGCTGCTTCGCCAGCTGGTTCCGCAGGACCTGATTAAGTTCGGCCTGATTCCGGAGCTGGTTGGCCGTCTGCCGGTAATCACAACGCTTGATCCGTTGGACGAGGACGCACTGGTGAAAATCCTGAGCGAACCTAAAAATGCGATCCTCAAGCAGTATATGCAGCTGTTCACTTTGGATAACGTGGCGCTGGATTTCAGCCCCGATGCTCTGCGCGCTGTGGCGAAAAGGACGATGGAACTCAATACCGGCGCACGCGGACTTCGCTCCATTATGGAGGGACTGCTCACCGAGCTGATGTTTGAGGTTCCTTCCGACTGTACGATCGAACGCGTCGTTATCACCAGAGAGTTTGTGGAAGGAAAGGCGAAGCCGGAGCTGGTTGTCAATCCGGACCGAAAGCCGGTTCGTCCCAAGCTCCCCGCCAAGGGGCGCGGGACCAAACGGCAGGTTACGGCATAATAACCGTCATGGACGACGGCAAACGACAGGCTGTGTTACTAAACAGAGTTATATAAGGATTAAAATTGTGACAATGGGGTCAGATGTCGAATGCCAGCTCGGCATTTGCCGTCTGATCTTTTGTCTTTTTGAAAGGCATTGGTATTCGGTATGGAAATCAAAAAAAGAACGGCGAGGACGGCGGCAATGCCGCTTCTGGCGCTCCGCGGTCTTGTCGTTTTTCCCGAAATGGTCCTGCATTTCGATGTGGGACGGAGAAAGTCAATTCAGGCTTTAAACGAAGCCATGAGCGGTGATCAGTTGATTTTTTTGGTCACACAGCGGGATATCAAGGACGACGAGCCGGGTATGGACGAGCTTTATGGTGTGGGCGTCGTGGCAAAAATCCGCCAGGTCCTCCGGCTTTCCGGCGATAATGTGCGGGTGCTGGTGGAGGGCCTGTATCGGGCGAAGCTAGAAGCCCTTGTCCAGACGGAGCCATATTATATGGCGCATATTCGCGAATGCCTGGAACGCCGGGTATCCGGCGTTCTCCACATCCAAGCGCTTCTTCGCGAATGCCGGGCATATTTTGAGGAATACGCGTCTCTGGTCCAGAAAATTTCGCCCGATGTGATGCTCGGCGTTTCTTCGGCGGATAATGTCGGCTATCTGGCGGATTACATCGCTTCCAACATCCAGCTTCCGCCGGAGGAAAAGCAGCAGATTCTGGAGACCGTGAATCCGGAGAAGCGCATCGAAGCGCTGATGCTGATTCTGGCACGGGAATGCTCGATTCTCTCCCTGGAGCAGGATATTCAGGAAAAGGTTCGTCAGCAGATTGACCGGAACCAGAAGGAATACTACCTGAGGGAACAGCTGAAGGCGATTTCGTTGGAACTGGGGGACAGCGACAATCCGCAGGATGAGGCGGAGGAATATCGAAAAAAGATCACCGCTCTTCAGCTCGGCGGCGAGGCGGAGGAAAAGCTTCTGTCGGAATGCGACAAGCTGTTCAAGATGCCGGCCGGTTCGCACGAAGCCACCGTGGTGCGCGGTTATCTCGATACCTGCCTGTCCATGCCCTGGAAAACCTATTCCCGGGATAACCTCGATCTGTCTGCGGCGGAGAAGGTGCTCGACCGTGATCATTACGGGATGAAAAAGGTCAAGGAACGGATACTGGAAACGCTGGCCGTCCGTAAACTGGCGCCGAATATCCGGGGGCAGGTGCTCTGTCTGGCCGGACCTCCCGGCGTGGGGAAAACCTCCATCGCCAAATCCATTGCTACCGCTATGGGGCGAAAGTACGTACGGGTTTCTCTCGGCGGCGTACGGGATGAGGCGGATATCCGGGGACACCGAAAAACCTATATCGGCGCTATGCCCGGGCGGATCATGAATGCGATCCGGCAGGCGGGGACGGCTAATCCGCTGATACTTTTGGATGAGATCGATAAAATGGGGAACGATTTCCGCGGAGACCCCTCCTCGGCTATGCTGGAAGTGCTGGATGCAGAACAGAATTTTGCCTTCCGGGATCATTTCCTGGAGATTCCATTTGATCTCTCCCAGGTGCTTTTTATTACCACAGCAAACGACGTAAGCGCTATTCCCGCTCCGCTTTATGACCGGATGGAGATTATTTCGCTGCCCAGCTATACGGCGGAAGAAAAATTCCATATTGCGAAGGAACATCTCCTGAAAAAGCAGGCAAACCGTCACGGGTTGAATCTGCGCAGTCTCCGAATCAGCGACGAAGCGCTGCGTCTGGTGATTGACGGCTATACGCGGGAAGCCGGTGTGCGCGGACTGGAGCGCGCTATCGCTAAAATTTGCCGGAAATGCGCCCGGAAACTGGCTGATGGGGAAGGAAAGTCGGTGAAAGTAACCGCTGATTCTCTGGAGGAATATCTGGGGCCTCGCAAATACAAGCACGATTCGATCTACCAAAAGGACGAAATCGGCGTGGTTAATGGCCTTGCATGGACCGCTGTGGGAGGCGAAACCATGCCGGTGGAGGTCGCCGTTCTGGATGGATCGGGAAAGCTCGAACTGACCGGTTCCCTTGGCGACGTGATGAAGGAATCCGCCCGCACAGCCATCAGCTATGTGCGAAGCCGGGCGGTCGAGCTGCGGATTGATCGGGATTTCTACAAAAACAAGGATATACATATCCACGTTCCGGAGGGCGCCGTGCCGAAGGACGGTCCCTCCGCCGGAGTGACCATTGCTACCGCCATGATCTCCGCACTGACGGGGATCGCCGTCAAGCACGACATCGCAATGACAGGGGAAATCACTTTACGGGGACGGGTACTGCCAATCGGCGGTTTGCGGGAAAAAGCAATGGCGGCCTATATTCATTCCATGAAAACGGTTATTATTCCGAAGGATAACGAGCCGGATCTCGCAGAGGTTGATGAAGTCGTTCGAGAGTCCCTTCGCTTTGTTCCGGCGGATCATCTGGATACCGTAATCCAGCATGCGCTGGTATGCAGACCGGAGGAGCTGGACACCGAAACAGAAGCCAAACGCTTTGTCGCTGCGGACAATCATTCGGCGGTTACAGCAGTCCCGACTGTGACGCAGTAAAAACGGCATCTGCGGCAAAATCGCTGCGTTGCTTTTTCAAATTTTTAGGAAAGGGGGCGATTCCATGAAGCTGGAATCTGCGGAATATGAGTTTTCCGCCGGCCTGGCCAGTCAGCTAAAGCCATCCACCTTACCGGAAATAGCATTTTCCGGCCGTTCCAATGTGGGAAAATCCTCGCTAATCAATAAGCTGTTGAATCGAAAGGCGCTCGCACGGGTGAGCGCCACGCCGGGAAAAACGGCAACGATCAATTTCTATCGGCTGGATACTCTTCGGTTAGTGGACCTCCCAGGTTATGGATATGCCCGCGTTTCCGACGCTGAACGCCGCCGCTGGGCTGGGCTGATTGAAGGGTATTTCGACGATGATCGGGATCTCCGTCTGGTGCTTCAGCTGGTGGATATGCGCCATCCTCCGTCAAAGGACGATTTTCAGATGCTGAATTATATGACGGACAGGGAAATTCCTTATCTTATTGTTCTGACCAAGGCTGACAAGCTGAATAAAACGGAACGGAAACAGCGGTTGACCGCCCTAGAACGGGAACTGGAAGAGTTTGAAGACGTAAAGGTAATTCCCTTTTCAACAGTGACTGGGGAAGGGGTGACGGAACTGCGGGATATTCTGGATATGGTGACCGCAGAGGACGTCGCAGACGATGAAGAGAGTTGAAAAGTCTCGTAATACCGGCAGTGAAAAGTACAGGAGTGAGCACAACATGTCTTTTTCTGAGTTATCCCAAAGTTTTCCCGCCTTGCAGGTAAACGAAGCAGGACACCTGACAATCGGCGGATGCGATACGGTGGAGCTGGCGCATACCTATGGTACGCCGTTATATGTAATGGACGAGGACTCCATCCGTCGGACTTTGCAAGACTATCGGCAGTCGATTGACACGTATTATGAAAACGGCGGCATGGTGGCCTATGCCAGCAAAGCCTGCTGTTTTCAGGAAATGTACCGGATCGTAATGCAGGAGGGCTGCGGTGCGGATGTCGTATCCGGTGGAGAGCTCTATACCGCCATGAAGGTCGGTTTTCCAGCGGAACGACTGGTTTTTCACGGCAACAACAAATCGGATGCGGAGCTTCGCATGGCGCTGGAGTACGGCGTAGGCCGTATTGTGGTGGACAATCTTACAGAGCTTAATAGACTGTCAGAAATTTCCAAGTCGATAGGGAAGAGCGCTCCCATTTTTTTACGGATTACGCCGGGAATTGACGCCCATACGCATAGCTTCATCCGAACCGGTCAAATCGACTCCAAATTCGGGCTCACGTTGGAAACCGGAGAAGCCATGGAAGCCGTTCGTCTGGCGGTAAAAATGGATCATATCGAGTTGAGGGGCCTGCATTGTCATATCGGATCGCAAATTTTTGATGAAGAGCCATTTATCCATGCGGCGGAAGTCATGCTGGACTTTATGGCGGCAATTCGTCAGGAAACCGGCGTCACGCTGACAGAACTGAACTTGGGCGGCGGTTTTGGTATTTCCTATACGGAAAAGGATCATCCCAAGGCTTGTGGTGAATACATGAAGCTGGTGTCCAGTGCGCTGCACCGGCAAGCGGAGGAACGCGGTCTGCCAGTACCGTATCTGATTATCGAACCTGGCCGATCGGTGGTGGCTCCGGCTGGAATCACGTTGTATACCGTCGGCGCTGTGAAGGAAATTCCCGGCGTACGTTCTTATGTAAGCATTGACGGCGGTATGCCGGACAATCCACGCTATGCGCTGTATCAGGCGGAATATACGGCAATAATCGCCAACAAGGCGAACCAGCCGGCATGCTGCAGGATGACAATTGCCGGTCGGTGCTGTGAAAGCGGCGATTTGATACAAGAGGATACAGCACTGCAGAAATGCGAACATGGCGACATTATGGCGGTTCTTGCGACCGGAGCCTACAATTATTCCATGTCTTCCAATTATAACCGTCTGCCGAGACCGGCGATTGTTATGGTTAAGGATGGCGAATCCCGTGTTGTGGTCAAAGCAGAAACCTATGAAGACCTCAATCGCAATGATTTGTAAGGCACATAATCATAATAAAGATCAAAAGGGTGAGTAAGGAGCAAGCGGGAGCACCGTCTGCTCCTTATTTCACCTATTTACCTCCCCTCAACTCAATAAAATATTAATTTTATTTAGTTGAGTTCGGAATTTTGCAGGCCCCCATCTTTCCTTTATAACTATTATAACTATAGCCCCACCTATCGGTACTAATCTTCATTCCATAGCATATACTAATAAAGTAAATTCTGACCTGACGTAAATGCCGGTCCGCCTTTGAATTTGTCAAAATAATCCCGTAAAATCTCTTGACAAACGGCGGAAAAATCGGTATACTTAGTCACGTTGTTTCACTTGTGGCGCCATAGCCAAGTGGTAAGGCATGGGTCTGCAAAACCCTGATTCCCCAGTTCAAATCTGGGTGGCGCCTCCAAAAAAAGAAGTCCGAATGTATTTTTTTATTTACATTCGGACTTCTTTTTTTACTAAAGCGGTTTTACCGCTCCCCCGGTAGAACCGGCGGTTTATTTCGGCTACAAACAAAAGAACGGCCGGCAATCTGCCGGCCGTTCTTTTGTGTTTATAAACTAATACTGTAGTTGGGAGCTTCTTTTGTAATATGGATATCATGCGGATGGCTTTCTTTCAGCCCGGCACCCGTAATGCGGACGAACTGCCCATTTTTCTGCAAATCGGAAACTGTCGGGCAGCCGCAATACCCCATACCGGAACGCAAGCCGCCGATCAGCTGATAAATCGTATCCGACAGCATTCCCTTATAAGGAACGCGGCCTTCCACGCCTTCCGGAACGAGTTTTTTGTTGCCCTCCTGGAAATAGCGGTCGCGGCTTCCGTGAGCCATCGCGCCAAGGCTTCCCATGCCGCGGTATACCTTGAACTGACGGCCCTGATACAGCTCAGAATCGCCGGGAGACTCTTCACATCCGGCCACCAGGGAGCCGATCATGACCACATCGGCGCCGGCGGCAATCGCCTTGACGATATCGCCGGAATATTTGACGCCGCCGTCGGCAATTACCGGAACGCCGTGTTTAGCAGCTACACAGGCCGCGTCGTAAACAGCTGTAATCTGCGGAACGCCAATACCCGCCACCACGCGGGTGGTGCAAATGGAACCGGGGCCGATACCGACCTTAATCGCGTCCGCGCCGGCATCGATCAGCGCTTCGGCGGCTTCCGGCGTAGCGATATTTCCGGCGATCAGCGAGATATCCGGAAACGCTGCTTTGACTTTGGCTACTGCGTTCAGAATATTCTGGCTGTGTCCATGCGCTGAATCCAGAACCAGCGCATCCACCTGCGCACTCACCAGTGCGGAAGCCCGTTCCAGCACGTCGGCCGTCGCTCCGATGGCGGCGGCGCACAGAAGACGGCCATTGTTGTCCCTGGCGGAGTTCGGATATTTCACCGCTTTCTCGATATCCTTAATCGTAATCAGACCTTTGAGATGCCCCTGCTCGTCCACAATCGGCAGTTTCTCGATCCGGTGACGGCGGAGAATCTCCTGCGCCTGCTCCAGCGTGGTGCCGACGGGAGCGGTGACCAAATTCTCCTTCGTCATCACTTCTTCGATTTTCTGTGAAAAATCGGTCAAGAATCGCATATCGCGGTTGGTGAGGATACCGACCAGCTTGCCGTCGCGACAAATCGGCACGCCGGAAATCTTATATTTCCCCATCAGTTCGTTGGCGTCAGCAACGACATGATCCGGAGAGAGATAAAACGGGTTCACGATCACGCCGTTTTCCGAACGCTTGACCCGATCCACCTGATCCGCTTGTTCTTCGATCCCCATGTTTTTATGGACGACGCCGATGCCGCCCTCCCGCGCGATGGCGATGGCCATTCTCGCTTCCGTGACGGTATCCATCGCCGCGGTCATCAGCGGAATATTCAGGCTGATCTTTTTTGTAAGACGGGTGCTGACGTTGATATCCGCCGGCAAAATATCCGACTTGGCGGGAATCAGCAGAACGTCGTCGAAAGTGAGCCCTTCTTTCAGAAATTTTTCCCCGGCATTGCTATTCACCATACGTTTTCCTCCTTCGATGTTTCACGTCCTGTCCAGTAAGAGCGGAAAAGCAGTAAAAAGATTAAGAAAATATTTATGTATTATAATATCACAGCCCGCCCTGTCCTTTCAAGAGGAAATACGCCCTCCTTTCTCTTTTTTCAAATGTTTTTTATACAAGATACAGTGCTGCATCAAATATTTTCCGACAGGCGGCCATAGATATAGTAAGGTTGACGAACCCTGCCGCTGCACTTTTACAAAAGCTGCGGAATCAGCTTTTCCAGATTCCGGATCGTCTGTTCGTCCAGAAAATGCTCAATTTGTTCCACCTGCCGCAGTTCCCCCTCGGAATGATTCAGCCGCCGGAAAAATTCCGACAGAACATTATGCCGCCAAAGCAGGTACTCTCCCCTCTCCCTTCCCTGCTCGGTCAGGCGTATCTGTCCGTATTTTTCAAAGGTCACCCACCCCTGCTCCCGCAGCTTTCCTGTCATTTTCGAGGCCGAGGACGGCCGTACATGGAGCTTGGCCGCGATCTCGTTGACTCCGACGGCCATCCGGTTTCCAGCGATTCCATCCTGATCGGCCGTGTCGGTTCTGCTCGTCATACGAAAAATCATTTCCAGATAGTCCTCCATGGATTCCGTCATACGGCTCACCCGCTGCCGGCGGTAGCCGTTCAAGGTACGGAATTCCTCATCATGGGCGTCCGGTGTCTGGCTCATAGTCGGTCTCCCCTTCCCACGCCTTTTCCCGCTCCTAACTTTTTGGGACAATACCTGCCGTCGTTGCATAAGTTGGTAGCAGGAAACATTCCTGAATAAGCGCATGTATCTCTATACGGCCTTTAATCGTTAACGGTCACATATTTCATTTTATGATAGGGAGAATCCGAATATGAGACAACACAAGCTATTCCCGCCGGAACCGGGCGTACATAGCCTGGACGACGTGCTGACCCTGGATCACATCCACCAGGGAGAGCATGCACGGGTAAAAGCGCTGAATTCCACTGGCAGTATGCGACGCCGGCTGCTGGATATCGGGTTGGTGGAAGGAACCAATGTAGAGTGTCTGCAACGCAGTCCTGCCGGAGATCCGATCGCTTACCTGATTCGGGGAGCAGTGATCGCCCTGCGCACGGAGGACTCCTCCAGCATTTTGGTAGAATATTGTTAAGCGGAAAAGCGCCGGGGCGGCATAGCCAACCGCCCCGGCGCGTTTCCAAAAATAAATTCGCAGAAAGGAAGGATCCCCATGGGACTGACAGCCAATTCCACCGGCGGCAACGCCATAGACCGTGGGCTGCATATTGAGAAACATTCCCCCGAGGAACGGGTGATCGCTCTGGCGGGAAATCCAAACGTCGGAAAGAGCACTGTGTTCAATGAGCTGACTGGACTGAACCAGCATACCGGGAACTGGCCGGGAAAAACAGTGACTAACGCGCAGGGGCGCTGCTCGCACAATGGGATTCCCTACATACTGGTGGATATTCCCGGCACCTATTCTCTGATGGCACATTCCGCCGAGGAAGAAGTTGCCCGCGACTTTATCTGTTTCGGCGAACCGGACGCCGTCGTGGTGGTCTGCGACGCTACCTGTCTGGAACGCAACATGAATCTGGTGCTCCAGACAATGGAAATCACCCGGCGGGTAGTGGTTTGCGTTAACCTGATGGATGAAGCCAAACGCAAGGGAATCCGGGTGGATCTGAAGCAGCTTTCGGAAAATCTGGGCGTTCCGGTGGTCGGCGCCAGCGCCCGCAGCGGTAAGGGACTGGATGAGCTAATGGACCAAGTAGAAGCAATGACGGCAAAGCCGATAGAACCGTCGTCCGTTTATAGTCCTGTTTCTGAACCGGAGGATTCCACCCGCCTTACCCGTATCCGGTATCTTCCAGCGGTGGAGGAGGCGATCCGCCTGCTGGAGCCGGAGGTGGCGAGGAGACTGGACGGACGGCTGGACAGCCGCTGGATTTCCCTGCAGCTGCTGGACTGCGACGATACACTGAAGCGGACCATTACCGACTATCTGGGCTTCTCCCTGTGGGAGGACGCGTCGATCTCCCAGAGCATCAGCGAAGCAAAGACCGCGCTGGCCGGGCATAATATTGCCGAGGACCGGCTGAAGGATATTCTGGTGTCCTGTGTCGTCCTCCGGGCGGAAGAGGTATGCATGGACGCCGTCGCCTGCGGACAGTGCGGCTACAGCCGGCGGGATCGCCGGATCGACCGGGTCCTAACCAATAAGTGGACCGGGATTCCTTTGATGATCCTGATGCTGGTAGTGATCTTCTGGATTACCATTACCGGCGCAAACTATCCATCCGAATGGCTGTCGAACGGTCTGTTCTGGCTAGGAGACCGCCTGGCCGATTTGCTGCGGTGGATTGGCGCGCCGGGGTGGCTGGAGGGGGCCCTCGTGGATGGGATATACCGCGTACTGGCCTGGGTGGTCGCCGTCATGCTGCCGCCGATGGCGATCTTTTTTCCATTGTTTACCCTTCTGGAGGATTCCGGCTATCTTCCCCGTATCGCTTTCAACCTGGATAAATATTTCAAAAAAGCCTGCGCCTGCGGCAAACAGGCGCTGACCATGTGCATGGGCTTCGGCTGCAACGCGGCCGGTATCGTGGGGTGCCGGATCATCGACTCCCCGCGGGAACGGCTGATCGCCACCATCACCAACAACTTTGTGCCCTGCAACGGACGGTTTCCCACGCTGATCGCTATTATCACGATGTTTTTTGTCGGATTTCAGGCGGGCCCCGCTTCCACGCTCTGGTCCACCCTGCTGCTGACCGGCGTGATTGTGCTTGGCGTTTGTATGACTTTCCTGATCTCCCGGGTATTATCAAAGACGATTCTGAAAGGAATCCCCTCCTCGTTTACGCTGGAGCTCCCCCCCTACCGCCGCCCCCAAATAGGGAAGGTGATCGTCCGATCAATTTTTGACCGTACTCTATTCGTCCTTGGCAGAGCCGTGTCGGTTGCCGCACCGGCGGGCCTGATCATCTGGATTCTGGCAAACGTAACCGTGGGCGACGTCAGCCTGCTGGCGCATTGCACCGATTTTCTGAATCCGTTTGCCCGTATCTTCGGGCTGGACGGGGTCATTCTGATGGCCTTTATCCTCGGCTTCCCTGCCAACGAGATCGTCATCCCCATTATTATCATGAGCTATATGGCGACCGGAAGTATCCTGGAGATGGAAAACCTGAACGCACTGAAGGAGCTGCTGGTGAATAACGGCTGGACCTGGCTGACCGCCGTATGTACCATGCTGTTTTCCCTGATGCACTGGCCTTGCTCCACCACCTGCTTGACAATCCATAAGGAAACACAGAGCCTGAAATGGACGGCCGTGTCTTTTCTGACGCCGACCGTCACCGGTCTGATCGTCTGCGGCGCGGTAGCGGGAGCGGCCCGCCTGTTCGGGCTGGCCTGAGTGGGGCCGTCACCCGACAACCGTTACATTCCAGACATTCCAGTGGGAATTTACCGGCCGAGTATCCAAAGCCGGCAGACGGCGGCGAATTCCCGCACCCAGTAACATTCCAGAAGATGCCCGGGCGTTCGGCAGGTCGCCGGCCCTACCTCGCTCAGTCCTTCCTTTTTCGCCAGTGTCTGAGCGCGGTATTGATGGAACTCCTGCGTGGCGATCACCACATGGGGATTCAGGCCGTTCTGTGCAATGATCTCGCGGGAGTAGCGGATATTCTCCTCCGTGTTGGTGGAACGATCCTCCTGGTAGAGACGGGATGGCTCGATTCCCTTTTCCACGAGATAGTCGTACATAACCTTCGCCTCGGGATAGTCCTCATCGCTCCCCTGCCCGCCGGAAACGATACAGACCGAATCGGGATTCGCCTTCAAATAGTTGGCGGCGGTATTCAGACGCGCCGCCAGCATCCGGCTTGGCTGATCGCCGTAGACCGCCGCGCCAAGCACGATCACCGTCGCCTGCTCCTCCGGCTCCTTTGCCGCAGCGTGGAGCATGATGCAGGACGCTGTCACAAAAAGAGCCAGCAACAGAAATAAAATGCCGGAAACCACGATAATCAGCATACGGCCAACCTTCTTCTTCCACAGCGTCTGCAGCGCCCCCCGTACAGCCGGCCAAAAGAGGCCGACGGCCAGCATCGCGGCCGAAACCGGGATGGATATCAATACGCCGGCGTTGTAGATATGGCTGAAGAGCGGAAGCGACGACCAGATCAGCAAAAGTCCGGATCCCAGGATAAAGGCGATGCGAAGAACCAAATAAGCGCGGCGCCGTTTGACAGTACTCATAATGGAAGCTCCTTATCGTTACTGTCTTCTATCCTATCGGAGTTTTCCGAAAAGTGCAAGCGAGGATTTCTTAAGAAATCCTCGCTTTTTTCTAAATATTTGGCGACGCCGGCACCGTATCTGTTTTCATGTTTTTCCTATTCCAGCCGGAGCGCGTCCACCGGGCGGAGCTTTGCCGCCTTGACGGCGGGATAGACGCCGAATATTGCTCCCAGCAATACAGAGAAAGCGATCAGCAGAGCAAAATCCGTCCAGGCGATCGGCACGGTCATTCCGAACGTCTGCATACCAATCCAGGAAATACCGCCGCCGACAGCTACGCCGATCAGACTCCCCATCAGAGAGATGATCACCGCTTCCGCCAGAAATTCAAAAAGTATCCGTCCACGGGAAGCGCCGATCGCCTTTTTCACACCGATTTCCCTCGTACGTTCGTTGACGGAGACCAGCATGATGGTCATGATCCCCAGGCCGGAAACGATCAGGGAAATACCGCTGATCGCCGTCAGCACAAGGCTGACGATATCCAGCAGGTTCCCCAGCTTGTCCCGTTGTGTGGACAGGTTATCGGTACGGAAAAAGCCGTCGTTGTTGGTTGTACGCTGAAGTCGGCTTAAAATCAAATTTTCCGTTGCCGCTACGTCAGCGGAGGCGTCTACCCGAACCGCCACCTGATCGAAGTTTTCCCGCCCGGTCAGGGTCTGCATTGTGCTGTACGGGATATATACCATACTGGGAATGAATTCACCCAAACTTTGCAGCAGGCTGCTTCCCGCTTCCGCCACCCCGATAATCCGGAATTTCTGCTGGATTCCAGCAATCTGTATCGTGATGGTTTTCCCCGTGATGTTCTCCCGGCCGTAAGCTTCCCTGGCCAGCGTTTCGTCGACCACGCAAACCAGCGAGCTGGACTGGACGTCTCCCCGGGAAATCAGGCGGCCATGCTTCAGCGTAAGGGAGATGGCCTGCCGGGCGCCGGTGTCAATCCCGCAGATCAGCGTATTGCTCTGAACATTCCGCAGTGTGGATAGAGAGTATTCAATCATCAGGGGCGTGGCTGTCTCCACATGGCTGGTGCTCCGGATGAGATTCAGGTTTTCCAAAGAGATGCCACTCTGTCCATCCGACGAAGCGGAAGCGTTCGTGCTGATGGACAGCCCGCTGACTCCCAAGCTTTCCAACTCCTGATTCACCGCTGTTCGTCCGGCGCTGCTGATCATGGAAACAATCACCACCATTGTCACGCCGATCGTGATGCTTCCCATGGTAAGAAGGGTACGAAGCCGCTTCCGGGACAGGTTTTTTACTGCACACAGCAAAACGTCAGGCATTGGTGGTCTCCCCCTCTCCGGAAACGACCACCGTCTGCCCATCCCGGTCGATATCGCCCGGGTTTTGAATCACGCAGTCGCCGGCGTACAAACCGTCCGTCACTTCAAAGCCGTCGTTCCATTCCTTTGCCGTCTGAATGACTCGCTTAACCGCTTTCCCGTCCTGCCAAAGGTACACATATTCCTGATTTTTTTCATCTTGTAAAACGTATTCATAGGGAATAATAATGCATTCCTCTACGCTTCCGATTTCAATACGGGATTTGGCGGAAAGCCCCGGTTTGAGAGAGTCGTCCCGTTCTAACAGGGAGATGATAGCGTCCACCACAGTCTCGCTGGTGGTGCCGGAATACTGCTGCCGGGCGGAGGGAGAAATATAGGTCACTGTCCCTGCGTATCCTTCTTCCCGGAAAGCGGTACCGCTGACGGTCGCCCTTTGTCCCAATACGATATCGCGCAGGTTGTTCTCATGGATGGTTACCTTGACCTGCAGCGCGTCGCTGGAGGAAATCACCACACAGGGGGTATCGGCGTCTACCGTCTCCCCCGCTGCAACGTTCAGGGTACGGATGACGCCGTCCACCGGCGCGGAAACGCTTTTGACAATCTGCTGCTCTGGGATCAGAGCGGGCGAAATTCCTCCGGCGGACGCCAACACCTGCTTGGTGGCGGCGACATCCACCGTGAATAGGATATCCCCCTTTTGGACCGCGTCTCCCGCCTGTACGGAAACAGTATCGGCAATACAGGGCATTTCCACATAAACGTCTTCGCTGTCCGCCGCTTCGATCCGTCCGGTACAGGTTACGGTATCCGTGGCAGAGCGGGCCTCCACGGTGTACAGGGTAACGACGGGAGCGGATTTTTCCATAAGCGGCCGGGAAATCAGGATGCCGGAAATTGCTAGCGCTGTAAAGGTGAACAGCAGTCCATATGTTTTTTTCGTCGCTTTCTCCGCTTTCCAATCCTTCATATCCCCACGCCTTTCACAACAGCAAAGTTCATGCCTTTATTCTGTGGAGGAACGCGTGGAATATGTCCTCTATTTTTCACCAATCCCGAAAAAAGAAGCAGTTGCAAAATGGCATAAATATTCGCCCGGACAAGGAAAAAGCGCGGTTTCACGCCGAAAAAACGTGAAATGCGGGCCACAATCTATGGCCCGCAAGCAATTTTCCAAGGGCGGCGGTAAATCACTTCCTTTTGCAACAGCCCCTCGAAATGAAAGCCGGTTATCCCAGCGCCTCATAGGCGTCCCGCAGCATACGGACGCCGACCAGCTCAACGTCCGACCGCTTGGGAAGCGATCGGAAATTTTGATAGGGAAGCACGACTTTATGAAAGCCAAGCCGAACTGCCTCATTAATCCTGGCTTCCGCATTGGTCACCGCCCGAATTTCCCCCGCCAGCCCGACTTCTCCGAAAGCCACCACATCGTCGCTGAGCGCTTTGTCCTTCAGGCTTGAAATCAGAGACAGCGCCACCGGCAGATCGGCGGCCGGCTCGTACAGCCGCAGTCCGCCGACGACGTTAACATAGGCGTCCAGATTGGAAAAAAAGTATCCGCCCCGTTTTTCCAATACCGCCAGAAGCAGCGAAAGCCGGTTATAGTCGAAGCCGGTCGCCATCCGCCGGGGATTGCCGAAGCTGGTGGGCGATATCAGCCCCTGTACCTCCGCCAGCAGCGGACGCGTTCCCTCCATCATGCAGGCGACGCAGGTGCCGCTGACGTTGGTGGGCCTTCCCTCCAGCAGCATTTTGGAGGCGTTTTCCACCTCGGCCAGGCCATAATCCCGCATTTCAAACACACCGATCTCGTTGGTAGAGCCGTATCGGTTTTTGGCACAGCGAAGAAGGCGGTAGCTGGTATTCCGGTCCCCTTCAAAATACAGCACGCAGTCCACAATATGCTCCATGACCTTCGGGCCGGCGATCGCACCGTCCTTGTTGACATGCCCCACGATGAAAACCGGAATATCAGCGCTTTTCGCCACTCGCATGATCGCGTTGGTGCACTCCCGCACCTGCGTTACGCTGCCCGAGGAAGAAGCGACGTTCGCCAGATTCATTGTTTGTATGGAATCAATAATCACTAGATCCGGCGCGTCCAGACGGAAATGTTCCAGAATGGTATCCACGTCGGTCTCGCAGAGAACGTACAGGTTATCGCTGCTTACCTTTAGCCGATCGGCGCGCAGCTTGATCTGCCGCTCGGATTCTTCGCCGGAAACATACAGGATTTTCCACACCTTGCCGAGATGCTCGCAGATTTGGAGCAGCAGCGTGGATTTTCCGATCCCGGGATCGCCGCCGATCAGCATCAGCGCTCCGTGGACAATGCCGCCGCCCAAGACGCGGTCCAGCTCCCCCAGTCCGGTTTTACAGCGCTTTTCTCCCTGTGGATTGATCTCCCCAATCCGACGGGACGCGCTGCCGGAAAGCGGCCGCGCCGCCAGTCCGGCGGACGGCCTTTCCGGCGTGCGGAGTTCCTCGTTCAGGGTATTCCATTCGCCGCAGGATGGGCATTTTCCATACCATTTCGGCGATTCAAAGCCGCATTGGGAGCAGAGATATACCGTTTTGCTTTTGGGAGGCATGATCGTCATTCCTTTGTCGTTTTACTTCTTTTTCCGGTGACATTTCAGGCGTCGTAAGCCAGCACGCCGCCGACGATGGCATAAGCCATATCCTGCTGATAGCTCGGATTCTTCAGCTTTTGCAGCTCTCCGGTGTTGGACAGGAACCCGCATTCCACCAGAATTACCGGGACCTCGGCGTTATGCAAAAGGTAAATGTCCTTCGTCCCTTTCTTCAGCTCCCGGGTATTGTCCGGCTGGAGGAGGCCGATCACGGAGGTACGTACACAGTCAGCAAGGAGCTTACTTTCCCCGCTGTTGGTTCCGTAAAAAATCTGGGTGCCGAAATACTGTGTCTGTGGGAACTGGTTTTCATGGATGCTGATGGTCAGGCGGCTGGCGTTATACAGCTTGAGACGGTTTTTCATGTCGCTGACCTTTTGGTTTTTCAGGGTTGTGACGTCCGGATCGTGGATGGAGCAGTCAGTTTCCCGGGTCATTTCTACCGGATAGCCGAGGAAACGGAGCATATCCGCCAGCGGAAGAGAAATGGCGAGATTCACATCCTTTTCCAGTGTGCCGTCCGCCGCGGAAGCGCCGCCATCCGCGCCGCCGTGTCCCGGGTCAACCAGAATAAATCCCTCATTCAGTCCGTCCACCCGCCCGACGACATTTTTCGCCGTCGTTGCCCCCGCCAGACCGACAGCATACACCGCCAGAATAACAGCCGTCAAAATACAACCCACTACCAGAACGAGTTTTAAAGCCGGTTCGCGAAGATATCGTCTTTTCAAAGATACCACCCCGTACAGCGTATGAACGGGGTGGTAAAATAATACCGCGTCGGATCAGCGGCGGCGTTTCTTTTTCTTCTGGGGATCGACGTAAATCAGCTTTTCCGAAACGGAGATATGCTTGTAGCCCAGCAGATAGGACAGCCAGCAGATGAACGGAATCGCCGCGACTGTCAGCAGAAGCACCAGCATGGAAAGCCAGGATACCTCGGTCGTCAGCGTTACATCCGCGCCAATTACCCGGTTGACAATCGGCAGGAAGGACAGATTCAGCAGGCGGTAGGTATAAATAAACTTGGGGAACACCAAACCAAGCTTGCTGAGGAACAGGATGATATAGACGACAAAGGAAGGAATCGCTGCCATGAGACCCACTTTCAGGCCGCGCAGCTTGTCCTCCGTCATATGGCCGAAATGAACGGCGTTGCTGTCCTTGTCTCCCTGCAGCCAGAGCTTGGAATACGGGAGCGCCAGCAGGAGAATCATCATCATCACCTGCGCGACGATATCGAAAATCAGCTGTGTACCCGCCGGGATTTCGCTGCGGATGATCTCACGACGCTGATTGGAGGGCAGCGTTTCCGCCGTCGTCGCGGTGGTTTTCCCTGCCTCGCCTGCCGCTCCGGAACCGCCGGAAGCGGTCGTACCGGTTCCGGTTGTGGTCGTTTCCGCGCTGGTCGGTTGGGAAGTCGTAGCGGAAGAACCCGTTTCCGAGGAAGCGGAGGTGGTGCCAGCGGAAGCGGTCGTTGTCGTTTCCGAATAGTAGAACTGCGAAACAATCCGCGTCGTACCCGCCGTCTCATCATACTCGACGATCCGTTCACCGATGTTTTTGGTTGCAAAGCCGGTGACGATCATCATCAGGGACATGTACAGGATGATCGCCAGCACAGCCGAAAAGACGGTTCGGAAAAAAACATTGACCGCCATTTTCAGGTTGGTCATCCCCAGATTCTGCTGATCCGCCATAATTTTACTTCCATCCTTTTGAATTCAATTATCTCAAATGGTTTTATCCAGCGAGGGAACCAGAATCAGCCGGCGCTGATAATCCTGCGCCACCGAAAATTGCAGCTCCGGCGAATGGAGATGCCGGATCGTCCACTCCTCCGGCGATTGGATAAGAAACTCCCCCACCGGGCCATGCGCAGCATCCCCCGGCGTCATGAAGCACATCGGCACGCATATCGCCGGCTTCAGCAGTCGGATGGTTTCCCATGCCTGCTCCGGCGTCAATACGTCGCCTCCGCCGACAGGGATCAGGAGAATAGTCGGGTTCATCAATGATGCCGCTTGTTCCCGCGGCACATGCCCCAGCCTTCCCAGATGGACCAGCGTGACTCCGGCATCCTCCAAGCCCTCCGAACGACCGATATGCACGGTGTTGCTGCCGCGCAGCGCTCCTCCTGCATCGTCGCCATAGGTCAGGACCCGATGAATCTGAATCTGACGGTCACCGGCCGGTCGATCAAGAGGAAGGATACTCGCGCCGGAAGTCTCCCCACCGCTTTGTGCAGGAGACTGACTATGCAGCACCTCATGTGCCCGGAGAGACAGCCTTCGCCCCGAACCCTCCCCGGCCGCAGTATGGGGGTCGATGACATAACTCCATCCGTGGTACTGAAAGGAAAAGCAGGAACCGCCGTACCAGTGCATCAGCAGCTGTCCCATAGATACCGACCTCTTCTTTTTATCATTTTTATGGGCGTCCCCTTGCAGCGTCGCCTGCCGAAACCGAAAGGGTATCTTTCCCTCTGACGACATTATAGCATTGTCGACCGTGTTCGGCAAGCGCTTCTGCTATCCTCGAAAATACATATATAACTGACATTTCAGCATACCGTTATAGAGCTTCCGCCGCTTGTCCGCCGGCCGGCCGAAAAGCGCTTCGAAATCCTCGTGCGGGCTGATAATATAATAACTCCATCCCCGGCGGGGAGCAAAGACCTTCCCCATTTCCCGGTACATCTGTTCCGCCGCCTGTACGTCAAGCAAACGCTCCCCATAAGGCGGATTACAGAGAACCACACCGCTTTCCCCTTCCGGACGAAAGCGGCGCAGATCAGCCCGAACCGCTGTGATGCGGTCGCCTATACCAGCTTTCCGCGCGTTTTCCCGGGTAAGGGCCGCCATTTCTTCCTCCAGATCGCCGCCCCATGCCTTCAGCGTACTGTCCCGACGTTCCATTTCCCGGGCGCGGGTTCGCTCGGCCTTCCAGACGTCCGGCGGAGCCTGCCGCCAGGAAGCGGCCGTAAAATCCCTGCGGATACCGGGAGCGATCCGCAGGGCGGAAAGCGCCGCTTCGATCAAAAGGGTCCCGGAGCCGCAGCAGGGATCGAACACACGCTGCGCATGGCGCGCCCGCGCCAGATCCACAATCGCCGCCGCCAGCGTTTCCTTGATCGGCGCGCCGCCGGCGTTGGCGCGATATCCCCGCTTATGGAGGCCCGGGCCGCTGGTGTCGATCAGCAGCATCGCCTCATCCTTCATCAGGGAAAACTGCACCTGATACAACGCGCCGGTTTCCTCAAACCAGGAAACATGATAGCGGCTTTTTAACCGTTCCACGATCGCCTTTTTAATAATGGACTGACAATCCGGAATGCTGTGAAGGGCGGAATTCAGCGACCATCCTTTTACCGGGAAGCGATCGCTTCGTCCAATCCAGCGCTCCCACGGCAGGGCGCGGACGCCCTCGAACAGCTCGTCGAAGGTGCGGGCGGGAAACTGTCCGACCAACACCTGAATCCGTTCCGCATAGCGGGAACCGATATTAGCGCGCGCCAGAATTTCCGGTCCTCCGGAAAACAGCACGCGTCCATTTTGGGCCTGCACGTTCTGCGCGTCCATCCGGCGAAGCTCGTCCGCCAGAATCCCTTCAATTCCGAACAGACAGGGCGCGCAGTAATTCATCGGTTCGATGAAGATCATCCTTTCTTTCTACGGTTACTCCATTTTCCAATCGCCGTCTTTGCAGCTGAAGGTGAACGTCTCCGAAAGCAGCGTTCCGTCTAATCGGAGAAGGAACACAGTAAAGACCATCTTCTTTTCCCCGATATATGAATACTCGCCGATCCAAAGTGCAGCTTCCCCCGCGCTTTCCAAGGGTTCGCCGCCCGACGTATACAACGACGTTTTTCGTTCGTCGTTTATCTGCGTCGCTCTGGTTTTCAAGTGTTCTGTCAGGGCGGTCCGTTCCTCCTGATCGATGTGGACCAGGCGCTCGGTGTCAATCCAGAGGATACCCGGTTTTTCCGTTTTATCCAGCAGGTGGTCAAAGGCCTGCTCATATACCGCAAGCCGTCCCCCATCCAGAGGCAGCGGCTCGGTCAAAGACTGCGAAAGATTATAATTGCCCGCAATTTCCTCCAGAAGCTGTTCGCCGCTCATGCCAACGGTATCGGTATCCCGCTTGAACAGGATATAAAAGGGCCGTCCGTCGTATTGATAGAGATAGGCCCGTTCGATTCCTACCACTGCCGTCTCCATGGTGGGGCCGAAGCTATCCAGCAGCTCCCGGTATGTCATGTCCGGACGGACGGCGAGGATCGTCTCCCTGTCCACGCTGCCAGTGTGCTCTGTCTCGGAAACGAGCCGTCCATAGAGCAGCCGGATTGTTTCTTCATTGTCTTTATCCAGCGTATACTCCTGTCCGTTCAGCCGCATCCGGTCGTCCCAGCATTCCCCGAACAGAAAATCCCCATACATGGTAGACATCCGGAAGCTAATCCCTTTCCCGTTGCTATCGCCGGTTTCTCTTCGCTGCATGGACTCGAACAGCGTTGTGACGGAGCTGATAATGGAAGGATCGCGGCTGAATACCGTTTTTCCGGTTTCGTTATCCGTCGCATACATCACCAGTGGATTGAGCTGGTTAACATCCATTCCGAAGCTGTTTTCTTTTTTCTCCTTAGCGAAACCGGTGCAGCCCACTGAAAGAAAACAAAACAGGAGGGCAAGTGCCATGGAATGGACGCGTTTGTTTAAGGATATAGTCGGCATTGTTGAATTCCCCACCCGGCATTGACTATGTGTTTATCCGGCGGCAAACCGGAGCAATCCGGAAGGGCCGCGGCGGAATGCCGCGGCCCATCCGAAGACGGATTTTATTATTCGTTTTGTTGTAAAAGGCCGTAGTCGCCATCTCGGCGGCAGTAGACCACGTTGATCTCGCTGGTATCCATATTCCGGAACATATAAAACTGATGGCCCAGCATGTTCATCTGCAGGATCGCTTCCTCCACATCCATAGGCTTGACCGGAAACTTTTTGGAACGAACCACCCGGAACTCCGTCTCCTCGCTTTCCTCGTCCGGCAGGAAGTCGGCGAAGGCATCGTCCCGCAGACGTTTTTCCAGCCGGGTCTTGTTCCGGCGGATCTGACGGAAGAGAACATCCACCAGTTTATCCAAGACCTCGTTTGCTTCCTCGGCGGCGTCCTCCGCCCGGAAAAGCAGCCCGTTATGACGAATGGTTATCTCAACGCGCTGGAGGTTCCGCTCCTGAGTAACGGTGACCTCCGCGACCGCATCCGAGTCAAAGAACTTGTCCAGCTTCGACAGCTTTTTTTCCGTGCGTTCGGTGAATTTCGGGGTGATGGAAACTTTTCGTCCGGTGATGGTGGTTTTCATGCAATCAACTCCCTATCTTTTGTCCCTCACGGAAGGAACTTTCTACTGCTATTATACCAAAAGAGGGAGGAAAATAAAAGACGTTTTTATGAACATTTTGTAACCTTGGTGATAATGACGCCGCGTCTTACAGTATGCGGGAGGCATGACGCGTTACATGGCATCCGACGTTCACAGCCACGGGCAGTCCGGCGATATGGGTGGGATAGGTCTCGATCGCTACTCCCAGCGCCGTGCACATTCCGCCGAAGCCCTGCGGGCCGATATCCAGCCCGTTGACCCGTTCCAGCGCTTCCGCCTCCATCTCCCGATAAAACGGATCGGCGTTTTCCCGGTTCAGGGACCGGCACAGCGCCTTTTTCGCCAACAGAGCGCACAGCTCAAAATCACCGCCGATACCCACGCCAAGGATCATGGGCGGGCAGGGATTGCTTCCTGCAGCGCGTGCGGACTCCACAATAAAGCCGAGGACGTCTTCCCTCCCGGCGGCGGGTGTAAACATCTTCAGGCGGCTCATGTTTTCGCTGCCGAAGCCTTTGGGGGCGACGGTCAGAGTCACGCCGTCCCCTTCCACCAGAATAGTATGCAGCACAGCGGGCGTATTATCCCCCGTATTCACCCGGCGGAGCGGATCCCCGACCACCGAGCAGCGAAGCTTTCCGTCCAGATAGCCCCGGGAAACGCCGCGGTTCACCGCGTCGCGCAGAAGGCCGCCGGTCAGGTGCACCTCCTGGCCGATCTCCGCAAACACAACCGCCATGCCGGTGTCCTGACACACCGGAAGCTCCAGCTCCGCCGCCGCCTCCATATTTCTGCGAAGGTCCCCCATGATCTCCCTCGCCAGCGGCTGGCATTCCTGCTGCTCTGCCGCGCAGACCGCGCCGCGCACATCGTCTGGCAGCCGGCGGTTGGCCTCGATGCAGAGCTCACACACGGCGTCTTCAATAACCTTGACCGAAAGTTCTCTCATTTTCCGTAATCCACCCTATTACTCTATTTACCCTTTATCCATTTATCCTTTATCCTTACCCTATTCACTCTGCTTTTACAGCCCCTGTTGTCCTGTAAAGAGGACGGTCTTTCCCATGGCAAAAACAGCGACCGGCTTCGCCGCTACCGTTAACGGATCGTTCCGGAACAGCACAAGATCGGCGTCCTTTCCCGGCGTGATGGAGCCTATCCGGTCGTCAAGCCCGCAGATTTTTGCCGGCACGATGGTCATCGCCTTCAGCGCTTCCTCATAGGGCAGCCCTTCCCTCGCCGCCAGACCGCCGCAGAGCGGCAGATACTGTTCCGGAATCACCGGATGGTCGGTGATCAGCGCGATCTCCACCCCTTCTTTTTGCAGGATAGCGGGGTTTGCCGGAGTCAGATCCCGCAGCTCCGGTTTCGAACGATCACAGAGCAGCGGTCCGCAGAGAATCCGGACATGCTCCGCCGCCATCAGGTCGGCCGCCAGGTGCGCCTGCGTCCCGTGGACGATCACATAATCCAGATCGAACTCCCTGGCAATCCGCTGGGCGGTAAAAATATCGTCCAGCCGGTGCGCATGAAAATGCACCGGCAGCTCACCTGTTATCACCGGGAGAAGCGCCTCGCATTTAGCGTCGAATTCCGGTTCGTCGGTATCCTCATCCCCCTGCGCGCGAAGCTTGTCCTGCCGGTACCGAACCGCCTGGGAAAGTTGTTCGCGGATGATCGCCGCCGTGGCCATCCGGGTTACCGGCGCCTGATTTTTCCCATGATAAGTGGTCTTGGGGTTTTCACCCAGCGCCATTTTCATGGCCACCGGCGCTTTGATCACCATATCCTCCATCCGCCGGCCATAGGTTTTCATGGCGCAGAGCTGACCGCCGATCGGATTGGCGCTTCCCGGACCGGTAATCACCGTGGTCACGCCGGCCTCCAGCGCCTCCCGGAAACAGCGGTCGAGAGGATTTACGGCGTCCACTGCCCGCAACTGCGGCGTGGAGGGGTCGGTGTCCTCATTCCCGTCATCCCCTTCAAAGCCAAGGCCATCCTCCCACATCCCCATATGGGTATGGGCGTCCACAAAACCGGGGAGCAACAGGCCGCCCTGCGCGTCCAGGATTTCTGCGCTCCCGTCACTCTCTTCGCTGCCGTAAACCGCCATTGGCCCCACAGTGCGAATACGTCCATTTTCCATCCGAACGTAGCCGTTTTCTATCTCCGGCCCGTCCATCGGAATGATTTTTGCGTTGATAATATCCATGAAGCAATGCGTTCCTCCCTTGAAGCCTAACCGGCCTCTGGTAAAACAAAAAACGGGGACGAAGCTACGCCCCGCCCCCGATCCTGCTCTTCGTTAAATAACCGCAAAACCGGCTGTTTCCTAACGGGAACCGCCGCCGCGGCGTGAAAAGCCGCCGTGCTTGCCGTCCACCGAGCGCTTCAAATCCGACATCTTTTCATCGCTCGCCTGCTTGAATTTGGACATCATGTCCTCAAAGCTGGCAGACTCGTTCCGACTGCTTTGCCATTCAAAGCCCCCGGGACGGCCGGGAGAAACCGGGCGGCGGCGTGCGGCAGTGGGTTCCACCGCTTTTTTCATCGACAAACTAACCTTGCCGTCTTCGCCGATGGCAAGAATCTTCACTTTTACCATTTGGTTCTCCGAAACATAATCCCGGATTTCCTTGACATAGGTCGGAGCCACTTCGGAAATGTGAACCATGCCCGTTTTGCCGCCCGGCAGTTCCACAAACGCCCCGAATTTCGTGATTCCCGTGACCTTACCCTCGACAATCGCTCCTACTTCCAACTGCATACGCGCCTGTTTTCCCCCTAATTTGATCTGTTATTTTTCTATTTTCGCTATTTTTCTTTATAGATCGTCTCGCCCGGACGCGCCATTCCCTGTTCCCGCGCCTTTTGTTCGAGATAATACTCATAATTATCGCTTTGCTTCTGCAAATCGTCGTTTATCTTTTCATACTGGGAAATCTGATCGTCCAAAGCGGCAATCCGGTTCTTCCGTTCCGTGATTTCCATCTGGAGCTGAACCAGCATAACAACGACATACACAGAAAAGGCAATCAGGGCGATTCGGAGGAAAATACTTTTTTTCATCCTTTTAGCGGCCATCAGCGTTTAGTTCCCTTTCCGTGGCAGCAAGCGGCGTTTTCTCCGGCAGAGCATTTTTCAGCGGAGCGTTCTTCCTGCCTTTTTTACGATTATACAATACAGAGGCCGCCCGTTTCAAGCCTTTTTTCAAAACTTGCCCGGCTTTTCTCCCGATTTTCCGAAAAAAAGCACCCGCAGCCTTCAGAGGGCGGCGGAAAAGACGGGCAACCCATCGAAACGGGAGAGAAAGAACGTGCCAGAAGGCGTTCCACATCCGCACGATTGCCGAAGTAACCGCTCCGGCAAAGCGCATCACAACCCTGCCGATCGTAAAATAATATGCGGAAAAACCCAGCAGCTCGCCAAAGAAAAGATAAAAGCGAAGCCGTCCCTCCATCACGGCGAGGGAAAAAAGGAAGGTGAGCACGGCCGAGGTGAGAAAAAACAGAATATCCTGTACAAATATCCAGCGTTTTCCAGAGCGCATCACCAGACGGATCACCCGATACACGTCATAATACGCCCCCAGCAGGAAGCCCATCCCGCAGGACAAAAACAGCTGCGTCAGCTGTTCCGATACCGTAATTTCCACTGCCGCACCTTCTTACTTGAACAGGCGGCCGAAGAATCCTCCGGAACGGGACTGCACCTCAGTGTAGGTCATGGAATGAACCAGTCCCTCCAGTGTCAGATCGCCCGTTTCGATATTCAGGCGGTTGATATGCAGCCCTTCCCCTTTTACTGTCAGCTCTCCCATATCGGTGTAGATGATTACCGTCATCTCGTCAAAGCTGTCCACATCGGACACGCCGGACACCGTCAGCGCACGGCGGTCCTCCAGTATCACATGATGCGGCATCTGTACCGCTGCCGTTCCCTTATTATCGGCCATCGCCAACCGCTCCTTCCCACAGATGCTTCGAGAACATTTACTCTATTTCTATGAGAGAAAGGCGGACAATATGCGCCGTTTCCGACGGCTGTTCTCAATGCAGGAAAAGGGGGCGGTGTCCCCGCCCGCATTTCGCGTCGTACAGAGGCAAAACCATGCGTTTCCCGTTTGTCTGCGTCCCTATGAAAGAAGGCGATAAAGCAGCGCCGCGTCATTTTTGGCGGCGTACTCCTGTACGGAAACCACTTCCGCCCGGATAACACGCGCACCTAGGGCAATCTCCAGCACGTCGCCCTCTTTTACGTCGTAGGACGCGCGGGCCGGCTTACCGTTTACCAACACCTTTCCAGCGTCGCAGGCCTCGTTCGCCACCGTGCGCCGCTTAATCAGGCGGGACACCTTCAGGTATTTATCCAGTCGCATAACCATTCCTCCTTTCCGCTTGTTACCACGCCGCTCGTTTCCATACAAAACAGGAAGCCGTCCGGACCGGACGGCTTCCTAAAAAACAATGCGCCGATTATTTCGCAACAGCGTCCTTGAACGCCTTGCCGGCTTTGAAAACAGGCTGCTTGGAAGCCGGGATCACGATCGTTTCCTTGGTACGGGGATTGCGGCCGGTACGCTCGCCGCGGGCGCGGGTCTCAAAGGTGCCGAAGCCGACCAGCTGAACCTTATCGCCGGAAGCGACAGCCTCCACCACAGACTCCAGGACAGCGGCGACCGCTTTTTCAGCGTCCTTCTTCGCAAGGCCGGACTTTTCGGTAACGGCAGCTACCAGTTCTACTTTGTTCATCGTATTTACCTCCATTGTTTTTATACACCAGCGGGTTAAACCGCGCATGGATAAAATGATCCGCCGCGCTATTCCGCGGCTTCACCCTCCCGGGCGATTTGTCTTTTGGCTTCCGCCCAGAGCGCGTCCATCTGCTCCAGCGTCGCCGAGTTCAAATCCATTCCCCGATCCGCCGCCAGCTCCTCCACAATGGAGAAACGGCGGACAAATTTGTCGCTGGCACGGGTCAGCGCCTGCTCTGCATCGCAATGGACAAAGCGGGACACGTTCACCGCCGAAAACAGCAGATCGCCCAGCTCTTCTTCGATCTCCACGGGATCGTTGGAATCAATCGCCCGACGAAGCTCGGCGTTTTCGCTGTCCAGCGCGTCCAATGCGCCGGAAACATCGGGCCAGTCGAAGCCGACGCGCCGGGCGCGGTTCTGCACCTTGGATGCGCGCATCAGAGCCGGAAGAGAACGGGGCACGGCACGGAGAAGGTCCGCCTGCGTTTTGCCGCCCTTGGTTTCCCGCTTGATTGCATCCCAGTTTTTCCACACCTGGGCGGAAGAATCCGCCGATGCATCCGCAAACACATGCGGATGCCGGACGACCAGCTTTTTGGCGATGCCATCTACCACATCGTCAAAGGCGAAAACGCCCTTTTCTTCCTCGATACGGGAATGGAACACCACCTGCAGCAGCACATCTCCCAGTTCTTCCTTCAGCCCCTCGGCGTCGCCGAGGTTGATGGCTTCCAGCGCCTCGTGGGTTTCCTCCAAAAAATCGGAACGAATGCTTTCATGCGTCTGCTCACGATCCCAGGGACAGCCGTCCGGCGAACGGAGAATCCGCATGATCTCCAGCAGGTCTTCCATTGTGTATCGGTTTTTTGGTGTAAAAGCAACGGCCATTTGCGGTTCCCCCGCCCTTTCCTTCCGCCGCGGCGCAGCGCCGCAGGCCCGGAACAAGTCTATATTACCCTATCCAATTGTGTTTTTCAAGTATCTTCACGATTTTTTGTCCTTTTGGAAGCATCAAAACGTCTTCGCGGGCAATCGCCCGAACTTGAAGGAGCGCCACGATATAGATAAACACTGCCATAAAGATCGCAATAAGCGTTGCGATCCGGGATGGAACGCCGACACGAACCAGCAGCCCGTCGGCCGCCCAGGCCGCCGCGCCGCAAAGCGCCGAAGCCAGGAGCGGACGGATGAAAATCATCCGCCATTTCAGCCGCACTCCCGCGACACGGCGGAGAGCGATCAGGCTGAGCGTTACCATTACGATATAGCAGGCCAGCGTGCTGTATGCCGAGCCCATGATGTTCAGCTTCGGCCGCAGCACCAGCGTCGTATTCAGCAGCAGCTTCACCGCGCCGCCGACCAGCACAATCTTGGCGGGGATATCCGCCCGCCCCATCGCCTGAAGCATGGAGTTGATCGGTGCGGTCAGGCAGATAAAGATCACCGCGATTCCCAGCACCTGAAGCTGGGGACCGGCCACGGCGGCAACCGTCGGGTCGCCCGGATAAATCAGGTTCAGGATCGGCTTCGCCAGCAGGGAAAGGCCAATTCCCGAGGGAAGCGCCACCAGCAGAGTGATGCGAAGCACGGCGGAAACCATTGTCTTCAGCTGCTTCCGATCCTTCATCGCCCAAGCGGAGGTGACTACCGGCAGGGCGCTGATTCCGAGAGTGAGGGTGATGTTGGGCACCAGATTCACATAGGTCATCGCAATACCACGGTTAGCGGTCAGATACGCGAGAATATCGTTCGTTCCGCTGGCCTCGATCTGGCTGGCGTACATCTCCCGGATCACGTCCCCGCTGCGCTCCACCACAATCGCTAGGCACTTTTGCAGGGAAACCACGTCGATCAGGTTGGTAAGCTGGGTAGCCAGCGTTCCCAGCGCCACCGGAACGGCAAACGCCAGAAGACGACGGAAAACCCGCCGGGAAGACATTGGCTTCGGCGCGGCGGACAGCTCCTCCCGCGTAAGGCCGCTTCCTCTGATTCGGTAGCGGATTACCAGATACGCGAAAGAAACAAAGGAGCCGAAAGTGACGCCGACCATCCCTCCCGCCGCGATATACGGCAGGCTGATTTCCAGCGCCTCGCCCGCCGTTGCGGCGGCCTTTCCAAAAACAACGCCGCCGTTTTCAAACTGCCATTGGCCGAGACGCAGTGCACCCGAGGCAAGCCCAAGGCCTACCACCAGCTTTCCCACCGCCTCCAGTATCTGGGACACGGCGGTGGGATACATGTTCCGGGAACCCTCATAAACGCCGCGATAGGCGGAAACCATGCAGCAGAACAGGATGGAGGGCGCCATCACCAGCATGGTAAGCAGTACCGGCGGCATGTGGATGAAATTCGGATAGACGAACGCCAGGATAAACATGAGAACCGTACCGAGCGTGCCGGTCAGCAAAAAGACCTTGTTTGCCACCCGGTGGATCACGCGGATATCCCGGTAACGGCCCAGCGCCATGCTTTCCGAAACCAGACGGGAAACCGCGACCGGAAATCCCGCGGTAGAAACCGTATACAGCGGGATGTAGATATTATACGCCGCTTCAAAATACCCATAAGCGGTCTTATTGATATTCTGCAAAGGGATTTTAAAGAAAAGCGCACCGATGATCTTGGTCAGTATCGCGGCCACAGACAGGATCAGCGCGCCGTGCAGAAAGCTCTGCTTCTGGCGATTCGGCAAAGGAGTCAGTCCTCTCGGCTTACAAATTGATCGGTTGGAAGGATGGGGGCGGTTCCGGATAACCGCCCAGCGGGAAGCCGCCCATTCAGCGGGAAAGCGCCGTTTGCACACAGCGGCTGACGTGACGGCGAATCCGTTCGATATCCAATGTGGTGAATTCGCCGTTCCGGTATAAAACACGGCCATCCGCCATGGTCATTTCCAGCGCGTCGGCTCCGCCGGAAAAGAGGAGGTTGGACAAAACGTCATGGCGCGGCAGCATAGCCGGGGCGCGGAGATTCAGCACCAGGAGATCGGCCCGGTACCCTTCCCGGATATCGCCGCAGTCCTCCCTCCCCTGCGCGAGCGCCCCGCCCCTGGTCGCCATATACAGCGCTTCTCCCGCCGGCAGAGCCGCAGGATTCCGGGAGACGCCGCGGGCCAGTAAAACAGCGGTCCGCAGCTCCTCCAGCATATCCAGATTGTTGTTGCTGGCGGCGGAATCGGTACCGAGCGCCACGGCAATACCCATCCGCCGCATTTTTTCGACCGGGGCGACGCCGCTTCCCAGCTTGAGGTTGCTCTGCGGACAGTGCGCCACCGTGACCCCTTTTTCCGCCAGAAGTTCCAGATCGCGGTCGGTTGCCCAGACACAGTGGGCGGCAGTGGTCGGATGATCGAAAACGCCGGCGTCTTTCATGACCCGGGCCGGCGTTTTTCCATACCGTCCCACGCATTCCCTCTGCTCCTTTTCCGTTTCGGAAAGATGCGTTTGTATGCGCACGCCGTACTCGCCGGCCAGCTCCGCCATTTCCGCCAGCAAGGACGGATGGGTGGTATATTCCGAGTGCGGAGCCACATCAATCCGAATACGGCCGTTTCCCAAGCCTTGGGCGGTATCCAGCAGCTCCCGGGTTTCCGAATAGGCCGGCAGGTCACGGAAACGTGTATTTTCCTCTGTACAGCTTACGCTGCGTCCGATATTCGCTTTTACACCGCTGTCCAGTACCGCCCGGGCAACCCGCCCGCAGTGATAGTACATGTCGGAAAACGAGACCGTACCGGTAGACAGCATTTCCGCAATCCCCAACAGGGTTCCCCAGTAGATATCCTCCCCCGTCAGCTTTTCTTCAAACGGAAAGATTCGTTCGTAAAGCCAGCGGTCCAGCGGAAGCCCTTCACCATATCCGCGCATCAGGGTCATCGCCGCATGAGTATGCACGTTGTAAAAGCCAGGAAGCAGCAGACGATCCTTTCCGTCCACAATCTCGCCCCAGTCGTCGGTATGGACGGATTTGCCGACATGGACGATCCGCCCGTCCCGCACCGCGACATACTGCCCGGCCAACAGCGTGCCGTCCGCACGAAGCACGTCGATATTCGTAAACAGCATAGCGGAACCTCCCGACGTCTGGCAATTATGAACGATTCGTTCGCGGCTTGTCTCCTACAGGGCGGCCAGAACCGCTTTTATCAGCGCGCCGAAACGGTCCGCCGCCAGCGCGGCGTTTACCGTCACCTCTTCGTCGCTGACCGTCGCATCCGGCGTCATACCGGCCGCCAGGTTGGTGATGCAGGAGAGGCCGAGCACCTCCAGTCCGCACTGAGAAGCGGCCACCGCCTCAGCGACGGTAGACATGCCGACCGCGTCCCCACCGAGCAGACGGATTGCGCGGATTTCCGCCGGCGTCTCGAACTCCGGGCCGGGCATATAAAAATAGACGCCCTCCCGCAGGTGGATTCCCAGCTTGTCCGCGCACCGGCGGGCTGTTTCTCTCAGGCGGGGAGAATAGGCCCGGGTCATGTCAAAGAAGCGGGGGCCGAACAGCGGACGGTGCTCTCCCCTCGCGGGGCTTTCCAGTCCGAATTTAATATGGTCGGCAATCAGCATCAGGTCGCCCACCCGGTACTCTTCATTGACGCCGCCCGCCGCGTTGGTCAGGATCAGCGATTTCACTCCAAGCAGCTTCAGCACCCGAACATAATAGGCCACGGTTTCGGTGGAATAGCCCTCATAATAATGGACGCGGCCGGAAAAAACCGCCGTTTTCCGGCCGGCGAGCAGCCCTGCCGTCAGCACGCCGGCGTGGGACGCCACCGTGGAGCGGGGAAAACCTGGAATTTCCTCATAAGGAATCCGCAGCGCCGCTTCCGTTTCGTCCGCCAGACCTCCGAGGCCCGAGCCGAGAACTAACGCCGTTTCGGGCAGAAAGGGCAGGATTTTCCGGAGAAAGGCGGCGCTTTGTTCGTATTGTTCGGTGGGTATCATCCGCGTCGCTCCTTTACGTCCCTGAACAGGGCGTTTATAACAAACAGGGCGGTAGGTCGTACCGCCCTGTCATGCTGTCGTCGGCTCAATCCGAAAGCTTAACGCCGCAGCGCTTACAATACACGGAATCCTCCGCGTTCAGCGCGCCGCAGTTTTTGCAGCTGATCCGGTTCCGGCATTCGTCAATTTTATCCCGCAGCCCGGCGAGCTCCGCTTTCCGCTCGTCAAGCTTCAGGCAGCAGTCGTCCACCTGCCCGGCGATATCCGCGCCGTCCTTACGGGATTCGTAAACCAAGCGGCCCAGGCCTTCCAACATGGAAGAAATGTCCCGCTCGATTTCCGCCGCCTGCATTTTCAGCCGGGTAACTTCCAACATTTCGGAGGTCTTTTTACCCGCCGTTTCCGCCACGCTTTTCGCTTTGGAGAACACATCGTCAAAAGTCGTCATATCCGGATTCCTCCTTTTGGAATTACAAAGTTGGCTGTCGGTCGGACGCCGGCGGCCTGCCGACGGCTCCAACGGAGATTTTGCCGGTTTTTCCCTCTCCATCGTTTTCCATTATAGCGCAAAAATCCCGTTTTGACAACCGATATCGTCATGGTCATGATTTCTTAATAAATTCCGTTCCCCACGAACTCCCGCAGGAGAGAATCGGCCGGCATCACATCCAGAGGCATCGGCGCAAAGCGTGCCAGCTTTCCTGCCAGGCGGGCGGCGGCTTCCGCGTAAGGGCTGTCGGCGGGAACGGCGCGGAGAGAAGGCAGCAGCAGCGGAGCGAAGACGCAGGGCTCGTAGGCGTGGGTAGTGTCGACCAGATAATCCACCGTGTCCACGAAGGGGAACATATACTCGTTTTCCCCCCGGATCACCTGCGCCCACATTTCCAGCGTGTTCACCACCGGGCTTCCGCGGAACCGCTCGTCCCGCAGCAGACGACGGGTCAGCCGGAAATCTCGGCGGGTGATCAGCTTATCGTTCCCGTCGTATAACGGAGTGACTGTGTTGACAAAAATTTTGAAGGTCTGCTCCCGCGGCAGATGCCGCTCAAAAAACGGGTTGATCGCATGGATTCCCTCAAAAATCACCACCGAATTCGGCTGGATGCAGAGCTCGCGCGTTTCCTCCGCCGGGCGGCCGGCAGGGAAATCAAAGCGCGGCAGCCGGGTACAGCCCTTTTGAAGCAGCTCCTGCATACAGGTTTCCAGCGTATCCAGACGCAAAGCCTCCAGCGCTTCATAATCATAGCTGCCGTCCGGAAGCCGTGGCGCTTGTTCCCGTCCGCGGTAAAAATCATCCATAGAGACCGTATGCGCGTCCACGTCCATCTCCCGCAGACGATCCCGAAGCAGCAGCGCGGTCGTCGTTTTTCCCGAGGAGGAGGGGCCGGAAAGCATCACCAGACAGCGGCTTTCAAATCCGACGGCCAGATAACGGGCCAAACGGTCGATTTTCTGATTATAGAGTTCCTGTTCGCGCTGGGCAAACCCCTGAGGATCCTCTACGGCAAGGCGGTTGACGTCCTCCAGATACAGCGTTCGTTTTTGAAATTTCGTTTGCATGGGCGATCCTCATCCGCTCTTTCCCGGCCCGCGCCGTTATTCGGTCTGTACGTTTCGCAGGGCGACATAACCAGTTTGATAACCGGTATGCCGGTATGCTAGTATATGGAAAAGCCGGCAAAGAAATACGGCCCCTCCCTGTGCTTTCCAATTTTATTGCTTTGGCGAGCTCTTGTCAACCGGCCTTTCCGCAAGGGATATCCAAGTCCGCTGTGAAAATGCAAAAAGCCGCTCCGCGTTTTTGGTCACGCGGAGCGGCGAAAACGGATCGAGCGATACAGTACGAATAAAACGGCGAATAAAACGAGAATTTCTTTTAAAGGCATATCGCCTTGGCGTTATTCCAGTAAGCAAATTGGTTTTCCATCCGCTTTTTCTGGTCGGCGGTTACGCTGCTCATTTTCTTTTTGGCGGCGTCGACCGCCGCGTCGATCACCCGAATTCTCGCTTTGGTATACACCTCTTCCGGATCGGGCGGAACCCAGCAGATCGTGTTGGTGGAACGGCATTGCTCACTGCTGTCCGCCAGGGCCTTGTAATAGGAAAACATTTCCTTGGAGGCGTTGCCGAACAGCTTGTCGCAGGCATCCTGAAGAATCTGCTCTCCGGTCAGGCTGGAGTCCCACATTCCTTTGGAGGATACATACCATAGCGGCCAGCGTACCTCGAAGCTCTTCTGCGTTTTCTCATGATACGTTGCGCTCGGCCCCTGGTCATAATAAATGTAGGAAGCGCCGTTGCTTTTCCAGAGCTTCTGGTTTCGGGTGGCGACGTTCCCCTGCACCCAGGGAATTTCCGCCCATTCCGCTTTGTCGGCGGCGATGCAGTTCCATTCCCAAATGGAAATATTCTTTACCTTGGCCTTCTGAATGTAGCCCTTGAAGTTTTCCAGCCAGGACTGGGTGTAGGTGTTATGGGTAATGGCGTTGTAGCCGGTGGGGATTTTCAGGTTCAGATCCAACGGAAGCGTCATACTGGTCTCCCGGCAGAACATAACGTCCACGTTCGGTTCCGCCTGAATAGAGGTCTTGGGCGCGAAATAGATAGAGTGATAGCTCAGGATCGTGAGCTTTTTATCGGGATACTTTTTGGCGACCGCTTTCGCCACATTATTAGCAAAGGTCAGCAGCTCGTCGGTGTCGTTTCCCAGCGCGCAGTTTTTGCATTCGCACCAGTTTTTCTCCCACCCGTCGTTGGCGCCGATGCCAAAATTGGTCAAGCTGGGGTCCGCATCGAATTTTTCAATGACCTTTTTTGCCACCTCTGCGGCGAATTCCTTATTGGTATAGCAATACTGCCAGTAAGTGTCCGAAGCGCTGTAGGGGTCCCTTTTGCCGTTGACCTCGGCGAACCATTCCGGATGCGCGGGATAATATTCCTCGCGTGATACCAGGGTGGCGATATTGTGCCCAATGTTTTTCTTGTCCCCGCCCATATACCAGCGTTCGGAAAATTTTTGATAGTTGTACCAGACGTTGCTGACCCGTGCGGAAAACTGCGGCGTATGGTCAACGTCCAGCGTTCGGATGCTCAGCGTTTTCTTTTCCGGGATCACCTGCCACAGCTCGTCGGGTCCGAACCAGCCGCAGCCCAGCTTTTCCAGAAACATATTGACCGCGAACTGCGTTCCTTTATACTCCTTATCGTCGTTTCCGAGCAGCGCGATATAATTTCCCTGCCGTTTCAGGATCACCCGTTCCTTCCCCGGATAGCCGGTCGGCTGCTGAATTCCCAGCTTTTTGGTCTGGGAGGTCGGCCCCACCAGAATAAAATTACCGGAGGAGAGATCACCGTCGTCAAAGCCGATTTTGATGACCGCGCCGGTCATCTTTCGTAGCTGTGCCTGCAGATCCTCCGCTGCGGCGCGCACTTTATCGCTGGCATTCCGTGCGATGATAATCTTGGCCTGCGGCGAGCCGTTTCGGGCAATCACGAAATCACTGGAGGAGGGTGTGGCGGAAGAGGAGGACGGTTTGGACGAGGAAGAGGAGGAGTTCAGCGGATTCGTTTTGCTGGACGGCGAACCGCTCCCCTCTCCCCCGGTGGTTTCCTCAGTGCCGGATGCGCTCTCCTCCCCATCCGTCGTTCCGGTATCGCTGTAAGAGCTGCTGGTATCGGAGGAACCGGTCGGCTGGCTTTCCGCTTTTTCGCTCCCTTTGCATCCGGACATGGACAGCAGAAGCAGCCCGGCCAGCAAGCCCGCCAATAGTCTTCTGGTTTTCATAATAATCTCCCATTCTGCGTATTCCGTTTTTTCGAAAAAGTGAGAATCGAGCGGACTCGGCGCTGGCACAGCCGCTTATTGCGCCGTGCTGCGCCCGAAAAGCCGTTCGCCTCCGCCCAAAATCCGATCTGCTTTACTCTTCGGATGAACCGGTGACAACCCCGTTGGCTTCATCCACCTTCTGCTGGTATATCGGTGTATATTCGGCGATCGCCTGCGAAATGCTCTGCCCTCCGCCAATAGCCTGGCAGATTTCAAAAGCGCCGCCCACCGCGGAATCATAGCTGTTGATGGGGTACAGCTTCTGAGAAAGCGCTTTGTACAGCTCCTGATGCTCCTGCGGGATTTTTTCATTGTTTTTCTCATTATCCGCCGCTTCGCCGTTAATCAGCATATCGATCAGCTTCCCTGCATGATAGGGCGCGTCGCAGCCGTTTCCCATAGCATAGCCGAAAGCGGTCATCGGCGTCAGGCCGTCCGGATTGTTAGGACCGGCCGCCATCGGAACCACACCGTATTCAAAATCACACAGTCCGTATTCCTTGGCCTCCAGAATCTGCGGCTCTACCCATTTGAAGTCGATCAGCATAGCGGCGTTCCCGTTATAGAAGGTGCTCCAGGGCGAGGATTCCCAGCCCTGCCACTCGCTGGTATGCCAGGCATCCTGGATGATTTCCAGGGATTTTTTCAGATTGGGATCGTTGATGTTCAGCGTATATTTGTACTTTTCATCCAGCTTGACCATGGAGGTGGCGTTTGCCCCGAAGAAAATGTAGGGATAATTGCAGGCCACTCCCCAGCATTTGCCGTTATTATCGCTGTAGGTCAATTCTTTGGCGATGCGGACCAGGCTGTCAAAATTCCAGTTTCCCGCTTCATACAGCTCCGCGGGACTGTCGACCCCCTCATTTTCAAACAGGGTCTTGTTGTAAAAAATGACGCATGGATCAGGTTCCGTCACCGCGACATGATAATTGCCATTGTAGCAGAACACCGTGTCCATCGTTTCTTTGTGAAGGTTGGGGTTGCTCATATCAATGTAATTCTGCAGCGGCTGGTTCAGTCCCCGCAGAGCGTACATCGGGTTGTTGTTGGCGCCGTCCTGGAAAACGTCGATGGGATCACCGCTGTTGGCGCTGGTGCGCAGCTTGACCATCCAATTATCGATCGCCGCCGTGACCCGTTCCAGCTTGACCTCCGGATAGGCCTCTTCAAACGCCTTTAAGACGGTATTTTCCCATTTGGTGTCGTCGTCGTAATTAAAGGCCGGAAGCATAAAGGTGACGACCTTTCCCTTTTCCGCTTCCAGTCCGGCGGCCTTGTCGGCGTCGTTTCCCCCGACGGAGGAATCGGCGCCTTCGCTGCAGGCGGTCATGGATACCAGGAACAGCGCCGCCAGCGCCGCCAGAACAGCTCTTTTCCTATATTTCTTCATAATGGTATGTCCTTCCTTTCATGCTCGGATATGCCGTCCCTATTGCCGCGGACCGCGTCATCCGACGATGCCGCTGCGTTCCACCCCTTCGGTAAAATACCGCTGGAAGAAAACGTACATCACCACCAGCGGCAGGACGGTCAGCAGACAGCCGCAGGCGAGGATCGGCTCCCTCATCAGGGCCAGCTGCTGTCCGCTCAGTCCAGCCATGCTTTCCAGCCCGCCCTGGCTGGTGGAATGCAGAGCCGAGCTCATGTTGGTCAGGCTGACGGAAAGAGGAAATTCCGTTCGGAAAAAAATAGCCGACAGGTAAAAGTCGCTCCAATACCATACAATGGAAAATACCAGCACGGTGGCCAGCAGCGACAGGGCATTCGGGATCATCACCCGCAGGAAGGTTCCCAGGGGACCGCATCCGTCAATCATGGCTGCTTCTTCCAGTTCCATCGGCATATTTTTGAAAAACTGTCGGATGATAAACGCGCATAAGCCGGACCGAATTCCCATTCCGAAGGCCGCCATCAGATAGAAAAGCGCTTCCTTGTCGATCAGATTGATTGTCAGTTTCTTCCCTGTGAACAGACCTATTAGGGAACCGATTCCGAAAAAGTCGAAATTCCGCATATTGGCATACAAAGGGATGATATACGACTGCACCGGAACGATGATGGTGAAAATAAGGATGCCGAAGAAAAGACTCCGTCCGGGAAATTTGAAGCGGGCGAATCCGTAACCGGCGAGCAGAATCGTTATCAGCTGCAGCAGCACGCTGGGAACCAGAATCACCACTGTTTTCAGCAGCGCCTTGGTATAGCCCATGATGCCGACCGCCGCGTCCATTGCCTGAAGGCTGAAATGCTGCGGAATCCAAACCACCGAAGGATTATAGATGTCCTCTATGGTTTTAAAGCTGGACGACAGGATAAACAGCATGGGGTACAGCATGACGAAACAGAGACCGGCCAGCAATACCGTCCGGCCGAGAACCTTCCCCCATTTTCGGGTATGATGCAGGCAATGGGAACGGTTGTCCTGAAGATAGCCGTATCCTTTTCGTATTTGTTTTTGCAGCTGATCGGCGATCCGCGTTTCCATATGGCTTCCTTCCTTCAACCGGTTACTTTTTAAGGGGATCCGTTTCCCCGGTTCCCTGCCGGAACCGGGGAAACGGCTTTCATCCCTTGAAAAACAGGGAGCTTTGTCTCATTCAGATTCGTTTTTTCCAACAGACCAGCGCGGCGGCCGCGGCGACGGTTCCCAGAAGCAGGACGGCCGACGGGAAGGCGGAACCGGTATCGGGAACTTCCGGGGAGGCGGTTGTGCTTTCCGTACCGTTGACCTCGCTCGTGGAGGGCGTCTCCGACGGGATTGACTCAGTAGGAGAAGTGGGATCGGTAGTCGCCGGCTCATCCTTGCCCGCGTAAGGCGTATAGGTTTCCTCAAAGGTCGAAATCCGGTAATCCTCCGCCGTATGCTCCGTCACCTGCTCCGCAACGCTGTAGGCGTATTGGATGCGGGTATTGTTATCCACGCCGACATAATCGTTGGCCCAGAAGAACAGGCCGGGCTTCCCATGGGAGGTGTCGGGGGAAACGCCCGGATTAAAGGGCTGGGTATACGACGCCAGGACTTTGTCATCCGCAAAGCTGTATACCACGTTGCCGTTCTTATCCAAAACCTCCAGATCCGCCAGGGAATACTTTCCCGTGGCGCCCCAGCTGCAGAAGAACTGGGTATACCATTGGACGGCGTCGCTGTTGCGGGTAAAGGTAAGGGGGGTTCCATCCCCGTTCAGGAAAGGAATCCAGTCGGTATCCGCAATCAGGCCATGGAACGTATTAAAGGGATTGCCCATCAGGAAGGCGGGGTTGCCGCCGCGCGTTATGGCGTCCGCATTCAGCTGCGAGGCGTTGGCTGCAAAGTTTTCCACCTTTACCATACCGCGGAGCGTGAAAGGCCCATCCTCCGCCTTCAAGGGAGAAACATCCAGATGCAGATAGCCAAAGCTTTCCGGATAAGCGGAGGTTTCCCCTGCCACGTTCTCGGGTATATCCATCGTCAGCACGCGGTTCGGGGTGTAGCTCTTGTTGCCGGCGGTAGCAACCGTTACGGAAGTTTTTGTCCGGTCGACCGACGGAGTCCACAGGAAGCTCGAAACACTGCTCATCTTCCGGGAAAAGTCCGTGATGCCGGAGAAGCAGGGATCGTTGGCCAGAGAGTAGACAATCTGATCGTCCTTGTCGGCAATGACCAGATCGGCAAAGGCAAAATCGCCCTTGGCATTGTTCATGGCAAATTCGATGGTAACGTCGCCGTACACATCGTCCTCGCCGGAGGGATCGATCGCTTCCAGTGTGAAATGCGGGCCGTCGGCCGTCGTCATTTCAATCCAGCCGTCGGTGTTCGCCGTCCACTTTCTCAGTTCCACCGTTTTGTACTGCAGATCGTCGCTGCCCGCCGTATAATAGCCGTATTTGGCGTTCAGGGTAACGGATGCTTCCGCCCCGCTGTCGATAGCGGTCATTCCCTCGATCTTCATCATTGCCCAGAGGTGGTAAGGGCCGTTTACCGCTTCGCCGGCTCCCAGATGATCCGGCAGCGCCGTCATCTTCAGGCTGGCCGCTGCCGCCTCGTTGGAAATGGTGATGGAACGGTTGGGCGTATACGCCGCTTCTTCCGCTCCGACGGAGGTCACGACGGCGCACCCAAGCATAGCCGCCGACAAGAGAACCGCCAAAGTCTTTTTCATGCGCTGAAACTTCATTCCTAACACTCCTAACTCCATATATTTTTACAAACCCTCCGGTTTGCAGAGTCCTTTTTCATCGGCCTATTCTTCGCTGTGGATATCCTCGCTGTCTACGCCGCCGGCGTCCTCCGGCGATTTTTTCCAAGGCAGCTTATCCAGCTTCCACAGGATCAGCAGGACCGCGCCCCCGGCAATCAGCAGGCCGCCGATGACGCCGATGGGAATCCAGACGTTAAAGCCGCCCTTATCCTCTTTTTTTCCATTCATGCTTCCCTGCACATTTTCGGTAGTAGTAGTGGTCGCCCGGGAACTGGAGGCCGCCTCGCTCTCGCCCGTCGTCAGCGAAGTCTCGGTGGAAACGCTCTGCGAGTCGGAGGCGGTCGTATTGTTGTCCTCTGTCGGCGTATTCCCGGGCGATGTGGGCGATATGGGCGCTGCGGTGGTGACCGGCGGCTTGACGGGCGGGTCGTCCTCATACACCGGTCCGCTGTCTTTGGTGGGGCTTGTGGGGGTGACGGGGGTATTCCCGCCGCTCAGCGCCGTATCCGACACCAGATAGTCGGCGCTACCGTCGCCGAAAGTCGGACAGAAAATAACGTTTCCTTCGTAGTTCTTGAGGTTATCAATGCCGTTCAGCGCGCTGTCGGTATCCCAGGAATACACCGTTTTTCCAGCGGCGTTGGTGATGTAAAAATTCCGGAAGGACATCTCGCCCTTCACATAGTACGCGCCGAACTGCAGCAAAGCGAAATCCTGGAATACGCCGTCAATCTGTACCTTGCTGATATTGTTGAAGGTGATGTCGTTCCCATTTTCATCCTTCATGGCGAACCATTTGTCGTTTTTTCTTTTCCAGGTGTTCAGCCACACCACCATCTGCTTGGGATCGCGTCCATCGGCAATGTTCACGAATATGTTCGCGTCCTCCTTGGAACGGGTGTAGGAGGAGATTTTCATCTCGCAGTGAACGGTGAAGGGGCCGCCTGCTGCAAAGGTCTGACTGTACAGGGCAATGCGAATAAAGGGGTTATTGTCAGTGTTGGTTTTCAGGGTAATGGTCTTGGTCGTGTTTGCCGCAAGGGCGGAAAAGCTTCCCAGAATGATGAACAGAGTCAGAAGAAGCGCCGCCAGCTTCCGAGCTTTTTTCATAGGGTTTCCTTCCTTTCTTCGATGATTTCTCTATGGCATCAAACGCAGGGTTTGTTTGGCCCGACGGGACGTCAGTCCACCGCGTACTGTATCCTTCGACCGATCAGGAGGTTCACCAGCCCGACCAGAAGGAGGACGACGAGAAAATACACCACGCCCAGGGTCGCGCTGTAGGCGTACTGCCCCAGCGAGAAATACGAATTGATGGAACGCATGATCAGATTGCCGTAATCGGTAAACGAGTCGATGATGGAATAGATGAGGACAACCAATATCGTGGGCGAAATCATGGGAAAGGTGATCTTCCAGAGCTTTTCCCACGCCGAGGCGCCCTCGATATCCGCCGCTTCATAAGAGCTGGAGGGAATATGGTTGACCGCCGCCAGGAACAGCACGATCTGCACTCCCGACTTCCAGAGAATGTCGAAAAAGCCGCTGATCACCTTTTCCGCCAGGTCGGCGATCGCCTCCGGAATTCCCATCTGCTCGATAAAATAGGTGAAGGCCGGAGCGGCGAACATATACGCCTGCTGTTCCTCTGAGGTGGAGGTGGCGGACATCATGACCTGCTCCTTCAAAATGGTGATGACAACGCCGGAGGCGATGATCACCGGAAAAAAGAAGATGGCGCGCACTACCGTCCGGCCGACAAATTTTTCCCGCAGCAGCAGGGCTACCAGCAGACTGAACAGCACGATCACCGGCACCTGATACAGCATGCCGAGCACGGCGGAGGACAGGTTGGTGATAAAGTGCGGATCCTGCGTAAAGAGGTAAAGAAAATTGGAAAAACCCGCCGGAGTAAGCCGGTCTCCCGCCGCCGTCAGCTCCACATGGAAAAAGGCGTAGGTCGCCGACTGTATCATGGGAATCAGAAAAAAATAAATGGCGCCGATCATCCAGGGCAGAATAAACAGGAAACCCCATATCGCCCGCTTCCGCTGCATGGGAGAACCGATAAGCCCCTTTGCCTTTTTCAACAATATATTCCCTCCCTTTCGATTTCCCGCTGCCCGAGGAAGCTAAAGACCGGAAACAAGATAACCGTTGGCTTTCACGACGCCGTCCGGCGAGTCGTACGCCTCATTCCCGTAGTTGACAATAATCCGAACGCCGCCTTCAAACACTGTCTGGCGCACCTCCTCCGTAAGAAACTGGTGCGAAACGATGGCCTTGCCGGTCACGCGGCGAAGAACCTTCTGCACTTCCCGATAGGCCTCGGCCGCTTCCTCCGACCAGTCGGAGAAGAGACAGCCGGTCAGGTCGTTATAGTCGGTTTCCGCCAGCCGTTCGCTGTTCCCCATCATCATCTGATATTTCAAAGTCAGGCCGTTTTCCAGCGCCGCCAAAAGTCCCTTCTCCGGATCACTCATCCGGTTCAGACTGGGCGTGCTCAGCAGAACACGACCGTGCAGGGCAATCGTGTAGAAGGGAACCGTTCGGCTCTCCAGAAAGAAGCCGCTGGAATACAGGGGCGCGTCGGTGATGATATCGGCATAGGGGACGGCGTAAGCGTTCGGGGCGGACAGCAGCTGCCGTCCCTTTGCCTGCCGGAGCTCTTCCAGAACCCCCTGCCAGGTCTTTTCCGCCGTGTCACGGCGTTCCTGGCCGCCGAAATCCGAGTACAGCTTTTGTCCAAGGGTGTGGGCGCTGAAGCCGGTAAAACTGTATTTTTTTGCATCCGACACGATCCCGGCCGCCGCTTTCCGAAACTTATCGCTGCGCAGCAGGAAAACCGGGTCGCTCTTTCTCGCTTTCAGCGTGTTGATATAATACATGTACTGTACAGCAGGGCTCTTCTGAATGGAGGCGGCGGAATCGAAGCCGGTGTGGTAGCCCCAGCGGCTTTTCACCATGTCCGTCAGGTTGACGTCCAGATAAAGCGCCGTCCCCTCCGCTTCCAGTGTGTCCAGCATCTGCCGGAACGCCTTTTTTCCTCCCAGCCTTCCTTCCGGGTCCATCCCATCGGGAACCGCCGCGCCGGTGCCGTCCTTGCCCCAGTACAGGTAATTGACCGTCAGATCGTCCACGCCCAGCCGGCGAAGCTCTTCCGTCATGCTTTGTACATCCGCATACCCTGCCAGCGGAACTACCCGGTTGACCGGGAAACCCAGCACATTTTCCTGCGCCATAATCCCGCCGGGAATCTCCAGGATCATCGGCGCGCCCTCCGCCATCCGCTCGCTGCTTCCGGAAAAGAGCCAGTCGCCGAAAACATGCGCCATGCCGACGTAATCCGCCTCTTCTCCCTGTAGGAACCGGTATTGTACGGTGTACCGTTCCGGCTTCGGCGGATCGGATTCCAGGACTCGAACGGTCTGACCCTTTTTCTCGATATAAACCATTTCCGAATCCCGATAAATAAAGGAAGCGTATATATTGCTGTAGCTGCACCGCTTTCCGTTGACGGAGGCGTTCACCAGCCCTCGTCCCGCGCCGGAGGTAACGATCCCCAGCATAGCGCTGTCCCCACTCTTCAGTCCGAACACCGGCAGCTTCGCCGTCTGCTCCATGCTGTCGAGCTGCGGCTGGGCCGTCGCCGGCTCCCGGCCGTACAGATACTGCCGGTAGTCCCCCGCCGTCCGGCCGGGCTGATTCAGCTCAATGAGCGCTCCGCTGCCGTCCGGAACGAAAAGATAGCCTTCCGCTTCGCTGTCCGCCGCCCCAAAATGCGGCAGGAGCGACACAGTGGTCAGTTGGTAGGCGGCGTTGGTTTCCTCAATCTCCGACGCCAGAAGCGACGCCTCCAGACAGTCCTCTTTCAACACAAGCTCCAGCGGGATGGAAAAGCCCTCCCGTTCGAAGGAAAAGAGGAGTTTTGCTCCATCCTCGATCCGCCCGCAGGTCAGGCCGCCCTTATTAACCGAGGCGGTTTTGGCGTTAAGCTCCGTAAGGTTTCCCAACCGGTCGGCGTATTGAATCTGGAGAAGAGATTCCATCGCCATTTTCACGCTTCCTTTGGCGAGCGGGTCCTCTTCGTGTCCGTCCGGCACGCTCTTCCAGGCTGTTCCCTGCCGATCCTCCAGCAGCACATAGCCTTCCGCCGGCGCTATGAATAACCGGAATCGGTTGTTTTCCGCATAAAGCTGATACTCTTCCGAAACCGGCTTCTGGGCCGTCGCGCCCTCCGTCGGCACGGAAACCGGCGGTTCCGCTGGCGATTCCGCCGCCGACAGGCCCGCTGTTCCCAGCAGAACCAGCAGCGCCGCCAACAGTCCGCCCCATCGTCTGCCGCGCATATTGCCTTCACTCCTTTCCGAAGCGGCGGATCATCGCAGCCGCAATTCCGTGTAAATATTGCTGATAAACGACACGAGCTGCATCACGACGGTATACCCGATCGCGCACAGGAGCAGAACGACGACCATGCCAACCAGCGTCAGCAGGGTGGTCAGAATGGTTTTCCCGAGGGAATACATGTGCACGTCCTTCAGCGCCATCACCAGACAGACGCCGGTCCACAAGTACACGACCGTCTGCGCCATGGACAGGAACGCGGCCTCGTCCGTGCTCAGCAGGTTGCTTAACACCACGACGATCAGCATACCGATGCAGTATGGGAGCAGCGCATAAGCGCAGTAATTCCATACCTCTTTCAGCCGCCCCTTGCCGTCCGCAATGGTGGTGATGGACCAGTTGCAGATCACAAAGGCGACAAACATCCCCACCGTGGAAAGCAGCGTAAACGGCAGGCTGAACCGTTCGACCCGGTTTTCATTAAAAGCAAAGCCGGTCGCCTGCCTGATCAGGATAGACACCGCGAAAAAGACGAGCAGCAGGAGGTTGGCGGCCGACAGAGAGTCCTTTCGCCGCTCCTTCAGGTCTTCATAGCCGGTAAAGGGATGGAACATACAGTACAGGGGATAATGAAAGCGGCTGATCCTTTGCTCATACAGGCTTTTGCGGTGACGGCGGCGGTAGCGGATCAGCAGCGCCGCACCGAGAGCAAGGACGGCCAATCCGCCCATAAACAGACCGAAATATTTCCGGATAACAGCGGACCTGCATTCGCCGAAAGCGTCTCCATACAACTCGCGCTCATAGGCCTTTCGGTAATAATCCGCCGCTGTGGCATAGTCCTCCAGGCCCTCGTAGGCCTTGCCCAGCCCCCGGTTTGCCAACCCGTAAGCGTTGTCCTGACGGAGTACCTCCCGCCAGGGCTCCATAGCCTGCTGGTATTTTCCGTCGGCGCACAGGGAGACGGCGGCACGGACGCTCCTGGCGAAGGCGGAGGGCGTCAGCACGGTGATCCGGCCGGTCAGGCTGTCGAGCAGCAGCAGTTTGTCCCCCAGCGCCTCCACCGCCGCCGGCGCTTCCGCCAAACCGGTCTGGCCGCCCTTCCCGCCAAAGGCAAACAAAAGGTTGCTTTCCTCGTCATACTGGAACATCCGGCCGCTGCCGCCGTCCAATATCGTAATAAATCCCTGATTGTCCACGGTTATGTCGATCAACTGAATCGTGGTCCCCTGGTCTCCGAAAGCCTTCTCCGGAAGGATGTTCTCTCCCAGAGCGTTGCATTTTTTTACCTGTCCCTGGCTAACGTCGTTGCCCTGGCGGACGGTATAGATGAAATCCTTTTCATCCACGCAGAAGCTGACGAATTCCACCGGAACCGTCCGCTTCATGTTGGCGGCCTGCGCGTCGGTCAGGATGCTTTTCCACAGCTGGTTCAGCCGGGTTTCCCAATCCATAACCACCCGTTCGCTGCCGTAAAAGCCCAGGAAACGTCCGTTTTCATCGAACTGGAGCGCACCCTCGTAGCAGTTGGCCGAAATCACATAATAGATACCGGCGGAATCCAGCAGCGCCTTGGTCGGAGCGTACAGAAAATCCTCGGGAAGCACGTCGCTGTCCGGCTCCTCCAGTCTGCGGATTAACTGCAGTTCCCGGTCAAAGACCAGGACGCCCAACTTTTTGTCCGCGATCAGAATCTGACCCGCCCGGTCGCTGACGAAAATACTGCCTGCCTCCTCAAAGACGATCGGTTCCCCGGAGCTGTCAACCGGCTGTAGTGTCTGCCGGAGCTTCCATTCCCCATCCATGACGACAACGCGGCTGTTCCCGGCGTCCAGCAGATAGAGCAGGCCCTGGGAATCCGCCGCCAGGTCGGTGGGCGCACTGAACGCTCCGGCTCCCAGTGTTTCGCCGGTAATCACCGTCTCCGGTTGGTAGGATTGGGCGGTTTCCACCGCCGTTCCCCAGGAATCGTACCGATAGCTGTAATACGGCGCTTCTTCGGTCAGCGCAGTCGCCGGGAGCAGCAGCGTTCCTGCCAGACAAAGGGCGGCGAAGCCGACCCTATGGAGCCCTCGCCAGTTGTTTTTGTTGCTCTTTTTCTCTCGTTTTTCCTCCATACGGCTTTCTTCCCTCCCCTTCTTCCTTGAAATTTCCGCCGGGATTACTGCGCTGCTCACTTCAGTCCGGAGGTGCTCATGGTTTCGATTACCCGGCTCTGAGAGGCCACGAACAGCGCAATGGGCGGAATCATCAGTATCACGGCGGCGGCAGCCGTCACGCCGGTGCGCACGGCGCCCGCTGAGGAAATGGATGCCATCACCGCCGGCAACGTCTTCAGTTCTTCCTTGTAGATGAAGCCTCCCCCGCTGTAATTCCAGAGGGACTGAAAGGAAAAGATCAGCAGCGTCAGCCAAGCCGGCTTGACGTTGGGCATGACGACCGACCAGAAAACGCGCAGCTCCCTGGCGCCGTCGATACGGGCGGCTTCCAGCATTTCATCGGGAATCTTGTTCATGAAATTCATCATCAGGTACAGCCCGAGAGAACCCTGCAGCGCCGGCAGGATCGCCGCCCAATAGGTGTTGATCATATGAGAGGCAGCCAGCACCACATATTGGGGAACATACATTACCGAGGTGGTAAACAAAAGAGAAACCACGATGATCCGGCTGAGCGTCTTCTGTCCGTAAAAGGAATGCTTTGCCATGGGATACGCCGCCATACTGGCCAGCAGGATATGTCCCGCAGTGGCGGCCAGCGTAATAAAAAGACTGTTGAACAGATAACGGGACAGCGGCACCCAGAAATCTTCCATAATGTAGCTCAGGGATACGAAGTTGTTCCAGGTCGGTTTCAGCACATACATCCGCGGCGGAAAAACAAAAATCTCGTTCATCGGCTTGAAGGCGGTAACAACGGCGTATACGATGGGAAGCAGGAAGAAAATCCCGAAAAGCAAAAGCACAAGAAACACCGCGATATTCCCGGCTAGGGAACGGTTTGCCTGTCGTTTCATAAGAATCTCCATTCTGCCGCTTACAGCACAGCAGCGTCAGCACAATGATAAGGAAAAGAAGCGTGTCTCCGACGCGCGGAATGTCTCCGCGAAGCGGACCGTCGGCCCGCCGTGCGGCCGACAAAGGGTTCTTTCCAATCCCGTATGCAGTTTCCTTTCACGCTGTTCCTCCCTTTCCAGGTTAATCCGTGCTGAACCGGCGCAGCGCGCTGGTGATGAGAAAATTGGTCAGCAGCGTCAGCACGAAAAGGAAAACGGCGATCGTACAGGCGTATCCCATTTCGAACCGGGTGGTGCCAATATCGGAAATATAGGTGACGATGGTATCCGCCGTATACTGCGCCGTGGGGAATCCCACCAGGTTGATGATGACGGCGCTGACGCCAAAGGAAGCGCCGATCTGCATTACCGCACTGAACAGAAGCTGAGAAGACATGGAAGGCAGTGTGATATACCAGAGCTCCTGCCAGCGGTTGCGTACCCCGTCGATAGCGCCGGCCTCAAAAAGACTCCGATCCATGCTCTGGAAACCCGCGATAAACGCCAGAAATCCGGTGCCCAGGCTCATCCAGAGCTGCACTACCATCAGCGAGGGCAGCATCTTGTTCTGATCCACCAGCCAGGCGATCGGCTCCTGAATGATGTTCATCTGAATCAGGAAGCCGTTCAGCACGCCGTAGCTGTCGCTGGACAGCAGGAAGCCCCATATAAAATAGATGTTTCCCGCCAGAACCGGCATGTAAAAGATCAAGGTCAGAAAGGTACGCAGCATACGGCCTGTCTCGTTAATCAGCCATGCGAAAAGAAAGGACAGCAAATAGCCGACCGGGCCGGTCAGGAAGGCGAACAGCAGCGTGTTTTTCACGACCTTGAAAAACACTGGATCATCCAGAAGCATCCGCTGATAGTTCTGCCAGCCGATAAAACGCGGCAGTTCCAGCATATTGAAATTGGTAAAGCTCAGCCCGACGGCCGAGATCAGCGGGATAATGGTCAGGAACAGGAAGAGCAGCATAAACGGCGCCATCAGCAGATAGCTGTCCCGACTGCGCCGGATTTTTTCCCAAGCGCTGAGGTCTCCGACCTTTTTTCTGTGTATCATAAGCCAGCCTTTCCTCCATCCCCGCCTCATTCGGCGGCGATATTCAGCCCCAGTTCCCGGCGTTTCCTAGTAATTTCCGCGTTGATGTTCCGGTTCTCCCGGGCAAAAATCTCCCGGGGATTTTCCCCGTCGTACAATACCGCGCGGAAAGCGTTGTCAACGCTGCGGGATACATAATAGCTTCCGGGGATTTCCGGCAGCTCCACCACGTTTTCCCTCTGCCTCTGCAGCATCTGCAACTGTTCGTCAGACCAGGGCTGGCGGGAAAACGCATAGAGATTGGCGGTTTCGTACCGGCCGCCGGGACCGAGCAGATTTTCCACGGAGACACAGAACCGATCCTGCACTTCGTCGCTGGTCCACCAGTCCACTAAGTGATAACAGGCATCCGGAGAGGCGGTTTTTTTGAAAATCACCGCCGCCGTTCCCGCTCCCGCTTCGCTGTGATCGACGGAGCCGTCCTCCCTCGGGGTTCCCGGTATCTCCGCCATCCCCCAAAGCCCGCGGATCTCCGACGCGCCCAGGGAGAGTGTATTGAACATTTCATAGGATGCAATGCCGATCGGCATTTCTCCCGTAGTAAAGCGGGTATAAAAATCGTATGCCAGGTCAAAGCCGTACTTTGTATAAAAATCACACCACGACTTGAATGCGTTCACCGCCGCCTCGTCATCCAGCCGTGTGGCCGTATGGTCTTCGGTATAGAACGTTCCGCCGTTTTGCAGCAGGAGGGTGGCGAACAGGTCTTTCGCGCCCAGCCCGTTGTCAACGGCCGCCGCCGCAGAAATAACCGCATAGGGCAGTCCGATATTCATGTGGCTACGCTGCAACTTGGGAACCGCCCGATAAATGTCGTCCCAGGTTTCCGGCACCTCCAGCCCCATCTGCGCCAGGATATCCTTACGGTAAAACAGCATATAAAACTTCTGGCTGCAGGGGATTCCGTAGGTCTTTCCTTCAAACTGGTAAGGCGTCATTGCCGTTTCAGAAAACCGCGATTTCATGCTTTCCAGCCCTTCGTATTCCTCGAAGGAAAGGAGGGCGTTCCGGCTGGCCAGGTTGATTGGCTGGCCGCGGGAAATGCCCAGCGCCACGTCCGGCCCCTCCCCGGACAGGGTGGCTTCCACAAAGCCCATGCCCACAATGCTCAGATTGACCTCCACCCCATAGGCGGGGGTAAAGCTGTCCGTGATCAAGCTGCGCACAATCTGCGCCTGATCCCGTCCCATATTGACCCAGACGTCAATACTCTCGCCGGAACGGACGCCGACCGAATCATAGTCCTCCACAAACGAGGCGAAAAAGGTTTCAAAGAAATGCCGGAGCTTTTGTCCCAGCGTGGGAGTGGGCGATGGAAGCTCCGCGTCCGCCGAATGAATCAGGAAATAATCCAGAGCAAGAGGCTGCTCGGTCATATCGCTGAGCCAGGCGGACAGGTCGCTCAGGCCTTCCCGGTAGCTGCTTAGCCGCTTGGGAATGGTCCGGGGCTGGCTGATCAGGCTTTCCAGCCGGCGTGCCATCGTGCGGATGGACTCACTTTCGCTGGTGGCTTCCCCGTTGCGCTCGTCAAACCGATCCGCCGCCGTATTCAGCGTTTCCGCCTGCATGCGGAATGTCTCTATCAGATCGGGGATTTCCTTGTCCAGATAATAATCCCGGTTGGGATCCGGATTAGCGCCGGTAACCATCACCATCTTGGTATACATCTGGTTGAGCTGAAAAACCGCCTCGTCCACCATCCGGAGAACGTCGGTGCAGCTGCCCAGACTAACCTCCAGCCGGAGCTCATTATCTCCTTTTTTCAGATAGACGGGACACGGCGTTCCATCCGTCCCGGATACGGTCGTCCGCGCCCAGTCCACGCCATAGGGAAAGGCCACATTCTGGAAAGCTTCGCTGGGGATTTTTCCGTTTATGTAAATCGTCCGGTATGTCGTGCGGTCGATCGCGTAGCTCTGCCGGTATTTTAACGTAAGGTAATACAGGCCGTCCGCCGGCACGTCCGCAATCTTATAGGATATCCACATGCCGTTTTCAGACCAGCCGCCGCCCCCGATAATGTTCCGGCGTACCCGTACGGGATGGTAGGGCTCGACAGCAGGGCTGACCCGGTCGTATTGCGGATACAGCGTTACATTCGACTTTTCAAAGGCGGCTTCCGCCTGATACTTCAGCAGAACTCCCGAAATGCTTTCCACACCCTGTTCCTGGTAAGCCCGAAGCGCCTCCCCGTCGGTGAGAACAGCTTCCTCCCCTGTCAAAAAGAGCGAGGCGGTCAAAAGGCTTTCCTCCGTACAAAGCAGACGAAGGGTGTGATCGCCCGGTTCCAGCGCCAGGCAAAGGGGCCGCCCGGCCAGCCCCGACGTATCAGGGAGCGAAAGCGTCTGCCATCGCTGCACCGTCTCCTGCTCCGGGATGCGGTCGTTTCCCTGTTCGTCCTGTTCAATCCCGGTTTTATCCCGGTAAATCCGGCCGAGCGCGTACTCGGACAGTTCGCTGTAAGGCAGCGTCCCGTCCAGCAGAAGGGAAATCCGCGGCTCCTTATTTTGGTTTTGCTGTTCACCGTTTTCCCCATTTCCGGCTATGTAGGTGATTCTCAGCGTATAGAGCGCTTGCTCGTCAACAGAAAAGCGCCATTCCATCCAGCCGCCTTTCTGAAGAAGGACACAGTCCTTACCCTGCTGTTCGGTTCGTCCGGCGTTGTCTTCGGATATCTCCGCCGCTTCCGCCTTCAGCTCGATTGACTGTTCCGGCTGCGCCGCTGTCCCAGCCCGCTCCAGATACCGGACGAAACCGCTGTTCCGGCCGCTGTAATCGATCGTTTCGTTCAGCGATTCGGGGGAAGCCGCCGCCCTGTTCTCCAGCGTCTCCTCCGGCTCTCGGGCGAAAGCCGGGAAACCGCACAGCAGCGCCGCCGTCAAGAGAGAGGCCAGGATACGCCGTTCTCTTATTTTGTTCATCTGCCGGCCTCCTTTCCCGTGCTACGCCTGGCTGTGCGCCGGCGACAGCGGCTGGCGTATGTTGGCCAGGGACTCCAGCCCCAGATACACCGCTCCCAAGCAGCCGGCGTCGGCGCCGAGCTGCGCCACTTTCACCGGAAGCTGAATACGGCGGCTTTCCATCCGTTCCCGCAGAAGGGGCCAGAACAGCTCGTACCACTGGCTGGAAGGCCCGCCCAGCAGCACCAGCTCCGGATCCTCAATCCGTTCGATGTTTCCGACAGCCTGCGCCAGGCAGTCGGAAAACTCTTCAAAAATAGCATGTATTGCGGGATTGCCGCTGCGGTAGAGTTCCAGGTATTCTTCCGGACAGGCGCTGCGTCCCAGCGCCTGCTCCATCTTCTCCGTCAGCACCTTGCCGCCGATAAACTGATCGAGACAGCCGCGCTGACCGCATACGCATTCATCTCCCTCCCGGGCGATCTGCATATGTCCCCATTCGCCCGCCCGGCAGGAGCTGCCCTGATGGATTTTCCCGTCGATCATCGTTGCGCCGCTGACGCTCTGCCCCAGCCACAGCAATACGGCGTTTTTCGTATTCCGCGCCGCGCCCAGCCAGTGTTCCCCCAGCAGGGCCGCCCGTGCGCTGTTTTCCACAAAAACCGGGATATCCAGCACAGCCTGAACCAAAGCCCGCAGATCCGTATCCCTGTACCCCGGGATTGTGGCGTAGGAAACCAGCCCGCTCTGCACGTCCACTCGTCCGGAAGAGGCTACCCCTACGCAGTCAATTTCGTCATATGGCTGCATAAGCGTGTTGACCAGCGATTGAATGTTCCGGATGTACTGGATTACTCCTTTTTCCAGTCCTGCGGCGATCCGCACCATGCTCTGTATCCGTCCGTTCTGGTCACTGACAATTCCCCGCAGCTCCGTTCGTCCGCAATCCAATCCGATGATTCTCATAGTCGCCATAGTCACCATTCCCCTATCCATTCTTGTCAGGTTCCGGAATATCCCTTCACTTGCCGGAAGAGCTGGAAAGCTCCCCTTCCTTTTTCAGCTTTTCCCGGTATTCGGACGGCGATATACCGAAATAATTGCTGAACGCCTTGCTGAAGCTGTGCAGCGAGTTGTACCGGAGCAGGCTGGCGATTTCCGTACTGTGCATTCCCGCCCTGAGAAAGCTTACCGCTTTTTCAAAGCGCTTTTCGTTGTAATAGTCACGCATGGATTTTCCCATCACCTGTGTAAACAGGCGGGAAATATAGGTGTAACTGTAGCCGACCTGACGGCTGATATCGTTGAGATGTTCGATAGCGCAAACATTGGTGTCGATGTAGTTGACGATGGAATAGATCAGCTGCTGCGACTGATCCTCCGCGCTGCCGTTGGATACATACAGGCGAGGATTCTGCCGGGACAGCGCACGGTAGCACAGCATGATGATTTCCTGCACCAGGCAGCTCAGGCGTTCCTGGCTGATGGCGTCCTTTGTCATCATTTCATTGAACGCATTGGTGAAAACAGAGCGGATGTCCGATACATCGGCGGCCAGAGGACAGGTGCAGGAATCAAACGCGTCCTTGATATCCTTCCAGAGGTTTTGCTGTCTCTTCGGCTCAAAATCAAACCCCAGGTAAAAATAACGAATGGGCTCTACCGTATCGGATTCAATTCGATGGATTTCATCCGGACGGTTCAGATACAGCTTTCCCTTCTCCACGGCATGGCTAATTCCGCCGCCGCTGGAAATCTTTCCCCGTCCGCCTACTACATAGGTGATTTCATAACAGTATTGCCGGTGATCCTTTACCACATAACCGGGGTCGCAGCCAATATCGCCGATCTGCCAAAGCAGAATGGGGCCATATCGAACGGGTTCGGAGATATACTCGTTATCGAAATGAAATTTCAAGCCCCGGAGCATACGACCTTCCTCCTGTCCGTCCCGTTCAGTTGTCCGCGTACCCCATCCGGAAATCCAGAAACGCCGGAGGCTGAGCGGATGTTTCGTCAAACGGCCGGTTTTCTTTCCGGCATTTCTGCTCTTCGATATAAAACCACAGCGCGGTCAGGGACAGCTCTCCCTCCCGGATATTCGGTACGACAAGGCAGCCATTTTCATAAAGAATCGCCTCCGCCTTCTCCAACTCTCCCTGATGAGCCAAAGCGCTGGCAAGATAGAATTTGCATTTTCCATCCTTTTGGAGCGATTCCGGCAGCGCTTCATATAAGGCCACCATGTCTTTATATTGCCCGTTTTCCTGCAAAAACCGAAAAACATCCCGGTTCAGCGACAGGCTTTCCGGATTCTGCCGCCGCGCCTCCAAAAGGCGCCGAAGGCCGCCCTCCAGATCGCCCGCAATATACCGGCAGGCCGCCAAGCCATAGCTGCTCCAGCAGGAGGGCTGCAATTCGGCGGAACGGAGGAGGCATTGCTCGGCCCGCGCATAATCCTCCCGGCCGAAGTACAGCATCCCCTCCTGATACCAGCCGTACCAGTTGTCCGCCTCTTCGGTATTCGCCTTCTGCACCAGTCGCAGCCACGCTTCATCCAGAAGATAAGAGGAAGGAATCTCCCTCGGATTCAGTCGGCGCATCCGGCCGGTTTTCAGCAACTCCGTCCATTCCTCCTGCGGCTTTCCGGGGGAGCCGAAATCCAGATGCTCCGGCAGGGGCATTTCTCCGGCCATTCTCCGGCGCCTGTCCTCCAGCGCGCCGAAGCCGGAACCGACCGCCACGGTTTCTCCCCTTTTCAGTGCGTAATCCGTTTTGGACGTTTCCAGATAGTGCTCCAGTTCCAGCCGCGGAAGCATTTGATCCAGCCGTTCCTCCACCTCCCGGCGGGCTTCCTCCCAGCCGCCATGAGCCTTCCTGGGATCGGCCTGCATCGGGCCGTAGGCCTCAACCCATTCCCAGGCGCAGAGCGGCGGCATGGGAAGGCATTCGTACTGCGTACGCGCCAGCCCCGCCTGAATCTCCACATAGTTTCCCGCCTGGTCGGTCAGGAAATTCTGCCACGTTTGTCCGCCCTGACTTTGTCCCCAGACGAACAGCTTCCGGCCCTTCATCCGGCTGGTGGAGGTCTGCACCAGTCCGTACCCCTCCTTATTCAGGCAGGCGATGAACTTTCTCTCCTGCCGGTCAGGAATGCGATAGAAAAAGTCCCGGGAACAGTCGGTATTTACCGGGTAGGTCACATCCCGTCCCTGCCGCAGGGGAAGGGCGGTTTTGGACACATTTTCGCAGTAGCTGAAATAGGCGGATTCCGCCGGAACAATCACCCGGCGGTCCGGGGTTTCCGGCACGGCGATATTACTCCACCAATACATGGGGATGGTTTGATTCTGAAGATTATGGATCCGCATCCGGCAAAGGAGAAGCGGCGAATGCTCCGGCAGGCTGAAATCCATTTGATAGGTCACGCCGCGAAGCCGTTCGTACTCGTACATCCGTAGCACCGGCGTTCCGTCCGCCGCCTGAAGACGGGCGGCAAAAAGCGGCTCGCAGGTGAACGGACTGTGGCCAATCATGCCGACGTTCCATTCCACCCCGCCGCTGAACCAGGCGTTCCGCAGCGCAAGATTGCAGTATCGCACGACATCGTTGACATAGAGAAGCTCCCGATTCGCCTTTTTATCGAACAGGGACCAGAGGCGTCCGCCGAGCTCCGGCAGAAACACCGCCCGGAGACAGTCGTTTTCCAGCACCGCCGTCCGGAAGCTTTGCGGCTCCATCCCCCGATCGTACAAATCCTGCTGCCGATAGGGGAAAATGTTCGGCCGCTTTCCGACGTCGGAATAAATTTCATCTTCGTCGTCCAGATTTCCCGACTTTTCCGTCTGGACATTGATCATCGGAAGCAGGGAGGGAAGCTCGCTTTCGCCGCCGAGACGGCCGCTGCGGATCGTGATATGGTCAAAAGATAGGCTGGTCATTATCGCGTACTCCTTGTCGTTCTTTTACGCTTCGCGCGTCTTTCCGGTTCTTCAGCCTTTGGCTGCTTCGCGGCGGCTCTGTTCCACAACGGCCTTTGCCTTTTCCCAGAGTCCGAACTGATTTTCCATCCGTTTCCGAACAGTCTCCGACACGTCGGAAAGCAGGGCTTTTCCCATCGAAACTGTCCGATCCACTCGCCGAATCGCATCCGGCGTATAAAATTCATAGGGTTCCGGCATGTGCCAGGCGATTCCCTTGGCGTGACAATCGCCGTTGATATCGGCCAAACAGCTGTAATAGGCAAACATGGCGTCGGCCGCTTCCTCGTACAGCTTCCGACAGGCATCCATCAGGATTTCCGAACCGGTTGGCCGGCCATCCCACATTCCCCGGGCTGCGACATACCAGAGGGGCCAGCGAAGGGGATAGCTCTCTTCGGTGTCGTTGTAAGCCGCCACCGGTCCCTGGTCGTAATAGACGAACTGCGCGCCCAGCGTGTCGTGAAAGCAGCGCTGGTTGCGGGTAGCAAGATTCCCCTGAACCCAGGGGAGATCCTTCCATACGGGCAGCGCCGCCGCGGGACAGTACCATTCCCAGATACCCACATTGCGCGCGCCGGTCATCTCCAGCCATTTTTTTGCATTCTCCAGCCAGGGCAGCGCGTAGAAAGCATGGCCGAAATCGTACGCATACCGCAGATGATAGCCGCAGTCCGGACCGGTGTCCACCGAATGGTACATGCAGGATTCCTTGCAGAACATCAACAGAACATTTTTATGTACCGGCATCTTTCGGCGTGGCGGATCATAGGTGGGGAAATAGACGAAAAACATCAATTGTTTATCCGGGTGCTTTTTTTCCAGGCCTTCAGCCACCTGATTGACAAACTGCACCAGCGTCTCCCCCGGCGTTCCCATCCGGCGGCAGGCCTCGCATTCGCAGAAGCCTTCGAAAAATCCGTCGTTGGCCGCCAGCGTCGCCTGCCGGAAGGTCGGATTCTCCTGGAAAAACACATCCAGCTTTCGGATGGTTTCCTGCACCACTTCCGGATTGGAGTAGCACATCTGCCACCATTCAATATAAGGATTCCGCTCGCCGTTTACTTCGCAATACCATTCCGGGTGCTGTTCAAAATATTGTTCCCGCGGAAACAGCTTCCAGTAAGCGTGCTCGATTTCCCGCTCACAGCCGCCTAGATACCAGCGACGGCCCAATTCCGGATTTGTCCGAAGCACAAAGGTGCGGCGGCAATCGAAGGGCGGCGTATGGTCAATCTGTAAATATCCAACGCACAGCGTTTTCTTTTCCGGGATCACCTGCCACAGCTCGTCGGGTCCGAACCAGCCGCAGCCTAAACGCTCCAAAAGCATGGTAACGGCGAACTGCGTGCCGGTAAACAGGCTGTCGTCGTTTCCGAGAAGAGCGAGTCTCTCCCCTTCCCGGCGGAGGATAACCCTTTCATTTTCCGGGAAGCCATGCGGAGTGACGATCCCCATCTCTATGGTTTCCCGGGATTCGCCCACCAGGATGCGCGGCCCATCCACCGTCTCGTCGTCCGATCGGAAGGGAAGAAGCGCGCCGCTCATCCGCCGGATTGTTTCCTGCAGATCCCTCGCCGCCGCAGCCGCCTTTTCGGTCGGATTTTTTGCCAGCACTATCGACGCGCGGGGGCGCCCCTCCTGCGTCAGCATCAAATCCGGATAAACCGGCACGCGGTTCCCAATCATATTGTTTCCCCTCTCGTATCCCTTCCCATTTCCTTGAAAAGCTCTGAAAAAAGGAACGGTTTCTCCATCAAAGACTCTGTGATTTATGTACTTTTTTTCACTACGGCCTTACTATAGCATAACAAATTTGACATCTCAATACGAGAATGGGAAGAGGTTGTATAATCGCAACCAACACTGTATGAATGGACAACCTAACCGATTTATTTATTAGATTCGTATTGTTTTTAATAGGTTTATCCATTTTATTTCCTATTTGTTACAAGGCCTCCTTTAGCGTTTTCTTTTTTAACAAGGCAAAAAAAGACAACCAAAAAAATAACATTTCCTCTTGCGTCAAAAGCAGAAGATGTGTAAAATTATAAAATTTTCATATCGGAAAACATCGGTCATAAACAACAACGGAAGCGCGTCCATTTTGACGCGCTTCCGTTGGGTCTTAAACAGGAATCCTCTAGGACAATATGTGTGGAGAAACTCCAATACCTGGTATGCCACTTTAATCTATTACTTCCCGGCCGCCGCTTACGATACCGTAATATGCTTTGGAGGTGATGTGATACACCAGAGTATAAAACAGGACAAAGATCAGGTAGCAACAAACGGTGACTAGGATCAGCAGCTTCCCGTTGGTCAGGCCGAACAACATCAACAGCTTACGGATCAGCGGGAAAGCGAAAGCCAGATGGACTCCAGCCGTCAGAAGCGGCAGAAAAAATACCGTGAGAACCTGGGAGTTGATACTCTTTTTTATCTCTTTTTTGGTCATACCGACCTTTTGCATAATCTCAAAACGGGATTGGTCCTCATATCCTTCGGATATCTGCTTGTAATACATAATCAGAACAGCGGCGAAGACGAACACCACGCCCAGAAGGATTCCCAAAAAGAACAGGCTCCCATACAATCCGTAAAAGCCGGCGCGTTCCCGGGCGACGCCTTCGCAGGAGACATGAAAGGCGACCTTTTCCTCGCCGTCGTCTCCTGCTGAAACGGAAAGCGGGCGCAGCGCTTCCAGAAGTTGATCCTGAATACGAATCTGGGCTTCGTCGGCGCAGTCCAGATTAAAGCCATAATACCAATGGAGCTCCACCGTCTGCCCGCCCCGGCTGTCGGTAAGCTCCATGAGAGGGCCGACATACTCCGTAAAATCCGGAACAAACAGATACAGGGACGGAATAACCTGCATGGCGTCCACGCCGTTATCGGCAAAATCCGATACAGTTTTTATAATTTTCTGCGGCTCTGTGTTGCCGATGGCAATGGTGTCCTGTGTATATTCCGTTTTGGTCGTGTACAGGAGCGCCTCCCCCGGCTTCAGCGTTTCATTCTGATTCATCAGCCGGTTGTAATCGCCCAGGGGAACGACGAATATCTGCCAGACGTCGGAATAGGAATTGATCTGAAAAACGTCGAGCCGGGAGGAATCCGTCTCTACCCTTCCGCCGCCGATATATCCCGCAAACGCGGCGACGCGGTAATCCAGCACATGATCCATAATCTGCCCGTTTTCTTCGGTAACCTGTCCGGAAAGCCGCCTGATCGTCTCTGTTTTTTCCGATTCCAGAGAAGCGAGATCACCAACCGAAACATCCAGATTGATGTTTCGGGGATACCGGGTGCGAAGGCTGTCCTCCGCCCCGATATACAGGCACACCGTGGCCGAAAGCATGACCAGCACCATCGTACAGAGTATGCAGATGGATGCGAGTCCCGCCCCATTCCGCTTCATGCGGTATACCATGGAAGAAACCGATACAAAATGGTTGGCCTTATAGTAATACCTCTTGTTTTTCTGCAATATTCGACAGATTACTACCGAACCGGCAATGAAAAGCAGATATGTGGCAACGATAACCATAACCACGGCCACAAAAAACCAGACCATCGCTGATAGAGGGTCCTTAATGGAAACCGCCAGATAATAAGCCGCGCCCAGGAGCACGGCTCCGGCCAGCGCGAAGAACCAGTTGGCTTTCGGTGGCCTTTCGCCAGCGTTTTCGCTGCGAAGAAGCTCGATGGGATTGGAAAGATGAATCGGACGGAGTACATTGAGGAAGATCAGAAGAAAAATCATAGCGAAAAGGATGAGCGTCTGGAGGATTGCCTTCAGCTCCAGCGTCAGGGAAAAGGAGACCTCCGCTTTCAGGATATTTACCATGCCCAGCTCTGCAAATTTGGAAAGCACGATCCCTGCCAGCAATCCCCCCGCCAGGGAAACGAAGGCGATCGTCAGGCTTTCCCAGAACAGGACGCGAGCCAGGTTTCCTTTTCCCATTCCCAGGATATTGTACAGCCCGAACTCTTTTTTCCTTCGGCGGATCAGAAAGGAGTTGGTGTAAAAAAGGAAGATCAAGGAAAACACGCCGATTACGCCGCAGCCAAGTCCCAGCATGCTCTGCATGATATCCCCGCCCGGCATGCTTTGCAACACGCTGCTAGTATTCAGAAAGGACACGATATAAAACATCATCACCATGCCCGTGCAGGTCAGGATATAGGGCGTATAGAGACGCTTGTTTTTTCGGATTCCCGTCCATGCCAGCCGGGGATAGAAGCCCCGTTTCATGGTTTTCATCGAGTCTCACCGCCTGTCGTCAGTATGGTCAGGGTATCCGCGATCTTCTGATACAGCTGTTCGCCGGTATTATTTCCCCGGTAGATCTGATGGAATACCTCCCCGTCTTTGATGAACAATACCCGTCCGGCGTGGCTCGCCGCTTTTACGGAATGGGTGACCATCAGGATCGTCTGCCCGTTGGCGTTGATCTCGCTGAACAAATGCAGCAGCTCGTCGGTCGCCTTGGAATCCAGCGCGCCCGTCGGCTCGTCGGCCAGAACCAGCCGTGGGCTGGTGATCAACGCTCTCGCCACCGCGGCGCGCTGCTTCTGGCCGCCCGAAACCTCATAGGGATATTTCTTCAGGATACCGGCGATTCCCAGCTGCTCCGCAATCGGCGTCAGTCGACTTTTCATCTCTGTGTGCGGCTTCCCCGCCAGAACCAGCGGAAGATAGATATTGTCCTCCAGTGAAAAAGTATCCAGCAGATTAAAATCCTGAAACACAAAGCCCAGGTTGTCCCGGCGGAAAGCGGCAACGCCGGATTCCCGTATCTGGGTCATATCCCGCCCATCCAAACGCACGCCGCCGCCGGTGGGCTTATCCAATGCCGCCAGAATATTCAAAAGCGTTGTTTTACCGGAGCCGGATTCCCCCATAATCGCCACGTATTCTCCCTCCTCCACGCTGAAGGAGACGTTTTTCAGGGCCTCCACCCGGTTCCCGCCAAAACGAGTCGCGTAGGTCTTTTTCAGACCGCTTACTTCCAATATGCTCATCGACGAATTCCTCCTGTCGTGTATTTCCCTTCGGGTACCGAGGGTAGCCTTATTGTAGCAAAAAGGGGAAATGCGCCGCCATCGAATCGGCTTACATTTCCCCCGGTCCTTCTTACGATTTTGTTAGAATTCCTTTTGGTTCACTCAACCTTCAGTCTTTTCTGCTCCAAATGGATACGGATGACGGTGCCGCTGTCCAGAGAGGAATTCGCCGTCAGGGAATGCCCTAAATTGCTGCATATCCGCCAACAGAGATACAGCCCGATGCCACTGGCTTTTTTATCGCTGCGGCCGTTATAGCCGGTATATCCCTTATCGAAAATACGCGGCAAATTCTCCGGCGCGATGCCGATACCATTATCCCGGATACATAAGATTCCGGGCTCCTCTATACCAATAGTGATCCTGCCGGAGAACGCGGGCGGTTCGGAGGGCGTATATTTCAACGCGTTGGACAGCACCTGTTCCAAAACGAAAGCAAGCCATTTTTCGTCGGTCAGAACTCGGGTGTTGAGCGGCTGATAGTCCAGATGGATTTTCCGGCGGATAAACTGACTCGCCAGCTTCTGAACAGCCTGCCGGATGATAGCGTCCAGTTCGAATTCCCGGATCACATAATCGGTAGAGCGGGAATCCAGCCGGAGATAGCACAGCACCATTTCCACATACTGCTCGATCCGGAAGAGATCCTCTGACAGCGTTTCTGCCAGAGCGGTATCCTCATTCTGCAGATTCAGCCGCATGGAGGCGATCGGCGTCTTAATCTGATGGGCCCAGATGGTATAATAGTCCACCATGTCCATATAACGGACGTTCATCTGATCCTCCAGCTGCCTCTGCTCTTCCCGCAGAAGCTGGATAATCTGCTGGTAATCCGTCTCCTCCAGCGTATCCGCGGATGGAAACGCCTCCATCAGGGAGGCGGAAAGCTGCCGAATTGCCTGCAGGCTCTGATGCTTCCGGTATGTCCGCCGAACATTCCAAAGAAGGAACAACAGACCAAGCAGAGTGCAGACCAGCGCTGGATACAGTATAGCGCCTACAGGCAAATGGTAAAGAGCAAAGGCGCTCAGAAAAACAAGGCAGAACAGAAGGAATACGACGATTCCCATTCGCCGCTGCTTCAGGTAGTCCGTCAGAAAGCGTATCTTATGCATCGCGTATATCCCTTTGTCATCCTTCATCCAGTCCAACCATATAACCCATACCGAATTTCGTTGTAATGAATCTCGTCAGGCCGGCAGCATCCAGCTTTTTCCTCAGACGGTTCACATTGACGGTCAGCGTATTTTCATCCACAAAGCTATCGGTTTCCCAAAGGCGTTGCATCAGCTTTTCCCGCCTAACAATCTTTCCTTTATTTTCCATAAGCACAGATAGGATACGGTATTCGTTTTTCGTCAGGGAAATCCGCTCCTCCCGATAGGTCAGCGTACTATCCCCGGTATTCAGCAGCGCGCCGCGATGTTCCAACACGGGAACCGTGGCGGCATAGTCATAGGTGCGGCGAAGCAGCGCTTGTATCTTTGCAATCAGGACGCTCTGGTCAAAGGGCTTGGCGATGAAATCGTCCGCTCCCATATTCATAGCCATTACAATGTTCATATTGTCAGACGCAGAGGAGATGAAAACGATCGGCACGCTGGAAACCTTCCGAATTTCACGGCACCAATGATAGCCGTTGAAAAAAGGGAGCGAAATATCCAGCAAAATCAGATGCGGTTCGTATTCCGCAAGGTCTGCCAAAACGTTCCGGAAATTCTGAACGCATTTTCCCTGCAAATCCCACATTTCCGCCTGCTTCCGAATAGCGGAAGCGATCCCCTGGTCATCCTCCACAATCAGTATCCGATACATACGGCTTCCGTTCCCCTTTTTCGTACGTCGCCCGGCCGGACGCTATACCGGCCTTTTCCGGCGACGCATCGAAAAACGCTATCGCGTTTTTCCTTAACGACATTATACCATAGCGCCGCCCGGCCGGGTTCTCTGCCAACGCTTTCCGGCGGCGCAATCGAGAAATGCTGTCGCATTTCTCCTCAACGACATTATACCATAAAGGGCAGATGCCCGGGCCTTCATTTTCTATTGAAGCTTTCTGAATTTTTTATGAAGCCTATGAAGCCGGAGCGGTTTCCGCCTATCTCTGATCGCTCCAAAATCGTCTTTTAGAACACTTAGCCCCCTGTCGTAGAAAAACAACTACGACAGGGGGCTTCTCGTCAATGCTCGTTTTTTCTAATCCTGTACACAATTTTATCCCAGAGAGTTGCTTGCCGAATGAAATAATTTCGCTTTACAAAACCTCGATATTATCGCGGGCTTGGACGGCTTTCATCGCGTTCTTGGTGTCGAACACCGCTTTCGCATGCTGCTGTACGAAGTCAT
>CAUGOD010000006.1 GCA_959601025.1 uncultured Oscillospiraceae bacterium
ATAGCCCCTTTTAGGGGCTGTGCAAGCCACCGGTTCTACCGGTGGTCTTGACTGGCGTTATGGTCTCAACATGGTCTCAACCGGTCCGGCAGAGGGCTTTCGATAGGGTAGACGTCAGAGAAACTGAATTAACAGGGGATTTTTAACAAAAAAAAGAAAAATTTGAAATCAGGGCTTTTCAGCCGGCGAGAAAACCGTTATACTGAATTCATACATGCTTTTTGTTAAGATTCCGTTAAATAAACGATACCACACGCTTTGAGAGGAGCGGTTTCATGACCCCGACGTTTCTGGGTTTCCTATCGGAAACAGCGTCGAATCCGGTTCTGCTGATCACGGTGATCCTGACGCTGGGCGTCATCTTCGTCAACGGCTGGACCGATGCGCCGAATGCGATCGCTACCTGCGTTTCCACCCGGGCGATGGGACCGCGCGCCGCGATCCTGATGGCGGCGGTTTTCAATTTCCTCGGCGTGCTGGTCATGACCCTGATTAACGCGACGGTGGCCGAAACCATCTATAATATGGTGGATTTCGGCGGCGATCCTCACGAGGCGCTGATCGCGCTGTGCGCGGCGCTGTTCGCTATTGTCGTATGGGCGGTGGCCGCCTGGTATTTCGGCATTCCCACCAGCGAAAGCCATGCGCTGATTGCCGGACTTTCCGGCGCGGCGATCGCCCTTCAGGGCGGCCTAGGCGGCATCAACGGCGCGGAATGGGTCAAAGTGCTGTATGGCCTGGCGCTTTCCACCGTCCTTGGCTTTACCTTCGGATGGATTGCCGCCAAGCTCACCGTTTTTACCTGCCGGGGATTTGACCGGCGGAAAACCACAAAATTTTTCCGCGGGGCGCAGATCGGCGGCGGCGCGGCAATGGCCTTCATGCACGGCGCGCAGGACGGCCAGAAATTCATGGGCGTATTCCTACTGGGGATGTTTCTCACCCGCGGACAAGCGGATGTGACCGAATTCACCATCCCTATCTGGCTGATGATCCTCTGCTCGGTCGTGATGGCGGTGGGCACCTCCATCGGCGGCTACCGGATCATCAAGGCGGTGGGGATGGATATGGTCAAGCTGGAAACCTATCAGGGTTTTTCGGCGGATCTGGCGGCTGCCTGCTGCCTGCTGCTATCCTCCCTGACCGGCGTACCGGTCAGCACCACCCATACCAAGACGACGGCGATCATGGGCGTCGGCGCGGCCAAGCGGCTGTCCTCAGTCAACTGGGGCGTGGTGAAGGAAATGGTGCTTACCTGGGTGCTGACCTTCCCGGGCTGCGGGCTGATCGGCCTGCTGATGGCCCGTTTGTTCCTCTGGCTTTTCTGACGCGGCTGCGCCAAGCCAATAGAGAACCGCCGTATCCGGCGGAAAACGACACGGAAAAGAGCGGGCGCTCCGGACGGGCGTTCCCGCCGGGAAAGGACGAGCGATATGGCACGGAAACAGGAATTCGATTATTTTGGGGCGTTTATCCGCGCGGCGGAATATTCGGTGCAGGCGGCGGAAATCCTGCACGACACGCTGGTTTCCTTCGATCCGGATACCCTGCGGGAACGAATGAAGGAAATCCATGTGGCGGAGCACGCCGCCGACCTGGCCAAGCACGATATGAACCGGGCGCTGGCCCGCGCTTTTATCACACCGATCGAGCGGGAGGATATCCTTCTTCTCTCGCAGGAGTTGGACGATGTGACCGACGCGATCGAGGACGTGCTGCTCCGGCTGTATATGTTCAACGTCCTCTCTGTCCGGGAGGAAGCGTTCGCGTTTTCGGACGTGATTAAAAGCTGCTGCGCGGCGATGAAAATCACGATGACTGAGTTCCGCAATTTCCGGAAGTCCGGTTCCATTAATGAAAGCATTGTGGAAATCAACCGGCTGGAAGAGGAGGGGGATTCGCTCTATACCAAGGCGGTTCGCCGGCTGTATATGACCTGCCGCGAGGACGCCGTGGAGCTGATGATCTGGCGGGAAATTTACGACCGGATGGAAAAATGCTGCGACGCCTGCGAGCATGTGGCTAACGCAGTGGAAAGCGTAATCATGAAGAATTCCTGATCGGTATCCCCGTTGCAGTTAAAGCGGCCGTCCCACGGAAAATAAAAAAAACACGCTGCCCTGACAGCGCGCTTTTAACAAGTGGCGGCAACGGTACGGCGCCATATCCGCAGGGGTGCGATATGCAGGATGAGAAAACGTTTTACCCGCCCCGCCGACTGCTCACCGCATGGTGGAAACGATCATCTGTACTACGCTGATAATTTCAGCCTGCTCATCCGGCTTGAGCGGAGCGATCAGATCGTGAAGCATTTGCTCCGCGTCCTCGAAGAGCTCCAGCTTCCGATATTCCCGGTCGAAATCCAAGAGGTCGGTTGGACGAAGCTGAAAAGCGCGGGCGAGTTTGGCGACGCTTTCCATGGTGGGATTGCCCCTGCCGGCTTCAATCTGACGAATATTGGCGACATTCATGTCGGCTCTTTCCGCCAGTTCCTCCTGACTAAATCCGAGTTCTTTTCGGATGCGCTTGACCCGCCGGCCGAGCAATTGATTGACATCCATCGCGGGTCCTCCTTCCTTTATCCCAAAAAGTGTGTTTCCAACACATTACCCGGTTTTTCTGGAAGATTCAATGAATTATAAGCATGGTTATACAGTATACTATTGAATCTTTAAAAATATTCATTATAATAGCAATTGTTGATTATGTGCGCGGCTTTTTTTGCCGTCAAAAAACATCTGCCGAATAATCGGCGGCTTTGGGAGGCGTTGGTCATGCATCATATCCAGACGGCAGAGCAGTTTGCCGTAAATTTGCGGACGATCCGAATCGAACGGGGCTTTTCCCAAAGAGAAGCGGCGGATATGTTGGAGCTCAGCCGCGCTACCTATGCCGCATGGGAGGGCGGACGTCGCCTGCCAGGTACGCTTCACCTGTTGGAGCTGGCGGAATTGTTCCAGGTTCCGGTAAACTGGCTGCTTTGCCAGCATGTTACCGAGGGATTGCTGCCGATCGGTGCGGCGTGGGACGATCCCTGTCCGGATGAAACGACCGAAGTGGAATCGCACCCTTGCTTTGTCAGCCTGTGAATCCATCGAAAGAACCTCGATGAAAAAAGCGGCCGCCATGGCATGTGCATGGCGGCCCTCTTTCATCTGGTGATGGTTTTCCAGCGCAGAAAAATGCGTGTTTTTACAAATTATATACTATAAAATATTATTAATATTAAAATATATCATAGCGGTCTGACATTGCTGATAATATGAAAACCTCAGGAAAGCACATTGTTACTATATTTTGCGTATCTTTACCGTAGGTCATACGAGGATATGGGCATCGTGATTGGCGCCTGATTGGTGCTCATATATTCTCTCCTTTTCTCTCCCATGCAAAGCCATAAATAATCTCGATTCCAGCTTGCGATTTTTTAATCTTTATTATGTCATACCTCGTTATTATGTCATTCCTCGTTTTGTCTGTAACTTCATTCTGTTCGTTTACACGGATAGCAGCCGGAAAGGATAATTCGGAGAGGTACTGAAAAAAGTTCGTGGCGCCGAACTTTCCAAAGTCATGACATAAGGAGTTATAGGCAGAAATAAGCAGATATGCGAAAAAGCCTTTATTCAAGCCACTTTCTATGCTTGCTTATAAATACTTTTAAGAAGCTATAATACGATTTCCGTCTATTCAATCAATAAAAATATGATTTTCCAGCATTCCGCCCCTTGTCCTGAGAGGATTGATTCGATATACTGGACACGAGCCGATCGCCCATGACGCAAAATCGACGGTCAGACGGGCCGGGGGCCTTCGCCCGTTGAAACGCCGATGAAACGACAATGTACGAAAGGAAGGAACACGCATGAATTTTTCAATTTCAATGATCTCTAAGGCTTTCCGGAAATCTTCCGCGGCGGTTTTTGCCGCGTTCATTTTCATTATGCCTATTCTGTCTGGATGCGGGACGACGCCTCCGTCTTCTCCCAGCCAGGAATTGACTGTTTCCGATGGCTCCGGGTCTTCTCTCCCGTCGCCCGATTCGGAGGAAGCTCCGCAGAAGGAGACGGAGAGCGGCGCGGCCATCTCGACGACGGAACCCGATACGGTAACAGGAGAAAATACGGATTCGACGCACAAAGAACAGGCTGAACAGTCTGAACGGGTAGAACAGGAAGAGAAAGAAGAAAACACGAAAAACAACCAAAGCAATCCAAACAAACCCATCGAAAACGGCGGCAAAGCGACCACGGCAACGCCCTCGTACCCGACGGTGACGCGAAAGACGACCGCTGCGGTCGCGACCTCCGCCGCGGCGACCACCACGCGCCGGACGACGACCAAAGCGACCACGGTCCGAACCACTGCCGTCAGGACGACCACCGCGCAGCGCACTACTGCGCCGACCACGCAGGCTGCTGCCGCCCCCGACGATGCGGCCTTTCGGGCGGACTTTGAAAACGAGGTGGTCCGTCTGGTGAATGAGGAACGGGCAAAGCAGGGGCTATCCGCCCTCTCGGTTTCGCCCGAGCTGCGGGAGACCGCTCGACTCCGCAGCCAGGAGATCGTCCAGACCTTCAGCCACACCCGGCCGGATGGAAGCAGCTGTTTCACCGCTTTTCCGAATTGGAGCGGAACCAAAGCGGAAAACATCGCCGCCGGCTATGCGACCCCGGCCAAGGTGATGGAGGGATGGATGAATTCGGACGGACACCGAAGAAACATCCTGACCCCAGGACTGCGGTATATCGGCGTCGGATGCTACGAAAGCGGCGGCCGCCTGTATTGGACGCAGGCGTTTTTCGGCTGATCGATCAGGAGACCGGAACGGCAAAAAACGAATAGGGTAACGGACAATCAAAAACGGACGGAAAAAACTCCCGTCCGTTTTTTGATTGTCCATTATTCCACGGTGACGCTTTTCGCGAGGTTGCGGGGCTTGTCGATGTCGCAGCCCCGGGCCAGCGCGATGTAATACCCGAGCAGCTGCATGGGTACCACCTCCAGCGACGGCATCAGCAGATCGTTGGTTTTGGGGATGTAGATCACATGGTCGGCCTCGGGAAGAACGTCGCGGTTGTCGTCGGTGGTGACTACCAGCACCTCCGCTCCCCGGGCCTTGACCTCCTTGATATTGGACATGGTTTTTTCGATCAGCTTGTCGCAGCAGGCGAGGGCCACTACGAAGGTCCCCTCCTCGATCAGGGAGATGGTGCCGTGCTTGAGCTCCCCGGCGGCGTAGGCCTCCGAATGGATGTAGCTGATCTCCTTGAGCTTGAGGGAGGCTTCCAGCGCAACGGCATAATCGAGGTTCCGTCCGATGAAATAGGCGTGTTCGAGATAGGCGTACCGCTGGGCAAGCTGCTTCAGCTCCCCCGACTGCCGCAGGATTCCCGACACCATATCGGGCAGGCGGATCAGGGCGCTGAGCAGGCGGCGCTGATCCCGGTCGTCGATCCGGTTCAGCTTCCGGGCGATGTAGAAGGCGATCAGGTACAGCATGGTGAGCTGGGTGGAATACGCCTTGGTGGTCGCCACCGAGATTTCGGGGCCGGCCCAGGTGTACAGCACGTCGTCGCTTTCGCTGGCGATGGTGCTGCCCACCACGTTTACGATGGAGAGCACCCGCGCCCCGCGTCGTTTTGCCTCCCGCAGGGCGGCGAGGGTGTCGGCCGTTTCGCCTGACTGGCTGACGATGATGACGAGCGATTTTTCGTCCACGATCGGGTCGCGGTACCGGAACTCGGAGGCAAGGTCGGCTTCCACCGGGATACGGGCGAGCTTTTCGATGACGTATTTGCCCACCACCCCCGCATGATAGGCGGAGCCGCAGGCCACGATAAAGATGCGGTTGATTTTTTTGAGCTGGGCGGCGGTAAGATGGATGCCGTCCAGCACGATGCCGCCGTCCCCGTCGATCCGGGGGGAGACGGTGGCGGAAAGCGCCTGCGGCTGCTCCGTGATCTCCTTGATCATGAAATGGTCGTACCCGCCCTTTTCGGCGCTGGTCACGTCCCAGTCCACCATCATTTCCTTCTTTTCCAGAGGATGGCCGGCGCGGTCGAACACTTCCACCCGATCCCGGGTCAGCCGGACAATCTCATGATCGGAAAGCGGAATGATCCGGCGGGTGTGCGCCAGAACGGCCGGAATGTCGGAAGCGATAAAGTTTCCAAACTCCGCCAGGCCGACGATCAAAGGGCTGGCGTTGCGCACCGCGATGAGCTCCTCCTCGCCGGAAGCGCCGCGATCCGCGCAGAGAACGCCCAGGGCGTAGGAGCCCTCCAGCCGGGCGATGGCTGCCCGTACTGCGGCGAGAAAGTCGCCGGTATAATTTTGCTCGATGAGATGGGCGATGACCTCGGTGTCGGTCTCGGAGAGGAACTCCACCCCCTCGTTCTGCAGCTCCCGTTTCAGCGCGGCGTAGTTTTCGATGATCCCGTTGTGAACCACCGCGAATCGCCCGCTGGCGCTTCGGTGAGGATGCGAGTTTTCGTCGCTCGGCTTTCCATGGGTCGCCCAGCGGGTGTGGCCGATGCCGACCGTCGCGTCAAACCCCTTTCCTCCGTCGATCAGATCGCTCAGCACGCTCAGCCGGCCCTTTGCCTTATGAATGGCGATCTGACCGTCCTGCACCAGAGCGATGCCGGCCGAGTCGTAACCTCGGTATTCCAGCTTGGAAAGTCCTTCCAAAAGCAGGGGGGCGGCCGGTTTGCCGCCGATAAATCCCACAATTCCACACATAGTCGTTTGCTCCTTTCGCGCCCGGATTCCCACGGACGGCAAGGCCGCTCCCACAAGCGGCGGCCGTTTTTTGCGACCGGGCATTTTCGGCAGAGAGGAAAGGCTCCCTTTCCCTTGCCGTCGGCCGCTTTTATCCGGACGGCAAGGGTCTGCTTACGGTTTTTCTATGAAAGATTCAGGCCGGGCAAGAACAGCGGCGGTGCAAAGCGGCCGAAGGGCCGTGGGTCGGCAGCTGTTTTCGCCCGATTCATTATATCGCAGGCAGAAGGAACAATCAAGAGAAAATACGTCTAAAAAGTAAAAAAACTTGTCCAAAAATGCAAATTTAGAAAGCGGTCATCCTTAGCAATACAGGACGGCCGCTGCGCCCAGCATGGAAGACCGGTGGGCCGGGCATTCCGGCCGGGTGCATCAAATATGGAAAAAAGGGCCATACTAGGACATATGCAGAAAGATCATCTATGATTGAAGATCGCGCGGACTTTTCGGGAAGGAGGCGGAGCCTATGCGGCCGGCGCAGCGAGCCAGACAAAGGCTGAAAGGACGGTGGTTTGTAGCTGTTACCGTGCAGTGTACCCGTCTGGGGGCCGGACTGGCAGTGTTGGCGGCGGAGCTGTTCGCCCTCCGGCTGCTGAATCTGGGGACCGATCGGGCGGTGGAAGCCTCCGCTCTCTGGCAGGGAGGCTGGCTGTACGGCATGGTTCTGCTCGGTATGCTGCTGCTGGATTGGCTGCTGGTCTCCCCGATTCTGGCGGGACAGGCGGCGTTTTACCGCCGTGTGGCGGAAGCAAACGCGGAAACAGGGGAACAGGAGGAGAAGTCCGGGGAGAGCGGCGGCAGCCGGTCGTCCTCTCCGTCCCGCCGGAAAAGCGCTTCGGCGGACCCATCCTACGCTGTGGTGTTCTCCTTCTTCCGCGGGGGATACGGACGGGCGCTGCGCTGGCGGCTGGGTCTGTTTCTCCGCCGGCTGGGCTGGGGGACGCTCTGCTATGCCCCGGCGGCCCTGATCGCCGGTTATGCCGAGCTGGTGCGCCGGGGAGGAGCACGGACGCCGCTGGCGGACATGACCATGCTGCTTTGCACCGTTTTCGGGCTGGCGGCGCTGGCCGGCGGCTTTGTTGTGCTGGAGATGCTGATGCTGCGGTATCTGCCCGCCCGGTATCTGCTGGATGATCCGGAGGAAAAACGACCCTTCCGCCATGCCCGTCATATCATGAAGGGACGGCTCGGAGAAACGATTTGGCTGTATCTGGGCTTTGCCGGCTGGCTGGTCAGCTGCGTGCTGCTGTTTCCTTATTTTTATGCGGCGCCGCTGTTTGAAACCACCCGGGCGCTGGCTGTCCGGTACTTCCGGAAAAAGGAAGCGTCGAAAACGGAAAGCGCCTGGACAGGAGCCGGGTCCGGAAGTACAGATAGAAAGTTCCGCCGAAAAAAAGACGTCCGGCAGCGGAAAGGGGACGAGAAAGCAAAGAAGGATAAAAAACGGAAGCCGGGCGGTGCTCTCCCTGCTAAACGGGCGGGAGGGTAAAAGAAGAGAAGCGGGGGATGGCATAGGGCAAAAGATGAAAAAACCGAAAGGAAAAAACGCTTCGCCCTGCTTTTTATAGAACAACAGCGCCGCAATTTTTGCGGCGCTGTTGTTTATTCCAACTGAAAATCCTCTTCCGAATACTCCCGCAGCTTCGGCTGGCGGAAGGGGATACGCTTGAGCGGGTCGTAAACAAATTTGCGGCAGTGATGGTACAGCGGCATCACGCCCTTTTTGGGGCAGAGAATCGCCTTGTTGTCGGACGAGCGTTTGCCGTGCAGGCAATGCTCGCAGGTGGCCGGTATATTGTTGCCGTATAGCTTGCGCCGCATGGTGGTCTCCCTTTCGTCGAGTTCTTCCGGCTTTCCGGAGGTTTCCGTATCCATCATAGCATATTCTCCTTTCTTTTTCTACTGGGCCTTGACTGAAAAATAAAAAGTGCGGGATATTTCACTGGGAGGTACCGGATTCGGGAAAAAGCGGAGGAATTTTTTCCGATTCGGAGCATTTTGAACGCAGGTCATGGCCTTTTGCAGCAGAAACGGGCTATATTCTGGATCTTTCGATCAGAGTCCAGGCTTCCGCGAGATTCGGCGGGGCTCCTTCGGCCGGACCGCGGCGGTGAGCAAGAACAGCGCGCACATGACCAGCAGGGCGGCGGACGCGCCGGCCGAGGTGGAATAGGGAGCGACGACCGCGTCCACCGACGGCTTGAAAACAGCGGCGGGAACCGGAACATACCGGAACAGCAGCACGCTGAAGATTCCGCCGAGCAGGGCGTGGAGAAGCCGGCTGACGAAAAATCCCTTTCCGACCAGCCGGTGCTCATGCAGGGCGGCGGCGACCTGGCAGTGGACGGACAGCCCGCCCCAGCCCAGCGTCATTCCCAGCAACAGCGGAGCGGCCGCCCCGGCATGCGCGGCTTCTACGCTGCCGCAGCTGACCTCAAGCAGGCAGGGGAGCAGACAGGAAGCGATCGAGGCGTCCAGCCCCAGGGCTTCCAGCGGGACGGAGAGGGTTCGGGCCAGCCAGCCGGACAGCCCGCTCCCGTCCGCCAGGGACAGCAGGGCGGCGAACAGCACGATAAAGCCGCACATGGTCAGCATGGAACGGCAGGCGGCGTTGACCGCTTCCACGAAGGCGGAAGCAGGGGAGGGGTGCGGGGCCGTTCGTTTCGGAGGAGAGGACGGTTCCCTGTCCGCTCTGTCCCCGATCCGGAGAAGGATGCCCAGAACGACCGAGGCGGCGATATGGGCGGCGTACAGCAGCGCGCCGTACCCCACGCTGCCCAGCATCCCGGCCCCTACCGCGCTGATAAGGAAGGCCGGGCCTCCGTTTACGCAGAAGCAGAGCATCCGCCGCCCCTGCGCCCGGGTAATCGCGCCCTTTTCCACCAGCTCTCCCACGGCGATCCCGCCCGCCGGGTATCCTCCGATGAAGCCGACCAAAATCCCCGCCGCACAGCAGCCGGGCAGTCCGAACAGGAAACGGGTCGGCCGTTCCAGCCGCCGTCCGACGGCTTCACTGAGGCCGGATTTTACCAGAAAGCCGGCCAGTACAAGAAAGGGAAACAGCGAAGGGATAATGATTGAGGAGCAGATGGACAGCCCCCGACTGATGCCGGAGGCCGCCGCCTGCGGCCAGGCTAACAGCGCCGCCCCTGCCCCGGCGCAGACGGCGAGCAGGGCGCAGGCGGTCAGCGTGGATTTTCGAATGGCTTTGACAAACATGGATTTCCTCCGTCCTTTCCGAGGCCGGCGGGAAAGGCGGGAAGGGACGACGTCCTCCCGCCTCGAAGGCGCTTTCCGGATACAGCGCTTCCGTCCGCAGGCCCTTCGGCTTTTCCGCGTTTGGGCGTTTACTTAATCCTATGTTTGTCCACCCGAATTATTGACCATCCGCCCGCATATTTTTATCAGGCGGGACAATACGCGGGCGGACGAAACCGCCGGGTCCGTCATTTTCGCCTTAGGGGCGGATCGGCTAGAAGGCGGCGGCTTTTCTGCGGGAATCCCGAAATTTCTGCGAAAGAATGGAGATGTCTATGAAACAGCGAAGAAGCGCACGGGGGGGCTTGCGTACGCCGGAGCGGGTCCGCACGCTGAATATTCCCTCCCGCGTGGAGAAGGCGCTGGAGCTGCCGGTCGGCTCGCTCAGCAGCGCGGCGCGGATCGAGCTGTCGGGAAACCGGCGGGCGGTGGTGGAGGGCTGCCGGGGGATTGTGGAATACGGGGACGAAACGATCCGTCTGAACACGGAAAGCGGGATCGTACGTTTCCTGGGCCGCAGTCTCAGCATGAGCTGCATGACAGAGGACAGCGCGGTCATCGAGGGCGTAATTTTATCGGTGGAATATTTATCGTAAGAGCATAAACCGGAAAGGAAAGGCGGGACGGATCGGATGTTCCTGATATGGCTGCTGCGCTGGCTGTTCGGCTGGGTGCGGCTGGAGGCGGAGGGCGGCTTCCCCGAGCGGCTGCTGAATCTGGCGACGCGGGAGGAGATCGAGCTGTGGGGGGTACGGCGGAAGGGGGAAGCGCTGGTTGCCTGCTGTCCGGCGAAACGGTACCGGCGGCTCCGTTCTCCCGCCCGCAAGGCCGGGATGCGGATGCATGTAACCGAAAAGCACGGCGCTCCCTTCTGGGTGCGCCGCTACCGCGCACGGTCGGGCGTCGCCGTGGGGCTGGCCGCGTTCCTGATCGTGCTCCAGCTTTTTGCCCAGCGCACTTGGGTGATCGAGGTGCGGGGGAACGATAAGGTGAAAACCGAGGATATCCTCGCGGTGATGGAAACGCTGGGAGTGCAGGAGGGCCGGAATCTGGGCAATCTGGATATCCCCGCCCTGCAGCTCGCGGCGCTGAAGGAGCTGCCCGATCTTGCCTGGTGCGTAGTCAACCTGAAGGGGAGCGTCGCCTATGTAGAAGTGACGGAGCGCATCCCCCCTCCCGAATTGTCCAATGCCGATGAGCCCTCCAATATCAAGGCGGCGCGGGACGGGCGGATCGTTTCCATCCAGACCTATACCGGGCAGGCGCTGGTGAAGGAGGGGGACGCGGTCGCTCAGGGGATGCTGCTGGTCAGCGGTGTGGTAGAAAGCAACGCAGGGCCGGTTTTCCGCCGCTCACAGGCCCGCATCCTGGCGCAGACCGAACGGCGGCTGGAGGTCAGCGTCCCCCTGAAGGAGACGCGGCTTCTCCCCTCCGGAGAGGAGCTGCTCCGTCCCAGCCTGCGGCTGTTTACACTGGAAATCCCTTTGTACACCGACGGGCCGATTGAGGAGCAGACCGCCCTGACCAGCACAAAGCACATGCTTCGGGCCGGCGGGATTGATCTGCCGGTCGGGATCGTCAACCGGCGGTATTCTATGATCGAACCGACTTCAATCGTTCGCACCGAGGAGGAAGCCGCCGCGCTGGCGGTTCAGCGGCTGGCGGAACGGGTGGAGAATGAGCTGTCGGCCGCCGAGATCACCGACCGGCGGGAAGCAGGCGGAATGCAGGACGGCCGCTATGTGCTGACGGGGGAATATACCTGTATCGAGGAAATCGGCATCGAGGAGCAGCTGCTGATCGGGGACGGAACCTGACCGGATTTTACAAATGCGCAAAAAGTACCCTCCGTGTACAGGATACAGGCGATCGGGTGAAAATATGGGCAAGAAGAAAGAGACATTTTCACAGTAATCACAGTAATAGGAAAAATAAGAAAAATTTTGGCTATAATGCGAAATGACAAGAAAAAATTTTATAGTATAATAACATTTAGGGGGGAATGCGAAAGCAGTTCTCAATTGCGCCGCTGGCATAGGCGGACAGAGAACCCGGCCGGCCGGCGCTAAATGTTTAAGAAGCGCTTTTGGAGATTCGACCCAGCGGAATCCGATTCGCCTCCGGCGGGAGTTCGTACGGGACTTCGCCCCGGCAGGAACGTCAAAAACCAGGAAAGAGGTCTGCGGATGATCGAACAAATAATCAATGTCGACCGCATGGAACAGGCGGTTTCGCTGTTCGGCAGCTTTGATGAGAACGTCCGGCTGATCGAGCAGCATTACGGGGTGGATATCCTGACCCGCGGCGCCGACCTCAAGGTCAGCGGGGAACCGGAGCCGGTCGGCAAGGCCGTCCGGGCGATCCAGGGTCTGCTGCAGCTGATTAACCGCGGGGAACAGCTCAATGAGCAGAATGTGCGGTATGTGCTGATGCTGGTGGACGAGGGCGGCGAGGAGCAGCTTCCCCAGCTTTCCTCCGACAGCATCTGTATCACCTCCAAGGGCCGTCCGGTCAAGCCGAAAACCCTGGGACAGAAAGCGTATGTCGAAGCAATCCGGAAAAACACCATCGTGCTGGGCGTCGGCCCGGCCGGCACCGGGAAGACCTATCTGGCGGTCGCGATGGCGGTGAACGCTTTCCGCGCCAAGGAGGTAAACCGCATCATCCTGACCCGCCCCGCGGTGGAGGCGGGGGAGAAGCTGGGCTTCCTGCCCGGCGACCTGCAGTCCAAGGTGGACCCGTATCTCCGTCCCCTGTATGACGCGCTGTTCGACATGCTCGGCGCGGAGAGCTATCAGAAATACGTGGAGCGGGGAAATATCGAGGTCGCGCCGCTGGCCTATATGCGCGGGCGGACGCTGGACGACAGTTTCGTCATCCTGGACGAGGCGCAGAACACCACGCCGGAGCAGATGAAGATGTTCCTGACCCGGCTGGGCTTTAATTCCAAAATGGTGGTTACGGGGGATGTGACCCAGATCGACCTGCCGGACGGCCGGAAAAGCGGCCTGCGGGAGGTGATGAAGGTGCTCAAGGGCGTCGAGGACATCGGCATCTGCACTTTCAGTCAAAAAGACGTGGTACGTCATCAGCTTGTGCAGCGCATTGTGCAGGCGTATGAGAAGTACGAAAAATATGAAGAAGGGAAACGAAACAGAAGCTATGGAAAAAATCAAAGTAATCATTGAGAATAAGCAGAAAACCGTCCGTATACCTACCGGCGTCCGGCTCCTCATCCGCCGCTGCTGCCATGCGACGCTGGAGCTGGAGGGCTTTGAAGGTTCGGCCGAGGTCAACGTGTCCATCGTGGACGACGATATGATCCGCCAGATCAATAACGAGCACCGGCGCATTGACTCGGTGACCGACGTGCTGTCCTTCCCGCTCGGAGAAAACGGCGAGTACGATGTGAATCCCGAAAACGGGGCGAAGATGCTGGGCGACATCGTAATCTCGATCCAGCGCGCGCAGGAACAGGCGGAGCGGTTCGGCCACTCCTTCCAGCGGGAGATCGGGTATCTGACGGTGCATTCGATGCTCCACCTGCTGGGATACGACCATGTGGACGGCGGGCTGGAGGCCGTGCGGATGCGGGAGAAGGAAGAGACGATCATGACCTCGGTCGGCCTGCCCCGCGGCGCGAGCTATGTACTGAGCGGCGACAATAAATAACGCCATCCGGTATCCCGGAATCTGCGAGGAAACATAAGCGGTATGAAATCGTTTTTGAAAGGGTTTGTGTACGCGGGGCGGGGCGTCTGGTTCTGCCTGCGGCATGAGCGGAATTTTCGGATACATCTGGTCGCGGCGGCGGTTGTGCTGGGGCTGGCCCCGGCCTTTTCGCTGTCGCGCGGGGAATGGGCGGCGCTGCTTCTGACGCTGGCGCTGGTGGTCGGGGCGGAAGCGATGAACACCGCGGTGGAGCAGGCGGTGAACCTGTCCTCGCCTGACCGGCACCCCAGGGCCCGCGCCGCAAAGGATGCGGCGGCGGGGGCCGTTTTGGTCTGCGCCGCGGCGGCAGTCGGGGTGGGGGCCGCCCTCTTTTTCCGTCCGGCAGTCTGGGCCGCGATCTGGGAGGCGTTGCTTGCCCGGCCGGGTTGGTTCGCCGTAATCGGCGGCGCGGTCGTTCTCGCCCTGTGGTTTATCATCGGGGGCGGGGTGAAGGATGGGGTGAAAAATGGGCAAAGCCATAATCAACCCGGGAAATAAAGTGATCGGAAGGAGTTCCTGATATGAAGGAAGGGACGAAGGTCTCCCTGTCCGTTCTGCTCGCGGCGGTTCTGATCGGCGGCGGGCTGTGCGCGCTGGCATGGAGCCTGCGGGAGCTGTCTTTTCCCGCTCCTCCGTCGTCGCTGTATGTGACTACGGCGGAGGATCGGACGAACGATACCGGCCGGGATTTTCTTTCCTTGACCGAAGCCTCGGTGTATACCGGAATCAGCGAGGACGCGCTGCTCCGGCTGACAGCCGCCGGCAAGCTGGAGGGCTGTTTCGTTCAGGGCAGCGGGGTCATGGACGGCGGCGGGCTGATTTTTTCCCGGGAGAAGCTGAAGCTCGCGCTGGAAGCGCTGATGGAGCAGGGCGAAGCTCTGCTGACGCAGGGGGCGTAAATCCGCTTCCGGCGGACAAGGCCGATAAAAGACAGAGAAAACAGACAAACTGGATACAGAATAAATGAACGAAGGAAAGACGCAGAGTCCGGAATCCGGGTTTTACGCAGGAATGGAGATCACTATGTCAAATACCAACCAACCGGCCGCCTCTTCCACCCGCTCGGCGTTTATCGCCCTGATTGGGCGGCCGAACGTGGGAAAATCCTCCCTGCTCAACGCAATGGTGGGAAGAAAGGTGGCCATTGTGTCGGACAAGCCGCAAACCACCCGCAACCGGATCATGGGGGTGCTGACTCGGGGAGAGACCCAGCTGGTTTTTCTTGACACCCCCGGCGCGCACCGTCCCCGCACCCGGCTGGGCGATTTTATGGTGAAATCCATCAGCGAGGCGGTCTCGGGGGTGGACACGGCCGCGCTGGTGGTGGAACCGATCCCCGGCTCGGTGAAGGACGAGGAAAAGAACCTGCTCGCCCAGTGCGCGAAAAGTAAGCTGCCGGTGGTGCTGGTCATCAATAAGGTGGACACGCTCGCCGACAAGGGCGTGGTACTGCAATGCATTGATCAATGGCGGGGCGAATTTGATTTTGCCGCCGTCCTGCCCATCTCGGCCCTGACCGGGGACGGGGTGGAGGCCGTGGTGGACGAGCTGTCCACCTTTGCATTTGAAAGCCCCCATTTCTTCCCGGACGATATGGTGAGCGATCAGCCGGAACGGGTGGTCGCGGCTGAGCTGATCCGGGAAAAAATGCTGCTTCTGCTGCGGGATGAGATTCCGCACGGCGTCGCCGTGGTGATCGAAAACAGCGCGGAGCGGGAGACCGAGAACGGCCCTATCCTCGATTTGGATGCGTATATATACTGTGAAAGGGAAAGCCATAAGGGAATCATTATCGGCAAGCGGGGCGGGATGCTTAAGGAGATCGGCACCCAGGCCCGGCAGGAGATGGAAGCTCTGTTCGGCGCGAAGGTGAACCTCCAGTGCTGGGTGAAGGTGAAGGAGGACTGGCGCAATCGTCAGGGCCTGCTGAACGGCTTTGGATATAAGCTGTAAAGCGGAAAAGGAAAAAATATCCAAAGGGCAGCGTTTCTGTAATAGAAAGGAATTTCGATCAGGCAGAAGTTTCCGTAACAAGTTTCCGGGTATGGACGCCGTCTCCTCCGCGTATGCTAACCGTACAAACGACGGGGAGGCGCGCAACAATGATGAAACGACTGGACCTGTGGGACGCTTTTGCCAGGACCGGCAGGGTGGAGGATTATCTGCGGTACCGCGGCGTGGATATCTACGACGCGGCGGGCCGAAAGGGCTTGGAGGCGAACGCACGGCATGAGACAGACCACCGACGCGCTGATTATCCGGGAAAACAACAATATTGGTGAGTCGGATCGTTTCGTGACCGCACTGACACGGGAGCTTGGCGTCATCCGGGCTTCGGCCCGGGGGGCGCGGAATCTGAAAAACCGCAACGCCTCGGCAACTCAGCTGCTTTCCTATTCCCGTCTGAGCGTTTACCGGGGACGGGATAAGTACATAATCGACGATGTGGAGCCGCTGCGGGTGTTTTTCGAGCTCCGCTCGGATATCGAAAAACTGGCGCTTTCCCAATATTTCTGCGAGCTGGCTGGTGTGTTGGCTCCGCAGGAGGAGCCGGCGGAGGATTTTCTCCGGCTGATGCTGAACGCCCTGCACTTCCTTGGAAGTGACCGGCGGGACCCCCGCCAGATCAAGGCGGTGACGGAGCTGCGGATGCTTTCCCTTGCGGGCTTTATGCCCGACCTGCTGGCCTGCGCTTCCTGCGGCGCGTTCGAGGGAGCGGAGATGTGGTTTTCCCCGCGGGAAGGGACGCTGGCATGCGGGCCGTGCCATGCCGCCGGGCGGCTGCCCGGCGCGACGCCAATGCCGGGAAACGTGCTGGCCGCCATGCGGCATATCGTCTATTCCGCGTTCGAAAACTGCTTTTCCTTTACCATGGCGGACGAGGGGCTGGAGCGGCTTTCCCGGCAGACGGAGGGCTTCCTGCTCGCCCAGCTGAACCGGGGCTTCAACACGCTGAATTTTTATCACGGGATACGGGTGGCACCTCCCACCTAAGCATCGTTGCCAGCGTTGGAAGGAGGCGCTGCGGAGAAACGCCGTCCGTCGTTTCTCCGGATCGGCACCTGCTGACGGCCCCCAATATAAGCAGAATACCGACGCTGGAAGGCGCGCTTTTTCGGGCGTTTCCGCAGGGCGCTTTCCGCCTGTGGTTTTCCTGCGTGATGGAATCGGAAAAACCGGTCGACGAATCGGCCGGCTTTTGTTATAATGGGACCGCGCCCCCGTGTACCACAGAGGGGGGAGCGATCGAAAAAAAGCGGCGGAAAACGGCATTCCGTTAGCTTTGCCGTTTTGTGCGTTGGCGATTGGATGAAAAGCGCATTGTCAACCAGCGTGGGGAAAGGGATGGTCCATACCATGACGACGGAAAAATTGCACGACCGGGCGCGGCTGTTCGGCGTTGGCTATTTAAAAAATTACGCCCGCTCCCGCCGGGCGGCGGCCTGGGTTTTCGCGGCGCTGTTCTTTCTGTTTTTAGGGGCGGCGCAATTCCTGACCTATGGCATCGCTCTGCGGGAGGAGTATCCCTGGAAGAACGCCGTGGTGCTGGCGGCCGTTCCTTTCGTCGGGCCGGTTGTGCTCGGCGTGCAGTGCGTCATGGAAGGCGGGACGATTCGTTTGCTACGGGCGCTGCTGCTGCTGGGGGCCGTGGCTCCGTCGGTGCTGTTCCTCCTGCTTGGCGCGCATTTCCACGATCTGCGCAAGCGGGCGCTCTGCGTTCAGGCCGAACGGGAGGAGGATGCGTTGCTGCGGGCGGAACCGGTTGACCGATTGTCCCCGCCTCCTGCGCTTCCGGGACAGCCTCCGGTGATCCTCCGACCGGGCGCGGGACCTGTGCCGGTTCTGAAAAGGGAAGCGGCGTCCGGCGCTGTACAAACGGTATCGGGCGTTATGTCGGCGGATGTCCCTGCCCGGGCGGAAGCAGTCCCTGCACAGTTGGCGAAATCTGTTCCGTCGGCAGAGCCTTCAGCAGCGTCCGCATCAAAGGACGGCGCATCGGCGGCCCCGGATACGCTTCCGGAGAAAGCGTCGGCGACCAGGACGGCTGCACCCCCTGTTTCTCCGATAGAGGGGCAGGCCCGCACTGTGGAGATTCCTGCTGCGGAAGCGTCTCCGGCAGGTGCGGCGAGGTCTTCCGTCCCCGGCACGGCCGGATTGACGACGGACGCGGTTTCCCGTTCCCCGGCCTCTTCCGGAGTTTCCAGGCCGTCCCCGGCGTTATCCGTCAAGTCCGCTTCGCCGGCCTCATCGGGGGACGCCTCCCTTCAAAAGGCGGAAGAGGAATATAAACGCGCCATGCAGGACGTGTGGGCGCTTTTGCAGAAAAAAGACAAATAGCGGCGGAAGCTTTGCTCAAAAGGAGCAGCCCCGCTCTCAAAGGGGTTCGTCCACTTGAGGGCGGGGGCCTTTCCGCCGTGCGACCGGCGAAAGGAATACAACCACCATGAATCGAAATTATCAGTCGCTGGAGCTGGATAAGATACTCGAGCTTCTGGCGATGGAAACCGGCTGCGAGGACGCGGCCGAACAGGCGCGCGCGCTGGCGCCGTCCTCCGATCTTGCGGAGGTTCGCCGCCGGATGGCGGACACCGCAGCGGCGGTGATGCTGATGGCGCGCTTTGGCTCCCCCTCCTTCGGCGGGGCGAAGAATGTGACCAACGCGCTGCGGCGGGCCGAAGCGGGGGCGGCGCTTTCCATGCGGGAACTGCTCTCGGTCGCGGAAACGCTGCGGGTGATCCGTTCCCTGGCGGAGTGGCGGTCCCACTGCGCGGGGGTGGAAACCTGCCTGGACGACCGCTTCGGGGTACTGGTTCCCAATAAATATCTGGAGGAAAAGATCAACGCGGCGATCCTGTCCGAGGAAGAGATGGCGGACAGCGCCTCGCCGGAGCTGGCAGGCATCCGCCGGAAGCAGCGGGCAGCCTCTTCCCGCGTGCGGGAGAAGCTGGACGGTATGATCCGCTCCCCCGCCTATCAGAAGCTGCTTCAGGAACCGATTGTCACCATCCGGGGGGGACGCTTCGTCGTCCCGGTTCGGGCCGAGCACCGGGGAGAGGTTCCGGGGCTGGTGCACGACACCTCCGCCTCGGGCGCGACGGTGTTTGTGGAGCCGATGGCTGTGGTGGAGGCGAATAACGAGCTGCGGGTGCTCCTCTCCCGGGAGGAAGCGGAGATTGAGCGGATTCTTGCGGAGCTTTCCGCCGAAGCGGGCAGCTTTGCGGACGGGATTATCGCGGATTACGACATTTTGGTCGAGCTGAACCTGATCTTCGCTAAGGGACGGCTTGCCTACAAGATGAAGGCGACTGAGCCGAAGCTGACCGACGACGGTCATATCCTTCTCCGCCGGGCCCGCCATCCCCTGATCGACCCCAAAAAGGCGGTGCCGATCGACGTCGAGCTGGGCGGGGCGTTCGATACGCTGGTCATCACCGGTCCGAACACCGGCGGCAAGACGGTGACGCTGAAAACCCTCGGCCTGCTCTCCCTGATGGCGATGTGCGGTCTGATGCCCCCGGTCAGCGACGGCAGCACCCTTTCGGTTTTCCGGCAGGTGCTGGCCGATATCGGGGATGAGCAGTCGATCGAGCAGTCCCTGTCCACCTTCTCGGCCCATATGACCAACCTCATTCACATCCTCGGGGAGGCGGGGGAGGGCAGCCTGATTCTGCTGGACGAGCTGGGAGCGGGCACCGATCCGGTAGAGGGCGCGGCCCTCGCCATCGCTATCCTCGAACGGCTGCGGGAGCAGGGGGCGCGGGTCGCTGCGACCACCCATTACGCTGAGCTGAAGGCTTACGCCATCCATACGCCGGGGGTGGAAAACGGAAGCTGCGAATTCGATGTGGCGACCCTTCGGCCCACCTATCGGCTGTTGGTCGGGGTACCGGGACGGTCCAACGCCTTCGCCATTTCCGAGCGGCTGGGGATGGACCCCGCGCTGGTGGAGCGCGCCAGGGCGTTGGTCTCCGGCGACGACCGGCGGCTGGAGGATGTGGTGGTCACGCTGGAGGAACGGCGGCAGAACCTCGAAAAGGAGCTGTCCGAGGCGCGGTTCATGCGGGCGCAGGCGCAGGCCGCCGGACAGCGGGCGCAAGCGGAGCTGGAGGAGCTCGACCGGCTGCGGGAAAAGGAGCTGGATCAGGCGCGGGGCGAAGCCCGGCGGATTGTCGAGCGGGCCCGGGCCGAGGCGGAACGGCTGATGGACGAGCTGGACGCGCTGCGCAAGCAGAAGAACGCGGCTGAATTCGCCATGAAGGCGCAGGAGGCCAAAAGCCAGCTCCGTTCCCGCCTGCGGGCAGTGGAGGAGGCCGTCGATCCGGTTGCAAAAAAGAAACCGCAAAGCTACACTCTGCCCCGGCCGCTGCAGGCGGGGGACGAGGTGCTGATCGTGGATATCGACAAAAAGGGCGTGGTGCTTTCTCCGCCGGATGACAGCGGAACCGTGCAGGTGCAGGCCGGGATCATTAAGACCCGGGTGCCGGTCGGCAATCTTCGTCTGATTGCCGACAAGGGGCCGGCGGCCGCTTCCGGCAAGGGCGGGCCGACGGCCCGGCCTTCCGACCGGGCGGTGCGGGGCGTGACCTCCCGCGCACAGCGGGAGGCGCGGATGGAGGTCGACCTCCGTGGATTGATGACCGACGAGGGCATCCTAGAGCTGGATCGTTTTCTGGACGAGGCGGTGCTCTCGGGAATCGACCAGGTGACGGTCATCCACGGCAAGGGAACCGGTGCTCTCCGCGCCGCGGTACAGCAGCATCTGCGAACCCATCCGTCGGTGAAGAGCTTCCGGCTCGGCGTATACGGCGAGGGGGAGACGGGCGTGACGGTCGTGACGCTGAAATAGGGAAAAGGGGCTGTAACAAGCCCTTGGAAAAACCGATTGCGGGCCGCGATCTGCGGCCCGCAAGTGGTTTTCCTCTGCCGGAACGATATTGATATTTTTTACAACAGCTTCCTTTGCATGGTTACAACACATAAAACAGAATGCTGAAAAACTGAGCGACGGCGCCGGCCAGAACAAAAAAATGCCAGATCATATGGAAATATCGCACCGACTTGTTGCGGTAGAAGGGGATGCCGGCCGTATACAGCACGCCGCCCAGCACCAGAAGGAAGATGCCCGGCCAGTCCATGGCCCGTACCAGCGGCACGATGGCGAAAACGACGCACCAGCCGCTGGCAAGATAACACACCATGGAGATTTTTTTGAAACGCTCCACGCTGATCAGGTTGAGGATGATGCCGAAAAGGGCGGTTCCCCATACGACTCCGAAGATCGTCCAGCCCACCGGACCGTTCAGGGCGATCAGAGTATAGGGGGTGTAGGTTCCGGCGATCAGCAGAAAGATGGTGGAATGGTCGAACACCCGCAGGATTTTTTTCGCCCGTTCATTCACCAGGGAGTGATAAAGCGAAGACATGCTGAACAGCAGGATCATGCTCGCCCCATAAATGGCGGAGGCGGTCATTTTCAGCGGATCGCCCACCGAGTGGGCCAGCAGTACGATCGTCCCCACGACCGCCAGCAGCGCCCCCACCCCATGGGTCACGGCGTTGCCGATTTCCTCACTGATGGTATAGAATGAGCCTTTCAGCTTGGTATCCATTGTCAAAGCCAATCTCCTCCTTGCGGTTACGAATTGAGAATATACAAGAAATTTGATATCTTGTTTTCAAAACTATATTAAGTATAGCACGGGATTACGCCGTTGACAAGAGAAAAACCGGAAGATAAGAAAAAATTCATTTTCTGCCCTTCCGGCTCTTCGGCCCTACTGGTTCTTCCTGCCCTGCCTTTTCCGTCCTTTTCTTTTCCTGACGTATGCCCGGATGCTTTTTCAGTATGGCCCAAGAAAGGCGGGCCTATACCGGAAAAACCAACAGAAAGGCCCTTTGCTCCCTATCACGGCGCAAAGGGCCTTTCTGCCGGTTTGCTTTTCTATTTATATTTGTCTCTAATCCGTTTTCCCTGTAGGGAAAAGGAGCCGTAGCGGGTATCCGCAGCCGCGGTGAGCGTATCGCCCCGTATCTCTCCCCGCGCCGAATAGGGGATTTTCAGGAAACCGAACCGGAGTATTCCCTGAAAGGAAAAATGGGCGCCGTCCGTCCGGCCACCGGCAAAGTGGTTGACCGCGCCCATAGCGCGGATTGAGCCGCTTAGGACGCCGTCGGCGTCCTTCAGGGTGAGCCGGCCCTGTTCATTTCCCAGCGGCGTCCGCATGGCGACCTGGTATTCGCCGGCAACACCCGCATTCTCTGTCCCTTTCATGCTTAACGACGGCCTCCTTTACACGCAGACGGGATGCGTCTCTGCTCCAGTATACGCGGGGAAGCCGGTTCCTGTTACAGCAGCGAGAGAAGAAAGGCGGTTCCTACCCCGGTCAGGATGGCGGGCAGGCTCTTCTTGGTGAAGTACGCGACCAGCGCGGTCGCGGCGGCGGAAAGCAGATAACTGTTCCGGATGGGATGAAGGTCCAGCGCCCCGTCCGGGAGAAAGACGGCGGGGGCGATCAGGGCGGTGATTACCGCCGGGCCGATAAAGCGCATAAACCGCCGGGCCTTTTCCGGAATACGGATTTTCTCCGACAGCACCAGCGCGGGCATTCGGGTCAGGTAGGTGGCGACGCCGCAGCAGAGCAGCACAACGAGGTATTCGGGCGTGGTCATACGGCCTCCCCTCCTTTTTTCCGATCGTTCCCGGCTTCGGCCGGCGGTTCGGAACCCACCGGCTTCCGGTCAAGCAGGAAACCGACCGCGCTGCCCGCGAAAGCGGCCAGCAGAATGTACCATTTTCCCGGAAGCCAGAGGCTTCCCGCCACGGAAACTGCTGCCGCGGTAAGTACGGCGGCGAGGGTGGGACGGTCCCGGATGATCGGCACCAGCATGGACAGGAAGGCGGCCGCCATCGCAAAGCCGAAGGCGGGCTCCAGGGCCGGAGGAAGCCGATTCCCGCCCAGATAGCCGAGCACGCCGGAAACGCCCCAGAACAGGTAGATATTCAACCCGCAGCCCAGCACATACCGCGCGCCGCCGGAAAGATCGTGCTGGAAATGAGTATAGCTGACGGCATAGGCCTCGTCGGTGAGGAAGAAGGCGGTGAGCGCCCGTTCTTTTTTTCCGGCCCCCGGGATAAAGCGGGCGATATCCGTCCCCATCACGATATGCCGGAGGTTGACCACCAGAATGGTCAGCATGGTGGAAAGCGGGCCCGCGCCTGAAGCGAGCATCTCCACCGCCACCATCTGGGAGGAGCCGGCGAACACGATCAGGGACATGCCGAGCGTCATCCAAAGCGGAATACCGGCCTGCCGCGCCATCATCCCGTAAACCAGGCCGTAAATGGTGACGCCGATCCCGAGCGGGACGGTGTCAAGGAAGCCGCGGCGAAGGGCGCGGATATGGCCCTTATTAGACAAAGAGGATCGTTTGGACAAGGGAAGCCCTCCGTGTTCTATATTTTGACGGCCAATGAAAATGAAGGAGTATTTATCTCCAATCTTCAATACACAAAGATTCAGCAAATTATATATTTTGGGGGAACAGTATTTTTCTTGGTATTTCTATTTTTTTATTGCTTTTGGATGGATAGGAAAAGGATAACCTCTCACATTCCATAAATGTTATAAATGCCAAAGACTAAATAATAGTGGCGTGAAAAGCTTTTCACGCCACTATTATTTCTGTACCGCTACGTTTCGTACACCAGAAAGCTTTTTTACAGGTGGCAGACCTCCACGTCGGGGTCGGGGAGCTCGCCTACGATGGGGGTTGGATCAATCCCCTGCCGGCGGTAATAATCCGCGATGGCGGCCTTGATCGACTGCTCCGCCAGAACCGAGCAGTGGATTTTATGGGCAGGCAGGCCGTCCAGCGCTTCCACCACCGCTTTGTTGGAGAGCTTGAGCGCGTCCTCGATCGTCTGCCCCATGATCATTTCGGTGGCGATCGAGCTGGTGGCGATCGCAGAGCCGCAGCCGAAGGTCTTGAACTTTACATCGGCGATCCGGCCGTCCTTCACCTTGATGTACATTTTCATGATGTCGCCGCACTTGGCGTTGCCGATTTCCCCGACGCCGTCCGCATCCGGGATTTCGCCCACGTTGCGGGGATTGGTGAAATGATCCATAACTTTATCGCTGTAGAATGCTGCCATATGAATTCCTTCTTTCTTTGCGTTGCTGTTTCTGTTAACCTGTTAACGGATGACAATTCGCTTTATTCAACCGTTTCGCCCTTCAGGATGTGCTCCCACAGGGGGGACATATCCCGCAAACGGCGGACGATGGGAGGAATTTCCGCCAGCATGTAGTCGATATCCTCCTCGGTGGTTTCCTCCGACAGGGTCAGTCGGAGGGAGCCGTGGGCCACTGCGTGGGGCAGGCCGATGGCGAGCAGGACGTGGCTGGGGTCCAGCGACCCGGAGGTGCAGGCCGACCCGGAGGACGCGCAGATACCTTTGAAATCCAGCATCAGGAGAAGGCTCTCGCCTTCGATGCCTTCAAAGCTGATGTTGACGTTGCCGGGGAGACGTCGGACCGGGTCGCCGTTCAGCCGGCAGCGCTCCACCGATGAGAGGAGACCGTGGATCAGCCGGTCCCGCATGGCGGTCAGCCGGGGCGTGTTGGCTTCCATGGAGCCGCAGGCCAGCTCCATCGCTTTGGCCAGGCCGACGATACCGGCGGTGTTTTCGGTGCCGGCGCGGCGGCCCTTTTCCTGTGCACCGCCGTCGATCAGGTTGCCAAAGCGCACCCCTTTTCGCAGGATCAGCGCACCCATCCCCTTCGGGCCATGAAACTTGTGGGCGGACAGGGAAAGCATATCGATGTTCATCCCGGCGAAATCCACCGGCACATGGCCGACGGCCTGCACTGCGTCGGTATGGAAGAGCACCCCGGCCTCCCGGCAGAGGGCGCCGATCTCCGCGATAGGCTGAATGGTGCCGATTTCGTTGTTGGCGAACATCACGCTGACCAGGGCCGTGTCCGGCCGCAGCGCAGCCTTCACATCCTCTACCCGGACGACGCCATTATCGTAAACCGGCAGAAGAGTGATTTCAAACCCATGCTTTTTCAGGGAATCGAGGGTGTGGAGCACCGCATGATGCTCGAAAACCGTGGAAATAATATGCTTCTTTCCCTTTTTCGACAGGGCTTCGGCGGTCATCTTGATCGCCCAGTTGTCGGCTTCGCTTCCGCCGGAGGTGAAGAACACCTCGTCCGGACGGCAGTTCAGGCAGCGGGCTACAGTTTCGCGGGCCCTGTCCACCGCCTGTCGGGAGCTTTGGCCGAAGCTGTACAGGGAGGAAGGGTTGCCGTATTCTTCCGTCAGATAGGGAGTCATGGCCTCCAGCACCGAGGGAAGGAGACGGGTGGTCGCGGCGTTGTCTGCGTATACAAAGCGAGTAGCCATTTGTTTCACCGGCTTTCTATGGATTGGAGGAAATGGGGGAATTCTCCCTCGGTGGATTTCTCCACCACGGCGTTTTTTCGCCACGTGGTTTCTTTCGCACACGGGGATGAAATCAGGGCGGAAATTTCGCCGTTTTCCGCTAGTGTTTGCTTTCTGCAATTAATATATACCTCTTTGGTGTATATTTCAAGACATAAACCGAAAAATTTTCGTGGGGCGCAGGGGGCTTTTTTGTCCAATATATGCGTTTTTTCTTCTCGTTGGAGGAAATAGGGAAGGGAACGGTTTCTATTGGAAAATAGGCATGGGCAAGCGCGGTGAAATAACGAACAGAGGGAAGCTGCAACGATTTCGTTTTGCAGCGCCCCTCTGAAAAAAGTTCATATTGTGTAACCGTCTTCCGGCTGTGCCGTCGGGAGAATGGCGTTGCCGGCCGGGGACGTCTTCCTCAACTGGGTCCCCCGTTCGCTGTACAAGGTCTCCGGCGCGTCGTCGGATACTGCGCCCTCCTGCACATGGAGTTCGTTTAATCGGTTACGCTTTTTGGATACCGTTGATGTGATACGCGGTGGTCATGGCGGAGACGTCGTCCCGATCATGCTGGATTCCGTCCAGGTGAAACGGCCAGCCTTCCAGCAGTCGGTTCACGGGGTCTTCGCATCCGCTGCGCTGTTCCCGGTAACATCCGCCAGCTCAACATAGGAGAAGTGACCGCCTGTCCAGGTGCTGTTGTTGCCGCCGATGTACATTACGCCGTCCACGATGGAGATATGTTCCGGTTCGCCCATAAGCGTATTCAGCAGAATATTGAATGCGTGGTTTCCATCCCAGTCGTACACCTCCACCGAGTTGGGGTTGCACCGGACAAAATACAGATAATTCGCGTCGGCGGCGACTCCCTGCGACGTTCCCGGAGGCGTATTTACCGAAAAGGATTGCCGGTGAGACAGGTCGCCGTTCCAGAGGTCGATGGTTTCTCCTTCCCAACGTGCGGAGGCGAAGCTATCCCGCTGTTCACAGTAACCCATCCCGAAAAAGGGATTTGGCAGGTCCTCCATTTTGGTGACGGCGAAGGTGTCCGGGTTCACCAGGGAATAGCGGCTGTAATGTCCGTCGGTCGACTGGCAGTGGCTGACTAACAGCGCGTTCCACTTTTTTACATAGGTAATATCGTTGGCATGATCTAGCGCCAGCTTTGGGCTCTGCGCGACCAGGTTCCCCCTAAGATCAAACTTAAAAAGATAGGTGGTCTCCGGATCCGCCGTGTGATCGATCATTGCTGTATAATAATAGGTTCCGTCGAAGGTTCCGCCCTCGACGATGGCGTGGCCGTCGTACACGTCGTATTCAAACAGTGTTTTCACATAGCCGATGTACTGATGCCCGGGCTTCAGCGTGAATTTGGCCGCGCCTAAGTCTGGTAATGGAAGGTTTTCTATTATCAGCAAATCTTTCGGCAGCCGCAGGCTGGAGCCGTCGTAATACTGCTTGGCAATCTGTTCAAACGCCTCTACCGTTTTGTCAAGCCCTTCGGCAATTGCGCTGAAAAGCACAACCTTGTTGTTTATGACGCCAATCCCATAGTCACGCCGATCGTTGCTTAGCTGGGAGGATTCCGCCCGGTTGGTTTCTCCGACCAGAATCTCCACTCCGCCGTCGTCCGGTACCGTTTCATCTGCCCGCACATTTTCCATGTAGGGCAGGGGCAGGCCGGTTACGTTTTTCAAAATATCGTTGATTTGATAAGCGGCGGTCATGGACGAGGCGTCGTCCGTATCGTATAAGATTTTGGCTTGCATCGTCCCATTCACAATCAAATCCACGGTATCGGAATCCTCCTTTATTCCGGAGCCGTTCCCCGGCCTGGAGACGTTTTCTCCGTCCCGACATCCGGAACAAAGTAGCCCGGCGGACAGCGCGCCGGCAAGAAAAAGAACGCCCATTCGTTTTCCTATTCTCATTCGGTATATCTCATCTTTCGTACGTGGAATCCAGCGTGCCACGATTGTCGCTTTTCATTTTATCACCGACGGTACGGTTCGTCTTTTACCGAAGATGTCCTCGCGGTTTCCAAACGTGCGGTTTTTAGCGAATGGGTGGGGCAATCCGTTGTTAAGGGGAGAAAAATGACGCCCTATTTCTCGGCGGCAACGTTGTTGCCGCCGCCCTTTCGCAAAGTTTTCATAAAGGTGACGGTAAGCGCTGCGGCGACAAGCATCGCAATCAGGTCGGCGGCGGGGGCCGCAAACAGGATTCCTTCGATGCCAAAGACGGTTGGCAGACAAATAATGAGGGGAATAAAGCAAACGATATCCCTTATCATGGAAGCCACAACGGCGCGTACGGGCCTTCCCACGGCCTGGAAAAAGATAGAGGACATTTTTATAATGCAGGTAAAGGTGACCAGCGCCAGGAATATACGGAATGTCTTTTCGGCGAAGATCCAATAATCGTCCGGATTGGGAATATTGGTGGGCGTTCCGAAGATGCCGACGACAGCGCGGGGAGCCAGCTCAAACAGCAGTGTGGAAGCAACGCCGATAACGACCGTACAAAGCAGAATCAGCCGATAGGTTTTCTTTACCCGGTCGTACTTTTCGGCGCCCATATTGTAGCTGATGATCGGCTGGCAGCCGAGAACGATCCCAACGACAAGATTGATAACGACGGTAAAGACCTTGCTTTCTATGCCGATAACAGCAATGGGAATGTCTACGCCGTATTGGGATTGCGCGCCGTACTTTGCAAGCATAATGTTGCAGACAAGCGAAATGATGACAATCGTCATCTGCGTAATAAAGGAAGAAACGCCCAGCTGCAAAGCGCTGGAAAACGACCGGAAACTGGGGATAAAGCTTTTGAGGGTCAGCTTAAAGGTTTTGGTACGGAAGAAATAGACAAGGGTGATTACAAAGGATATGACCTGACCGATCACCGTAGCGAGAGCGGCGCCCGTCATCCCCCAATGCAATCCGAAAATAAAGACCGGATCGAGAAGAATATTGACAAGCGCTCCCGCCAGCATAGAGGCCATAGACCATGCGGGGCTTCCATCCGCGCGGATGACGGCGTTCATCATGTTGGAAAGCATATAGACCGGGAAAAAGGCAAGAATGATATTGAAATATTCAACAGCCATCCCTATGCTGTTTTCCGAGGCGCCGAACAACGTCAAAAGCGGCGTTTTCAGCGGAAAGAAAACAGCGATCAGAACGAGGCTGGTGATCAGCGTTATCGTGATTCCGGCGCCGATGGCTTTGGGGGCGTTTTCCGTATCCTTTTTACCCTGGCAGATATTCAGATAGGCGGCGCATCCATCGCCGTAGCACCACGCAAAGGCCTGTGCGATAATAAATATCGGGAACACAACGCCCGTCGCCGCATTTCCGAGAGTACTCAACTCGCTGTTTCCAACAAATATCTGGTCAACGATATTATAAAGCGCGCTGACCAGGAGAGAGAGTACGCAGGGGAGCGAAAATTTCAGCATGAGCTTTGGAATTTTCGCTTCTCCTAAAAACCGACTGTTTTCCGACTGGTTCATAATTCCTCCCGATAGATGTGTATTTTGGAGTCTTTATCCGAGGAAAAGCTGCCTGAAACCTGCGAAGACCACAAAAAAAGAGCGTAGAAATCCGGCCGAATTTCTACGCTCTTTTGCTGATCGACTTTAAAATCGTACCATAAATTGGGGGGCTTGTCAAGAATACTGCCCGGAATTTTGTGAAAATTCAAAAGAATAACGCGCAATATATTTAGAATATTTATATACAATGTATCATTCTGGTAAAAGGGCGGCCGCCCACTTATTCGTGCCTGTAAACCCTATTTGAACCGTTCCGCCGCGGCGACGGCGAGCTGGTCGCAGCGCTCGTTTTCCGGATGACCCTGGTGTCCGCGCACCCAGACGAGCTTTACGTCGTGGATATCCAGCAGGGTAAGCAGGCGGTCCCACAGGTCGGCGTTCAGGGCGGGCTTTTTGTCCGCCTTCCGCCAGCCGTTCCGCTTCCATCCCCGCGCCCAGCCCTTCTGGATCGCGTCGATCACGTATTTGGAATCGCTGGTCAGGGTGACCGAGCAGGTCTCGTTCAGGGCGGCAAGTCCTTCGATCACGGCGGTCAGCTCCATCCGGTTGTTGGTAGTGCGGGCCTCGCCGCCTGAAAGCTCCTTTTCCCGCCCGTTATACCGCAGAATGGCGCCCCAGCCGCCGGGACCGGGATTGCCGGAGCAGGCGCCGTCGGTGAACAGTTCCACATGCTTCATGGAGAAAATCTCCTACTTTCCTGATCGAAATAGGCCGCGCGTCAGGGCGGTCAGCCTTCATTATAATCAAAATTCCCCGCCGGCACAAGCGTCCGCCGGCGAAACTTTCCCATCTTTTCTTTTCAAGGGCGATAAACCGCTGGCGTGCGGTCAATACTATCCCCGACAAAGCCCGCCGGGCTGTACCGGCGGGAAATATGATTTTTGCAGTGGGAAAGGAATGGGCATGACGGTATGACAATGAAAGCGGTAATCATGGCGGGGGGCGAGGGGACGCGGCTGCGGCCGCTGACCTGCGATCTTCCAAAGCCGATGGCGCGGCTCTGCGGCCGTCCGATGATGGAATATATCCTCGATCTGCTCGGCCGGCATGGGGTGACCGACGCGGCAGTGACGCTGCGGTATCTCCCTTCGGCGATTTCGGAGCATTTTGGGGAGCGATACAAGGGAATATCTCTGCGGTACGCGGTGGAGGACGCCCCTCTTGGCACGGCGGGGAGCGTCCGGGGCGCGGTCGGCCGCCTGACGGACGGAGAGACGCTCCTGGTGATCAGCGGGGACGCGCTGACCGATTTCGACCTCGCGGCCGCCGCCCGGTTCCACCGGAAAAGCGGCGCGGCCGCGACGCTGCTGGTCACCCGGGTGGAGGACCCGCGGGAATACGGGCTGGTGCGGTACGACGCGGAGGGCCGGGTGGTCGGCTTTGTGGAAAAGCCGGGCTGGGCGCAGGCGGTGACCGACGCGGCCAACACGGGGATTTACCTTCTCTCTCCCGAGGCGCTTGCGCTGGTTCCGGAGGAAGGAGAATACGATTTTGCGAAGGACCTTTTTCCAAAGATGCTGGAGAAGGGAATGCCCCTGTACGCCTATGAGGCGAAAGGGTACTGGTGTGATATCGGCTCCCTGTCGGCCTATCGTTCCGCCCAGCGGGATATGCTGGAGGGAAAGCTGCAGAGTTTTCCCGCCCCGCGGGACGGGGTGCTCTGCCGGACGGGACGGCCGGAGGGGGAATATATCCTTACCCCGCCGGTATATATCGGCGAAGGGGTCAGCATCGGCTCGGGGGCGCAGATCGGCCCCTTTGCGGTGCTGGATGACGGCTGCTGCGTCGGCGCGGGAGCAAAGGTGCGGGATTCCATCCTGCTCGGCTGCGCGTATGTGGGGGAGCGGGCGGCGCTGACCGGCGCGCTTCTCTGTCACGCGGCATCCGTTCGGCGGGGGGCTTCCCTGTTTGAAGGATCGGCTGTGGGCGCGGGCAGCGTGGTGGGGGAATACGCCGCCGTGTACCCCGATATCAAAATCTGGCCGGACAAGCAGGTGGAGAGCAACACCGTCCTGCGGGACAATGTGCGGGAGGGCTGTGGTCCCTGCATGGTGTTCGACGACGCGGGGATGACCGGGGAAACCGGCGTGGAGCTGACGCCGGAGCTCTGCGCCCGGCTGGGCGCGGCGGTCGGCAGTCTGGCCCGGGGCGAGAAGGTGGCGGTGGGCTGCGCGAATGACCACGCCGCCGCCGCGCTGAAAATGGCCCTGAATGCGGGCGTCCTTTCGGCGGGGGGAACCGTCTGGGATTTCGGCGCGTGCATCGGGCCGCAGTTCGATTATTTTGTGAATTTTAGCCGGATTCATACCGGCGTGTATATCGGGGGCGGGCCGAAAGCCTGTATCCGACTGGTATCGGAGGGCGGGCTTCCGGCTCCCCGGTCAATGGAACGGGGAATCGAGGCGCGGCTGGCCGGCGGCGATTTTGCCCGGGCGGGGTGGGACAGCGTGCGGGAGCTGACCGACATGTCTTCCATGCAGCAGCTTTACCGTCAGGAACTGATCAGCATGGCCCCGATGGGCCTTTCCGGCATGGCGGTGACGGTCAAAGGCTCGGATTACGAATGTGTGCGGCTGCTGTCTTCGGTGCTGACTACCATGGGCTGCATCCCGGCGGAGGACGGCGAGCCGGAAGGCGTGCGGCTCCACCTCGGGGCGCAGGGCCGGCGGCTGTCGCTGTTCGACGAGGAGACCGGGTACCTCTGGCCGGAGCAGGTGCTCGCCCTGTGCTGTCTGCTGGAGCTGGAAAACGGCGGGGATGTGGCGGTGCCATACGACGCGCCGATGGTAATCGACCAGCTCGCCGAACCGCTTGGCCGGCGGGTGAGACGGTATTACCTCTGCCCGGCGGATAAGGGGGACGCTGAGGCCCGGAAGCTCGCGGCCGCGCAGCTTTGGATCCGGGATGGGCTGATGATGGCCGTGCGGGTGCTGTACGCGATGAAGTCCCGCCGCCTGTCTCTGGCGGAGCTGGCCGCTCGCCTGCCCGGCTTTGCGGTAGCGACCAAAACCATCCCGTGCGGGGCGAACCCCGGCCGCCTGCTCCGAAGGTTTTCCGAAGGAAGCGGACGGGCGGAGGCGGGGGAGGGAGCCCGTCTTCGACTGAAAAAGGGAACGCTGCTGGTCCGGCCCTCCAAACGAGGAAAAAATCTCACCCTGATCGCGGAAGCGGCCGATACCGAGATGGCCGCCGAGCTCTGCGGCGAGCTGGAGGAGAAGCTGAACGCGGTTTCCCTTGACATTACGAACGAAACAAAGTAATATATATTGGACGAAATGTAGAACCTCGCCTTTTCCCTGGTTGCGCCTGTTGTTGGGGCACAGGCTTCCGGATGGCCGTACAAAGGGCCGCCCGGCTTTCCGGCGGGATACTGTTCTGCATGATGTGGTCGGTTTACCCCGGGGAAATGCGTCTGCGGACTCCGCGGGCCTTTTGAAAGATGTGTTCGGACCAATAGAATGCACGGAGTAAGGAACGGCCCCACGGTGCGTGGGGCTCTTTTTCCCGTATGCCTGTACGCCTTTCCGCCTTTCGGGAAAGAAGGCCCGGCAAACGGATACGAAAGGAATTTCCCGTCCTTAAAGGGGATCGCGCCGTCTTTGGAAAGAAGGACGGTCGTACGGCGGGCGCGTCCCGCCAGGAAACGGAGGATTATTTGTGACAACAGAAGAAAAAAAGAATAACGGCGGCGGAATGAACCGGCAGACGGAGCCGCAGACGCCCCCACGTTCCGGCGCCCGACGCGGCCGGAACGAGGGGAAATCCGCGAAGCCGGTGGAAAGCAGCGCGGCGGCAAAGAAGAACGGCGGGGCGGAAAGCGCCGTTTCGCCTGCGGCGGATACCCAGCCGGCCGGCCGGCCGTCGAACGCCGGGAACCGGGGCCGTCCCCGCAAACCGGCGGCTGGAAAAGTCCCTGCCGCACAGAACGCCGCCAGCCCCAATACGGCGGCTTCCAGCGGGAACCGGACGCAGGGGAAGGGCCGCCGCGGGCGGCCGAAGGCGCCGGTTACCCCGATCCGCCTGACCATGCTTGGCGGCATGAACGAGATCGGGAAAAACATCACCATGTTTGAGTATGGAAACGATGCGTTCCTGATCGACTGCGGTATGGCGTTCCCGGATGAGGAAATGCTCGGGGTGGATATCGTCCTGCCCGATTTTACCTATGTGGAAAAGAACCGCGACCGGATTCAGGGCATCGTCCTTACCCACGGGCATGAGGACCATATCGGCGGCCTGCCTTACCTGCTGGGGCAGGTGAACCTGCCCCTGTACGGCACCCGTCTGACCCTCGCGCTGGTGGAGTCCAAGCTCCGCGAGCACGGGCTGGCCGGCAAGGTGACGCTGAATGTGGTGAAGCCGGGGGATGTGATCCATTTTGGAAAGGTGTCGGTGGAATTCATCAACGTCAACCATTCCATTCCGGACGCGGTTGCTCTGGGCATCCGTACTCCGATCGGAAACGTGGTGCATACCGGCGACTTCAAAATCGACACGACGCCCATTCTGGGCAACATGATCGACCTTGCCCGCTTCGGCGCGCTGGGGAACGAGGGCGTGCTGGCGCTGATGGCCGATTCCACCAACGCGGAGCGTCCGGGCTACACCCCGAGCGAGCGGGTGGTGGGGGAAAGCTTCGCCAACCTCTTCAAAAAGGCGGAGGGCAAGCGGCTGATTATCGCGACCTTCTCCTCCAATATCCACCGCATCCAGCAGATCATCGACGCGGCGGTGAAGGACGGCCGGAAGGTCGCCGTCTCCGGGCGGAGCATGATCAACGTGGTCGGCATCGCGACCGAGCTGGGCTACCTGACGGTACCGGACGGCGTGATCATCGACATCGACACCATCAACCGGTACCCGAAGGAGAAGGTCACGCTGATCACCACCGGCTCCCAGGGCGAGCCGATGTCCGCCCTGTCCCGGATGGCCTTTTCCGACCACCGGAAGGTGGAGGTCGGCCCGGAGGATTACATCATTATTTCCGCCACCCCCATTCCCGGCAATGAAAAGACGGTGGGCAAGGTGGTCGACGAGCTGATGAAGCGGGGCTGCGAGGTGGTGTACGAGCGGATGTACGACGTGCACGTTTCGGGCCACGCCTGCCAGGGCGAGCTGAAAATCATCCACGGTCTGACCCGGCCGAAGTATTTTATCCCGGTCCACGGCGAGCAGAAGCATCTGCAAAAGCACGCCGCGCTGGCCCGCTCGATGGGAATGCCCGCGCAGAACGTGCTGATCGGCGATATCGGCAAGGTGGTGGAGATCACCCCCGACAAGATGGAGGTGGTCGGCAGCGTACAGGCCGGCCGCGTACTGGTGGACGGCCTCGGCGTGGGCGACGTGGGGAGCATCGTGCTCCGCGACCGCAAGCACTTGGCCGAGGACGGCCTGATCGTGGTGGTGGCGGCAATCGATCCCGAATCCGGCACGGTAGTGGCTGGTCCGGATATCGTTTCCCGCGGCTTCGTCTATGTGCGGGAGGCGGAGAAGCTGATCGACGACGCCAAGACGATCGCCCGGGACGTGCTGGAGACCTGCTGCCGCGAGCATGCTTACGACTGGACCACGATGAAGGGCAAGGTACGGGATGAGCTGTCCCATATGCTGTTCCAGAAAACCAAGCGCAGCCCGATGATTCTACCGATCATCATGGACGTGTAATCGTCCATGGACGTATAATCCGCCGCGGGGCTGACCCCGCGATACCGAAGAGGACGCGACCGGGCGGGATCCCGCCCGGTTCCGCCCGTTTCGTCCGCCTTGGCCGATGGAGGGAGGGGAATCCATGAAACCTGCAAAAAGAAAGCCTTTCTGGAGCGTGACGCCGGCGGTGGTTCTGCTGACCGTTGTGCTGCTGCTGACGGTCGGCGTGACATTTTTTCTCAACCGGATCGCGTTTTACATAGAGCTTGGACTGGCGGGGGCGGCTATCCTCTTTACCGCAATGCGCTTGAGCCGGATGAACCGGGATATCCGCCGTTACCTCTCGCGGGTCGCGGGCGTTCTGGATCAGACCGAACAGGACGCGTTATCCGCCTTTCCCCTGCCGGTCGTGGTGAGCAACGCGGACGGCGAGGTGATCTGGTACAACGAACGGTTCCGCAGCGAGGTGCTGGATGGGATCGACGTGTACGGCAGTCCGCTCTCGATCCTGACGGATGGACTCTCCCCGTCCGAGCTGACGCGAAAGCAGTCGGCGGACGCGGAATACCATGGGCGGAAATATACGGTGTTCGCCGGCCGGGTTCCGGTGCGGGACGCCGATCTGACGGTGCTGTATTATGTGGAGGATACCCGGCTGAAGGATATCGCGGAGGAATACGCGCTCAGCCGTCCGGCCGTCATCCTGCTGTACATCGACAATATGGACGAGCTGCTTCAGAATGCGCGGGACAGTGAGCGGGCGCAGCTTTCCGGCCGGGTGGAAACCCTGCTGGAGGACTGGGTTTCCGCTACCACCGGGGTGCTGCGGAAATACAGCAGCGACCGGTTCCTTCTGCTGGTGGAGCAGCGTCACCTGCAGCCCATGATTGATTCCCGGTTCGACATTCTCGACCGGGTGCGGGCGGTGCAGACCGGCGACCATCAGTGCGTCACCCTGTCCATCGGCGTAGGGCAGGGGGAGACCCTGCGGGAGTCGGAGGGAATGGCGCGGCAGGCGATCGAAATGGCGCTTGGGCGGGGCGGCGACCAGGCTGCGGTCAAAACCCGCAACGGCTTTGATTTCTACGGCGGGGTCTCCAAAGGGGTGGAAAAGCGCACCAAGGTGCGCACCCGGGTGGTGGCCTCCGCCCTGCTGGAGCTGGTGAACGGCAGCGACAACGTGCTGGTCATGGGGCATCGTTTCTCCGACCTCGACTGCGTAGGCTCCGCTTCGGCGATGGCCTCGGCGGTCCGCAGCCTTGGAAAGCCGGCTTATGTAGTAATCCGCAAGGGGCAGACCCTCGCGCCTGAGCTGCTGGACCGGTACCGTGACGCGGGCCGGGCCGATCTGTTTATCGAACCGGAGGAGGCGCTCCCGCTGGTGACCAGGCGGACGCTGCTGATCGTCACCGATACCCACAACCCCCGGATGCTGGACAGCCTGAAGCTGTATGAGGCGGCGGCGACGGTGGTGGTGATCGACCATCACCGCAAGATGGTGGATCATATCGACAACGCGGTGATCTTTTATCATGAGCCGTATTCCTCCTCCGCTTCCGAGATGGTGGCGGAGCTGGTGCAGTACCTGTCCGGCTGCGTGGTTTCCCGCCTGGATGCGGAGGCGCTGCTGGCCGGTATCATGCTGGATACCCGAAGCTTTGTGATGAAGGCGGGGGTGCGGACCTTTGAAGCCGCCGCCTACCTTCGCCGGCTGGGGGCGGATACCGTGGAGGTCAAGCGCCTGTTCGCCGGCAGCATGGAGCTATACAAGGAGAAAACCGATATTGTGGCCCATGCGAAGCTTTACGGACGGGCGGCGATTGCCTGCGACCGGGACGGCGGCGGAAAGCAGATGCGGATCGCCGCCTCCCAGGCGGCGGACGAGCTGCTGTACATAAAAGGGGTGGACGCTTCCTTTGTCCTTTTCGAAGAAAACGGCGGGGTCAATATTTCGGCCCGATCTCTCGGGGACTTTAATGTTCAGCTGGTGATGGAGGCCCTCGGCGGGGGCGGTCATCTGACCATGGCGGGCGCCCAGCTCGAGGGGACGGCGCTGGACGAGGCTTATCGCCGGCTGACCGAGGCGATCGACCGGCAGGTCGAAAACCAGGGGCGCCGGGAGGGGCAGGGATAATGTGAGAATGGGGGAATGTTCCCGGAATATCCCAGGACTTTTTCTTGTTCCCGGGCAAAGCAAACGATTAGGCACGCCGGCCGGCAGCCCTTTCCCGCAAGGAAAGAACTGCCGGCCGGCGTTTGGTTGTCCGCACCTTTGGACAAGCGCGGCATAGGATAGACAGGAAGGCAGTTTCCCGGCATATCGGACAAGCGGTCTTAAAAAACGGCGTTCCGATATGCCCGATTTTCCAGTTCGAGTTGGAAAGGAGTAGTCGTCATGAGCGATAAGCTGAATGGCTGCGATTCCCTGTATGGGGAAGGCTGCGCCTGCTCCTGCGGGAGCCGCCGGTCTTCCACCTGCTGGTGGACGGTCATTACCGCTTTGCTGGCCGGCCTGCTGATTTTCAGCGTGGGGCTGATCGTCGGCGCTCTGTTAGCCGCGGCGATCATCGCCATCCTGCCGATCATCATTGCGCTGGCTGTCGTCTGGCTGGTGCTGCTGGTTATCGTCCGCATCATTTACCGTATGCGCTGTAACAGCGGCTGCGGCTGCTGACCCGGCCCGAGGCGGCGCTCTCCTAGAGAGCGCCGCCTTTTCCGTGGAAAGGGAAAGAGGGGATGCGCGGCAGGAAAATCTCCGTCTCGGGCTTGTAAAGTTTCCGCCGTTCCTGTAAAATGGGAATAAATCGTCCAGGAAACGAGCCGTTCATCCAAAGGAGGAGAAAACCCATGCCGAAAATGACGGAATTCACCTTTCCCAGCACAAATGAGATCAATACCGTGGCGGCGACCCTGTGGGAGCCGGACGGGGAACCGCGCGCCGTACTCCAGATTTGCCATGGCATGAGCGAGCATATCGGGCGATACCGCTGGTTTGCGGAACAGATGACAGCCCGTGGGTTTGTCGTATGCGGGGACGACCATCTTGGCCATGGACGGACCGCGCCCAGCGCGGAGGAACTGGGATATTTTGGACCGAAAAACGGCTATATCCACATGATGGAGGACGAGCACGGGCTGCGGACGGAACTGCAGAAGCGGTATCCGGACCTGCCCTATTTCCTGCTCGGTCACAGCATGGGGTCGTTCCTTACCCGTTTTTACGTTTCTCGTCACGGGGAGGGGCTGAACGGATACCTTTGCTGCGGCACCGCGGGGAAAAACCGGCTGGTGAAGGTCGCCATCTTCCTTTCCAATGTGATGATTCTGTTCCGGGGAGGAAAAAGGAGGGGGAAGCTGCTGGATAAGCTGGCGTTCAAGGATTACAATAAAAATTTTGAGAACGTCGTTACCGGCCACGAGTGGCTTTCGAGGGATACGGAGGTATACCGCCCCTTTGCCGATGATCCCTTCAGCGGCTTCGTGTTCACCAACGCCGGATTCCGCGACCTGTTCCATCTGCTGGACGCCGTGACCGGCCGAAAATGGAGCGACCGGATTCCCAGGGAACTGCCGATCATCCTGCTTTCCGGGGACGCGGACCCGGTCGGGAACAACGGCCAGGGCGTGCGGGAGGTTTGCGGCTGGCTGGAAGCTTCGGGTATTAAGGATCTCAGTCTCAAGCTGTATCCCGGTGCGCGGCATGAGCTGCACAACGAGCTGAACCGGGAGGAATTCGTAAACGACGTTACCGCCTGGATGGAAAATCGAATGGGATGAACGACGGATGCGCGCCGTTCCTTCTGCAAAAAACCGCCCTGCACAGGAACGTGCAGGGCGGTTTTGAAACGGTGAAATCAGGGCTCCAGCGGCTGGAGGGTGAGGGAAAAATCAAAGGCTTCCGCTGTCAGAGAATATTGTTCCTGTAACGCCGGGCCGCAGCTCGCGGAGCCGATACCGCTGTGGAAGCCGTCCAGGCACCAGACGGTCATGCCGCTTGTCTCCAGCTCATAATTGTGCGCCTTTTGGGTCAGCTCCTCCTGCGTATAGGGGGAGACGCTGAAGGAGAAGGGGGCACCGCCAACGGCGCGGAGTCCTCGTCCGGAGGCGTCGGTCACCGCCGCTTCGGCGCAGCCCCAGTGGCTGCCGTTTTCCTGCGGGCGGATATAGTCGACTTGCATCCCGGCGACGGTGGAAAAGAAGCGGCCGTACCAGCTGAGATGGTGCTTGTCGATATAGCTTTCCTGCGGGCCGTATCCGGTGTAGCTTACCTGTTCCCAGTCTTCGGGCAGGAACAGGCGGAGACCGAAGCGGGGCAGGAAGGGCATGTCGGTATTCCGACGGCAATGGGCGCCGAGGGTTACGATGCCGGCGGCGTCCACCGTCCAGCAGGCGTCAATGTCGAGGATACGCTGGAGGGCGGCCGCGCCGAGCATCAGCCGGGCGCGCAGGACGGCCAGTCCGTTTTCCATACGGGCGGCTGTCTCATATACACGGACCGTTATGCGGTCGAAGCCCGCGGCCTGCCATTGCTTGCGAACCTCCCGATCATTGTCGATCGGCGCGCGCCAGATATTCCACTCCATGGGCTTTTCCAGACAGGGCTTGCCGTTCCGGTTCATACTCTCCATCGTTCCGGTCTTTTTGCTGAAGGTATAGGAGAAGCCCGGGCCGTCGATTCGGAAGGCGCGCGGCGTTTCCTCGACTTGGAGCGCTCGTGGGAGCTCTCCAGAGAGCTCTCCTGCCTGCAAAGCGGGTGGAACGGGGGCCGCTTCGCGGACTATCAGCTGATCGAAGCCGCGTTCCAGCCCCGCTTTGGTCAGCGTTCCGTCGGTTTTTTGCCGGTAGATCAGCCGAAGCCGTACGTCGCCGTCCGGGGGAAAGCTTCCGGCCGGGCAGGGGACTAACCTCGTTTCATGGGGGGGAACGGCGGGCATCTCGAATCGTCCGGTCTCGATCACGACGCCGTTATGGCTGACCTCGTATTCCCCGGTCAGCGCCTGATCCAGCGGCGTAAAGTCCAGATAATTGTGGAGAATAACGGTGGTATGCGCTTCGTCCGCCCAGGCGGCGCGCGCCGGACGGATGACGTTTTTGTACTCCATCAGGCTGGTGTGGGGAACGCGGTCGGGAGAAACCAGGCCGTCCACGCAGAAATTGCCGTCGTGCAGCACTTCCCCGAAATCGCCGCCGTAGCCGTAGCAGGGCCTTCCCTCTTCGTCCCGGCGAAGCTCCACCGCATGGTCGCACCATTCCCAGACGAAACCGCCGCAGAGGCCGGGGTAACGCTCCATTACCTGCCAGTAGTCCTCCGCGTCGCCGGTGCTGTTCCCCATGGCGTGGATGTACTCGCACAGCACCAGCGGTTTGGCGTCGGCATCCGCAAAATATTCCTCAATGGCGGCGAAGGTGGGGTACATATAGCTTCCCACGTCGATGAAGCTTCGGTCGCTTTCCCGCGCGGGATCGGGATGAATGCTGCCCTCGTAGTGGACCAGCCGGGAGGAATCGTATTCTTTGACCCAGCGGGCGGCGCGCTCGAAGTTTTCTCCATAGCCCGCCTCGTTGCCGAGACTCCACAGCAGGACGGCGGCGCAGTTTTTATCCCGGATCACGCACCGCTGTACCCGGTCAAGGATTGCCTCGCGGAACAGAGGATCGTTGGCAAGCAGCGAGAATTTCGCCTCATACGGGATGTCCGTCTTATACAGCTCCACCGTGCCGTGGGTTTCCAGATCGGCTTCCGCGATGACGTAAAAGCCATATTCGGCGCAGAGCTCTACAAACCAGGGAGCGTTGGGATAGTGGCTGGTGCGGATGGCGTTTATATTATGTTCCTTCATCAGCTGCAGGTCACGGATCGCCTGCTCCCGGCGGATGACGTACCCGGTCACCGGGTCGCTGTCGTGGCGGTTGACCCCGCGGAATTTGACCGGCGTGCCGTTGACCAGCAGGACGCCGCCCCGGGTCTCGACCCGGCGGACGCCCACCCGCTGGGCAATGGCCTCGCCGGCGGTTTCGATTAGCAGGGTATACAGCCGGGGAGCTTCCGCGTTCCAGAGAATCGGATTCTCCAGCGGGAAAACGGCTTCGTCCCCGGCCGGCTCCTGAGCGGCGAGCAGCGCGCCGTCCGGCGCGTACAGCGCCAACCGGACGGAGAGGGACGGCGCCGTCTTCTCCAGCGTGACCTGTATCGCGGCCGAGGAGCGATCCTTGTTCAGCTCGGTCGTGACAAAATAATCCCGTACATGGGCGGCCGGGCGGCTGAGCAGGGAAACGTCCCGGAAAATACCGGACATCCGCAGCTTGTCCTGATCCTCCAGATAGCTGCCGTCGCACCATTTCAACACCAGCGCCAACAGCTCGTTGTCCCCGTCCCGCAGATACTCCGTGACGTCGAATTCGCTGGGAGAATGGGAAACCTGGCTGTAGCCGACAAACCGCCCGTTCAAAAACAGGTAGAAGCAGGAGTCCACCCCCTCGAAATACAGAAAACGGCGCAGTCCGTCCGCTTTGTCGGCGAAGGTGAGGGAATACAGCCCGCAGGGATTCTCCCAGGGGACGTAAGGCGGGTCGTATGGGAAGGGATACCGGATATTGGTGTATTGATGCCGGTCGTAGCCCTGCATCTGCCAGACGGAGGGAACGGGAATGGTATCCCATTCCGTCGGCAGCGTGGAGGGAAAATCCGCCGGCAGCTCATGGACGCTCGAATAATACCGGAACCGCCAATCCCCGTTCAGCGGCCGGCCGCGGGAGGATAACTCCGGCCGGGACAGGGCCTCCGCCGCATCGGCGCAGGGGATGTAGTACGCACGGTTGGCCATCGTGCCCACATGGAGGACAGCGGGGTTTTCGTGGAGCCACTCAAAAGACATGGGGCAATTCTCCTTTCGCATCTCTCCGGTCAAAGCAGATTGCGGTAATAACCGGGGCTGGAGCCCTCGATCACGGCCGCCCCGCAGCAGGTTTCGTAGAATTTCACAGGGCCGGCCCCGCCGATAATGGCATAGACGTAGCCGTTTGCCGCCATGCTTTTCAGGGTGGCGAGCAGCAGCGCCCGTCCTACGCCGAGACCGCGGGCGGCTTCATCCACACCGGTCGGCCCAAAAAAGTCCTTGGCGGTGGCGTCGTAGTAGGCGAAGCCGAGGATTTCGCGGCCTTCGCCGAAATGCTCCGTAATCCAACGCTGAACCCGGCCAAGATCAGCGGCCATGGCGGGCTGGATGGAGACGCCCTGCGTCTGGAGCGCCTTCCGGTTGTCCTCATATCGGTCCAATTCGTACAGTTTTACCAGCATGTCCGGCATATGCATGACCGTCCTTCCATCCGCCGATATCCGCGGGCAGCGCCCGCCAACAGTGCCCGTCAGCGATAATCTGTCCTTAATCATAACGGGAACAAAGAGAAAATACAAGAGAAAATTATTCCGAAAACGAAACAAATGTACCAGAAAAAGGACGAAAAATCTATTGCGTCCGGCAGGCGGTTCTTTTATAATGAGCGCATATTCGGGATATTCCGGGCTTTCCATAAGCGGCAGGAGTGAGAAGCCGTAAAATCCATTTGAAAACGGAGAGAAATAGAAAATGATTAATCGGACAGGACTGAGAATTCAAAGCGCCGGGGCGGACGCCGCCGTCAGGGAGATTCTGCGTCAGCTGGAAGCGGACGGCGGCGACGAGGGGCTTGCCCTCCGCCTGCTCCCGCGGGATACGCCCGGTCTTTCGGTGAAAAAGGAGGGGAACACCCTCACCATTGCCTACTCCGAACGGGCGTATCTTTTCCGCGGGCTTGGCCTGGCGGTCGAGCATGGGGAGGAGGAAGGACTGGCGCTGGATCAGGTCCCGGCTTTTGAAGGGAACGGTCTGATGATCGATTGCTCCCGCAATGCAGTGCCCACGCTGGAAACGGTGAAGGATATCATCCGCCAGCTGGCGCTGATGGGCCACAATACGTTGATGCTGTACACGGAGGATACCTACGAGCTGGAGGGCGAGCCCTATTTCGGTTATATGCGCGGCCGATACACCCGGGAAGAGCTGCGGGAGTTGGATGCTTACGCGGCGGATTTCGGGATCGAGATGGTCCCCTGCATCCAGACGCTGGCCCACCTGCCCTGCGCCCTTCGATGGGAAGCGTACCGCGATCTGAAGGATATCGACGACATCCTGACGGCGGACTACGACAAGACCTACGTTCTGATTGAAAAGATGATCCGCGCCTGCCGGGAGGCGTTTCGCAGCCGCCGTATTCATATCGGGATGGACGAGGCGGCAAATCTCGGCCGGGGCAAGTATAAAAACCTGTACGGTGACACCGCCAGTATCGACATTATGTGCCGCCATTTGGAAAAGGTGACTGCCATCTGCCGGCAATATGACTTCAAGCCAATGCTGTGGAACGATATGTTCTTCACCATCGCCGGCGACGGCTACAGCCCGCAGGACGGCATCGACGCCTCCCTGCTGGATCGGGCGCCGACGGACGTTTCAATGGTGTACTGGGATTATTATGCGAACCGGCAGTCGGTGTATGACGACAATTTCCGCAAGCAGGTCAACCTTCCCAACGAACTGATTTTCGCGGGCGGCGCCTGGCGGTGGAGCGGGTATGCCCCCGGCCTGTACTACAGCCTGAAGGTGTCCCGTCTGGCACTGGACGCCTGCCGCCGGTATGGGGTCAAGCGGGTTTTCACTACCGCTTGGGGAGACAACGGCAGCGACGCCAGCTTTTACGCGATGATGCCGGTGGTTCAGCTTTTCGCGGAGCTTGGCTTCAACCCCGATATTGCCGAGGAGGAGCTGGCTTCCCGCTTTGCTGTCTGCACCGGCGGGGACTGGGCGGATTTCCTCAAGCTGGACCTGCCGGATTTTGTGGAGGGCGATCCCGAATGGGCCGCCCGAAACCCCAGCAAATACCTGCTGTTTAACGACCCGATGACCGGCCTGTTTGACCGGCATGCGGAGGAAGGCTTCGACGCCTATTATGAGCAAACCGCGGCGGCGCTTTCCGAGACGGCGGCGAGGGGCGGGCGGTATGCGTATATTTTCGATACCCTGGCGGCCCTGTGCAGTACGCTGAGCCTCAAAGCGTCGGTCGGCGTCCGGCTGAAAAAGGCGTACGACGGGGGAGACCGGGCGGAGCTCCGCCGGCTCGCGGACGAGGTGCTGCCGGAGATCGCCCGGCGGGCCGAACATTTCCTGCGCTGCGTGGAAACCCAGTGGATGAAAGAGAGCAGGGGCTTTGGCTTCGAGGTGCAGGATATCCGGATCGCCGGCGTCGCGTCCCGCGCCCGCAGCGCGGCCCGGCGGGTGGCGGCCTATCTGAACGGTGAGGTCGCCGCGCTGGAGGAGTTGGAGGCGGAACGCCTGTATTTCGACTGCCGCCAGGACGACGGCGCCCGGAAGATCACGGCCTGCAACAATTGGGCGGTGAATGTGTCCGGCGCGCTGATCTGAACCATATTGGATCATCCGAACAGGAGGAAGGACATCGTATGCTGAAGCTCAAAATGATTCATTCGCTGGAAAAGGTGTTTCCACAGAAGGAACCGAACGGCACATTTCATGCGGCGCCGTGCGCCGCGCTATGCGCCCCTTCCCTTTTTCAAAATGAGCGCTTTTCCTGGCAGGCCGCCTTTTTCGCGGACAAGGAGAATTGGGGCCGGTGCGAGGCGGCGGTCACGGTGGAAGGGAATCTCGCCCCCTATATTACGGTAAAGCAGGTCGGTCTGGTTCCCTGCGAGTTTCCGTGCTACGAGAAGGCGGACGATTACCTGTTCACCGAGCCGGGAATGGCGCCCGACGTGCTGAAAACCCTGAATGGAAACACGGTGCGGTACCTGCCGCGCCGCTGGGAAAGCCTATGGCTGACCGTGGACGGGCGAGGGGCGGCGCTCCCCGCCGGGAAGCACGAGGTCCGCGTTTCGGTGACGGCGGATGGGGAGACGGTCTCCGATACGGTGACGCTGGAGGTGATCCCCGCCTCCCTTCCGGAGCAGCGACTGCTGTTCACCCAATGGCTACACTGCGACGGCATCGCGCGGGTTCATGGCGCAGAGATGTTCAGCGAGCGGTTCTGGGCGGTGCTGGAGCGGTATGTAAAAATGGCGGCGGATTACGGGATTAATCTGCTCTATACGCCGCTGTTTACTCCGCCGCTGGATACGAGGGTAGGCGGCGATCGTCTGACCTGCCAGCTGGTGGAGGTGACGGTGGAGGACGGCCGGTACCGTTTTGGCTTCGACCGGCTTGCCCGCTGGTTTGCCATGGCCCGCCGCTGCGGAATCAAGTGGTTTGAGTTGTCCCATTTCTTCAGCCAGTGGGGGGCGAAATACGCCCCGAAAATTATGGCCTCGTATGGAAAAGACGGAGCCGAGACCCGAATATTCGGCTGGGATACCCCCGGCGGCGGAGAGGAATACCGCCGTTTTCTCGCGGCGTTTCTTCCGGCGCTGAACGATTTCCTCCGGCGGGAGGGGGCGGCGGAGAGCTGTTATCTCCATGTATCGGACGAGCCGGGGAAGGAGCATCTGGAGGCGTATACGGCGGCCGCCTCGCTCCTGAAGCAGTACCTGCCGGGCTATCCGGTGATGGATGCGATGTCGGATTACGAGGTATACCATCAAAGCGAGGTCAGCGATCCGGTGGTGGGGCTGAACCACATCGAGCCGTTCCTGGAAAAGGGCGTTTCCCCGCTGTGGGGCTATTACTGCTGCGCGCAGTACGAAGCGGTCCCCAATCGCTTTCTGGCTATGCCCTCCTACCGGAACCGGATCGCCGGCCTGCTGTGCTACAAATTTGGGCTGAAGGGTTTCCTCCAGTGGGGCTATAACTTTTACAATACGCAGTATTCGCTGGAAGGGCTGGACCCCTATGCCTGCACCGACGCAGGCCGGGGCTTCCCCTCGGGCGACCCGTTTTCGGTCTATCCGGAAGGAGAGGGGTGCACCGAATCCCTGCGGCTGTCGGTTTTCCGTGACGCGCTGCAGGACCACCGCGCCCTCTGTCTGCTGGAAGAGCTGGCAGGCCGGGAGGAAGCGCTGGCTTTTCTGGAACGATGCGAGGCCGGCATGACCTTCCGTCGGTATCCGCACGACGCGGATTTCCTGCTGCGGCTCCGGCAGGAGCTCAATGAGGAAATACGGCGGCGCCTATAAGCCGGAAAAAGGGGGACCGGCGGCTCCTTACGATTGGCCCTTGTATGTTTGCGGGAAATGGATTACAATCAAAAAGATAAACGAGAAGGGCCGGCGCGGAAGAGGGGCTTTTCACGCGGGTTCTTTCGAAAGAATGGAGATTGGATTCAATGAACGCCTATATTGGACATCCCGGCCAGCTTTCCGGCTTTCACCGCTTCCGTTTTACGGAAGGGGCGATGGACGGGCTGGAGGCGGTTGAGGTTTATAACGAGACCGGCCTGCGCTTTACCGTTCTGCTCGGACGGGGAATGGACATCGGCCCCGCGTCGTATAAGGGAATCAATCTCGCCTATCTGGCCGCGTCGGGAATGACCTCCGCCGTGTATTACCAAAACGGCGGAGCGGAGTGGAAGCACAGCTTCACCGGCGGGCTGCTGTATACCTGTGGGCTGGATAACGTCGGCCCAGGCTGTACGGTTGATGGAGTGACCTATGGCGTGCATGGGCGGCATACCTCCCTGACGGCAGAGCAGACGGCGCTGACCCGTATTGAGGACGACGGACCGGACGGCGATATCCTGGAGCTCCGCGGCACGATGCGGCAGGGGGCGATTTTCGGGGAGAACTTTACCCTGACCCGCCGTATCCGCACCTATGCCCGGCGGAACGTGATCGAGCTGGAGGATGAGATCGTCAACCGTTCCTTTGACCGGGCGCCACTGATGGTGATGTACCACTGCAATTACGGCTATCCGCTGCTCAGCGAGCGGGCGGTTCTGTCCATGGACGCAGCGGAAAGCCGTCCCCGGGACGAGGAAGCGGCCAAGGGCGCGGATTCCCTCTTCACCATGCTTCCGCCCCAGCCGGGCTTTGCGGAGCAGGTATTTTTCCACAAGGGAGCAAGCGAGGTCTCGCTCCGCTCGCCGGATGTGACGGTTCGGATGGCGTGGGACAATACGGCGCTGCCCTGCCTTACCCAGTGGAATATGTTTGGGCAGGGGGAATACGTCCTGGGAATCGAACCCGGCAACTGCCATCCGGTCAGCCGGGCCGCCTATCTCGAATCTCCCGGCACGGAGTACCTCGAACCGGGAGAAAAGAAGCATACCCGCCTTTGCTTCACGGTGGAATAGAAAACAAATAGAAACGAAAAGGCTGCTGCAAAATACTATTTTGCAGCAGCCTTTTTATGTCGCCGGCATGGGCCGGAAAAGGTCGCATAGAAAATGAAATTCCGATTCCATCTGGCGGCTGAGGGAGTAGGCATATTTGTGGAAAGCCCAGTCGATTACGATTCCGCGAAAATGTCGGACGCAGAATTCCGCCATATAATCGGAAGGATAGCGATCGGTCAGGTCTCCCTCGGAGACTGCCCGTGTAAAATACCGGCCGACCGCATCGTAGATATATCGTTTTTGGTCAAACGCCTGCAGGGAACGAGAGGATAGGAGATTCTGGTAAAAGCGGGCGGTCAGCTCCCCGTTTTCCTGCTCCATATAAGCGGCGTAGCTCAGGAAAATGGCTCGCAGGCGGTCGATCGCCCGGGCGGCGGGAGCCTTTTCCACCCGCGCCCGGATAAAATCGTCCATCCGTTCATAGCCGCGGTCCAGCATCGCTTCCTTAGTGGGAAAATGATGATAGAACGCGCCGGTGGTTACGCCGGCTTTTTTGCAGATATCCCGCACCGGCACCGCATCAAAGCCGTGTTCGCTCATTAGCTCCCACGCCGCCTGCATCAGACGCTTTTCGGTTTTCTGGCTTTGCTGCCGGCGCTGTTCCGCATAATTCATGGGACTTTACGCTCCTTTCTGGGGGGATTTCTTGACAAGCCGCCGTTCCCTGCGGTATAATCTATCACATAACATTGTTATGTGATAGATTATACCGCGTTTATATGCCGCCGTCAATCGGCGGCGCGGAAAGGACGGAACACAGTTATGCTGACACAGCCAGCCCACCGCGAACGGATTGCGGTGCTGACGGATTCCTGCGCCGATCTTCCCCCGGAGCTTGCGCGGGAGAAGGGAATCGAGATTCTTCCGCTCAAAATCTGCTATCCTGAAAAGGAATATCTGGACGGTGTGGATATTACGCCGGAGGAGATTTACAGCCGGATGCCGGAGGAGGTGCCGAAAACCTCCCTGCCGGACGGGGACAGCATCCTCGGGGCGTTCGACCGCCTGCGGGACGCCGGCTATACGAAGGTGGTTGCGGTGATGTTCTCCAGCGGTATCAGCGGCACCTATAACGCGGTACGGGTGCTGGCGGAGAGTTACGAAGGAATGGAGATCGCGGTCTTCGACACCAAGTGCGCCTGTATGGGCGTAGGGATGATCGCCCTGCGGACGGTGGAACTCATTGAGCAGGGGATGGGCTGGGAGGAGCTGGTTGCCCGCGTCCCGGTGATTATCCGGAACACCCAGGTCTTTTTCAGCATTGAGTCTCTGGAATATTTGAAGAAAGGCGGCCGGATCGGCCTGGTAACCTGTATGGCGGGCACGATGCTTCAGATCAAGCCGATCATTTCCTTCGCGGCGGACGGCCAGCTGGTCAGCATCGGCAAGGCGCGGGGCCGCGCCAAATCCATGGAGGATATGGTTCGCCGTGTCCGCGGGCTGATGCCGGAGGGGAGGCCCTACGATCTGTTTATCGCCAACGGCGGCTGCGAGGAGGACGCGGAAACCCTCAAGGCCATGCTGGCGGAGGAGATCGCCGGCTGCCGCCGTTTTTATGAATGCAAGATTGACGGCACCCTCGCTACCCATGTCGGTCCGCACCTGATCGGGCTCGGTATCCATTGCATGGAAGAGGATTGAGCAGAACGGGAAAGGAAAACGACAGAGCTATGCGGAAATTGACCACGATTCTTTTTGATCTGGACGGCACCCTCCTTCCTATGAATCAGGAGGTATTCACCAAGGCGTATTTCGGCCTTCTTGCAAAGAGGTGCGCTCCCATGGGGATTGCTCCGGACGAGCTGGTTCCTGCGGTGTGGGCCGCTACCAAGGCCATGGTCCAGAACGATGGCGAAATGCTTAACCGGGAGCGATTCTGGGACGCCTTTTCCTCGATTCTGGGAGAGGATGTCCGGAGCAGGGAGCCGGAGTTCGACCGGTTTTATGGAGAGGAATTCCACGGAGCTAAGGCAGCGACCAGCCCTACGCCGCTGGCTGGCGAATGCGTACGGCTGCTGAGGGAGAAGGGCTACCGCCTGGCGCTCGCCACCAACCCGATTTTTCCGCTGGTGGGCGTGCATTCCCGGATGGCCTGGGCTGGGGTAGATCCAGCCGATTTCGAACGGATTACCCACTATGATAACTCCCATTACTGCAAGCCCAATCCGGATTATTATCGGGAGATTCTGACGGCGATTGGGGCGGAACCGGCCGATTGCCTGATGGTGGGCAACGATGTGCGGGAGGACCTATGCGCGGCGGAGCTTGGCTGCGGCGTCTACCTGGTCACCGACTGCCTAGAGCACGGGGATGTTCCCCACGAAGCCGCTTTGCAGGGAAGCTTTGAAGAATTCCGGGAGTGGGTCCGCGCCCTGCCGCCGGTATGAAGCGCGGAAAACCGAAAAATGAAAGAGACCATTCGTGGTATAACCCGCCGCACTCCGATGGGGGCGGCGGGTTGGCGTTTCTTATAGGAAGATAAAATTTCTGTGAGGTAAGGCAGAGGCAGGAAATGCCGCTGCGGATCACGAGATACCGGACTTCACCGGCAGCTCGCAGATCGCTTCGGCCACTGGCTCCCGCATCCAGACGCCGGGGGTGACCCGCAAAGTGAACCCTCCGCCGTCCGGTCCGGCCCAGTTTGGAAGCGGCTGGCGAGGGAGGGCATATTTCGCCATCAGCAGCATCACCACGCCGCCATGGGTGCATACCGCCGCTTCAGTGTCGCCGGCGCGCATCAGGTTTTCCACCAGCTGTTCAAATTCCGCCGTCACCCGTTCCTGGAACGCTTCGGCGGCTTCCCCGCCGGGAATGTCGGTTCGCGCGCCGGTCAGCCATTCCTGAAAGCGGGGATCGTTTTTCAGTTCGTGGACGCTACGGCCGTCCCATTCGCCGAAATCGCATTCGGCAAGGCCGGGAAGAATTTCGGCTTGGCAGCCGGGATACAGCACCTCCATCGTCTGGCGGCAGCGAAGAAGGGGGCTGGTGAAAAAACGGCGGGCGGGCGGGTAACCGCCGGCTTTTTTCATTTCCAGAAGGCGGTTCAGCCCGGCAGGGGAAAGGGGAAGGTCGGTGCGCCCAATATACAGCCCCTGCTCGTTCGCGTCGGTCAATCCATGCCGAATTAGGTGTATTTTGTAAGTTTTCATTAAAATTCCTCCCTAAAAATCACAATTTGACGATTTACAAACGGTATCGGGTTGCGTTATAATCATTAACAGACAGTATATTCAGGCATTCCGTTCACTCCCCGCGTTGTACCAGGGTCTCGGATCGAACGGGATGTTTCTTTTCGTCCGTCCATTTTCCGCCGGGCGGGATAAAACCGGCGAAAAAACAGGTTTTGAGGTGCACGTGATATGAATTCCGCTTTTCCAAGGATACTCACCCTGCTCCGGAAGGAGCGCGGCATCAGTCAGAAGCAGGCGTCGGTGGAGCTGCAGGTTTCCCAGGCGCTTCTTTCCCACTATGAAAAGGGTATCCGGGAATGCGGTCTGGATTTCGTGGTGCGGGCGGCGGACTTTTATCATGTTTCCTGCGATTATCTTCTGGGGCGGACCGCCGACAAAACCGGCGCGGTCATCGCGGTGGAGGAAATCCCCGAAAACGACCCGTCGGTGAAGGAAAACCAGTTCCGCGGCAGCGTGCTGCCGGTGCTGAACAAAAAGCTGGTGGTCAATTCCCTCAACATCATCTTCGATATGCTCCAGCGCTGCAACAATAAGGCGCTGACGACGGAGGTTTCCGCCTATCTCACCCTGGCGGTGTATTCGGTGTTCCGCCAGCTGTATTCCGCGAACCCTAAAAATCCCGAAGCGCTGTATTCGGTTCCGCGGTATCTCTTCCAGCCTGCCCTGACCGGGGAGCTGGGCCGTACTGCCGCTGTGATCGGCCAGTTGGCAGCCGGCCACAATGTGGATGGCGGGGAAGGGCTGGAAGCGGCCAGCGCGCCGCTGATTTCTTCCGACACCATCGCGGCGGATTATCCGCTGTTTGCCTCTTCCCTTTTCAACCTGCTGAAAAATGCCGAGACACGGCTGAAGAAATAGAACAACGGGTTGGAATAAAAGACTGCGGCAAAATGACGAGTTTTTGCAGCAAGCCCTTTGCATCAAACTCTGGCAAAATCATTGACGGGACATAAAGATCGCAGCCCGGCGCTTTTTCCTTACCGGAGCGATTATGTATTTGATAACCAAAGTCGAAAACATTCGCGGGCCATGTTCCATGGCCCGCGTTTTTGTATCCTTCTTTCTGGTCAGCCGGCGCCGCCTTCCGCTTTCAGCGGCGGCCTTTCCGTCCGGCCCGGCCGCTTTTTACATTTTCCTTTCCGTTGTCTGGAAGTGCCGGAGACTCTTTCGGCTTGGCCTTTAGATAGAAAGCCATGAATACCATCACCGCGCTGCACAGGCAGAGAAGAACGCGGGTCAGGATGTTGTCGATATTGAGGGTGATGGTGAAGGTGTGTCCGAACAGCACCGGCGTATAGACAGCCTCCGTCAGAATGAGCGGCTTGCCATAGGGAGCGTAGCTCAGGACAACAATCGTGAGCAGCAGCGTACCGATCAGAGACAGAATCGCCGTAACACGGAGAAGGGCGATATCGAACCTGCGCCGGCTCCGAATGTTCAGCGAAAGAGCCGGAAGCACAAAAAGAACGGGCGGCAGTGCGACCGCGGCGAGCATAAAATAATTGCCGGAGGTCAGCATCACCGACGTCGCGTCCGTATCGGTCGACTGGCGGGAGGCGTTGGTGATTAGCACCGCGACGATGGTCAGAATAATGGCGGCGGCCAATGCCGCGACAACAACAGATCGAAGAAGAACCCGGACCGCCCGCTTTTCCATCGGGGCATAGCGGACCACCAGGGCCAGCGCGATTCCCACTGCCGCTTCTGCGAGCAGCAGGGATGTCTTGACCGAAGGCAGCATATACATCAGCAGGGCGAGCAGCAGCTGAACAACCGATGCGCCGAGCAGAATATTGCGTGCCTTATCCTCGGTCAGGGATTTCCGCAGGGGTGGGCGCCGCGGATGCCCGTTCGTTTTCTCCGCCTGCGCGGACTCTGCATCCTGTACAGATTCCTCCGCCGCTTCGGCGGTTATGTTCTTTTCCATTTCCGATGTTTCAGCCATGATCGTCTGCCTTTCCTCGCCGAACGCGGCGTTTTCTGTGATGTCTTTCAATGGGCATTCCTGTATCCTTCGAGATATCTTCCTCGGAAAGATAAAAGGATACAAAGGATATACTCCTTATTATACGGTTTCCCACGAAAAAAGCAAGGACAGGCGGAGCGGAACCGGCGGATTTTTTATTTTCGTCCCAGGGAACCGGTTGCGAAGAGGACGTATACCCGTGCTAAGGCGCAACGGGGACGGATTCAGGAAGAGGAGCGTTTAGGGGCTGTTCTTTGACGAGGGCTTTCTTTCCGGCCGGCGGAAGCCCTCACCCAGCACATCGTCGGTGGAGGTGATCACCAGAAAGGCGTCGGGGTCGCGGTCCCATACCAGGGTGCGCAGCGCGTAGACCTCGGGCGGGCGTACCGCGCAGAGAAGCACCCGGCGGGGGTCGCCCGTATACGCGCCGGTCGCGTTCAGCATAGTGACGCCCCGTCCCAGCGTGCGGAGAATATCGTCCGCCACCTCCTGCTCCTTCCGGGTCATGATCAGCAGCATTTTTCCCTTGTTCTGCCCGTAAATCAGCGTGTCCATTAGGCTGGAGGAAACGAAGATCAGGATCATCGCATACAGCGCGCTCTCCAGGTTCCGGTATACTACGGCCGAGGTCGCGACCACGATCGCATCCACCAACAGGATCAGCCGACCGATCGGGATGTGGGGAAGCTTTCGCTCCAGAAGTCCAGCGATCACTTCGCTGCCGCCGGTGGTCGCTCCCCGCATGTAAATCAGGCCCAGTCCCGTTCCCGCCAGCACGCCGCCAAAGACGGCGACCAGCATGGTGTCTCCGCGGAAAGCGGGGAGGAACGGCGCCGTGGCGTCGATCACTACCGAAACCACCACTGTGGCGACGGAGGTTTTCAGGGTGTAGCTGTGCCCAAGGAATCGCCAGGCCGCCAGCAGCAGGGGGATATTGATTACCAGAATGGTGACGCCGATCGGCGCGCCGGTCAGATAGTTAACCAACGTGGACACGCCGGTTACGCCGCCCGGCGCGATGTGGTTTGGGGCGGTAAAAACATTGACCGACAGCGCATACGCTGCGCTGCCCAGCAGAATAAAAAGCCCGTCCAGCAGGGCTCGCCGCACGGTATGGCGGCGCGGTTCGCCCGGAGCGGAACGTGGGGCTTTCAGCGTGGATTCCGTGGAATGCGGCATAGTGTTTCCTGCCTTTCCGGACGCACGAACCGGACGGACGATTCGCGCTCCTTACATGTTTTATTGATTGTATCCTTGTGTCCAGCGGCCCGTTGTTTATCCGTTCGCCGTGTCTATAGCATAGTCTTTCCCATTTTCCCGGAAATACCGGGACGGAAAGCAGCTTTCTGCTTAGGCATAAAGAAACGCCCTGCCAAGAAGGGCAGGACGTTTGAAAAATCCGTTTTTTGTTTTTCTAAGCCTATTCTATGCAGCCCTTTACCGTTTCGTTCGATTTGCTTTCCTTTGAAACCGGCATATGTACGGCGGCGAAGAGTTCCCGGCAGCGGGCGGTGTTTCCGGAGAGGTAGAGATAGCCGAACAGCGCTTCCAGCCCGGTCGCCCGGTGGTAGTCGCCGCCTGCCCGGGCGGTATGGGCGTTCCGGCCGCGGCGGAATACCGCTTCTTCCTCTTCGGTCAAAAGGGGAAGAAGCACATCCATCGCGGCGGACTGGGCTTCCGCCCGCACCATGGAAACCGAGAGTTTGTGGAGCGTGCCGTTCGGGCGGTTAGCTTGGCAGGCGAGCAGCTCCCGTACCATCAGCCCGTACACTCCGTCCCCTACGAACGCGAGGGTCAGGGGGGAGAGGGTGCGGGGGTCCACCTCCTGCGGATATAGCCGATCCATCGGCGTTCACCTTCTTTGAAATGGAGATACTTATTCAGGGGACAGGGGACGATTAAGGAACAAAATCAAATTCGAAATCGTAGATGCTGACCGTGTCCCCTTCGGTCACACCGGCCTCCACCAGCGCGTCGATGATGCCACTGGACTGAAGAACCCGCTGGAAATATTGCAGGCTTTCGTAATCGTCCATGTTGACCGACTGGAGGATGCGGAGCAGCCATTCGCCTTCCACGAAGAATACGCCGTCCTGTTCGGAGACCGTGAAACGGCGGTCATGCAGGGTATCCGCGTCCGGCATGGCGGGCGGCTCCGGCTCGTAGCGGGCGATGGGGGGCAGCTTCTGCAGCAGCTCGGCGCAGCGCTTGACCAGCTCGTCCGTTCCGTGGGCGATAGCCGCCATCAGGGGAAAGAACTCATAACCCTTTTCCCGGACGGCGGCGGCAAAAGCCTCCACCGTTTCGTCGTCGGTCAGGTCGCACTTGTTCCCCGCCACGATCATGGGGCGGGAAGCCAGAGCAGGACTGAAGGCCTCCAGCTCCCGGTTGATGACCGCGAGATCCTCCAGCGGGTCGCGGCCCTCACTGCCGGATACGTCCACCATATGGATGAGAAGGCGGCAGCGATCCACATGACGGAGAAACTCATGTCCCAGCCCCACGCCCTCGCTTGCCCCCTCGATCACGCCGGGAATATCAGCCATGACAAAGGAGACGCCTTCCGCTACCCGCACCACGCCGAGCACGGGGGACAGGGTGGTGAAATGGTAGTTGGCGACCTGCGGCTTCGCCTCGCTGACCACCGAAAGCAGGGAGGATTTCCCGACGTTCGGGAAGCCGACCAGCCCCACGTCGGCCAGAAGCTTCAGCTCCAATCGCAGCTCGAACGCCTGGCCGGGAATGCCCGGCTTGGCAAAGCGGGGAACCTGCCGAGTTGGGGTGGCGAAATGGCTGTTTCCCCAGCCGCCCCGGCCACCCTTGGCGGCGAGAAACGGCTCGTCTCCCGACATGTCGGCCATCAGCCGGCCTGTTTCATTATCATAGATCAGGGTGCCGCGGGGAACCTTGATGACCTCGTCCCGGCCGTTTTTCCCGAAGCAGCGCTTCGCGCCGCCGGGTTGTCCGTTTTCCGCCGCGAATTTGCGGCGGTAGCGGAAATCCACCAGCGTGTTCATCCCGTCGTCGGGAACGAACAGGATATTGCCGCCCTGCCCGCCGTCTCCGCCGTCCGGGCCGCCGGCCGCCACATATTTTTCCCGGTGGAAAGTGACGGCGCCGTTCCCGCCGTCCCCGGCTTTTACTTTGATGGTTGCGATATCGACAAACATAGGCGACCTCTTTTCCGTTTCTGTTTCGGCCGCATCCGGACCGCTCAAAGCAGGCGGCATCGGGTACGTTTTCGCCAGTCTTACCAGTCTCCCCCGGAGACGATAAAAAAATCCCCGCCGTGATTCCGCGGCGGGGATTACTCCGCCACATGTCCGGGGCGGAATCCATGGCTTTTTACTGCTCGGCGTAAACGCTCACACGCTTGCGGTCCTTGCCGACGCGCTCGAAGCGGACCTTCCCGTCCACCAGGGCAAACAGCGTGTCGTCGGAACCGATGCCGACGTTCGTGCCGGGATGGATGTGGGTGCCGCGCTGACGCACCAGAATATTGCCGGCCAGAACGAACTGTCCGTCCGCCCGCTTCACGCCCAGGCGCTTCGCCTCGGAATCACGGCCGTTTTTCGTGGAGCCGACGCCCTTTTTGTGAGCGAACAGCTGAATGTTTATCTGCAGCATAAGAAACTTACACCTCCGTAATAATCACTTGAATGTGTTCGGGATACTGCTTCTGCAGTTCGGTCAGATGCAGGAGAAAGCCTTCCATCAGGGGACGGCAGCTAACGGACGCCTGAACGGGAAGCCAAAGCGCCATTTGTCCGTTGCGGCGCCGTATTGCTGCACCGCTGTGACAAATTTCCGTCAGGGTGTTCGCCGTCATATACGCCGCGGAGGAGACCGCCGCGCATACGATGTCTTCGCCTTTCTCACCCGCGCCGGTGTGGCCGGAGAGGGTGAAGCCGGTCAGCAGGCCGCCCTTGCGGATAAACTTACTCCGCGTCATCGGCCTTCGCGGCCCGGGGGGCTCTCGCATGGACGGCTTCGATCTGCACCTTGGTGTAGGGCTGACGATGGCCCATCTTGCGCTTGCTGCCCTTCTTCGGACGATAGGTGAAAACCGTGATCTTCTTGCCTTTGCCGTTTTTCAAAACGCGGGCGTCCACGCTCGCACCCTTGATGTACGGCGCGCCGGTCTTCAGTTCCTTGTCGTTGTGCAGAGCAACCACTTTGTCAAACGTGACGGAGGCTTCCTCGGCCGCATCCAGCTTTTCGATGTACAGAACGTCGCCGTTCTCCACCTTATACTGTTTGCCGCCGGTTTCGATGATGGCGTACATGGTTGGTGAGGCACCTGCCTTTTTCTTCAGACTCGCTGCCGGAAGGCGGGAGAAAACCGAAAAACGGTTTGTCCGCTTAAGGGGCCCGGGGCATGCGGCAACCGCTATTTTACCATGGTTTTCCCGCGCTGTCAAGCATCCGGAAGCGGAAAAAACGGCGGCGAAGGGCGAAAAATCGCGGAAAACAGAACGAAATCGGGCGGGAAGGAGGCGTCGCCTTCTTCCCGCCCGTGATGATCCGCTTTTTATTGACAATCACAATAATCACAATGGCAATCGGCCGATCGGTCCGCCGCGCCGTCAGTCATGCTCCTGACGGTAGGCGTTCACGAAATCCTTCAGCAGCCGGACGGTATGCTCTATCCCCAGCGCGGCGCTGTCCACCGACAGGTGATAATTCCGCGCCTGGCCCCATTTGACGGACGTATAATGGTTATAATAGGTGGCGCGCCGTTTATCGGTCTTAGCAATCTTTGCTTCCGCTTCCTTTTCCGGAACGCCGTATTCCTTCGTGATCCGGGCAATCCGGCTTTCCATGTCGGCATGAATGAAGAAATGGATAGCGCCGGGACGGTCCTTCAGCACATAGTTCGCGCAGCGGCCGACAAGGACGCAGGGACCCTCGCCTGCGATTTTCCGGATTGCGTCGAACTGGGCGAGGAACAGCTGATCGCCCAGCGGCATTCCCACGCCGCCCATCAGGCCGGCCAGCCCGTTTCCGGTGGACAGGGTGTAAAGCAGACTGCTTGGCGTATGATCCTCCGCCTGCTCCAGCACTTCGGGGCTGAGCCCGCTTTCGGCGGCGGCGCGGGTAATCAGCTCTTTGTCATAAAAGGGCAGCCCCAGTTCCTCCGCCAGCTGTTTCCCAATGATACGTCCGCCGCTGCCGTATTCGCGGCTGATAGTGATGATGGGGTACTCTTTCATAAGGCTTAACCTCCTTAATACAGGGTGCTTTTCATCCCTTTTGTATAAGAATAGTATATGACAAAATGTGTTTTTTGTCAATTAAAGGGAAAGTGCCCCCAAAAATTTTCACTTCCAGATTTCCGGGGATTCGGGAATTGCGCCGGGTTGCCGGTTTATGGTATAATGACGTTTGGGAGAAATGCGACAGCATTTCTCGGTTGCGCTGCCAGCAAAGGCGGGCAGAGAACCGGCGGCGCTTGTGAATCGTGAAGGGAGACGCCAGAAATGCCGGTGCGGCTGGGGTGCCTGAAAACAACTGACGGAAATGAGGGATCGGACGGATGAAAAAGATTGCAATGACCACGCCGCTCGTGGAGATGGACGGGGACGAGATGACCCGTATCCTTTGGAAGGAGATCAAGGAGAAGCTCCTGAACCCGTTTGTGGAACTGAAAACCGAATATTACGACCTTGGTTTGCCTTACCGTGACCAGACGGACGACCAGGTGACGGTGGACGCCGCGAACGCGATCAAAAAGTATGGCGTCGGCGTGAAATGCGCCACCATTACCCCCAACGCCCAGCGTGTGGAGGAATATAAGCTCAAGCAGATGTGGAAGAGCCCGAACGGCACCATCCGCGCCATCCTGGACGGCACGGTGTTCCGCGCACCCATCATCGTGAAAGGGGTGGAGCCGACCGTCTCCACCTGGAAAAAACCGATTACCATCGCCCGTCACGCCTACGGCGACGTGTATAAGAACAGCGAAATATATGTGCCCGGCCCCGCGAAGGCGGAGCTGGTGATCACCGACGCCGAGGGAAACGAACGCCGCCAGCTCATCCACACCTTCACCGGCGGAGGCGTAGTGATGGGGATGCACAATACCGACAATTCCATCGAAAGCTTTGCCCGTTCCTGTTTCAGCTACGCCCTTTCGGTGAAGCAGGACCTCTGGTTCTCCACGAAGGATACCATTTCCAAGACCTACGACCATCGGTTCAAGGATATTTTTGCCGAGGTGTACGAGAAAGATTACAAGGAGAAATTTGAGGAAGCCGGTATCGAGTATTTCTATACCCTGATCGACGACGCGGTCGCCCGCGTCATCCGTTCGGAGGGCGGCTTCGTCTGGGCCTGCAAAAACTACGACGGCGATGTGATGAGCGATATGCTCGCCACCGCGTTCGGTTCTCTTTCCATGATGACCAGTGTGCTGGTTTCCCCGGACGGAAATTATGAATATGAGGCGGCGCATGGCACCGTCACCCGCCACTATTACCGCCATTTGAAGGGGGAGGAGACCTCCACCAACGCGGTGGCGACTATCTTCGCCTGGTCGGGCGCGCTGCGTAAACGGGCGGAGCTGGATGGACTGGCCGAGCTCGCGGCATTTGCGGATCGTCTGGAGAAGGCGACCATCGACACTATTGAGGGCGGCGTGATGACCAAGGACCTCGTGGCGATGTCCACCCTTCCTCAGAAAAAGGGCGTCAATACCTTTGAATTTCTGGACGCGATTGCTGGTCGGCTGGCAGAATAACGCGCTCATGGAGCGTTGCTTTAAAGCCATACGTCGCTGAAGCAGGCGCCCAAGCGGGGAAAAACATTGGCGGGCCATCATTTGATGGCCCGCCAGTGTTTTTTAAGAAGCGATTGCAAGCATTTTGCAACAGCCCGCATTTATCGGACATTTTGGGCATAGAGCTCCTGGAAAAGCTCCTCATAGCGGGATACCATGACGCGGATATCGAATTGTTTCGACGCAGTCAGGGCCGCCTCCGCCATCCGGTGACGAAGGGATGTGTCTTTCGCCAGACGGAGCATCCCCTCCGCCAGCGCGTCGACGTCGCCTACATCGACGAGGATGCCGTTCAAGCCATCCGTCACAGCGTTTGGAACGCCGCCGGCACGGGTGGATACCACCGGTCGCCCCGCCGCCATGGCTTCCATCACGGAGAGCGGGAGCCCTTCGTAATCGGAAGAAAGGACAAACACGTCGCTATCCTGTAACTGCTTTTCCACATCCGAACGGACGCCGAGTAGCTCCACACTGTCCGACAGCCCCAGTTTTTGAATCTGCTCCTCAATTTCACCACGCAGTTCGCCGTCGCCTACCAAACGGAGAATCACGTCAGGAAATTCCTGCCTCACATGCTGGAACGCACGCAAAAGTAACCGATGATTTTTTTGAGATGAAAATCTGGCTACATTGATAAAACGAATTGTCTGATGCGGCTCAGAGATTCCTAAAGGGGCAAAACGGCGAATATCTACGCCATTGTCGATGCACGGGACGGCACTTTTTTCCAATGCATATCGAAGGCAAAGGCTTTCCTGTATTAAAGGCGAAATGGCAACCGGCGTAACTTTTTTGCGTTTATAAGATGACTTCATGATTTTTTGATAGAGAGGAGGAAGCTCCTTGTCCGCTACATTGTGAACAGTATGAACCCGTACGGGAACAGGGCAGCGTGATGCGGGAAATAGAGAATAGATTACCGCATAGAGGTGCGTATGCAGGATATCCGGCCGTTCTTCCCGTATAAGACGGGACAATTTTCCTACTAGAGAAATATCCAATCCGGGCTTTTTATCCAGATATAGCACCCGGATGCCGGTTTCCTTTGAAAAATTCTGGTAAATCGTATGACAGTGCTCCTGAGAATACAAGGACACCAGGACTGGATCGAAGCGGGAGGAATCCAGATACTTTACGATATCCAATACCAACCGCTCCGCGCCGCCCGCGCCGATGGTCGGCAGCAGCTCCATCACCTTCAGCCGTCCCGCTGTGTGCTTTTCCATGTGCTTTCGCCTTCTTTCGATTTCACCGGTCCGGTTTATTCGGCCGGATGGACTGCCGCTTCCATTCGATCAACCAGACGGCGGGTATTTTCCAGATTGTCAAACTCGCTGAGCACCCGCCGCCATCCGGCAATCGCGGTTTCGGTATAAAATGCCGGGTCGTCCTTCAGCCTTTCGATTGCGGCGGCAATCGCCTGCGGGTCCTTCTCCGGGACCAAACAGCCGGCGTCCCGGACCAGCTCGGCGGTTCCGCCGGAATCGGCGGCGATAACCGGAATGCGCCAGGACATTGCTTCCATCAGGCTGACGGGGATGCCTTCGTGTTCCGATTCGCTCAGGGTAACGCTGGATAGGAGCACGGCGTCCATATCCCGCCGCCTATATTGCGCCAGCAGTTCCTGGTTGGAGAGATATCCCGGCATCGATACCATGTCCTCCAGCCCATATTCTCGAACGGTGCGTTCCAGCTCTTTCCGCAGTTCTCCTTCTCCGTAAAAGACGCAGCGTACGTCTCCCACGCCCCGTTCCCGGAGAAGGCGGAGCGCTTTCAGAACATAAATATGCCCTTTGACCGGGATCAAGCTCGCCGGCATGCAGAGCCGAAAAGGCCGTTTTGCCGGCGAGACCGGCTCGTCCCGCCGCTGTTCCTCTCCCAGCTCCACACCCAGATGGAGCGTGAAGACCCTGTTCCAAAGCGGCTCGGGGAGCCGCGCACGGACCGCATCCCTTCCCGGATCGTTAATCACCCGAATAAAGGCCGCCTTTTTCGCTTTTGGGACAAAAGCATAGCCGCCGTATACATCCCAGCGATGCCCGGTAATTCCAAACGGGAGACCGGTCAGGGCCGCAGCAATATAGGCGACTGAGGAGACGGTACCCAGCCAGTGGGCGTGAATAAAATCATAACCGCCGTCCCGCCGCAGTTCGTGGGCGATGGCAAGGGCCTTGGGGAAAAAATACAGGCTTTTCAGAGCTCCAGCCAAGCTGCCGGCCCGGAAAAACATCGTGCCGCAGGCGTGAAGGGAGCGAAGAGGCCGCCGGAAAAACATCGCCAGCGCCCGTTTCCAGCAGTCGCCGCCAAGCACGGAACAGCGCCAAAGATCGTATCCCTGCGTATCGTTATTTTCCGGCCGGGTGGGAAAGATGCGGACGGAGTGCCCCATCTCCTGTACGGCGTCGATTTCATGCAGGACGAAAGCTTCGTAGTCCCCACAGGGGGCGACGGTAGTCAGGTAGCAAATACGCAAGCTGCGGCCTCCTTATTCAACGGATGAGTCCGTATCCGGCGCTTTTCTTTCACGGAAAAAAAGCAGATTCTTATCGTCCATGGTAATACAGTAGCCGACCAGCGGGATAGTACAGGCGTAGGTGAAGACGGGAAGAGAAAGGCAGCTGAGGCCCAGACAAACAACCATCAAGGCGCGGCTGTAATCCTGTTTTTTTAGAGCGCTCAGGAACAGCCAGAGATAAAACAGACCGTAACACAAAGCGTTCAAGACGCCGCCATCGTGCAGAGCGTTGATAATCTGTGAATCGCCGATAAATTCACCAGAAACCTGGGCGGGACCCACGCCAATCAAGACATGCTGCCGTATGACCGTCATCGCGTCCAGCATGTTCCCAGTGGGCTCATTTTTCTGATTATTCGGTTTTTCAGATGGGGAAGACGCAGAAGGTTCCGGCTGGGGATTTTCCGGTAGGATGTTTTCGTATCGGCTGTCCAGGGCTTCCAGGGGATTCAGAAGATAGCCGTAATAATGTCGTACCTGATTTTTAAATCCGGCGGTGAGGCCGAAGGCGGCGACCAGGCCGGCGACCAGAACGATATTGGCCAGATAGGCGCCAAGAATTTTCAAGAGGGCCGCTACTTTTTTTGCACGAACAGCAAAAAACAGCCCTATTACAACAGCGGCGAAAAACGCGATTACAATACCCAGAATCACGGTTTTGCTGAAAGCAAGGAAGCCAAGACTAAGGCTGAAAAAAAACAAAAGAAGGTTTTTTCGTTCCAGCCGGCCATTTCGCAGAGATTGGCCAAGCAGAAAACTGCAAAATACCAGGGAGATTATGGCGAGAAGGATGGGAGAGTAATTCGTGCCAAAAGCACGGGAAAACCGATCTATCCCTATCATTGCGTTCAAAGGGCCGTTTTTTCCCGGATAGACATAGAAGATTTCCATCAGACGGACGCTCAGATCGAAGAAAGTAAACTGAAGGATGACAAACAGACCGTTGAGACCAAGAATAGACGGCATCGCCTTATAAAGGACTCCCTCTGGCGTTACGATCCCGTCGGAGGATGTGAAAAAGATACTCAAAAGCAAAACGCCAAGCATGTATTGGCCAAGGCCGGCGAAATGAATTAGATGGGAAAAAGCGGGAGAGCCGTTAATAATCCAGCCAAGAAAGGTGAACAGGAGAGATCCGGCCATTGCTATCAGGAAGAGCCTTTGACAACGGTTTAATCGGATTCTTTTTCGGAACAGTTCAATCAGAAAAAGAACGAACAGGAACGCAGTAACCAGATACCCGGGAGTGATTCCCCGTTCTCCCAGCCGGATTGCCGGCAGGCAGCAATAACAGATCATCACGCCAGCGAGCATAGCGGCTGTTTTTTTTCGAATGTACAGAAAAGCGAGAACAGCGAGAGCCGCCAAAATAATAACATCATTAAGTATCCACATGACAGTTGATCAACCCTTTCCTGACAGTAATCATCACAAATTAGAGAGCCCAAACGGTAAATAAGACGAATGCGACAGAATAGGGAGTCACTCAATAACGCTCCTGTTTGAATCGAGTGAACCGGGATGAGAAAACCCGGTATATTCTGAATAATCCTTATCCGGATCGACAATTTCGGCGACATGGCCGCTGCGCTTATCTTCCGGCGGCGGCGTCATATAGTCGCCGTAGCGGGAGATCAGGTATTCCTCCGTATGGGTGGGACAGGGAAACAGACGGCCTTCAAACAGATAATATTCCGGCTCGCCGTACCAGCGCTTTTTAAAATAACAGCGTTCGTAACGGTACCATGCGGGATCAAAGTATTCGTCCGTGGAATCAGGATATTTCGAAAATTGTTTTTCGCAAAAACGGTAAAGTCGGCGTTCTCCGAAAATCCTTTTCAGCAGCTTGGCCAGGGGGACATAGTGGCTGCGCCCCTTGACATGGGTCAGGCAGAGCGCACGGAACACCTTACTGAACAGGCTCTGCCAGCGGCGGGACAGTCCGGGAGGGGCGGCGGGATACACCGGGAACAAATCCACGGACAATCCCTGGTGCATCGGGTTTTCCATCGCGCCGTTTTCCACGAACGTCGTCCCGTTGATCCGCAGCTTAGCCCAAAAGCAGTGAACCGTCGGATCGGAATCGAAATCCTGGACAAAATACTTGTCCGGATTCAATTCTTTTTTCATCAGCGGGATCAGGCGGTCATATTCCTTTCTCGTCATGACCACGTCCAGATCGTCATCCCAGGGAATGAAGCCCTGATGCCGCACTGCGCCCAATACGCTGCCGGCGGCGAGATAATACCGGATATCGTGTTCCCGGCAGAAGTCGTCCAAATCACAGAGCGCTTCGAATAATTTGGTTTGTACCGGATTCATACTGCGTCCTATCCTTTCCGGGCTGTAATGTAGCAACAGGAAAGAGCCGTCTCCGCGCTTGGAAGAGACGCGAGAGGCTGGCCCCCACCCGGCATGGCGCGGGTTTCTTACGTTTTTTCGTACAAATATCTGCCAGTATAGCATTTTCCACGGTAAAAATCAACTTTACCCTGTTTCATGGGCGCCACGCTGTCACATGGCTGGGACGAAGCCAAAGAAACGAAGATATTTTGCTTTCAGCCCTTCCGTTTCTGTCCGTTTACAAACGGTCCGGTTTGTGGTATGGTTATACGTTGTATGGGGATGCCTGCGATGCGTTGGGTCTGTGGCATCCGCGTATCAAAAGGCAGATGGGACCGTCTGCGTCGGCGCGGCGAATCCTTTGGAAAGGAAGAGTCCATGGAGAAGTCAATTAAACGAAACGCATTGCTGAAAATGTCGCTGAATGTTTTCAATATATTGATCCCGCTGGTAGTCGGACCCTATCTTGCTCGTATTTTTGACCCGGGATTGTATAACACCTATAACAACGCGCTGGCCGTGGTATCGGTCTTCATCCCCATTGCCAGCTTTGGCATTTACAATTACGGTATGCGTTATATCGCCCGGGTGAGAGACGACGGCGAAAAGGTATCCCGGCTGTTCACGCAGCTTTTCTTTATCGGCCTTATCACCAATCTGGTCGGCTTCTTCCTGTTTATAGCGTATGCGTTTTGTTTTGGAGGACGGGTCAACCTGGCGATTTACGCTGCCCTGTCCATTCAGATCCTTGCCAATATTGTCTTTACCGAATGGATGAACGAAGCGTTTGAGATGTACGGTTTTATCATGATCAAAACCGTTATTTTCCGGATGCTGTACGTTGGTTCGATTTTTCTGTTCGTGCGAAGGCCGGACGACGTGCCGGTTTATGCGCTGCTTATATCCATGTCCACCTTTTTGAATAATCTGGCCAGCTTTTTGTATATCAAACGAAAGGTGAAATTCGCCCTGCCGCTGAAGCGGGACAATCTGCGGCCGGTAGTTAAATCCCTGTTTTTTCTGGTGCTGATCACCAACGCGAATATTCTGTTTACCCAACTGGATAAGCTGTTTCTCAGCTGGTTTTCGACCGATCCGATCGCCACCACATGCTATACCATGCCGCAGACGATCCTGTACACCATTCTGAACATCGTTAACGCGCTGGTGCTGGTAACGGTGCCGCGTTTGTCCTATTACCTGAGCAACGGGCGGATGGCGGAGTATCTGTCCCTGCAGCAGAGGTCGTCGCAGACTTTTTTCATGATCATGTTTCCGGTCAGCATCGGCCTGGCCACCATGTCAAATTTTGTGATGGAGCTGTACGGCGGCGCACAGTACGCGGCCGCCGGCCCGGTGCTTCTGGTATTTTCCCTGAGGAACCTGCTTCTTTGCTTCGATACGGTGATGGTTAACCAGGTCACCTATCTGTACGGCCGGGAAAACACCATGGTACGCCTCCTGTTTACCAGCGGCGCGCTGAACCTGCTGTTGGACAGCGGCCTTGTCCTGCTGGATCGGTTCACCGCTCTCCCGGCGCTGACGCCGGTCAACCTGGTGATCACCACGGCGTTTTCCGAAGTGGTGATGACTGCTTTGCAGTTCCGGCTGGTCCGGTCTCTGAATCCGGATATCCATCTGCTCGGCTTCCGCAACCTGAAATACCTGCTGCTTTCCCTTTCCTTCCCGGTGGTATCCTTCCTGGTCGGCCTGCTGAAGCTGGGATTTCTGTTGAACGGGGCGATGGTGATCCTGCTCTGCGTGCTCCTCTATTTCGGCGTGCTGTTGCTTGCCAGGGATCCGCTGGCGATCGAATATCTTCGCTCGGTTTTCGGCAAATTGTTTTCCCGTCTGAAAAAAGGGTAATCTCCCGGAAACGGGATAGAATAAAGAGAAGAAAATCTGGAAAGGGGCAGAAATATGAACAGAGAACGACATGAACAGCGCTTTTTTATCTGCCGTCACTGCGGCAATCTGGTTGGCCTGGTTCGTAATGCCGGCGTTCCCATGATTTGCTGCGGGGAGCCCATGGAGGAACTGGTTCCGAATGCAAACGGTGCGGCGGAGAAGCATCTGCCTGTGGTGAAACAGGAAGGCAATCGGGTGACCGTTACGGTCGGCGGCGCCCATCATCCCATGATGAAAGAGCATTCCATCGAGTGGATTTATCTGGAGACCGATCGAGGCGGACAGCGCAAGGCGCTTTACCCGGACGAAACGCCGGAAGCCGTCTTCCTGCTGGAGGACGACGAAGCGATCGCCGCCTTTGCCTACTGCAATCTGCATGGGCTGTGGAAAACCGAGCTGTAGTGTTTTTGTCGGCGCGATCAATCCTCCTGTCATAACGGGAAGCGGTTCTCTGTACAGAGGGCCGCTTCCCGTTTTTTGCTTTTATCCACCGATTTACCGGGGAAATCCGGCGGATCGTCGGCAAAGCGGATACCGGCCTTTCGCCGGATTTCCTCTAGGGTTTCGCATACCGCAAGGGATAGGGCGGCCGCGTCCTGGTAATCCTGATAATCAGCGTATGCAGCGGAGTCGTTGCGCACGGAACGGCACGCAATGAATCGACGGAAGGCGGCGGCCTCTCCGCTCATCAGCTCCGCCTTGGAGCGTTCGCCGAGCAAAAGCTCGTCCGTTCCATCCGGATGGTAGAGACGGAGCCCCGTCAGCTGGGAGATCGAATGAATGGCGAGCGTTCCGCCGTCGCCCAGAATTTCCGAACCGATCCGGCTCTGCGCGGTTTTGGAATAGGTCAGGGACACCACCTTATCAGGATACCAAAGCTGGCAGCAGCCAGCCCCGTCCGCTCCGCTCGGAAGAAACACCGCCGATGCGTCCAGCCGTTCCGGCTTTCCGAAAAGGTCGAGAGCGGGATAGACGCAGTAGATACCGAGGTCCATCAGGCCGCCGGTCGCCATCGCGGGGTTGAAGATGTTCGGCAGCCCGCCCGCCTGCAGGGCGGCATATTTGGAGGAAAGCTGAGAAAAGTCGAAACGGGCGCTGCGAACGGTTCCCAGCTGTGCAGCAGCCTCCTTCAGCACCGCGCGGGCGGGAAGGTGACGCATCATAATCGCTTCGAGATATACCAGTCCCCGCTTTTCCGCCAGAGAGGAAAGCTCCCGGAGCTGGCGGGAGGTCACGGTAATCGGCTTTTCACACAGCACATGCTTGCCGTGCTCCAGAAACAGGCGGCTCTGCGAATAATGCAGGGCGTTGGGGCTGGCGATGTACACGGCGTCGATCTCCTCCGAAGCAGCCAGCGCCGGGAGATCGGTCCAGACCGGAAGCTCCCCGTATTTTTGGGCGAAAGCGCGGCCGGTTTCCTCCCGGCGGGAATAAACAGCGGACAGGCGCAGCCCGCCCGCGAGAGCCGCTCCCTCAATAAAAGCGTCGGCGATCCAGCCGGTGCCGACGACGGCATAACGGATCATAGTGATTTCTCCCTTGAGTATTTTCAAGAAATTACAATTTCTGAGCGTAATTTTGATCCCCTAATTCCTAATCCTCACGTTAATACACATAATGCAAGAGCCATTATGCGGCGTACCGGCGCACGTTAGTTTCCATATCTTCCAGTAAAATAGGAAAAAGATATTGTGCGCTTTTCCTTCTTGTTATTCGCACGCGCCGTTCCACCTATTTTCCATCCGCCGCTGCTCTCATCTCACCGGATGCCGGAGAACGGTTCTCAGCCGTTCCGGAGCGGTGCGCCGGGGATCGGAGAGATAAATTTCATGATGCCGGCGGACCGGGCCGCTGTCGTCCGTCAGCCCCTGCTCCGCAATAAAGGCGGACAGCCGGGCCAGAGTGGCTGGTTCCTCCGCATAGGAACCGACATGCAGCGCCTGCGCGCATCTCCCCTCGTCGTACGTCTCCAGCCGCAGGCGATCCAACGGCAGCTCCGGATGCTTTTTCCGCGCCTTTTCCACCGCCCAGGCGAATACCTCGTCCGTCACATAATCCGGCACACGGAGTAGGGAGGTCCACCGCCAGGAATGCCGGTCGTCGGGCAGGGTATCCGGTCCGCCGTCCCACAGTCCCTCCAGCGGGGGAAGGACGTAATCCACATAGCCCGACGGCGCGTCTCCGCCCATTTTGCTCATCTTTATGGTAAAGGTGACGGTATACAGCAGAGACAGTACCGTCTGATAATCCGGGTCTTCCGGCGCGCCGACGCCGTCCGCCATCAGGTAGCGGATGGGCGGCAGGTCAATGAGCGCCGGCTGCCTTCCCGGCAGATAAATATCCCGGTATTCCTTTTTAAAATCCAGTTTGTCTCCCATGATCCGTTTGTCCTTTCTCCGCATTTTTGCCGTGTGTTAAAACAGCCGAAGCTGCCGGTCGCTGTAACCAAGGGTGTAGCCCCGGATGATATCCTGCATTTTGTACAGCAGGCCGCAACGGCCGCACGTCTCTTCGAAAGCCTGCCGCAGCGCCCGAATCCGGGGACTGCGACAGGAATACTCGCTCCCATACTGCCGCCGGTACCGCGCCGCCAGCCCCGCGCCGGGAAAAGCCTCCTCCAGCCGGTCAAAATAATACTCCCGCTGGTTCTGACGCAGGGTCACGCCGAAAAACGGATACACGAACCGCGCGCCGCATTCCGCCGCCCGCTCCGCCACGGCGCGGATGTTCTCCTCTCCATCCTCCAGAAACGGGAGAACGGGCATCAGCAGTACCCCGGTATACACGCCGGCCCGGCTCAGCGCCCTGAGGGCCTCGAACCGCGCGGAGGGCGCGGGAGCGCGGGGCTCCAGCTTCGCCGCCAGTCCGTCGTCCGCCGTGGTGACCGTGAGCTGACACAGCACCGGGGAATCGGCCGCGATCTCCTGTAAAACATCGGCGTCCCGTGCAATCAGGTCGCTCTTGGTCGCAACGACCGCGCCAAACCCGAAAGCCGCCAGCAGCTCCAGCGCATGGCGGGTAAGCAGCGCCTCCCGTTCAAAGGGATTGTAGGGGTCGCTCATCGCACCGGTTCCGACCACGCCGGTTCCCGCCTTCCGCCGCAGGTCGTCCCGAATAATTTCCAGCGCGTTTTCCTTGGCGCGCACCCGGTCAAATTCGTCGATATGATAGCACTCGCTGCGGGAATCGCAGTAGATGCAGCCGTGGCAGCAGCCCCGGTATATATTCATAGTGTAGTCGGTACCGAACCAGCTCCGGTTTTTGGTCCGGGTTACGATGGCTTTTGCCGGGATCGTTTTCAAAAGGCTGTTCCTATCCTCCATAGCGTCCCCCTTCCGGCTGTCATCCAGCCTGGCGGGAATCATACTCCCCCTTTGCCGGACGGAACACCCATTTCCGCTGGACGGTATAATTCACAAAAAACAGCAGCCCGTCCACCATCATCTTCACCACGGTTTCTTCCCAGTCGAGCAGCCGTACCAGGCGGCCGACCAGAAAGGCCGAGGCCGCCATCACGCACAGGCACAGCAGGGCGAAACGCGTGAGCGTCCGTGCGCGGTTCCCGTCGCTGCGGAAGACCCGGCGGCGGTTGATGGAGAAATTGACCAGCGAGGATATAAGGCGCGCTCCGGCGGTGCTCAGCAGAATATACGCGGGAGTCAGAGATTTCAGCAGCCTTACCAGCAGATGGAACAGAAGAATGTCGATTGCAGAGGAGGATACCGAAGAAAGCAGAAAACGGAAAAAGACGCGAAGCGAAACATGTCCGGTTTTCTCCATACGGCTTCCCCCTTCCATACTCTTTTAACGGCGCCCGCCGCTTATGCACAATTATTTTATCGCAAAAACAGCTTGTCCGCAACCTTTGTTCTTTTTTGTCGTCTCGGCCTTTTTCCATCGCTGAGCCGCCGCGCAACCTGCGGAGGCAGGCGCCGGCGGCGGGAAAACAGACAGAGGAGGGAATATGGAGTACGGGGAACGGGGGAAATGGGGAATAGGGGGAATAGGGGGAAAACCAAAAAAGAAAAGGGAGCCCTTTGCAGCGCTTCAACAATAAAAAAGCCGATTGTCACAAAACAATCGGCCCGGCCTATCTGAAAAGCCCGTCGGAGCCGGACTTCTCGGATAGGCGGAAACTCCTCTGTATCTATTCATCGGCATTTTTATACGATTCTGTCCATTCTCCTGCCACCAAGTCGCTTTACCCCGGCAATACCGACAGGGCGAGCATCGCCAGTCCCGCCGCCGCCAACCAGACCGGCAGGGGACGGAACGAAGGCGGAAGATGGGGATTGCCCGAGGTATCCAGCCGGGGAACCGCCGCCGCGACCAGCGCACAGGCGGCCCCAAGGATAGCCGCTGCCGCCGCGATTCCGCCGAAAAAGGGCAGGGCCGCCGCTTCCTCCATCCGCCGCTCGGCGGCGAGGAGAGTGAGCGTCGCCAGAACGGGCAGGGTTCCGTCCGCGAACACCGCGCGGGCCGTCCCGGCGACGGGCGGCTCGTTGGGCTTGGGCTGGAACAGCGCGCCGCCCGCCAGTGCGAGCAAGCCGCACAAGGCAGCGGCAAGAAAGGGCCGCCACACTGCCGGCAGGGGGAACAGCCGGGTCAATGGAGCGTACAGAACCCCCGCCGCCATCGTAAGGACAAAAGCGCTGAGGGCGAAAAGCAGTCCTTCCCGGATGCGGTAGCCGACCGGCCGTCCCTGGCCCCGGACGCGGAGGAGGGCGAGGAGCAGCGCTGTCGCCAGAATCCCCGCAGCCCCAAAGGCGAAGGAGGGGAACACGGGAACGCCCGACGGCAGCAGCCGGACGCCTCCCAGCGTTCCGGCGGAAAGCAGCTCCCGCACCCCGCCGATCAAAAGGAATGCGCCCGCGCAGGCGGCGCACCGTCCGGCGGAGAGGCTTCCGCCGGGCTTTTTCCCGCCGGATGTCTTTCCGGCCGTTCCCCGCCCTTTTTCCCACAGGGACGCCGCCGCGGGCGCGGCGAACAGGAGGGCGGCCGCAGCCAGCCCGGGCGGTCCCATCGCCTCCAGCCAGCCGGGGCGGAAAGCGGAGAGCAGCCGCCGCAGGGATGTGATTAACGCCGCTGCAAAGAGCAGGAGAGCGGCGTTCCGGGTTCTCCCGGCTGAAGCTTCGTTCAGGGGCGGCAGAACCAGCAGAGTGAGAAGCAGCAGGAAAAGCAGCAGCGCCCCGCCGGCGATATACAGCAGCGCGGCAGTCAGGGACCCGCAGCCCGCCGCCAGCAGGCAGAGGAACACCGACGCGCCGTCCACCGACGGCTGCCGTTTTACGGGGGCCATTTACCCGTTCTCCCTGCCGTAAGCGGCCACGAATTCATAAGCGCGGTTGGCGGCCCGCACCACTGCTTTGGAGGAGACCGTCGCCCCGGTCACGCCGTCCACCTCGCCGCTGCCGGAAACCGCGTTTTCCACCGTATTGCCCGTATTCCCGGCGCCCGCAGTCTCCAGCGCCTTCGCGGCGAGCTTCACGAAATCCGAAACGTCGATCGACACCCCGGCATAAGCGTCGGTTTTCCCGGTATCCGCGTCATAGGCCAGCCGGGCGGGATTTTGCAGCGCGATCAGCGCATCCTCCATCGTTTTCGCCTGTTCGTGCCAGAGAAGACCGCTTTCCGTCATCACGTACTCCCCCGCCTGCGACTCCGCCTTTTTCGTGGTATCGGAGTTTTCCTTCGCCGCGTCCCAGTTTACGGCGGCAATCCGGCCGTCGGTCACGGTTATCTCTACAAACGCGCGGTAGCCCTGGCTGTAGCCTTCGCTGTCGGCCCGGTAGCTGCCGTTCTTCCACAGCGCCGTGCTGTCGGAGCCGGCCTTCGCCTGATCGGCCGCCTGCTTCGCCAGCTTGACGAAAACTCCGACGTCCACCGACACCCCGGCGTAAGCGTCGGTTTTCCCGGTCTCCTCGTTATAGGTCAGGGAAGCGGGATCCTGTGCTTTAATCAGCGCGTCCTCCATCGTTTTCGCCTGCTCGTGCCAAAGAGGGCCGTCCTCCGTCATTACATAGCTCCCGGCCTGTGATTCCGCCTTTTTCGTGGCATCGGAGCCTTCCTTCATCGCATCCCAGTTCACAGAGGTGATCCGGCCTCCCTGCACGGTGATCTCCACAAAATTCTTGTAGCCGTCGCTGTACGACGCCTGTTCCGCCCGGTAGGAGCCGTCCTTCATCGTCCCGGCGGACGAACCGGCCTGATCCTCTTCGATGCCCGTATAGCCGCCCAGGGACGCAGGGGCGGAAAGGGACACGAACTGACCGTAAAATGCCTCTTCCGTCACCTTGGAGCCGTAGCCCTGGGATTCCTGATGGTTCCCGACACGCAGACCAAGGAAACGGGACGCGTCGGCCGCCAGGGCGGTATGCACCTCCATCTCCCCTCCATAGCCCCTGACCGCCGCGGTCACGGCGTAGCCGAGAAGCGTACCGTCCTTATCCAGCACCCGGTAGGCGGCCTGGATATCGGCCGCTCCATCGGTTTTCAGCTCCTCCCATTTTTCGCCGGAAATCACACCGGAAAACGCCTTTTTCACCGTCTCCAGCTCCTGCTTTTCGATCACGGTACGGGTCAGCGCATCCATGCCAAAGAGAAGAGCTACCGAAACCGCGATCACCGCCAGCAGGCTGAGCAGGGGTTTTCCCCATTGTTTCATCATTGTTCCGTCGTCCTTTCCTAGTACTGCTCTCCCATAAAAACACAAATTTTTCAGCGATTTTCGGAGAGCGGTATGGTTCCTGTTTCAGCGGCGCGCCGGATCGGGTGCCGCGGCAAGCGCCGGCCGCGTTCCGTATACCGGAGGCCGGGTGAGGTATTCGATCAGCGGCGTGGCCAGGTTCATCAGCAGGATAGCGAAGCACATTCCCTCCGGATACGGTCCCCATAGCCGGAGAACCGCCGTCAGGATGCCGATTCCCGCCGCATAAATCAGCTCGCCGGCGAAGGTGGCGGGCTTACCGGTGAAATCGGTCACCATGAAAAAGGCACCCAGCATCAGCCCGCCGGAAAGCATCTGCGCCGCCGCGTTGCCGGTGAACAGCCCCTGCTCCCCACCGAAAACCCACATAAAGAGCGCGAAGCTCCACAGGCAGGTCACCGGCATCCGCAGCCGGATACAGCCGGTCGCCAACAGGTACGCCCCGCCGAGCAGGATCAGCAGGGCCGAGGTTTCCCCGATACTCCCGTTTTCCGCCCCCCAAAGCATAGACCACATCCCTTCCCCGCCCGTCATGGAAAGCGGCGTGGCGGAGGAGGCCGCGTCCGCCCATTCGTAGCCGTGCAGGGAAGCCGGCCAGGCCGCCATCAGCAGAGCGCGGCCGGCCATCGCCGGATTGAGGATATTGTGGCCGATCCCGCCAAACAGATGCTTTACCACCGCAATGGCGAAAACGCCCGCGAGAGCGGCGGCGACAAGATTGGTTCCCGCCGGCAGGGAAAGGGCGAGCAGCAGCCCGGTCACCACCGCGCTGCCGTCGAAGCCCGCCCCGCCCTTCCGCAGGCGAAGGCATATCCACTCGGTCAGCCCGCAGGCCGCCGTCGTGACCAGCAGCAGCCAAAGCGCCCGCAAACGGAAAAACCACAGCGCCGCGGCGACAACGGGGATCAGCGCGATGCAGACGTCCCGCATGATGCCTCGGGTATCCCGCGGCCGGCGAATATGCGGAGCCGAAAGGGCCAGATTTTGTTTATTGTCCATCGAAATCACCTATTCTTTGCATACGGCACAAAGTGGATGGAATGAATGGAGTAAATGGAAAGAAGCGTGTCTCCGCTTTGCGGAGCGACGGCCTCCATTTGGCCGGCAAACGGTTCTTTCCAATCCCGTGCACGGCTTTCTTCCGCGCTATTCTCCGTTCTTTTCCGTTACGGCAAAGGAATCCGCTTTTCCCGGAAGGCGGACCGGGCCATCGTTACCCGGTGGGCCAGATGCCGCTTTGCCGGACAGATATAGGAGCAGCAGCCGCAGGAGATGCACTGGTCGGCCCGGTAAACCGCGCAGGCTGCCATATCCCCCGAGATCACCGCCGCGTCGATGGCGAACGGCAGAAGGGAGGAGGGGCAGACCCGGGCGCAGCCTCCGCAGCGGATACAGTTGCTCTCCCGGTTCTCCGGCCGGTCCAGTACCACAAGGCCGGTTGTCCCTTTCGTCACGGGGACCTCCGTCGTCGCCAGGGCCGCGCCGGTCATCGGCCCGCCCGCGATCCAGAGGAAGCGCTCCTCCCCCACCGCGCCGCCGCAGTACTCCAGCAGATCGGACAGCCGGGTGCCGATCGGCACATAGAGATTGGCCGGCTTCGCTACCCGTCCGGACACCGTCACCACCCGATGGGTCAGCGGACGGCCCTGCAGCGCGTCGGCCAGAGCGACGGCGGTACCTACGTTGGTCACCAATGCCCCGCAGTCGGCGGGCAGGCCGCCGGCGGGTACCTCCCGCCCGAGAACGGCCTTGATTATCTGCCGCTCCCCGCCCTGCGGGTACTTGGCCGGGAGCCGCACCACCGACACGCTTTCCTCCGCCGCGGAGGCGTCCTCCAGATGGGCGATCGCGTCCGGTTTATTTGCCTCCACACAGAGGAAAACCTCCGCGTCCCCGGCCGCAAGGCCAAGCGCCTTCGCCCCGGCGACCACCTGCTCCGGCCGCTCGGCCATCAGGCGATGGTCGCCGGTCAGGTAGGGCTCGCATTCCGCTCCATTCACCAGCACATACCGGATAGGCTTGTTGGTGTCGTATTTGAGAAAGGTCGGGAAGCCCGCGCCCCCCATGCCGGTCAGCCCGGCTTCCTTCATCAGGGCGCGGACCCCGTCCCGGCTGTTTGCGGAAAGGAGGGGCGGGGCCGTCTCCCCTTTTCCGTCGCTGTCCACCACCACGGCCAGGGTCTCCCCTTCGGCCGAGGGGCGGGGCTCCACCGCCCGGACGAAGCCGGACACGCCGCAGTGAATCGGGGCGGCGAACACCGGACGGTTTCCCTCGGCGGCGGGCGGCTTGCCGACCACCTGACCGGCCAGCACCCGGTCCCCCGCCTTTACCGCCGGCTCGCAGACGGCTCCGAAGCCCTGCCGCATCAGCAGGACAAGCTGGGCCGGGGTAAAAGGCCGGATCGGACTCTGCGCGGTCTGCTCCTTATGCTCCACGGCATGGCCGAACGCCACGCCGCCGCGGAATGGAATGGGCATCGTATCGTCTCCTTTGCTTACTATGTCCGCCTGTGATGAACGAATTACGCCGGCGGCTCCAGCGGCGGAAAGCCGCCGGTCGCCGCCCGGCTCCCGTCCTGAAACACCCAGAGGGCTTCCAGCCCGGGCGTACGCTCAGCCAGCGCCCGCGCCTGTTCGTACGGCTGGGCGAAGAGAGCGGTGGAATAAAAATCCGCCTCGCCCGCATCCTCCGTCAGTACGGTCACCGCCCGGACATAGTCCGCCGGATAACCGGTGGTCGTGTCGATAATATGGGAATAGAATGTCCCGTTTTTCTCAAAATATTTCTGATAGTCGCCGCTGGTGCCGACGCAGCAGTCCTTCAGCGCGATCTGTCCCAGCGTTGCGGGCGGGTTTTCCGTCCCCGACCGGTTGAGGGAAGCGTCGGGATTCCGCAGGGCAATCGTCCAGCCCGCCCTTCCCGGCGGCGCGCCGGCGCAGACGAGGGTGCTGGTTCCGCAGTCCAGCAGGAAGCAGTCCAGCCCGCTTTCCCGCAACCCGTCCGTGATGCTCCGGGCAGCCAGCCCCTTGGCGACCCCGCCGAGGTCAAGCGACAGGGCTGGGTCGTCGATCGCCACCGCCGCATCCTCCCCGTCTATTTCCAGCCCGGTCACCCGGACCGCATCCATCGAGGTGTGGGAGAGGGCGGCGGCGACCGCTTCCCCTTCGGGCGGCTCTCCCGTTTCCCGCGCCGTATGCCATAGGGAAAGGACGCTCCCCATCGCGACATTGGCGGCGGGGACCTCCGCCTGCCATGCGCGGCACTCCTCCAGCGCCGCCGCCAGAGCGGACGGCGCCGCGACCGGCCCCGTTCCCGCCCCGGCGTTCACCCGGGACAGGGAGCTGTCCTCCCGATACGCATTGAACAGCGCGTCGGCTTTCTCCAGCCCGCTGCGTACCCGCTCGCAGGCGCGGTCGAATTCCGCATCGTCTACGCAATAGGCGGTAAAGCGAACTACCGTATCCATCGATCCGACGAAAACCGTCTGGAACCGCCGCCGCTTTCCCGCCTCCACCCGGACGCAGCCGGTCAGCGTCCCGGCCAGAAGAACCATCAGGAGGACAAAAAGCATCCGCCGTAATTTCATATTTATGACCACACCTTTCCCAATATCCGCCGCTTTGCCAATCGCCGTACCGTTCCCTACTGGGGGACAAAGCCGGAACGGTATTGTCAAAAAGTCGCCGTTATCGGAGAAATTTCGCCGGTTCCGCCTTAGATTTTTCTTAATCCGGCTTTTATTCTTCGCCGGATTGTGGTAGAATACTCTCAATTAAGAGTTTCCGAATATTTCATGGAGGTTGAACGAACATGAAAACCAATCGCCCCTTCATTCATACATGGGCTCTCCGACTCGGCTGCACCGCCGCTGTCGCCGTACTGGCTCTATCGATGGCCGCCTGTAACAAGGACGGCATCAGTAAGAACTCCGGCAGCGGCTCTTCGGAGGCCGCCACCACGACAGCGTCCGCCGCATCGACCTCCTCGGTTCCCTCGACTACGACCACCACAGCGCCGACAATCCCGGCAGGCACACCCTCGGTCGGCTGGTGCAACGCGACCAGTATGCATATCCGCAGCGGCCCGGGCACCGATTACGGCGCCATCGGCGGGCTGGTAACCGGCGAAAAGGTGGACATCCTCGGCCGGGAAGGCGACTGGTACAAAATCAAATTTAAGGACGGCGTCGGCTACGTTAGCGCGCAGTTCATCTCTTCCACGGTGGTGACCACCACCGCGGCCTCACCTGCGCCGACCACATCGGCCGCACAATAAGCGGCCTTCGGAAATAAATATTAAAAAAGCGAAGAAGGGCGAACGCCCTTCTTCGCTTTTTGGAAGGAACGAACCAATGAAACAGGAACGCGACTATCCCCGGCTCATCATCACCCGGAAGGCCCAGCTCTCCTGCGAAGCGGGGCATCCCTGGATTTACGACACCGAGGTGCTTTCGGCCGACGAGCATGAAAACGGCGGCGTCGTGGATGTTTTCAGCTCCCGGAACCGGTATGTCGGCACCGGCCTGATCAGCGACCGGTCGAAAATCCGTGTCCGGCTGCTCACCCGCAACGCATCGGACACGCTGGACGAAGCCTTTTGGGAGCGGCGAATCCGGTACGCGTGGAATTACCGCCGGACGGTCATGGGATTGGATACCAACGCCTGCCGGGTGATTTTCGGGGAAGCCGACCAGTTTCCCGGCCTGACGGTGGATCGTTTTGAAAACGTGCTGGTTACCCAGACTCTTTCCCTGGGGATGGACCGGCTGAAGCCGCTGCTCTTCCCCCTGCTGCGGAAGGTGCTGCGGGAGGACGGGCAAACGGTGGACGGCATTTACGAGCGCAACGACGTCGGCATCCGGACGCTGGAGGGACTGGAGGAAGGCAAGGGGTGGTTTGGGAATCCCGCACCCGGCGGCGTCCGTCTCATTATGACGGAAAACGGCGTGAAATACCATGTGGACGTGGAAAACGGGCAGAAAACCGGCTTCTTCCTCGATCAAAAGTACAACCGGCAGGCCGCGGCGCGGCTGGCGGCCGGACGGCGGGTGCTGGACTGCTTCACTCACACCGGTTCCTTCGCGCTGAACGCCGCCCTCGCCGGAGCGGAGCATGTCACCGCCGTGGACATTTCCGCCGACGCTGTCGCTATGGCGGAGGAAAACGCCCGCCTGAATGGGCTGGACGGCCGGATGGATTTCCGGTGCGAAAACGTCTTTGACCTGCTCCCCTCTCTGCACGGTAAGCCCTACGATTTTATCATTCTCGATCCCCCCGCCTTCACCAAATCCCGCTCCGCGACAGAAAACGCGATCCGGGGCTATAAGGAGATTAACCTGCGGGCGATGAAACTCCTGCCGCGGGGCGGCTATCTCGCGACCTGCTCCTGCTCCCATTTTCTGACCGAGCCGCTGTTCCGGGAGATGCTGAAGGCGGCCGCCGCCGACGCGGGGGTGCAGCTTCGACAGATCGAAGCCCGCCGCCAGTCCCCCGATCACCCCATTCTCTGGAATGTGCCGGAGACCGATTACCTGAAATTTTATCTGTTCCAGGTTATATAAAGAATCCGGGACGGCCGGCATTATGGTATAATAGCAGCGGCGGGAAAATGCCGACAGGCATTTTCGATTGCGCCGCCGGAAAGCGTTGGCAGCGAACCTGGCCGGGCGGCGCATCTCCCCGTATTCCGGCCTGTCGAAAAGCTGGTGCTCAAACAGCAAAAGGTATACCCGGCGAGGTTGAGGAACTGTCCTGTGGGCAGTTCCCTGCAAATTTTGCGTCCTACGGGACGCGCCAAGAAGCTTTGCCCCCGACTCCACCCCCCTTTGAAAAAGCGGCCGAAAACTTTCTGCGTCGTATTTTTTGCGAAATAACGTTCCTGACCGCCTGAAAAAAGAAGCCGCGGCGTCCGCCGCGGCTTCTTTTTGCCCTTCTGACCGAGCCGGCGGAGATTTCCGCGCGGATTCCGAGGGCAGGAAATATGGAACATACCGAAGGAAATCAAAACGGATTATTTCGCCGTCGTTCCAGAGGTCTTGACGTCCCGTCCAATTGCCTCGACCGGATTTACATGCTCGTCGTTCACCAGAATTTCCAGATGCAGATGGGGACCCTGGTTCCGCTCACAGGGAACGTCGGCCAGCGTACCGATAACCTCGCCGACCTTTACCGTCTGACCCTCTTTCAGCGTTCCGGCGTCCAGCCCACAATAACGGGAATGGATGCCAAAGCCATGGTCAATGGTCACCACTTTCCCCCAGAGCGGGTCTTCCTCTATTTTGAGAATAGAACCGTCGGCCAGCGCCTTTACCTTCTGACCGGCCTCGCCCTTGAAGTCGACCCCATTGTGGACACGCCAGTCGTTCATGGTTTCCGAGTATACCGGCTGCCCATTGCTGTAACCCTTGATTACCTCATTGGTCAGGGGAAGGATAAACAAATCCGCCGGACCGCTGGTGGTAGCGGCGGTATCTATCGTAGGCGCCGCCGTGGTAGTCGTGATCGGAGCCGTCGTGGTAGTGAGCCGGTTGTCCGGCACATTGCTCACCACCTGCCCCACCGGCCGGGAGGGCGCCGTAGTCGGCGTCCCCGACGATTCGTTTCCTTTGGTGGACAGTCCGGGCGTATTCATAAAGGTGACGACCGCCACGCCCCCTACCGCGACCAGGCAAACCGCCAGTGCAATGTAGAAGCCTTTCCAGCCGGCTTTCCGGCCGTTTTTCTTATCGAAATTGATGTGTCCCATGGTGTTCCTCCATTTCCGGAGACGGCCGCGGACGAATCCGACGGGACCGTGCATACCCGATCAATTGATGGTAGTATTTTTGACCGAATTGCCGCCGATATGCCCGCTGTTAAAAATTTTTCTTCGGCAGGCGGAAGTATGGAAAAGCGGAAGGAAACCATCTATAATAAAGGAAAGCCCGAATACAGTGTGCTGGCCCCAAAAATGTAAGCAATCGAATTGTAATTTTGAATTGTTTGCGATATACTAAAATTATCTTTTTATAGGAAGTGGCCCGATATAATCCACCTTGGAAGCTTTTGACGAAAATGGATTGAAAATGATGAGGTTAGAGAAAAATACAATTTCTTTGAGCGGTGAAAATTGGCCGGATGTAACGGCAAAACTTGAAAACTCAGTACATATAATCAAAAATGGAGGATATTGCGGATGCGCTGGACTATGACATGCTTTTAAAATTGTCATGCTGATAGGAGGATTTACATATGAAAATAAACAACCAATATAATCACCTAAATGCGAGGGAGTTTTTGATCGTTAATAAACCATGCGAATACGATGAAATAAAGCACAGTATTGCTGACGTTGACGCCAATCGTTTTTTGAAAATAAGTTGTGATATTGCAAAATTGGGGCAGGTGTTTTATAGTCAAAGCGATATCAATACAGCTATAAAAAGCTTATTACTGGGTTATGGTTGGGATGAACGAAGAGTCTATTATTATGTTACAGGCGATGAGAAGACGACGAGAGATATTATTTCGATTCATGATAAGGAACAGCAAAAGCGAATTATTGAAGACAGGGGTTTTACAAGTTATTCTACATTTAATCAAGTCGATTTTCAAAAAGAGCGCATTGCCGTTGAAGTTCAGTTTGGAAAGTATTTCAGTGTCGCTTATGATTTGCATGTAAAGCACACCTTCTTCTATTCCAGAAACGATATTGATGTAGGAATTGAAATTATTCCTACAAAAGCAATGGAAGAACATATGGATACGGGAGTTCCCTGGTTTGAAAACGAGGTTACCAATGTTATTCGTGAGGGACGCACCAATCCACCGGTGCCTATTTTGCTTTTGGGGATTGAACCGGATACCATTTGCAGCTGTGAAGCAACCGATTATACCGATGTCGACTTAATTCGCATCATTAACAACTCCGATATTGCTAAGATTAAGGCGAAAATAGCCGTAGTGAGGAGTAAAGGACATATCAAACCAGCTGTTCAAGCCAGAATTGACAAGATCGAGCATTGTTTTACGATCATGGGGATATAATAATGAAATTAAACGAATATTTGTACATAAAGCAAGATGCTTTAGAATTTCTTAAAGGATTGCCTGATGAGAGCATTAAACTTGTTATTACATCACCGCCCTATAATATTGGTAAAGAGTATGAAACGATAACGTCGCTGTCTCAATATTTGGAAAATTTAAAGCCTATCATAGAGGAATTGTATAGAGTTCTGGCGAAGGACGGGAGCATTTGTTGGGAAACGGGAAACTACATTAATCCCATAACAAGCGAGGTGTTTCCGCTTGATATCTATTTTTATCCACTGTTCAAGGAGCTTGGCTTGCAGCTGAAAAATCGAATTGTATGGCACTTTGGCCATGGATTGCAATGCGAAAAAAGATTTTCTGGTAGATATGAAACAATTCTTTGGTTTACGAAATCAGACGAGTACATTTTCAACTTGGATGATGTAAGAATACCAGCTAAATATCCCGGGAAAAGAGCATACAAGGGAGTCAATAAAGGAAAACTCTCCGGCAATCCCAAAGGGAAGAATCCGGAAGACTTATGGCAGGCGACACTTGAGCGGCTATATGATGATTGGGATTGCTGCGTATGGGATATACCGAATGTAAAGTCACAGCATCCAGAAAAAACAATCCATCCCTGCCAGTTCCCTATTGAATTGGTTGAAAGATGCGTTTTGGCGCTTACTAATGAAGGGGATATTGTTTATGATCCGTTTGCCGGAGTTGGAAGTTCATTAATTGCAGCGCTAAAAAATAATCGAAGAGCTTATGGAACGGAATTAATACAAGATTATATAGATATAGGGATGGAGAGAATTGAAAAGCTGGCAACGGACGCTTTAAAAACTCGCCCGATTTACCAAAGAATCTATCAGCCATCGGGGAAGGATAAGGTTTCCTCTTATCCTACTGAGTGGCTAGAGACCAGACTTACGGAGCTCGAAGCCATGCTGAAAGGAATAAAGAAAGAAAAGCAGCAGATTAAGAGGACTCTCGCCTCACGTGAAAAAGCAAAAAATACGGAGCAAAATGAAAAGGCCTAATACAATTTGAGAATATTGATAAAATAAAAATATTGTCTGTTCAAAAAAGGAGCCGCGTTATGTTCACAGGCCGACTGCAAACCAGGCGGGAGGAATTCCGCAATATCACGCCGCAGGTACAGGAGGCGGTCCGGGCAAGCGGGGTACGCGAAGGGCTCTGCGTTGTTTACTGTCCCCATACCACGGCGGGAATGACTATCAATGAAAACGCCGATCCCGACGTGGCGTCGGATATGCGGCTGGCGCTGGACGACCTGTTCCCTGACCGGCCGGAATACCGACACGCGGAAGGGAATACCACTGCTCACCTGAAAGCGAGCTTTGTCGGCAGCAGCGTTACCGTGCCCATCACGGAGGGACGGCTGGCCCTCGGTGTTTGGCAGGGAATTTATTTTTGCGAGTTCGACGGGCCGCGCAGCCGGACATATACCATTACCGTCCAGTCGCTGGACAATAAAAATTAATTAAGGGGCGCTGCATGGCGGCGCCCCTTAAAAAGTTTGTGGACCATAGTTTATGGTCCGCATTTCGCGTTTTACCGGCATGAAATCGCACTCGGCCGGTTTCAACGGTTAATCCCGCACAGTTGGTCCCTTCGTCCAAAACCGGACGTTATTTTTCCGGGGTCTCCCACGACAGAACGCCGGTTTTCACCGCGCTTTCGTACCGGGAAATCTTATAATCCAGCCGTTCCAGCATGGCGTCGATCGACCGGCGCTGCACTAAAAGGCGTTCGCGCTGTTCGGACAGAAGCTGCAGCCGTCCGGCGAAGGTCCCGTCCCCCTGCAGGGTTAAATGAACATAATCAATCATTACTTCGACCGGCAGCCCGGCGCTGCGCATGCATTTTGCCAGTTCCACCCAATTGCAGTCCGCTTCGGTATAATCCCGCAGTCCGCTCGGCGTGCGGTGGACAGGCGGAATCATCCCCACCCGCTCATAATAGCGCAGGGTATCCGGCGTGATATCGTATTTTTTGCTGACTTCGGCAGTCGTCATGTCCTGTCACCTTTTCTGTTAAAATACCTGCCCGCATAAGGAGACAATAAAAAGGATCAGGGGAAAGAATAGATATGATCGGGCATACCGGACGGATGGGTGGCGTTCCATTGGGTGGAGACACGGGTTTCATAGGAGCGCTCACGAAAGGGGAGCTTCTCCGAGAGCGGCGCCTTGCCATTGTGTCGCCGCATGAGCTGCCGCGCCATGCTGTCGGCAGTCCGGCGCAGCCGTTCTCGGTTTTTCCTTTCCCAGCAGATTTTTTCCGGCGTGGAGCCGATCAAGACGTTCTCCTCCATCGCCGCAGCCAGTCCGCCGCGTATGAGGAGGGCGTTCAGAGGGCGAAGCGCCGCCGCGTCTCCGTCCCGCCCCACGATCAGGGAGGCGGCTGGCTTGTAACGGAACGGATTATGCCGTCGGCCCGCGGTAAAGGCGCGGTGATGAGGGCGCCGTTCACTTCGGAGTGGACGGCAGGCGAGACAAACAGAAAGCCGTCCGCTTCTTATTCGTCGTCGAAAATCATGGAGGCCGACTGCTTATAGAGAAAAGCAAAGACCGGCAGGAAAGGCTGAAGACTTCGGACGCCAGAAAATCGGCGGATTCAGGAACGCGATATAAGCTCGAAGAAATAAGACTGTCATTATTTTGTCTTTATCCTATCATAAACTATGAAGTTAACTCTAAGTCAAGACTTTTTGCGATATTTCACCATATCTTCACGATGCTTTTTTGCCGCCCAGTGACCGGCTAGGCGAAAAAAGACGAATGGAAAAATCAAGATTTTCGATATCACCGGAAGTCCTGATGCATATTGCCGGAGGTTCCTCCGTCTCCGGCAGAGGCGCAATTTTTTCGATCGGCGGGGTAGGGATAGACAGCGCTAATGCAAACGCCGGTCGTCAGCAGACGACCGGCGTTTGCGATGTGGGGAAAGAAGAAAGCGGTCATATTTTCCGGATACCGGAAAGGACGAAGAGGACGTTGCTTGGGGCGCTATAACGCGGACGAACCCGGGCTTTTTTACTTTTGGAACTGGTAGATTCAGCGGGAGAGTTTTCAGAACGATGCATAGCGGCCGCCTCGTCTTTCGTAAGTATGGAATGGATTTTTATAAGCCGTTCTTTATATAGTAGCGAAATTGAAATAAAGGTTTGTTAAAAATAAAAAATTAGGTTTTGGATATCGGTATACCATGGATAGGGAGAGGAGTGGAGTGAAAAGGAAGAAGGTGAGTGAGAAGAGTGAGGGGAGGGAAGGGAGATTCCATTCCTATATAAAAGAATATAAATGAAACGAGCGGTTGCTTCAAGCAAGCAGTAGTTGGAATCAAACGAAAATCGGTCAACATCGGTTGCGTTTGGAGCAGAACCGGCGAGCGGCCCGGATAATAGAAAGACCGAAAAATTTTCCGACATCGTAATATTCCCCTTGACAAGGATAAAAAAGGGGTGTATGATATAATCATATCAAACAAGTAGGAATACTATGAAATATTTTTATTTTGAAAAAGGAGACGATGGATATGGCACGTATTGCAAAAGGTCTGACCGAACTCATTGGAAACACCCCGTTATTGGAGCTGACCAATTACGAACGCCATCATGACCTGAAAGCGACGGTGCTTGCCAAGGTGGAAGCCTTCAATCCGGCCGGTAGCGTCAAGGATCGTATCGCCAGGGCGATGGTGGAAGATGCGGAGGCCAAGGGACGGCTGAAGCCGGGATCGGTTATTATTGAACCGACCAGTGGTAACACCGGCATCGGGCTGGCTTCGGTGGCGGCGGCGAAGGGCTACCGTATCATCCTCACCATGCCCGAAACCATGAGCATCGAACGCCGCAACCTGCTGAAAGCTTATGGGGCGGAGCTGGTGCTCACCGACGGGACGAAGGGGATGAAGGGTGCGATCGCCAAGGCGGAAGAACTGGCGGCGGAGATTCCGGACGCCTTTATTCCCGGTCAGTTTGTGAACCCGGCCAATCCAGCCGTCCACCGGGCGACTACCGGGCCGGAAATCTGGCGGGATACCGACGGCAAGGTGGATATTTTTGTGGCCGGCATCGGTACCGGCGGCACCCTCACCGGCGTGGGGGAATACCTCAAGCAGCAGAATCCAGCCGTCCGGGTGGTGGCGGTGGAGCCGAAGGATTCCCCTGTTCTGTCCGAAGGGAAGAGCGGGCCGCACAAGATTCAGGGCATCGGCGCCGGCTTTGTCCCGGAGGTGCTGAACACCGGCATTTATGATGAAATCATCACGGTGCGCAGCGAGGACGCGTTTGCCGTCGGCCGGGAGTTGGCGCGCGGGGAGGGCCTGCTGGCCGGTATTTCCTCCGGCGCGGCGTTGTGGGCGGCTACTCAGCTGGCCAAGCGCCCGGAGAATGAGGGGAAAACCATCGTGGTATTGCTCCCCGACACGGGCGATCGGTACCTCTCTACCCCGTTGTTTGAATAATTCCTCCCTTTGGCCGCCAATACTGTCAATAATGAAAAAGAAGGGTTTTGCTCCAGATACCGGAGCAAAGCCCTTCTTTTTCGTTAAAAGGCGCCAAAAGGCCGGTTCGGTTAGTCCAGCCCCAAGGTGGAGCCGCCGGGAGGCGGGGGAGGCAACGTTTCGGTCCGCGGTGCGGGCGGCGTAGGTCGCTTCTTCGCCTTTTTGGCGGGCGCGGCCTTTTTCAGCTCGTAAACGGCATCGGCCTGAGCGGCGACGGTGGCGGAGTGGGTGACTAGAATAACGCATTTTCCTTCGTCTGCCAGCATCCGGAAAATCTCCATGATCTCATCCCGAGTTTCAGCGTCGAGGTTGCCGGTGGGTTCGTCCGCCAGCAGAATCTTCGGGTCGTAGGAGAGGGCGCGGGCGATGGCCACCCGCTGCTGCTGCCCGCCGGAAAGCTTGAGAATCCGCCGGTCGGCTTCCCGCTGTTCCAGCCCGACCTTTTCGAGCAGCTCCGCCGCCCGTTCTTTTTTTGCTTTGGCGGTCATCCCTTTCAGTCCGGCGATATCCATAGAAAGTGTCACGTTTTCCTTTGCCGTCAGGTTAGGCAGGAGATTGAAATTCTGGAATACCACGCCGACATACCGGCTGCGGTAGTGGTATTTGTTGATCTCCCGAATGTTCTTTCCTTCTACCAGGATATTCCCTTTGGTGGGGCGGGTCAGGCCGGACAGGAGGGAAAGCAGGGTGGTTTTTCCCGCACCGGACCGGCCGACCACGGCATAAATCCGGCCCTCTTCAAAGGAATAATTCAGGTTCTCGAACACAGGGGAGCGCTCCCCTTCATAGGTATAGGAAAGCTGGGAAAGGGTCAGTATCGGCATTGCGAGCGCCTCCTTAATCACGGTTGGACAGAATTTTCAGCGGTTCGTACCGCAGTATGAAGATCAGGGCCGCGCCGCTGGAAAGCAGCGTCAGCAGCACGCCGATTCCCAGAAGCTGAGCCAGCACAGTGAAATCCAGGGAAGCGTTCACCTCGCTGATATAGTTGGCCGCGCCGCCGAAAAAGCCGCCCGTGGGGGTCGCATCGCCCGACAGGATATTGGCGGCGTCCGGCAGGTTTCTGCCCGGTCCGCCTCCCATCTCCCGGCCGAAATTGCCGCGGAGGTCGTCGCGTTTCTGTTCCTGCGAGGTAATCTGGGATTCCAGCAGGGCGTTGGAAACGGGAACGCTGGCGACCCCGCCTACCGCCGCGCCCAGCAGCACGGCGACCAGAGTGATAGTGAACATTTCCGTCACGAACTGCAGGGCGACCCGCGCCTTGCTCATGCCGATGGCGGTCAGCACCCCGATTTCATATTTTCGTTCCCGGATGCTGAAAATGTTGATAACGATCAGAATGATTGCGCCGATGACCAGAACCACCATCAGAAAATACAGTGCGAATTTGCTAAGGTTTTCCAGGGGCTGCAGGCTCTGCTCATACTGTGAAACCACAGTGGAGGAAACCGAGTAGGAATCGTCCAACCCCAAAGTCCGGGCCTCCGCCTCGAACGCTTCATAGTCCTCCGCGTTGGCGAACACATAGGTACCGGATACCTGAGCCTGGACGGCGGTACTCTGCTCCCTGCCGGTTTCTTCGTCGGTTTCGGTGACGGCGTTCGCCGCGGACTCATCGGTAAACACCTTCAGGGCGGCATAGCTGACGTAAATACGGTTGGCAGAATCGCCCGCGGCGGAGAACATTGCCAGACTGTCGCTTTCCTGTGCTCCCGCCGCGCTGTTGTGGTAGATGCCGACGATGGCGAAATCCACGATTTCGGTTTCATCGTTTGGATTGACCAGGGTGATCGTATCCCCGACCGAAAGGTCGTTCAGCGTAGCCAGCTCATCGCTGACGACGCATTCCCGCGCCTCCGTTCCCTCGGCAAATATCGCGCCCTCGGTAACGGCGCAGACGCCGCTCACAAAATCGGTCAGGGCTTCGTCCGAGCCGGCGCCGATCAGGGTGAAATCCCCCTGGGCGCCGAATATCCCGTTCATACCGCCCATGCCCTTACCGCCGAAGGGACTTTCGCCGCCAAGCTTGTTCGTGCTGCCAGAGCCGTCCGAAGCGGAGTCGTCGTCCTCGCCCGATCCGCTCAGGTCGATGGGCTCCAGGTCCGACCCATTCATCGAGGCGGTGAGTGTGTAGTAAAAGCTTTTCACCGATGGGGCGGTGGCGTAAGTCTGCAGTTCCTCCAACGACAGGCCCTGCGCCCCGAGAAGAGCCTCCTTCATGGAGGATCGGTCGGGCGGTTCGCCGTTTGTTTCTCCATCGCCGCTCCGAGCGGACTGCATTAGGGACTGACGGTCCAGCGCGATCTGGGCGGTGATTTCCAAATCGGCCAGGCCGGTTTCTCGGGCCCGCACCGCGGATTGCCGGATGGACAGGGTCACGCAGGCGGAAACGGCGATCACCAGCGCGATAATCAGGATCAGGATGTTGCGGCCTTTGGACCGGATCATGCTGCGAAGGGCGTTTTTAACAATATACATTCGATGCCTTCTGCCTCCTTCGTCCGCCGGAAAAAGCGAACGGAATCTGGTTCTATCCTAAGCCTGTTTGGTGGACATTCGATGAAGAATTCGTGTTTGATCTGTGAAAGGAGGGAATCGGCTGCTGCCGATTCCCTTTGGAAAAATCCCCTGCGCGCCATGGGGACGGCGCGCATTTTGCGACCAAAGGCCGCAAAACCGGCCTTTTTCTGCCGGCTATTCTCCGCTGCTCGTCAGTTCTTCCTCTTCTACGCCTCCCCATCCCCCTTTTCATTCCCTTCCCTTTGGTAAGAGCTATCCGATAGGGACGGCGAAAATCGACTTTTCGCTGAATAGGGCCTACTGCGGCGAAACGCCCCCTCTTTCAACTTTTTCGTTGACTTGGCGAGGGGATGCGTGTACAATCAATCTGTCAGGCTCCTTTGTGGAGGAGCTCGTGGATATCCGGGGTTCGCGCAGCCCGAAAGGCAGCGGAGCCGCCGGTGAGAAAACGATATCGCAAGGAGGCAGGACAGTGAGCGAGCTGTTGCAGCAGGCCCGGCGGCGCATTCAGGACGTGCGTACGAAGGATGTGGAGTTTATCGTCCTGAAAAATGGCCGGCCGGTGGAGAATGCCGGGATAAAGGTTCGGATGAAGAACCATCAGTTCCTGTTTGGGGCGGTGTGCTACAAATACGGCACTTATGACAAACCGGAGATGAACGAACGGTTCACCGAGGAGTTTACGAAGCTTTTCAACTACACGATGGTGCCGTACCACTGGAGTTGGTACGAGCCGAAGCGGCGCGAATACAACGAGCCCTACACCAGCAATCTGATTCAATGGGCGCAGAGGAACGGGCTGAAGAAAAAGCTCCACGCCCTGATCTGGCATGAGCTCTGTCCCGACTGGGTGGCGGACGACGCCGATGTGAAGGCGCTGTATACCGAGCGGATCACCCATCTGATGACGAATTTTGGGGACGACTTTGATTTCTTCGATGTGGCGAACGAGACCACGGTGAACGACCGGTTCGATAATCCGGTTTCCCGCTGGGTGCGGGAGTACGGACCGATGAACATGCTGAAATTTGGCACGGAGCTTACCCGCTCCTTCAAGCCGGACGCCAAGCTGATCTATGGCGACTGGAACGTCCATGGGGAGGAATATTACGATTTTCTCCGGCAGATGCGGGAGAATGATATCGACATCGATTACCTCGGCATCCAGAGCCATCAGCATGTGGACCGCTGGAGCGAGGAGGAGACCATGCGGATCATGGACCGGGCCGCGGAGTTCGGCTGGCCGATCCATTTTCCGGAATGCTCGGTGTGCAGCGGTACGCCGATCGGCGAGACCAATTACGGCGCGGGCGCGCACAACCAGTGGCACGAGACCGAGGACGACCTGTATTCCCAAGCGGAGTTCACGAAGAATTTCTATACCCTTGTGTTCAGCCATCCGGCAGTGGAGGCGCTCTCCTGGTTCGACTTCACCGATCACCGCTGGCTGGACGCCCCGGCCGGCGTGGTGACCGACGATCTCCGCCCGAAGCCGGTGTACGATGCGCTGTACGACCTGATCCATAGGGAATGGCATTCGGATGCGGACCTGACCACCGGCCCGGAGGGGATATGCCGCGCCCGTCTGTTCTTCGGCAATTACGACATCACGGTAGATGTGGACGGGGAGGCAACCACCGTAAACCGGGACATCCTGCGCAAAAGCTTCTACGCCGGGGGAGGGGAGCCCCGCCGGGTGACCATCCGCCTGTAAAGGAAAAGATAACAGCCGGAAAGTATCCCTCTTAGAGAGATATTCCGGCTGTTATTTTATTATTGACAGTATCGGCAAGGAAGCTGCGGCTTGATAAAATATGGATAAACCAAAGCGACCGGTAGGAATTGGGAGGATGTCGTACGTCGTCAAGATGAAAGACCGCTTTCATCTCCCATGTATACCATAGCGCCGTCCGGGGGCTCTCCGGGCGTTATCCGGCGGCGCTACTGAGAAATGCCGTTGGCATTTCTCCTTGCCGACATTATACCACAGGTGGTCAGTTGGAACGATTTACAAAGCTGTTCTATCGTGGTAAGATAAAACAAAAGCCGCCTGTGGTTGGGAGGCTCTGAGGAAACGGATGGGGGAATATCGGTGAATGGGACGATGAAACTTGCTGAAATATTCGGGAATCGGATGGTGCTGCAGCGGGATAAGCCGATCCGGCTTTTCGGTACGGGAAGCGGTGTCGCCGAAGCGGAGCTGAACGGCCGGACGGCACGGACGGAATCGTCGGGAGCCGCATGGCGGCTGGAGCTTCCCGCTATGCCGGCGGGCGGACCCTATACCCTGCAGATAAATCTGAACGGCGAGGAGCAGATACTCCGGGACGTATACATCGGCGACGTATGGCTGGCTGGAGGACAATCCAATATGGCGATTACCCTGCGGGAGGCGCAGTATGGGGAGGATGACCGGAAGGCAAATCCGTTAGTTCGGTACTTTTCGGCTTCGTCCGGGAACGAAGGAGAGGGAACATGGGTTCTCAGCGGTCCCGAGACCACCTTGGATTTTTCCGCCATTGGCGGCCGGTTTGCCCGACGGATGGCGGAACAGTACGGTGTTCCGGTCGGCGTTATCAGCTGCAACCGGGGGGCGACCTGTATCGAATCCTGGACAGATAAGGCCTGTCTGCTGGGAACGGAGCTGGAGTTGCCGCCCGAGCGGCGCTTTCCCGACGCGGTGCTGTACGGGGGAAACGGCTATGGAGAGCTGTACGATCTGCTGGTATCCCGGCTGATCCCTTACAGCATGAAGGGGGTGCTGTGGTATCAGGGGGAAAGTAACCGCGGCCCGTACGACGGAGCGATCTACGGCGCGCTGCTGGAACGGCTGGTTTCCTGCTGGCGGGAACGGTTCGAGCAGCCCGACCTGCCCTTCCTGATCGTGCAGCTGACCAGGTACGGCGAGCCAGATTCGGAAGCGTGCCAGTGGAGCCTGGTCCGTCAGCAGCAACTGGAAGCCTCCCGTCGGATTCCCAACGCCGCCATGGTGACCACAACCGATCTTGGTCAGAGTGAGGAAATCCATCCCGTACGGAAAAAGGAGATCGCGGATCGTCTCTTTCTGGCGGCGCAGAATCTTGTGTTTGGTGAAAAGACGGAGTATTCCGGCCCGCTGCCGGAGAAGGCGGCAATTCTGAACGGCGAGGTCGTCGTCTCCTTTACCCATGCCGAAGGGCTGGCCGCCCGGGGGCCGCTGGACGACGTGTACTGCCGGATGGAGGATGGAGAGTTCTTCCACACCCCGGCGCGGCTGGAGGGAGAGCGGCTGCACATTCCGATCCCGGAAGGACGGCGGGTGCGGGAGCTCCGGGCCTGGTACCGGAATGACGCTGAGGTGACTCTCTTCAACGAGGCGGGCTTCCCCGCATCGCCGTTTTGCATGAGAATTTGATGAATATACAGCAGACAAGCCGGCGGGACACGAAAAAGCGCGTCCCGTCGGCTTGTCTGTTCTTCGGGCAGGGCCCTCCTTCTTGGCAATACGGCCCGCCGGGAAGTATGTCGGATTACGGAACGGTCTCGTTTTTCTCGCCGCCGCCGTTTCCTTCGGATGGAAGCTCCTCTGCTTCAACGGAAAGCGGGACTTCGTACTGGCGTTTGACGCCTGCAATGATTCCAAGGAGCCATAGCCGGGCGATGATCGCGATCACAATCAACAGGAGCCCCAGGAAATGTTTGTTATCCGGCTGTTAAGCCGGCGGCGCGTGGACGTATACCTCGCCCGGTACGCCGCCCCCCTGCCGCAGCAGCAGGAGCTCGCTCACCGTGACCGTGAGGTAGCCTTCCGCACGCAGCTGGTCCATCATTTCCACCGCCGCGTCCACCGTATCGGTATAGATGTCGTGCATCAGGACGATCGCGCCGTCCTGGATGCCGTACCGACCGGATTGAAAGGCGGTGGCGAGAATTTTTTCCTTATTGTGGGATTCCCAGTCTCGGGTATCCACCGACCAGTAAATGATACGCAGGTTCTTCTCCGCGCAGTACGCTTTCACCTCGTCGTTATAGGAGCCTCCGGGCGGGCGGAGCAGGGTAACGGGTTTCCCCGTCGCGGCGGTGATCGCGTCGATGGAGCGCTGGATATTGTCCGCCCGCTCCTCCGCGCTGAGCTTGGTCAGGTTGGGATGGGAATAGGTGTGGGTGCCAACCTCGTGCCCATCCGCCACCATCCGGCGGAGGATATCGGGAGAGCGTTCCGCTCGGTTTCCCACCACGAAAAAGGTAGCCTTCATTCCCCGTGCTTTCAGCTCGTCCAGAAGGCGGACGGTGGTTTCTCCCGGCCCGTCGTCAAAGGTCAGGGCGATTACCTTCAGCGTATCCAGGGTGGGGGAATCGGAGGAATCGGGGCAACCGGAAGCTTCGCTTTTCAGGCGCTGAACCAATTCCATCTGGGCGCGGACCTCGTCCAGATCCCGGGAAAGCTCGTCGTTCCGGCTTTCCTGTTCGTTCAGACGGGCTTCCAGCTCCCCGGCGCGGGCCCCCAGCTCGTTTGCCCGTCTCTGTTCCATCTCCAAGGCGGCGCGGGTATCCTCCAGCTCTCCCAGGATGCCGGAAAGCGCGGCCTGCGCGTCTCTCAGGTCGGTCTGCGCGGCGGAGAGGGAGCGCTCCGTTCGCTTCAGACCGGCGAAGGACAGGCCGAAGCCGGTTCCCAGCAGGGCCGCCGCTGCACAGACCACGATCAGGGCGATCCGCAGGCCGAGGGAGCGTTTTGTCGCTGCGTTCCTGGAAATGCCGTTCATGGTATCGGTCCCTTCCTGTATCTCCGCCGTTTTCACCACAGATTTTGGCAAAAACCGACGAATTCCTGAATATTGTAGCATTTACCCAAGGACAGACGCAAGAGGAACAGAGGTTTTGTAATCATTTGTAACCATATTGTAATTTTCAGAGGTTTATGCTATACTATACCAATCCATATTTTCCTTGGTTCATGCTTTTAAGAAGGATCAAAACAAACGGGAGGGAATGCATCCTTGAGCAGTAAAATTATCCTGAGCGCCGACAGCACCTGTGATTTGGGAGAAGAGCTTTGTCAGCGTTATGCTGTGAACTATTATCCGTTTCACGTCATTCTCGATGGAAAAATGTACGGCGACGGCGTGGATCTGGTTCCCGATCAGATTTACGAGGTATATCGCACCCGGAAGCTCCTGCCGAAAACGGCGGCGATCAACGCCGCGGAGTATGCGGAATATTTTCGTCGGTGGACCGACCAGGGGTATGAAGTAATTCACGTCACCCTCGGCCACGGGCTTTCAGCCACCTACAACAACTGCCGGCTGGCGGCGGAGGAAGTGCCCGGCGTTTATGTAATCGATTCGTGCAATCTTTCCACCGGCTCCGGCCTGCTGGTGATCGAAGCGGCGGAGCGGATCGCGGCGGGGATGCCGGCCGCGCAGGTCGCGGAGGAGGTGCAGGCCCTGACCTCCCATTCCCACGCCAGCTTTGTGATTGATACGCTGGAATTCCTGTATAAAGGCGGTCGTTGCTCCGCCCTGCAGATGCTGGGGGCCAACGTCCTCCAGCTCAAGCCCTGCATTGAAGTCAATAACGCTGACGGCACCATGAATGTGGGGAAAAAATACCGCGGCTCGCTGGATAAAGCGTTGGTGCAGTATGTTCACGACCGGTTGGACGGCGTGGAGAATATCAAAGACGATCGGGTGTTTATTACCCATTCCGGTATTTCGCAGGAACGGATCGATCTGGTGAAGCGCGAGGTGGAAAAGACCGGGCTGTTTAAGGAAATTTTCGTTACCCGCGCCGGCTGTACGATCTCCTCCCACTGCGGACCGAATACGCTGGGTGTTCTCTTCATGACGAAGTAAACAGAGAGCCGGATAAGGCCAATCTTTAAGATTTTCCTAATTTTGTCGTTTTTTACGGGAAGACGCGGAGGTTCCTTGCATTTTCACAACGGCTGTGTTATCATTAAAGAACCCTTGTGGACTGCACCTGCTTCATGTGGGTGCAGTTTTTTCATGACGTTGTGTTTTCAGGGGGACGCCCATCCCGCCGGTTTCTGCTCCGCCCAAACAGGAAGACGGCAGGCCGGACGGTTTTACCGAGAATTGAAAAAGAAGCTAAAGATAGAGAAACGGAATATTGGTCCAAATTGTATTGGAGGTTTCGAGGATGAAGAAAAGCCATCCCTCTCACTCCCAGCCGTCAAAGGCGCTCCGTCCCCGAGGACGGAAGCCGCATAAAAAATCGACGAAGGGCGTAATCATCGCCCTGATCGCCCTGCTCTGTGTGCTGGGCCTGCTGTTCGTCCTCGGCGGCGTGTATGTCGCCGTGATGATCAACCGCGTAAATTTCGAGGGCGAGGTTTCCCAAAACTATGTGGATTCCATCGTGCCGGATGATATCGACCCGAATGTGAGCTTCGACGACTCCGATGTACTCAGCGACTATACCTTTATCGACGACGGCGCCACCGAGGTGGCGCAGATTCCCGTGCGCGAGAACACCAAGCATGTGAAGAATTACCTGCTGGTCGGGGTGGACGGCCGCGGAGCCGGCGATTACAGCGCCCGTTCGGACACCGCGATCGTCCTGACTATCAATACCGAGAAGAAAACCATCAAGCTTACCTCCCTGATGCGGGATATCATGGTCACCATTCCCGGCCGGGATAAAAACGGGGACGGGAAGGACGATTATGGAAAGTTCAACTGGGCGTACGCCTTCGGCGGGTTCGACCTGATGGCCAAAACCATCGAGCAGAATTTCCGCCTGAAAATCGACAAATATATCGCCGTCAATTTCTCCGCCTTTGAGAAGGCGGTGGATGCGCTGGGCGGTGTGGACATGGCGCTGACCGACGCGGAATTGAAGGAGGTCACCCGTCTGGCGGGTTCTCCCTCATCGACGTCGACGGCAGGGACGTACCACCTGGACGGCGCGCAGGCGCTGAACTATTCCCGCATCCGGAAGCTGGACAGCGATTTCGGCCGCAACGACCGGCAGAGGAAGATGATCAAGGCCATGTTCGCCCAGGCCAAGAAAATGAACGTCGGCCAGCTGAACACCCTGCTGACCAATGTCCTGCCGGAATGCCAGACCAATATGAGCGTCAATGAGCTGACCGGATTCGCGGTGAATTCCATGACGTATTTCTCCTATGAGATGGAAGATACCTATTACCTGCCCCAGGCGAACACCTATACCTCCAAAATTGATCCCAGCATCGGCTGGGTGATGCTGTTCAAAGAACCCGCCAAAGCGATTACCGATCTGCATAAGTTCATATACAGTCTGGATTAAACAAGGCTCAAAAATCCAGGAGACAAAACGCCCTTCGCTGTCCCGCCCGGCCGGCGGCCGCGGAGGGCGTTTTGTCATGGAAAAAGCCGGAGGTTTTGCGAAGGGGTAAAAGACGGGAAGGTCCGGAAGTAGTAAAAAACGGAAAAAATTTTTTCTTTCGCCAACTTTTTTGCTTTCTCGCGCATCTTATTGTTGTAAAGGAGTTTCGTCCTATGGTCGATAGACAGTACAATTTCAAACGGCCGGCCGGGGACGGCGGGGAAATAGACGATGGCGTACGCAGGGACGATATCGGCGGCTGGGTGCTCCTCATTGCCGGAGGAGACCGCGCGGCGCTGGAACGGCTGTACCGAGCCATGCAAGGCACGGTATACGGCCTGTCTCTCGCCATCCTGAAAAATCGGGAAGCCGCGGAGGATGTGACGCAGGAGACCTTCTTAAAGGTATGGCAGTCCGCCGGCCAGCACCGGGCGGAGGCCGACGCCCGGGCGTGGATTTTGACGATCGCGCGAAATCTGGCCTTCGCCCAGTTCCGTGTCAGGGAAACGGCCGCGCCGGCGGACCGCCTTTTCGAGGGACAGAGCGACGATCCGGCCGGACGGGTATTAGACCGTCTGCTCCTCCAGCAGCTTTTTACGGCGCTGGATGAAGAGGAGCGGCAGATCGTGGTATTGTACGCGGTCGGCAGTTACCGGCACAGGGAAATCGCGGCGCTTCTCGGGAGACCCTGCGCCACGGTCCGCTGGAAATCCCGCCGGGCGCTTGGAAAGCTGGCGGCTGTCCTTCCTGCGGAAGCAGGGGAGATTAGGGCCGAAAAGACTGGAAAGGCCGAAAAGGTAAAAAAATAATTTTTTCCACCTTGGGCTTTACGCTTTTTCACCGGCAGGGAGATGGGCAACCCCCGTTTCTTCGAGAAAGGAATGGCCATAACGATGAAGAAAAAATTGAAGGACGGCGCTGCGGAACGGCAGGAGGAAATTCTCCGCCGCGTCCGTTCCGCGATGGAAGCGGAGACGCCCGATCTTTGGGAGAGGATCGATCGTCGGCTGGGGCCGGCGGAGGCGATGAATGCCCCGGTCTCCACTGGGCGTCGGCTTCCCGAGAAGAGGCTTCCCGTGAAGAGACTTCCCGTGAAGCGGCTTGCCGCGATTCGTACCGCGGCGGCGGCCGCGTGCCTGCTGCTCGGCGTATCTGCGGCGGCGGGAGGCTTCTGGCTGTGGAGCCGTTCCGGGAGCAGCCCGCCTCCCGTGTTATCCGGGGAAAACGCCGCGCCTTATCTGTTTATTGTGTATTCCCGCGCGTCGGTCAGCGGCTACGCCGGCCGGGCGGTAGCTAGAGCGGACGAGCCGATTGTTTTTCTGTCGGCGGACGGGCATAACCAGCTCAGCGCCATCGGCGACCCGTGGGCGACGGCGGACGGACTGGAGTATCGGATGGATATCGATCTTCAGTTTTCGTTTATGGGGGATACCATCGAATCGGTGACTTATACTAAGGAGGCGGACGAGGACGTTCTCCTGTTGGGAACACCCGGCCGTCCGTCTTCCGCCGGGGAGGAAAAGAGCAGCGATTCCGATACGGCCGCTACAGCGGAGGAGGACAGGCAGGAAATTTTTCTGCTGGACGAGAGCGTTTCGATCAACCACTGGACGCTGAGCTACGCTACCCAGTCCAATCCTTTTCTGTATCTCCGCTTCCGGCTTGACGCCGCGCCGTATGAAGAGCTGGGAACCGTGGACAAGCTTTCCGCGGTATACGACGCTTTCCGCGAAGCCATTCGCCGTACCGCCCTGACGGCTGAAATCCGCTATCGGGACGGTTCCCGGGACATCGTGAGGCTGCAGCTCGGCATTGACGAAACCAATACCCACGCCGTGACCGTGACCCTGCAACCCGACGGGATAGAATAAAATCCCATGCCTTCGGGAACTGATGAACAGATAAATAAGGGAAGAAAACGCTGTATTCAGCGAAGCAAAAAGAGAGGATGAACCGCCATGCCGAAAAAGACCGAGAACAAAGCGACCAGGAACCGCGGAAAAATCGGGGGAGGAAAACGGGGGAGGAAAAAACGCGCCGTTATCATTACGCTGATCGCCCTCCTGTGCGTGATCGCTTTGCTGCTGATCGCCGGAGGAGTGTACCTTTCGGTTATGCTGGGCCGGATCGGCGATCTGGACGACAGCAACGTCAGCTATCTTACCTCCATTGTGCCGGAGGAAATGGATCCGGAGTTCAGCGGGCCGATTGTGGACGATCCGGTGGATATCAACGATGCTGTCGCTTCGGTGGAGGAGATTGCCGTCCAGGGGAACACAAAGGTGATTACTAACATCCTGCTGGTGGGCGTGGAAACCGACGACAAATACCGGGAGGACATCACCAATTACGCGGGACGCAGCGACGCCATGATTATCCTCTCCATTGACAAATACCATAAGACCATCAAGCTGGCCTCGCTTCTGCGGGATACCTATGTCGCTATTCCGGGCCACGGTCACCACAAGTTGAACGCATCGTTCGCGCTGGGCGGCTTCGATCTGCTGAGCAAAACGATCGAGCAGAATTTCCGCATCCGGATCGACCAGTTCGTGGCGGTCAATTTCAAGGCCTTTTACACGGCGATCGACGCGATGGACGGCGTAGACATCGCCCTTTCCGAGGGGGAAATGAACGAAATCGTCCGGGTAACCAATACCAGACCGGCCGAAACCAGTACGGCAGGCGTTTACCACCTGAACGGCGCCCAGGCGCTGAATTACGCGCGCATCCGCAAGATCGGGGACGACTGGGGACGCACTGCCCGGCAGCGCACCGTGCTGCAGGCGCTGATGAAAAAGGCGAAAACCATGGATATCGGCACGCTGAACAACGTCCTGTACGAGATGTTTCCGAGCGTCAAGACCAATATGACAGACGGCGAGATGGCGGGCTATATCCTGAATTCGCCCACCTATCTCAGCTATACGGTCAGTGAATTCCTTGTTCCCGACCGGGGAGACTGCGAAGGCCCTTATATCAAGGGCGTGGGACAGGTTCTGGCCCTGAAGGACCCGAAGGCGTCGGTGCTGGGGCTCCATCATTTCATTTACGGTTGACACAGAGAGGAGGACTTACGCTCTCTTTGTATCCCTGAAAACGCCGGGCGGAGGATTCCTTGGAAAATTCCCTGGGAGATTTCCCGGAAGATTCCCTCTTCTTTTTGCCAATTTAGCAGTGGACAAACCCGGCGGGAACCTGTATAATAAAAAACTGTATTATCCTATAAATTGCCGCCGGGGAAGCGTTTCCGGCCGGCACAGGTTCCGCAGGGGAAACGGACAGGCCGCCTGCCCGGGCATCGTCCCGCCCCGCGGCTGGTTGGGAAACAACACCACAGAGAGGAAGTCATCACTATGCATCTGTCCAAACGGATCAAACAAACGGCGTGCGCGGCGTTGGCCGCCGGGCTGCTGCTGACAGGCTGCTCTACCCCTAAGGTGGCCGCCACGGTGGACGGCAAGGAATACAGCACCGGCGTATATCTCTCCTATCTGTATATGATGTATCAGCAGACCTTCCAAAATACGAACCTGTATATTTATGCCCAGTACGGCATGGACCCGTGGGAGCAGAAGCTGACCTATGGGGAAGGGGACGACGCGGAAGAGCTGTACGCCGAGGATTATATCATCCGGTTGACCCGGGATACCATCATCCGCCAGAAGGCGCTGGAGAACAAGCTAAAGGAGTACGGCCTGACTCCCGACGCAGAGGAACTGGAGAATATCGAGAAGCAGATCGCACAGGTCAAGAACGACGATATCATCCAGATGGGCTTTAACCGGGACAGCTATGGGGAGATGCTGAAGGCCTATTCCCTCAATGAGCGCACCCTGTTCTACGGACTGTACGACAAGGGCGGCGAGCGCGCCGTGAGCGAGGAAGATATCCGCTCGTATTTCGAGAAGAATTACCTCAGCTATAAGATCATCGAAATCGGCCTGACCGATTCCTCCAGCGGCGCGGATCTCAGCGATGAAAAGGCCGCGGAGATTAAGGAGCAGCTGCAGGGCTATCTGAACCTCTATAACGAAACCGGCGATTTCGACAAGGCGATCGCCAAGTATACCGAGGATAAGAACACCACCACAACTACCACGACGTCGGGAACCGGCGCCACTACCTCGACTTCGGGGACGGCCGCAACCACCGGCGCGGGAACCACGACCACCGAAGCCGCCTCGACGACGCCGACCGGCTCGGATTCCGGCGCTGCCGCCACGACTACTCCCACGGATTCGAAGAACGGAGACGATGAAGACGATACCGATGCGAATCTGAAGAATATTGATGCGAATACCTATGGCGACGAGGATTTTACCGACGCGGTCAAGTCGGTTCCGGTGGGCGAAGCGAAGATTGTGGAATACAAAAAGGGCGGTTCCACCAAGACCGCGGCTCTGATTCTTCGGCTGGACCCGGAAGAGGTTAATAAGGATTCGGAGGATGGCGAAACCTATTTCGAGCAGAACCACGAAAACATTCTTTCGGGCATGAAATACGAAGAGTTCGATAAGGAAATCCGGGAATATGCGGCCACGCTGGACGCGAAATTCGACGAAGGCGTTGTCAAAAAGTGCACGCCCAAGCAGATGGAAAAGGACGCGGCGAAATAATCCGGAACGGAATTCGAGAGCAATAGAAGCGGCGGGCGGGATCGTCCGCCGCTTCCGCTTCCGTCGCCTGCGGGTGAGTGATTGTTGCGCGGAGTGGGGAACGGGGAGCAAAGCCCCTGACGGTTCCCCCGCGGCAAGCTTTCGGCTTGCCGACGCACTCCTCCCCTTCCCTCCGAGCCTTTTTGACAGTCTGAAGCGGGCGGGAAGGAAAATGCCGGAGATCCCTGTAGGATTGTCAAAGATGTGTTACAGGAAAGGGAAAGCGAATAAGAGGTGCTTG
>CAUGOD010000007.1 GCA_959601025.1 uncultured Oscillospiraceae bacterium
GCTGCTTGAACAAATTTTATTTCAATTTCTTGTCTAACTTTTTGGGGTCACTTCAGGAAAAGCCCGTCGGTGTTTTTGTATGTCTTTTTCCCTAATTTAGCCCGAAAAAGGCAAGGATACCGTTGTAAATCCCCCGCGCGAACAGGCCGGGATTCTGAGAGAGCAGCCGGGCGTCCCCCACGTTGGTGAGGTATCCCATTTCCACCAGTGCGGCCGGCATGGACGTACGGCGGAGTACGAACAGGCCGGGATTGATCCGGACGCCCCGATTGGCCAGCCCGGTCGCGTCGTGGAGCCCGACCAGAATCTGTTCCCCCAGTGCATAGGCGGGGGAGGAGGCGCTGTAAACGTATACTTCGCTGCCGCTTGCGCTGGTGTTTTCGCTTGCGTTGCAGTGCAGGCTGATAAAATATTGCGCGCCCCAGCTGTTCGCCGCGTTAACCCGGGCGGCCAGACTGCTGGCGTTGCTGGTGCCGAGCTGCTCCGTAGGGGAATTGCGGGAAAGCCGGACTTCAAAATTCGGATTTGCACGCAGCAGGTCGGCGAGCAGCACGCCTACCTCGTACGTCACGTCCTGTTCCCGTACGCCGTTGGCCTCGGCTCCGGCGTTGGGGTTCTGCGGATTATGTCCCTGGTCGATGAATATTTTAATCATGTGGATTCCTTCCTTTCATAAAGAGTTTTTCCTGCTATCCTATGCGGCGGGGGAGAAGAACGATTATGGGAAATATAGGACGGCGGTCGCTTTCCGGATAAAACAGCGGTGCAAAACCGGGACAATCCATAATAAAAAGGGAGCGCAGCCGTCAGCCGTGCTCCAATAGAGAAAAGAGGATAGAGAAAAAGGAAGAGAAAGGAAGAAAAATGAAGAATTTATAAAAACCCCGGTTGGGAGAATCGTTGGTCTGCCTTCCGGCAGTGGATCATCCGTTTGAACGTTGTTCTCTCTGGATGACGTCTATAGTATACGGGGCGATTATGTCCTGCGCTTAAAAAAATCGAGAAAAAAACGTTAACCTCTTTTAAAGGATTTATGAACGCCGGCGGCTTCGAAAAAAATCAGCGCAGCCGACCGGCTGCGCTGAAAGGAGGGAGAAAAGGAGGATAGTGGGAGAGTAGGATAATGGGAAAAGAGGAGAAAGGAAGGAAAAAATAGAAAATGAAAAAAGCAGGGTGTCGTCCAGTGGTATCGCCTTTGAACGACATTTACAGAATACTGGGGAAATATGTCCGTCGTATGACGCCCTCCGAAAGTTTTTATAAAGGCTTCCTTAAGAAAAGCCAAAGAGACGGCAGAGCCGGTACAGCCAGCACAAGGATAAAAGGAGGGGAGAGAGGGGATAGAGCGGAGAAGGGGGAATGGAAAGATGGAAAAGAGGAAAACAGACAATGAAAAAAGCCGGCGTCAGCCGGCCTTTTTCACTGCCTGCACGGCGGAGAGCCGTGCTGTTCAAGAGAAGAAATGAAGAAATAAAGAAGAAAGAGAGAGAAAAATAATGAAAAAAAGAGGAGGATGAGCCCCAAAACGGTGGGAGAACCGTTCGGGAACATCTTCAGTATATCCGTGAATTGTGTCGATTCTATGAAAACGGCGGGAAGGTTTTATAAACAAAACGGCGGAAAGGCAATGCCGGAATGCTTTGTAATGAACCGGAATGAGAAAAAGCAAGCAGGGAGAGAAAGGCCGTGCTTTCTCTCCCTGCTCATTGTCTGTGGATCAACAGGCCGCTTATTCTTCGAGCATTTTCCGGCACTGCTCTTCCAGCCAGCCAATCATGGCCGTCCGCCCCTCTTCATCCAGCGGGAATTCCGCCGTCTCGAGGCGCTCGCTTTTTTCATAGCAATAGGGTCCACGCCAGATGTGGACGGTCAGCGCTTCTCCCGGCTGGATCAGGAAACGAAACAGGCCGCGGCTTCCTGTAAACGGATTCTTGCTGCGGAAAAAGAGCAGGGGGGGGATATCGAACATGGAAAAACATCCTTTCCTGGAGAGATTCAGCGCCCGGCGAAAGGGCGCGGCGCCTATTGGCCGCCGGTAACACCCCCAGTATACACCAAATCCGGGTCGATGACCAGTCCGCCGCGAAAAACGGTCCGGGCAGGGCGGAAAGCGCCGCCTGCCCGGACCGTTCTTTACGGAGCTATTCCAGCTCAAACGCGCCGGTATAAAGCTGGTAATATTCGCCCTTCTGGGCAATGAGCTGTTCGTGCGTGCCCCGTTCAATCACCCGGCCGAGATCCAGAACCAGAATCACGTCGGAGTTCTGCACGGTGGACAGGCGGTGGGCGATCACAAAAACCGTCCGCCCTTCCATCAGGGAATCCATGCCTTTCTGTACCAGGGCTTCGGTACGGGTGTCGATGCTGGAGGTCGCCTCGTCCAGAATCATCACCGGCGGGTCGGCCACGGCCGCCCGGGCGATGGAAAGCAGCTGCCGCTGTCCCTGGGAGAGCCGTCCGCCGTCCCCGGTCAGCACGGTCTGGTAGCCCTCCGGCAGGCGGCAGATGAAATCGTCCGCGTTAGCCCGTCGGGCGGCCTCTATAACCTCCCCGTCGGTCGCTTCCAGCCGGCCGTATCGGATGTTTTCCATCACCGTACCGGTGAACAGGTTCACATCCTGAAGCACGATGCCAAGGGACCGGCGAAGGTCGCTTTTCCGAATCTTGTTGATGTTGATGCCGTCATACCGGATTTTCCCGTCCGCGATGTCGTAGAACCGGTTGATAAGGTTAGTGATGGTGGTTTTGCCCGCGCCGGTCGCGCCGACAAAGGCGACCTTCTGCCCCGGCTGGGCGTACAGGGTGACGTTGTGGAGGACGGTCTTTCCCTCCTCATAGGCGAAATCCACGTCGTAAAAGCGAACGTCCCCTGTCAAGCGGGTATAGGTGACGGTGCCGTCCTCGTGGGGATGCCTCCAGGCCCACAGACCGGTTCGTTCGGCGGTTTCCCTCAGTTCGCCGCCCTCGTACTTCGCGTTGACCAGGGTGACGTAGCCCTCATCCTGCTCCGGTTCCTCGTCCATCAGGCGGAAGATGCGCTCCGCGCCTGCGAGAGCCATCACCACCGAATTCAGCTGCTGGGATATCTGGCTGATCGGATTGGTAAAGCTGCGGCTTAGCTGGAGGAAGGCGGCGATCGCGCCGAGGGTCAGCCCGCCGATCCCGTTGGTAGCGAGAACACCGCCCACAACAGCGAGCAGGACATATTGGAGATGCCCGAGGTTGTTGTTGATCGGGCCGAGAATATTGGCGAAGGTATTGGCTTCGGCGGCATATCCGCACAGCTCGTCGTTCCGCTTTTCAAATTCCGCCTTGGAGGATTCCTCATGGCAGAAGACCTTGACCACCTTCTGACCGTGGATCATTTCCTCGATGTAGCCGTTGACCGAGCCGAGAGCCGCCTGCTGTTTCACAAAATAGGTGGAGGATTTTCCGCCGACCTTCTTGGTAACCGCCAGGATAACCGCGACGCAGGCAAATACCAGCAGGGTGAGCCAGATATTGGTGGTCAACATGGCGACGGCGACGGCGATGATGGTTATCAGGGAGGAAAAGGCCTGCGGCAGGCTTTGCGCAATCATCTGTCGAAGAGTGTCGGTGTCGTTGGTATAGTGGCTCATGATATCGCCGTGGGTGTGGGTATCGAAATACCGGATGGGCAGGGTCTGCATATGGGCGAACAGTTCGTCCCGGATGGTTTTGAGCACTCCCTGCGCGATGACCACCATCAGGCGGTTGTACAGATAGGTGGCAATTATGCCGAGCAGGTAAATCCCGGCCATGCCGAGGATCGCCCGCAGCAGACCGCCGAAGGAGGGGCTTGCCTGGGCGAGCAGAGGCGCGATATAATCGTCGATCAGCACCTCCAAAAACAGGGAGCCGGCGACGCCGGCCACGGCGCTGATTAGGATACAGAGCAGTACAAGGCAAAACCGTCCGCGGTACCGGCCGACATAGCGCATTAGGCGCGCGGCGGTTTTTCCGGCCGCCTGCGGCTTCGGTCCGACGGCGGGCATCCCCCTGCCGGGCATTCCTCTATTGGGCGATGGCATCCGGATCGCCTCCTTTCTGCTGGGATGTGTATACTTCCCAATAGATCGGGCTGGTTTTGAGCAGCTCGTCGTGGGTCCCTACCGCGGCAATTCGTCCGCCGTCCATCACGATGATTTTGTCCGCGTCCTCCACAGAGGAGACCCGCTGGGCGATGATGAACTTGGTGGTGTCCGGAATCTCCTCCCGGAACGCCTTACGGATCAGGGCGTCGGTGTGAGTATCCACCGCGCTGGTAGAATCGTCGAGTATCAGGATTTTCGGTTTTTTCAGCAGCGCCCGGGCAATGCAGAGCCGCTGCTTCTGCCCGCCCGAGACGTTGGTTCCGCCCTGCTCAATATAGGTGTCGTAGCCGTTGGGGAAGGAGCGGATGAAATCGTCCGCCTGAGCAAGCCTGCAGACCCGAACCAGTTCTTCATCGGAGGCGTCCGCCCGGCCCCAGCGAAGATTGTCCTTGATGGTGCCGGAAAACAGCACGTTTTTCTGCAGCACCATCGCCACCTCGTTCCGCAGCGCCTCGAGGTCATAGGCCCGCACATCCACCCCGCCGACCAGCACCTCGCCGGCAGTCACGTCGTACAGCCGGGGAATGAGCTGAACCAGGCTGGTTTTCGAGCTGCCGGTTCCGCCGAGGATGCCCACCGTTTCACCGGAACGGACGATCAGGCTGATATCCCGCAGACAGAGCTTTGCCGGGTCGCGGGTATAGCTGAAACCGACGTTCCGGAATTCCACATCCCCGTTTTTCACAGCCGTAACCGGATCGGCCGGGTTGTGCAGATCCGGCTCCTCCTCCAGCACCTCGACAATCCGTTCGGCCGAGGCGCGGGAGATGATAATCATGACGAAAATCATCGACAGCATCATCAGGCTCATCAGAATCTGAGTGGCGTAGGAGATTAGGCTCATCAGCTGGCCGGTGGTCATGCTGTCGGAAACGATCAGCTGCGCGCCGAACCAGGAAATCAGCAGGGTGCAGGAATACATGGAAAACTGCATCAGGGGGGAGTTGAAGGCGAGCAGCTTTTCCGCTTTGGAGAAATCGCGGTAAATGCTTTCGGATACCGCGCCGAACTTTTCCTTTTCGTGTTCTTCCCGCACAAAGGATTTTACCACCCGGATGCCCCGGACGTTTTCCTGCACCACGTTGTTCAGCCGGTCGTAGGTGCGGAAAACCCGTTCGAAAATCGGATGCGCCCGGCTGGCGATCAGAAACAGGCCGAAGCCAAGGATGGGGACGGCGGCCAGGAACACCAGCGCCAGCCTGGCGTTTACGCTGAACGCCATAATCAGAGAAAAAATCAGCATAATCGGGCTGCGAACCGCCGTGCGGATGATCATCTGATAAGCGTTCTGCAGGTTGGTCACATCGGTGGTCAGCCGGGTGACGATGCTGGAGGCGGAAAACTTATCGATGTTGGAAAAGGAGAATTCCTGCACCCGGTTATACATATCCCGCCGAAGATTGCGCGCGTAGCCCGCGGAGGCTCTGGCCGCGTATTTTCCCGCCACCACGCCGCAAAACAGGGAGATCAGCGCTGCGGCAACGAGGACGCCGCCGATTTTCCAGATCGTCCCCATGTCCCCCCGATTGATGCCGTTGTCGATCAGGAAGGACATCAGATAGGGGATGGCGACCTCCATCACCACCTCTCCGGTGACGAACGCCGGGGAAAGGAGGGAGTCCTTCTTGTATTCCCCGATGCTTTTGGCAAGCTGTTTGATCATAAAAAACGATCCGTCCTTTCCGGGCTGTTCCGTCCGTTGGAAGCAACCCTGTTTCAATAAATTGTTCGCTTCCGTATTGTCAGGAAACGAACAACACGCCCGCAAAAGACCGGGCAGAGAAGATGGGAGAACGCTATTCCACGTTCTTTTTAATTTTTTCCGCGATGGCGAAAAAGGCTTCCACTTCCTCGTCGGTCAGGCCGTTGGCCAGTCGCGCCTCGGTGGTTTGAATCATTCTGGTGATCGCCTGGTGATGCTCCACCGCCCTGGGGGTGAGGGTCAGCTTTTTCAAACGGGCGTCGCTGGCGACCGGCTCCCGCCGGATCAGGCCCTTTTTCTCCATCAGCTGGAGGATACCGGTCGCTGTGGAGCGGCGGATGGAAAATTCCGCTTCGATATCCCGCTGGAAAACATCCAGCTTTTGTTCTTCTGTGTGATCATATAAATAGCCGATAATCCAGCCCTGCATACCAGTCAGCTTTTCTATGTGGCATTCCGCAGCGTAACTGTCGACCCGGCGTTTGATCAGATGGGAAAGGGTCTTGATTTCAAACCCGATCTCCCTTCTTCGATCCACAGCGCCACCCCTCCTCCGATAGTTAGGATGCTAACATTATAGGGCCTCTGATCAATTTTGTCAACAGGTTTATCAACAGGAAAATAGAAAAACGCGAAAATACAAGGCTATGGAAAAGGCAATAAACGGCGCCCGCTCTTTTGATCAGGGAGCGGACGCCGCCATGCCGTGATTCTTACAATCCTTCCGCTTCCGCGAGCCAGAGGGCGGCGGAGGCGTCGGAAGGCATTCGCCAGTCTCCCCGGGGGGAGAGGGCGACGCTGCCTACCCGCGGGCCGTCCGGCAGGCAGGAGCGCTTAAATTGCTGGGAGAAGAAACGGCGGCAGAAGGTTTTCAGCCAGCGCTTGATCTCTTCCTCCGGGAACCGCCCGGCGAAGGCGTATACCGCCAGCCGGAAGATTTTCGCGGGGGAATCCCCGAAGCGCAGAAAGTGATACAGGAAAAAGTCGTGCAGCTCATAAGGGCCGACCAGCTCCTCCGTCTTCTGTGCGATGAGACCGTTTTCGGGGGGAAGCAGCTCCGGGCTGACCGGGGTGTCGAGAATGTCGGTCAGCGCCCCGCCGATCGTGCCGCCGCAGCGGCGCGCCTCATAGGCGACCAGATACCGCACCAGCGTCTTCGGCACCGAGGCGTTCACCCCGTACATCGACATATGGTCGCCGTTATAGGTCGCCCAGCCCAGCGCCAGCTCGGAGAGATCGCCGGTGCCGATCACCAGCCCGCCCCGCTGGTTGGCGAGGTCCATCAAAACCTGGGTGCGTTCCCGCGCCTGTGAATTTTCATAGGTTACGTCGTGCGCGCCGCTGTGGGCGATGTCGCTGAAATGCTGGGTGACCGCGCGGGTAATGTCGATTTCATACAGCGCCGCGCCGCAGGCCTTCGCCAGAGTGCGGGCGTTGTTCAGGGTGCGGCTGGTGGTGCCGAAGCAGGGCATGGTGGCCACATGCAGGTCGCTGCGCGGCTTCCCGAGCCGGTCGTACGCCCGAACCGCCACCAGCAGCGCGAGGGCGGAATCCAGTCCGCCCGACAGCCCGAGCACGGCGCAGCCGCCGGTATGCTCCAGACGTTTGGCCAGCCCGGCCGATTGAATGTTCAAAATCTCTTCGCAGCAGGCTTCCTGTGCGCTCATATCCTCCGGGATAAAGGGAGCGGAGGAGATCCGGCGGGTCAGCGTCAGCGGCCGGACCGCGAGATCGAAGGGGATTTCGGTCATCTCCCCGGAATTGGTGCAGGTGGTGATCCGCCGCCGGTCGAACGCCAGATGGGCCAGGTCGATTTCCGCGGTGATCAGTCCGGTGGTAAAGCGGGCGCTTTCCGCCAGGATCGCGCCGTTTTCCGCGATCAGGTTATGGCCGGAGAATACCACGTCGGTGGTGGATTCCCCCTCCCCGGCGTCGGCAAAGACATAGCCGCACAGCAGCCGGGCGGACTGGAGGGACACCAGCTGCCGGCGGTAGGCGGGTTTGCCGATCCCCTCGGTGCTGGCGGAAAGGTTGGCAATCACAGTCGCTCCGGCGGCGGTCAATTGTTCGGAGGGCTGGGGCGAAGCCCACAGGTCCTCGCAGATTTCCACCCCCAGCTTGAAATCGGGAAGGGAACGGCAGGCGAAAAGCTGGTTCCGGGACAGGAGGACATCCTGCCCCGCGTAACGGAGGAGGACGGCGGTATCCTTTGCCGGAGTGAACCAGCGGCCCTCATAAAATTCCGCATAGGAGGGAAGGCAGGATTTCGGTACCAGCCCCAGCAGCCGTCCGCGGTGACAGACCGCCGCGCAGTTGTACAGCGCCGACCGGCAGGGAACCGGCGCCCCCACTAAAACCACCATATCCCGCTCAGCGGTGTCCCGCAGAATTCGCGCCACAGCGTCCTCCGCGCCCTTCAGCAGAGCGGGCTGGAACAGCAGGTCCCCGCAGGTGTAGCCGGTGATGCATAGCTCGGGGAAAACCAGCAGGGAGGTTCCCTCCGGTGCGTTTCGTATACTATCCAGAATTTGTTCCGTGTTGTAGGCGCAATCCGCCACCCGGATTTTCGGGGTGGCGGCCGCCACCCGAAGAAAACCGTCCTTCATATTCCAGTCCTCCAGCGTGTTTGACACAAAGTATATACCGCTAAACTCTAAACGGGAATGGCGCAGCCATTCCCGTTTAGTATATCACATATGAATGAAAAATGCGAAGAAATTTCCAACCCGGCCGGCAGCTCACCAGAACAGGCGTCGGCGGAGGAAATAGAGGAACCGGCCGAGCTTTTCGCGCACCAGCGCTTCCAACTGCTTATGGATACAAACCAGCCGTTCCAGCTCCCCGTCGTTCGGCGGCTGTTCGCCGTACCGCCAGTTCATGACGATATCGAACGCTTCCCGCAGCGGGACGTCCGCCGCACCGTCCGGTTCCTCCGCCGACGGGGCGGAAAGGCCATCCGCCGCCCGTTCTCCGAACCGGCGCATGGTTTCCCCCGGCAGGGGCTCAAATCCCAGTAGGCGGAGCTGCCGAAGAAGGTCAGTGTAGAGCGCGTCTGCGCATGCCCCCGTATTCGGCAGACGGGCGCGCAGCACGTCGAGATCGAAGGCATGCCCTTTCCGTTGTAAACGAAGGACAGCCAGGGCCGAAAGGAGGATGACGGCCGCCACGCCGAGCAGAATCAGCCACAGTCCGCCGCTGCCGGCCGCTCCATTCGGCACGGTAGTCGCTCCCGACGGGGAGACGGACGAGACGGCGGGCGGCCGGGTCGTCGTGGCGGGCGGCGTGTCGGAAGCCGTCGTGGTTCCGGCAGGCCGGGTGGAAGCGACGGTGGGCTGCACGGTCTCCGGCGCTTCCGGCGCGCGGTAGGTGGAGCCGGCTGTTGGATCGAAGGGAATCCAGCCCACCCCGCGGATATAGCATTCGACCCAGGCATGGGCGGTGTCGGCATAGGCCATCCAGTCCGAGCCTTCCGCCTGGAGGCCGTAGCCGATTACAAAGCGGGAGGGAACGCCGAGGGTGCGGGCCATCACCGTCATCGCGGAGGCAAAATAAACGCAGTATCCCTCGCCGGATTCCAGAAAATACTCCACAAAATCCCTTTTCCGCGGTACGTTCCCGGGGGTCAGGGTGTAGGTGTACCGGGTGCTGAGATACGCTTCCAGCTGTTCCATCTGCCGATAAGGGGAGGCCAAGCCGCCCGCAATCTCCCGCGCCTTGGCGGCCACGGAAGCCGGCAGGCTGTCCGGCAGCTGTAGGTAAGAGGCCGCCGCCCGTTCGAAAGCGCTGTCCCGCGCGCCGCTTTGCTCGAGTTCTTCGATCCGATCGGCCAGGCCGGCATTCCGCCGATCGAACCGCCGGTAGGTGAGTTGATATTCGTATCCCTCAGGGAGAAGGGCGCGGGAAAAAATTTCAGAACGGGTGTTGAACAGGAGACGGAAGGACTGTATATCCGAAACCACCTCGGTGACCCGGTCGCCGATATACAAGGAATACCCTCCGGGAAGGAGAGTGACCCTGGCGATGGAAAGCGGCATCGCGTCGGCCAGGGGATTGGAGCCCCAGCTGTCCCGGGGCCGGAGAAGATCAAAGGTATCCTCAAAGGCCTCCCGGCTGTAAACGGACCCGGCGTCGGAGGCGCTGATCGCGTCCTGCAGCAGATAATCCTGCGCCGGCCCCGCTTCCCATCCCTTGCCGGTGTAGATGCCGTATACCTTGCCCTTCATCATGGCGGGGGCGTCGGTGCGGACCCGCATCACCGGTTCGTGGCTCAGCTTCAGATCGCCGCCCAGCCGGTCGGCGTTCGGCTGAAGGCCGGAGCTCTCCAGTGTAAAGGGCATGTTGCTGAAGGGGAGCGCTTTTTCCCCCTTCAGGGTACGGCGGACGGAATCCAGCGTGTTGGCCAGCGTCGGATTTTTCCAGGCGGAGGCGTCCGTCGGTACCAGCGCCGTGACCAGCAGGGAGCCGGCCAGACAGAAGGCAAGGGAAGCCAGCAGCATCCGCCGCGAAGAGCCGGAACGCCCGTTTGTCCGGCGGTTCAGGCTTCGGGAGAGGCTGCGGGTGAGATAGGGGCAGGCGCCGGCGCACAGGAAGAAGAGCGCGGCGTGGTTCTGCCGGAAACCGTTTAGATAGATGACCGCGATCAGGATGACGGCCAGCACGGCGAAGGGGGTGAAAACGGCGGCCCGTCGGATCAGAAGGAACACGGCGCTGCAGACGGCAAGGGTAATCAACCACTGCACCAGCTCGATGTTTTCGGGCGTGTTATAGGAGGAAAGCCGCGGGAACTGATCCAGCCACCAGGCGAACAGGCCGCGCAGAAAGTCGAAAGCCGGTTCCGCCGTTCCGGTCAGGAAAAGAAGCGCGACGGCGCCGCCTGCCGCGGCGGGCGGAATCCACCAGCGTCTTGTCAGCAGCACGAGCGCGGCGGTGACGACCGTCGCCCGGAAGAGGATGGAGATCACCGGGTTCTCAAAACGGAAAAGCTGCCGCATCGCCAGCAGTACGCCTACGGCGATCAGCCAGCAGCAGAAAATATCCGTCGGCAGGGAACGCCGGTTCTCTTCCCGCCGCCTGCCGGGGTCCAGGGAATCACCGGTTTCGGGATGGGACGAGTGGAGGGAAGATGGGAAGGATCGGATGACATATCCGTTCATTGCCAGCCCCCCAATCGTTCCAGAATATCGCGGGGAGCGGAAACCGGCAGAACCCGCAGTCCCTCCGCCACGGCCTCGCCGTCGACAGCGAGCTCCTCCGAAGCGGAGCAGATCAGCATGGCGGGGCGGCGAGGCGAGGGGACGCCGGCCAATCCGTCCAGAATGTCCGCCGCAGGCTCCCGCGTAATGATATACAGGGCGCAGAGCCGGCCGAGATCGTCCAGCGCCTCCGGCATCCAGTCGGCCAGCGGCCGCTCAGCTTGGAATTCCATGCTGGCCAGCAGGGTGTAGGCTTCTTCAAAATCCTCCCGGCTCAGTACGTCAATCCCGCCGTCCGCGCAGAGCAGTCGGACGGCATGGCCGCTTCCCAGATAGTAATACACCAGGGCGGCGGCGCACTCGGAGGCCATGTCGGCATAGCCCAGCCCGACTTCCCGTTGCTCGTCCGCGCAGCGGCTATTGTCCAGCAGGATCAGCACGGTTTGGTCCACCGACATTTCATACTGTCGGGTGTGCAGTTCCCGCGTTCGGACGGAGAGCTTCCAGTGGATACGCTTGAGCGGATCGCCGCTGCGATACAGGCGGGTGTCCGAAAAGGAGTCCCCCTGATCGGCGGTCACCGGATTCTTTTCCGAATATTCCAGGCTGGGCGGCGGAACGGGCGGTTGGCCCGGAATGACGTAAAGCTCGGGATAAATCACCAACGGCGGCTGTGCTTCCGGCCGCCGGGAGCGGGGAAAGGGTAGGCGAAAGAAGCCGAACAAATCCCCGCAGCGCAGCTTGGCGATTCCGGCCGGCCACAGCCCGCGGTGGGGGCAGGAGAGCGGCTGCCGCAGCGCCGGGCTCCGGCTCCCCCACAGAAAGGACGCGTACTGGCGGGACACGCCGTCCGGCGAATCCATCGTTACATAGACGACGGCGGGCAGGAGCAGGAAGCCGGAAAAAGCGACCGACGCTTCGGTATCGTTTCCCCGCACCACCGCGGTGGCGCCCACCGATTGGCGGACGCGCAGCACAAAAACGCCCGCGATGGACGAAGCCAGAGCGAACGCCAGCAGAAAGCCCGCCATAAAGGCGGCTACAAATATTTCGCTGATGCCGGTGGCAAGTCCTGCCAGCAGCGCCAGCGCAAAAATTCCGAGGGCAGCGCCGCCGCGCGTCGTCATCGGACGGCAGGCACCGGGACGGAATGCAGCACGGCGTCGATCACGGCGCGGGGCGTCTGCTTCCGCACCCCGGCGCGGGCGCGCATGATCAGCCGGTGGCAGAGCACGGGCGCAGCCATTCTCTGCACGTCGTCCGGCAAAACGTACGGCCGTCCGGACAGCAGCGCGCAGCCCTTGGCGGCCTGCATCAGCGCGATAGAGCCGCGGGGGCTGACCCCGACCAGCACGTCGTCCAGCCGCCGGGTCGCTTCGGTGATGGAGACAATATAATCCGCTACAGGAGGCGCGCAGAGAACGGTTTCCAGTTCCCGCTGCATCCGCAGCACGTCCTCGGCGGAAACAATGGCCTGCAGCGGTTCCACCCCCTGGCGTCTGGTACGGTGATTTTCCAGAATCCGCATTTCCTCCTCGTGGGAGGGATACCCCATCGACACGCACATCAGGAAACGGTCGAGCTGCGCTTCCGGCAGGGGATAGGTGCCGGCCATTTCCACCGGATTCTGGGTGGCGAGCACCATGAAGGGAGCCGGCGCGGCGTAGGTGACGCCGTCGATGGTCACCTGGTTTTCCTGCATGACCTCCAGCAGGGCGGACTGGGTCTTGGGGCTGGTACGGTTGATCTCGTCCGCCAGCACGATCTGGTGCATCACGCTGCCGGGATGCAGCTCCTGCTCCCCGGTCTTAATATTGAACATCGTGAAGCCGGTGATATCGGAGGGAAGCACGTCGGGCGTAAACTGGATGCGGCGGAAGGAACAGCCCAGCGAAGCGGCGAGCGCCGATGCCAGGGTGGTTTTGCCGGTCCCGGGGATGTCCTCGATCAGGACGTGGCCGGCGCTGAGCGTGGCGATCAGAAGCAGGTCGATGACATCGTCCTTCCCCACGATCACCCGGCGGATGTTTTCACGAATCGCGCAGAGCTGAGATACGGTTTGATTTGGTTTATTCTGGTTGTTCTGATCCATGGATAGCAAGTCCCTCCTGTTGTCGCCGCTGTGCGGCCTGGTTTCAAGAGAAAGAAATACGATGCCTTGCGGCGCTCAGCCGGGATTCCGGGGCGGCTTCAGGGTCAGGGGGAGCCCGCAGGTCATCAGGTATACCTCGTCGCAGCGGGCGGCAAGCCGCTGATTCAGCCGCCCGAGGATGTCGGCGAACACCCGCCCCATCCGGTAGGGCGAGACCAGGCTGCAGCCAACCTCGTTGGTCACGAGGACCGCCCGGCGGTCCTGCCGTTCCAGCGCGTCCATCAGTTCGTCGAATTCCCGGCCGATCAGGGCCTCGATTTCCTCCACCCGGGCGTTGGAGAGCGGCTCGTAATCCGGCTCCTCGTCCAGCATCAGATTGGTCACCATGTTGGAGACGCAGTCAAGCAGCACGTCGCCCTCGGGGTGCGCCTCCAGCACGGCGGAGAGATGCCGGCTGGCCTCCGCCGTCGTCCAATGGGCGGGCCGCGCCTGCCGATGCAGCTGGATGCGGCGTTCCATCTCTTTGTCAAGGCAGCGGGCAGTGGCGATATACAGCACCTGTTCGCTCTTTGCTAGCCGCTGCTCCGCCGCCCGGCTTTTGCCGCTGCGTACCCCGCCGGTGATGAGAATGCGCTCCGCCATCCGAATCCGCCGCCTTTCCGCCGAACGGGAAGCCGTCCGGCTTTGAACATAATAGTAACAACAAAAAGACGAAAGGCCCGGAAACGGCCTTTCGCACCGGTATCTTCCAGATATAGAATCAAATTTCCTTTTCCATTCTTCTACTAAGTATACTGGGTCGGACGGGACTTGTCCACCCCCAATCGTGGAATATTACAGAAAAATTAAGGTTTTCCGTCCGCTTCTGACAGAATTCGCACAACATACCGAAAACATGACGGCAAGGTCTTTTCCCCCGCCGCGGCGTTATGGTATAATGCCGGTTGGGAGAAATGCCGACAGGCATTTTCGATTGCGCCGCCGGCAAACGCTAGCGGAGAACCCGGCTGGGCGGCGCTATGGTATAATATCATTAAGGAAAAACGCGACAGCGTTTTTGAATTGCGCCGCCGGAAAGCGTTGGCAGAGAACAACGGCTGAATGGCGCAGTATTTTTATATAAAAGCAGGAAGTCCAAAGGAGGAAATACGAATGTTTACGGGGATATCGCAGGACGCCATGTGGCTTCTGGCGCAGAACCGCTTTGAAAACAGCAAGGCGTTTTACGAGGAGCACAAGCCGCAGATTCAGCAGGAGGTTGTGCAGCCACTGAGGGAGCTGCTGGCCGAACTGGGGGACACAGCGCGGGAGATCGATCCAAAGATACTGACCGATCCCAACCGGAACGGCGCGGTCAGCCGGGTGCGGCGGGATAACCGCTATACCAACGACAAGTCCCTTTACCGGGAAAATATGTGGATCGCCCTGATGCGAGATAAAAAGGCGTATGAGTGTGCGCCCGGCTTCTTTATGGATTTTTCCCTGAACGGCAGCACCTACGGTCTGGGCTTCCGCTGGTGCTCGCCCGGCCTGATGCAGGCGCTGCGGGCGGAGATCGACGATAAGCCGCAGGCATTCCGGAAGGCGATGAAAGCGGCGGCTGACGCGGGCTTCACCGTAGAGGGAGACCGGTACGCCCGGCCAAAAAGGCAGGGACTGCCGCCCCTGCTGGATGAGCTGGCCAACCGCAAGACGGTCAGCGTTGTGAAGTTTGAACCGGACCCTGCCTTTTTCGGTGGTCCCGCCTTGACGGATACGCTGAAAGCGGCGTTCCACACCCTTGCGCCCCTCTACCGTCTGATGATGGGGGCGACGGAACGGGAGCTTCTCAATCGGGAATGACCGGAGGGGTGAAAGGCTTCCGTAATAAATACCATAAAAAGCGTTTATTCGGCTTCCGCCGAACGGGGGAACAACGCAGGCCGCATCCCAAAGAATGGGACGCGGCCTGCGTTGCTGCAAAGAGAGATTGCTTATGCCTTACAAACCGGCGGAAGGACGGTATCATCCACTGCCATTTTTACAGCAGCTCCTCCCGGTAGCGGGCCCGTTCGCCGCCGATGTATTTCGGGCGGGTGCGGGCGCAGACAAGGGGCGCTTCCCCGATCCGGTCGATCGAGAGCCGGACCGGCACCGCCACCCGCCGCAGGTGCATCCCGATCAGGGTATTGCCGACATCCATCCCGGCATGGGCGCGAAGCTCCTCCACCGCCGCCGGGTCATCCATGGCGGCGTATACGGCAGTGGCGAAGGAACCGCCCGCCTTGGGCTGGGGGACGACGTTCACGATCTCCAGCCCGTACCGCTCGGCCGCCTCCCGCTCCACGATCAGGGCGCGGTTAAGGTGCTCGCAGCATTGAGCGGCGAGAAACAGCCCCTGCGCCTTTATCGCCGGATACAGCCCCGCGAGGAGGGCGTCCGCCGCCTCCCGGCTGGAATCGGTGCCGATCCGGCGGCCGGTCATTTCGCTGGAGGAGCAGCCCACCACCAGCAGCTGGCCGGGCCGCAGTCCGGCCGCGTCGATTAGCTCGGAAACAGCGGCTTTGGCCTGACGGGTAATTTCCTCAAACATGCAGGATCGTCCTTTCTTTGTTCTCTATTTACAGGATAATGCTGCGCCGCTTAACCGGGCTCTTTGCCGGCGCTTGTTGGCGGCGCAGTTGAAAAACGCTGTCGCGTTTTTCCCAGCCGTTATTGGTACTATGCGGCCGCCTACCCGGGTTCTCTGCCGGCGCTTGTTGGCGGCGCAGTTGAAAAACGCTGTCGCGTTTTTCCCAGCCGTTATTGGTACTATGCGGCCGCCTACCCGGGTTCTCTGCCGGCGCTTGTTAGCGGCGCAGTTGAAAAACGCTTGCCGGCATTTCTCTCGCCGTTATTACTCTACCATAATAGCAAGACCGGGGAAAATGTCAATGCCGGGCGGGTCTGCTTTTCCGCTTGAACTTGTCCCGGCGTTGTTTTATAATGGAAAAAACGCGGCGAAAGGGGAGAGTAGTATGGCGGAGCATTCGCGCCGGATGATCCCTCCCGGCGCCCCGCAGTTTTCCACCCCGCAGAAAGCGGAAGTAGATATCCACCACATGACCCGCGAGCAGGCGAAGCGGCATCTGGAACGGCTGCTGAGCCGGCTGGACGGCAATGTACGGGAGCTGACGGTGATTCATGGTTATTCCGGCGGCACCGCCCTGCGGGACATGGTGCGCGGCAGCCTGAAGCATCCCCGCATCCGCTCCAAAATGGTAGGACTGAACCCGGGCGTGACCATTCTGATTCTGCAATGACCTTCTGGCGGAGCGGCCTGGATGCAAAGGGGAACCCCAACGAATTTCGGGAAAGGAAATCAGCGATATGGAAAAGACGATGCCGCTCTCTCCGAAGGAGCGGACGCTGTTGGAAAGCATCGCGGCGGCAAAACGGTATCCGGTCGTCCGGTTCGAGCTGCGGAGCAGCCGGGAGAGGGAGCTGTGCTCCACCGCGCTCAATAACGTCCGACTGGAAGCGGCGGACGAACCGATGGAAACGGTGAAAACGCGCGGAGAAACGCTCGCCCGGCTGGCAGACGCGGGGCTGATCCGGCTGGATTTCGGCCCGGCGGTGACGGTGGCCTCGGATTATGCGGTGTATGGCCGCTCGGCGATTTACGCCCTGCTCTGCGAGATGGTCGAAGAGGGGAGGAGCCGCCCCGGCTTCCTGTTCGATACGCCCCATATCCGCCGCGGACGGGCGGTATTAACCGCCGGGGGCCGCCGCTTTTTGGAAGAAACGAAGGAATAACGCCCGCCGGATTGCCGGCGGATCAAGACGAAAGGATTGTGGCCTAATGTCGTATAAAAGGGAATTTATCGAGTTTATGGTGCGGTCGAAGGTGCTGACCTTCGGGGATTTTATCACCAAGAGCGGGCGGAGGACTCCCTATTTCATCAACACGGGCAACTATCGCACCGGCGCGCAGGCCGCGAAACTCGGCGAGTATTACGCCGCCTGCGTGCAGGAGCATTTCCCGGATGGGGTGGACGCGCTGTTCGGCCCGGCCTATAAGGGAATCCCGCTGTCGGTAGCCTGTTCCATAGCGCTGTACAATCAATACGGCCGGGACGTGAACTACTGCTTCAACCGCAAGGAGGCCAAGGATCACGGCGAGGGCGGCGTGCTGGTCGGGTATCCGCTGAAGGACGGCGACCGGGTGGTCATTATCGAGGATGTGATCACCGCCGGCACCGCGATGCGGGAGTGCCTGCCCATCCTGAAGGGCGTTGCCGACGTGGAAATTGCGGGCCTTGTCGTGTCGGCCGACCGGATGGAGAGGGGAAAGGGCGAACTTTCCGCCATCCAGGAGATCAAGGCGGAATACGGCATCGACACCTATCCCATCGTGACGGTGCGGGAGGTCATCGAAACCCTGCACAATACGCCGGTGGACGGGCGGATCGTCCTGGACGACGAAATGCGGGAGAAAATGGAGGAATATCTCCGGCAATACGGTGTTTAAGAAGCGTACCGGCGGATTGCCGCTGTGAAAAGAAAGAAAAGAAAAAACCAACTAAGCCCGGACGGCGGCCATTGTGCCGTTCGTCCGTTTTTTGTCCGGCGCGCTCAGGGTGATCGGCGCGGCGCTTTTGGAGGCGCTGGGAATCTCCTGCTGCGGACACTGAGGCGCGCCTGTACCGTGCGCTGAGGGGATGGCTGAAACGGTTGCCTTTTTTCCGTAAATCGAATATACTGGACAATAAGCGGCCGGAAAAAATACCGGATACAAAACAGCCGGCAAATACATGCTGCGTATGTATGCGGCGATGTATTGTCGCGCGCCAACGCAAGCAAATACGCGCAATTATGCATTTGTAAGTGAAAGAATGGGGAGCATTATGCCGATCAAGGAGTTTTTGGAGGCCGGACAGATCGTGGGAACCCACGGGATCAAGGGAGAGGTGCGGGTACAGCCGTGGTGCGATTCGCCGGCGTTCCTCGCCCGATTCACCACCCTGTATTACGACGAAGGCAGGACGCCGGTCCGGGTAAAGGCCCGCCCCCACCAGAACATTGTGCTGATGGCGCTGGAGGGTGTGACCAACGCGCAGGAGGCGTCGATGCTCCGGGGACGGGTGCTGTATCTCAACCGGGCGGATGTGCAGCTCCCGGAGGGATCGTATTTTATTCAGGACCTGATCGGCCTGCGGGTGCTGGATGCGGACAACGGCGCGGAGTACGGCGTTCTATCCGACGTCAGCGCCACCGGTGCGAACGACGTGTATCATATCCGTACGCCGCAGGGGGAGGTTCTGATCCCCGCCGTGCCGTCGGTGGTGATCGACACCGACGTGGCGGGCGGCGTGATGAAAATCCGGCCGATTAAAGGGATGTTTGACGATGAGATTTGACCTGATGACCCTGTTCCCGGAGATGTGCGAAACCGTGCTGGGGGAAAGCATCCTCGGCCGGGCGCAGAACAAGGGCGTGCTGGAAGTGCATACCCATCAGATCCGGGATTATACCGTGAATAAACAAAAGCAGGTGGACGATTATCCCTATGGCGGCGGGATGGGGATGGTGATGTATGCCCAGCCCATCGCCGACTGCTTCCGCGAGGTCTGCGAGCAGGTGGGCGAACGGCCTTATTTGATTTACATGTCCCCGCAGGGGGAGACGCTGTCCCAGCGGAAAGCGCTCGAATTGTCGGCAAAACCGCATATTTGCGTGCTGTGCGGGCATTATGAAGGAGTGGACGAACGGGCGCTGGACGCATTGGTGGACGAACAGATTTCCATTGGCGACTATGTCCTCACCGGCGGGGAACTGCCCGCGCTGGTGCTGCTCGACTGCATTGCCCGGATGGTTCCCGGCGTGCTTTCCGACGATGTTTGCTTTACCGAGGAAAGCCATTTTTCCGGCCTTCTGGAGTATCCGCAGTATACCCGCCCTGCCGTATGGGAGGGCCGGGAGGTACCGGAAATCCTGTTATCCGGACACCACGCCAATATTACGAAATGGCGGCGGGAGCAGTCACTCCTCCGTACCCTCCGCCGTCGGCCGGACCTGCTGGATACGGCGGAGCTGACCGAAAAGGAGAAGGCTTTCCTGGCGGCGCAGACGGCGGAAAGCGATGGGGAAAAGGGCTCGGAATAGGGTGAACGGTGTGAACAGGTACAGATAGGGGCAAAAATCTCCTCCCTGCCCGGAATATCCATAATAAGGAGGATTAGCCGGAAGATTTGAGCGTTTTTCACCGTTTTCCCCGCGCTTTTGCGAATATTCGTCCGGCTTTGGATTTCTCTTCGTTTTTTGTTACTAAAAGTTATGAACAGCGCTGACAGAATTTACAAACGCAGGGTTGGCGAAACCCGGAAAATAGGGCAGGAATCCAAAAATGCGACATTTTCCCGGGAGTTGGGCAAAATCCGATTGACGGAAAAGCGATTTGTGATATAATAACGGTATTCTGATACAGGTAAAGGGTCAGGCTATCAGAAAATGGGAAAACGAGAAAAGCATCGCAGTATTTTTGCTGCGTCCGCCTGACGGACGCTTGAGTTGGAGAGGGAGATTGCTCATGTATGTAAAAGACGTTTTGGTACAGAACCAGGTTGGCCTTCACGCCCGTCCCGCTACGTTTTTTATCCAGAAGGCGAATGAATTCAAGTCCTCCATCTGGGTGGAAAAGGAAGAGCGCCGCGTGAACGCGAAGAGCCTGCTGGGCGTCCTGTCTCTGGGGATTGTGGGCGGCACCAATATCCGCATTATCGCGGACGGCGCCGACGAGGAACCCGCGGTAGAAGGGCTCGTCAGTCTGGTGCAGTCTGGTTTTGCTGAATAAGCGACGGACCGCCTGGCGGAAATCGTACATCGGCATTCATGAGCGCAGCCGCAGCAGCGGCTGCGTTTTTTGATATCGGAAGGGGAGCCGGACCGCCGTCCACGAAATCAATAAAGCCAAGGGGAATCCGGAAGGCTTCCGGGAAGAGAAAGGCGACTGTATATGGATTATCGAACGGAAAAAGTGAAGGAACTCCGCCGGCAGGCAATGGCGCTGCCCCTCCTGCCCGGCGTGTATATTATGAAGGATGCGCAGAACACCATTATATACATCGGCAAGGCCAAGGCGCTGAAAAACCGGGTCAGTCAGTATTTCGGCTCGGATACCAACCATCCGGAGAAGGTTCGCCGGATGGTTTCCCATGTCGATCATTTTGACTATATCGTGACCGACAGCGAATTCGAAGCGCTGGTGTTGGAGTGTTCTCTAATCAAACAATATAATCCGAAATACAACATCCTGCTCAAGGACGCGAAGGGCTATCACTATATCCGGATTTCTCCGCCGCCCTTCTCCCGCATTGCAATCGCCCGGCTGAAGCAGGAGGACGGAGCCCGCTATATGGGGCCTTTCGTCAGCAGCTTCACCGTGCAGGAAGCGGTGGATGAAGCCTGCCGGGTATTCCAGCTCCCCACCTGCAGCCGGACTTTTGTGAAGGGAAAACGGGAGCGGCCCTGTCTCAACCATTATATCCAGCAGTGCTGCGCCCCCTGTACCGGCAGGGTGAAGGAAAGCGAATACAACGAGCGGCTGAATCAGGCGCTGGAGTTCCTGACCCAGGGCAGCGAGCAGATGCTGAAAACCCTGCGCGCCCGAATGGAGGAAGCCGCCGAAAATCTTGAATTTGAAAAGGCGGCGCGGCTGCGGGATCGCATCCACGCCATCGAACGGCTGGGACAGAAGCAGAAGGTGGTCATGTCCCGCATACAGGAGCAGGATGTGATCGCCCTGGCGCAGGGAATCGACGATATCTGCTTCGAGGTATTCTGTTTCCGCAGCGGACGGCTGGCCGACCGGGAGGATTTCCTGGTGGACAGCATGGATCGGGACGCCGGCCTGCCGGCGGCGCGGGCGGAATTCCTCCGCCGGTATTATTCGATGCGGGAGCATGTGCCTCCCCAGGTCACGGTGGACGGCGAGATCGAGGACGGCGAGCTGCTGGAACGCTGGCTGACCGAAAAGGCCGGACGGCGGGTGCATATCGTCCAGCCGCAGAAGGGCGAGCAGGCCCGGCTGGTGGAGATGTGCCGCAACAACGCGGCGGAACGGATCGCCCGGAAATCCGGCATGGCCGGCCGGGACGCCGCCGCCCTGGATGAGCTGGCCCGGCTGCTGGGTCTTCCGGAGCCGCCCGCGTATATCGAAAGCTACGATATCTCCAACACCGGCGGCAGCGATAACGTCGCCGGTATGGTGGTGTTTGAGAACGGAAAGCCCCTGAAATCCGCCTACCGCCGCTTTCTCATCAAGACGGTGGAGGGGCAGGACGACTACGGCTCGATGCGGGAGGTCATTACCCGCCGCCTGAACGAATACGAGCGGCATAAGGAGGAGGGAACCGGCTTTGGCCGCCTGCCCGACCTGATCCTGCTGGACGGCGGTAAGGGGCATGTTTCGGCCGTGCGGCCGGTGGTGGCCTCCTTTGGGCTGGCCGTCCCGGTGTTCGGCATGGTGAAGGACGCCCATCACCGTACCCGCGCTATTGCGGAGGACGGCGGCGAGATATCCATCAACGCCCGCCGTTCGGCCTTTACCCTGATCTCCTCCATTCAGGAGGAGGTGCACCGCTGGGCAATCACCTATCACCGGCAGCGGCGGCAGAAAAACGGGATCGGCACGGTGCTGACCGAAATCGAGGGAATCGGCGAGGCCCGTGCCAGGGCGCTGCTCAGGCATTTCGGATCGATGAAGGCCATCCGGGAAGCGCCGGTGGAGGAGCTGGCGGCAGTGAAAGGGATTTCCCGCCCCGCCGCGGAAGCGGTCCGCCGCTTCTTTGACGAGGGCCGGGACCGGCAATGATAGACGGCTGCATAACAGCTCCACCCGTCTCAGCTTTTCCTGTCCCAAAAGAAGCAATATTTCCGCTTATGGAAATCTACGATTTCCGTCCGCCTCCGGTTGACAGAAGGCGGGAATACGGGTACAATAACTTGTATATAAGCACATAACCGTGTCGAATACGGCGGAAAATCGTCTTTTATGGAGGGATTTCCGTCCGGCGGGAGCGGTGCACGGGAAACGGGGGATAACCGTGAAAATAGGGTTTATCGGCGCGGGCAATATGGCCGGCGCCATCATCCGCGGCATGGTGGCCGGCGGGTTCCGGGGGCGGGATATCGTCGCCTACGATACCGATAACGCCAAACTGATCCGGCTGTTTGAAGACTGCGGCGTCTGCATGGCGTCGTCCGCCGCCGAAACGGCGGAGCAGGTGGACGCGCTGGTGTTGGCCGTCAAGCCGCAGGTGTTTCCGGCGGTTCTGCCGCCGCTGGCGCCGGTTCTGCATCGCTGCGGGACGCTGGTGATCTCCATCGCCGCCGGCAAGTCGCTGGCCTCCATCGAGGAGCTGCTGGGCGCCGGTCTGCCGGTGGTGCGGGTAATGCCGAATATCGCCGCCAAGGTGGGGGAATCCATGTCCGCCTTCTGCGGCAACGCCCAGGTAGACGAGGGACAGAAAAGCGTCGTCCGTCTGATCTTCGAGTCGGTCGGCGAGGCGGTGGAGCTGGAGGAACGGCTGTTTTCGGCCTATTCCGCCTTGGCGGGCTGCTCCCCGGCGTTTACGCTGCTGTATATCGACGCGCTGGCCGAAGCCGGGGTGCGGTACGGCATTCCCAAGGCGACCGCGCTGAAAGTCGTATCCCAGGCGGTGCTGGGCACCACCCGGCTTTTGCAGGAGACGGGGGAGCATCCCCGCATCCTCGCCGACCAGGTCTGCTCCCCGGCGGGAACCACGATCGAAGGGGTATGCGCCCTGCAGGACGGCGGCTTTGAGTCGGCCGTTCTGGCGGCGGTGCGGGCGAGTTACGAAAAGGACAAAGCGCTGTAAAGCCCGTCCTGCAAGTAAACCGGAAAGGACGGACAGAGCAACATGCGGGTGATTACCGGTTATGCGCGCGGCTGCCGGCTGGAAACGCTGGCGGGCGACGATACGCGCCCCACGGGGGAGCGGGTGAAGGAAGCTCTTTGCAGCATTCTCCAGTTTGAGATGGAGGGCCGTATGGTTCTCGACCTGTTCGCCGGTTCCGGCCAGATGGGGCTGGAAATGCTCAGCCGGGGCGCGGCGGGCTGTGTCTTTGTGGATCGAAATCCTGAGGCCGTGGCGCTTATCCGGCGGAACCTGAACGCGGTGGCAAAACGGGAGGCGGCTCTTGCCCGGAACGCGCAGGTGCTGAATCGGGACGCGATGGCTTATCTCGGCCGGTCGAAGGATCGGTTCGACATCGCGTTTCTTGATCCGCCGTATGCGGCGGGACTGTTGGAGCCCGCCCTGAAGGAAACCGCGCGGCATATGAATCCGGGCGGCGTGATTGTCTGCGAAAGCGACGCCGGCCTGACCCTGCCGGACCGGGCGGGTGATTTTACGCTGGAACGCACCTATCGCTACGGACGGGTGCTGCTCTGGCTTTATCGGTGGCAGGATATGTGCGCCGAGACGGAACTGCTGACGGAGGAAGAGCCGCCGCGTCAGTCTCCGGAGAAAGGACGGGCTCAGAAATGAAAACCGCCATATGCCCGGGTAGCTTTGACCCGGTGACCTTTGGCCATTTGGATATTATCCGCCGGGCGGCGGTGATGTTTGATCGTGTGATCGTGGTGGTGGGTGCCAACGCTGCCAAGCAGCCGATGTTCACCCGGCAGGAACGGGTGGAATTCCTCCGCCGCGCTACGGCTGGAATGGATAATGTGGAAATCGACAGCTACGACGGATTGCTGGCGGACTATGCCCGGCAGAAAAACGCGACAGTGATCGTCAAAGGCCTGCGGGCCATGTCGGATTTTGAATATGAATTCCAGATGGCGCTGACCAACCGCAAGCTTAATCCCGATACCGAGACGGCCTTCCTGACCACCACGGCGGAGCATATGTATCTTTCCTCCAGCCTGGTGAAGCAGGTGGCGCAGCTCGGCGGGGATATCACGGGCTTTGTACCCGACTGCATCATCGACGATATCCGGCGGAAGGTGTACGCCGACGGGCTTCCCGTTCCGGCGGAGGGGCCGCTTTCGGGACTCGCTTTCGGGACCCAGGAATAAAAGAAAATTACAAAGAAACAGGGCGCCGCGTTCCGGCGGCGGGAAGAAAGGAATGGTCATCATGACGGTAGACGAGTTGCTGGAGCAGATCGACGATATGCTGGATAAAGCGTGGAGCTTCCCGCTGTCCGGCGGCAAATGCATGGTCGACGCGGAACGCCTGCGCAATATTGTGGACGATATCCGCGGGAATATGCCGAGCGAGGTTCGTCAGGCCAAGGCGATCGTGGCCGACCGCGGCGATATCGTGGCCACCGCCAAGCGGGAGGCCGAGGGAATCGTCCGTGCGGCGGAGGAGCGCGCCCGCCGTATGGTCGCACAGGAGGAGATCGTCCGTCAGGCCCAGCAGAAGGCCAATGAGATGATGACGCAGGCGCAGCAGAAATCCCGCGAAATGCGGAAGGGCGCGAGCGACTTTTCGGAAGACCTGCTCCGCCGGACGGAGGAGGTTCTCGCCCAGCGGCTGGGCGAGGTGCGGCAGGCGCGCCAGCTTCTGCGGAATCCTCCCAAGCCGGAAATGCCGGAGCAGCCGAAGGAAGAATGACGGAATGATTGGCAGGGGAATAATTAACGCCCGGATACCGTTTCAAAGCGGTGTCCGGGCGTTTTGACTAAACGGAATCAGCGGTAGCAATCCCTTGCCCGGCCGCATACCATGGAATAAACGCGGAAAAAGCCGGGAGGGTACGAGGTGGGCGCGCTTTTCCCGCGCGAAAGGCGTTTCCGCGCTGACGTCGCTGCCAATGGCGGCGGAGCAAACAGGGAAAGGATGAATGCGCATGGGCGAAACCATTATGCTGCTCCTGGTTCTTCTTCTGGCACTGTATGGCTGTATGGAACTGATACGCCGCGCCGCCGTCCGGATTATGAGGCCGACTGAGCCCCGTTCCGGCATTCTGGTGCTGCCTCTGTCCGGTCACTGCGGCGATGTGGAATACCAGATTCGAGCAGCCGCATCCCAGAATCGATGGCTTGGGGAAACAGCCGGAGCCGTCCTGATCCTCGACACGGGGATGGACGAGGAAACGCGGGCGCTGGCGGAAAAGGTCTGCGCCGACTATCCCGCGGTGCGGCTGGAAAAATTGCCGGAACTCGAAAAAATGTTCGCTGCCCGTTTACAGAAAGAGGAATCCGGTTTATAATACTCTACATATAGGACGACAGGAAAAATAAGCGTCGGCGGGAGTTGCGTTTTGCAAAAGCAAAGGATGAAACCCTTGTTGGGAGAGACGAGGTTGGCCATGGAGGAAAGGCAGCTTGACCAGTTGACCGGCACGGTGGAACGGGTGGTGTTCCGCAACGAAGACAACGGCTGGACGGTCATTGAGCTGGACGACGGGCAGGAACTGCATAAGGCGGTCGGTGTGCTGCCGATGGTCAGCGTGGGGGAAACCCTCCGCCTGATGGGCGGCTGGGTGGAGCACCCGAGCTTCGGGGTGCAGTTCCGCGCGGAATACTGCGAACGGCATCTTCCTACCGAGGAGGATGCCATTCTGCGTTATCTGTCCTCCGGCGCGGTCAAGGGAATCGGCCAGGCGACCGCGATCCGGATTGTGGAGAGATTCGGCCAGCAGGCGCTGGAGGTGCTGGAGAAGGAGCCGCAGCGGCTGACCGAAATCAAGGGGATTTCCCCTGCTAAAGCGGCCAAAATCGCGGAGGATTACGCCTCCCAGTTCGGGCTGCGGGAGGTGCTGCTTGCCTTTTCCGGGTACGGCATTACTCCCGGTGAGGCGCTCCGCTGCTGGAAAAAATGGGGCGCTTCCACCGTGGAACGCATCCGGCAGAATCCCTATCTTCTCTGCACCAGCGGCCTGTATATCGGCTTTGAGCGGGCCGATCAGATTTGTCTGGGGATGGATCGTCCGGCCGACGATCCCCGCCGGATCGAAGCCGGCCTGCTCTATATCCTGCGGCATAACCTGAATAATGGGCACACCTGCCTGCCGGCGGATAAGCTGGCGGAAACCGGCGTCGCCCTGCTTGGGGTGGAGCCAGCCCTCGTGAATGAGACGCTGGAATCCATGTTGGCCTCCTTCACAGTGAAGGAGGAAACCTTTGACGGCCGCCGCTTTATCTTTCTCAATCACCTCCACCGGGCGGAAAAATACTGCGCGGCCCGTATCCGGCTGCTGGGGAGCTTTCCGCCTCTGCCGAACCGCCATATCGAGGAAAGCATTGATCGGATCGAAAAGCAGAGCGGCATCACCTACGCCGCCGAGCAGCGGCGGGCGATCGTCGAAGCGGTGGAAAAGGGCGCGCTGATCCTGACCGGCGGCCCCGGCACCGGCAAGACCACCACGCTGGAGGCAATCATCGCCATTCTGGAGCAGATGGGGGAGACGGTATCCATTGCCGCTCCGACCGGCCGGGCCGCCAAACGGATCGCCGAGCTGACCGGGCGGGAGGCCAAAACCCTCCACCGGTTGCTGGAGGTGCAGTGGGAGGACGAAGAAACTCCCGCCTTTGGCCGGAATGAGAAAAACCCGCTGGACGCGGACGCTGTGGTGGTGGACGAGCTTTCGATGGTGGACGCCCTGCTCTTTGAGAGCCTGCTCCGCGCCCTGAAAACCGGCTCCCGGCTGATTCTGGTGGGGGACGCCGACCAGCTCCCTGCCGTCGGCCCCGGCTGTGTCCTGCACGATTTGATGGGAAGCGGCGTTCTCCCGGTGGTGCAGCTTACCGAAGTGTTCCGGCAGGCGATGGAAAGCCATATCGTATCGAACGCCCACCGGATCGTCGCCGGCCAGATGCCGGAAACGGCGTTCCGGGACGGGGATTTCTTTTTCCTCTCACAGGACAGCACGCAGGGCGTGACCCAAACGGTGCTCGACCTGTGCAGCTACCGTCTGCCCCGCAAATACGGCTATTCGGTCTGGAACGGCATCCAGGTGCTCTGCCCCGGCCGGAAGGGGGAGCTTGGCGCTAAGGAACTGAACCGGCGGCTGCAGTCCCTGCTGAATCCGGAATCGGAGGATCGGCGGGAGATCGTGGTGGAGGGAACCACCCTGCGGGTAGGGGATAAGGTGATGCACGTCCGCAACAACTACGATATCGGGTGGACGCGGGATGACGGCGAGATCGGGCAGGGGATTTTCAACGGAGATATCGGCGTGCTGGAGGACGTGGACGTACGGGAAAGCACCCTCAGCGTACGGTATGACGACCGGGTCGCCTTTTACACCAAGCAGGAGGCGCAGGATTTGGAGCTGGCCTATGCCGTGACGGTGCACAAAAGCCAGGGCAGCGAGTTTGACGCGGTGATCCTGCCGATTTACCGCAATCCGCCCATGCTTTGCTACCGCAACCTACTGTATACGGCAGTGACCCGGGCGAAATCCCTGCTGATCCTTGTCGGCAGCCGCGCGACGGTTGCGGAGATGGTGAATAACAATCGCAAAACGCTGCGGTACAGCGGGCTGGGATATTTTCTCAAACAGACGGAGGAGCTGGGTCTTTAAAAAGGGACTCGGTTGGCCGGCAAAAAACGGAGGAAATTCCGAAAAAGTGTTTATTTTCATGACCGGCGGCAATATAATAAAAAGAAGTGCGGCGGGGGTTCCGCCGTTTAAATGGACGATGGAAAGGGACGCGAGGTATGGAGACAATGACGGTACGGACGGACGACGAGCTGATGGAATTGCTCCATTCAGTGAAACGGATACATTTTGTGGGGATCGGCGGCTCGGGAATGAGCCCGCTGGCCGAAATTCTCCATTCCCGGGGTTACACGATCACCGGCTCGGACGTGAACCCCTCGGATAACGTGGACAGGATGACCGGGCTGGGGATTCCGGTCGCCATGCCGCAGGCGGCGGAAAATATCGGGGACGCGGAGCTGGTCGTATACACCTCCGCCGTTCACACCGAAAACCCGGAGCTACAGGAGGCGCAGCGGCGCGGTCTGCCCCTGATCGAGCGGGGGAAGCTGCTTGGGCTGATCAGCCGTCACTATACAAACGCTGTCGGGGTGGCAGGAACCCACGGAAAGACCACCACCACCTCCATGCTGTCGCAGATTCTTCTCCAGGCGGGGCAGGATCCGACCATCTTTATCGGCGGCCGCCTGCCCCTGATGAACGCCAACGGCCGGGCCGGGGGAAGCGATACCTTCGTCTGCGAGGCCTGCGAGTTCCAGGATCATTATCTCTCTATGACCCCGGCGGTTTCGGTGATCCTGAATGTAGACGCCGATCATCTGGATTATTTCGGCACGCTGGAGAACGTGATCGCCTCCTTCCACCGTTTCGCGGGGCTGGCGAGCCGGGCGGTGATCGCAAACCATGACGACGCGAATACCCGCAAAGCCATTGAAGGGATCGCCCCGGAAAAGCGGATTTGGTTTGGCACCGGCACCGGGCTGGAATGGTCCGCCCGCAGCTGCCGGTTGGAGGACGGCTCCTATGGCGCATACGACCTGTATCATAAGGATGCTTTTTATGCATCCATCCGGCTGGGAGTGCCCGGCGCGCACAATATTTTGAACTCGATGGCGGCGGCCGCCGCCGCGCATCTCTGCGGCGCGACGGCGGAGCAGATCGCCGACGGGCTGCGCTCCTTCCACGGAGCGGGCCGACGGTTCGAATTCCTCGGCACGTTCGACGGGGTGACGGTGGCGGACGATTACGCCCATCATCCGACCGAGATCGCCGCTACCCTCGGCGCGGCCAAGGGGATGGGGTATCGGAAGGTCTGGGCGGTATTCCAGCCCTTCACCTACACCCGCACCGCCCGGCATCTGGACGGGTTCGTGGAATCCCTGTCCGCGGCCGACCGGGTGATTCTCAGCGATATTATGGGTTCGCGGGAGGAAAATACCCTCGGCGTATCCTCCAAACAGATCACCGACCGGATTCCCGGCGCGCACTACCTGCCCGCCTTCCCGGAAATCACCGATTATGTGGCGGCCCACGCGGAAAGCGGCGATCTGGTGCTGACCATGGGCGGAGGAGACGTGTATAAATGCGCCCGGATGATCGCTCGCGCGCTGGAGGATCGGGCAAAATAAAAGGAATAAAGAGGGACGGGGCAACGCCCGTCCCTCTTTGGTTATATATGATATACCCTATTTTGGTACGGCGTCCTTTGGAAGCGCCGGCATGTCCTTCTTTTCATGCCGCTTGACGATCTGCGTGTAAACGGTCATTCCGACCAGGCTGACCAGCCCGGTCACAGCGAAAAGGATGATGGCGGACAAATAGTTTTCCTGCCCGATGATGTGTCCGCCGATGGTAGAGGAGACGACCGACGGAATTCGCGCGATCAGGGAGATAACCAGAAATTCAGAAAGCTTAATGCGGGTCAGACCGGCGAAATAGGTGAAAATATCCTTTGGGGTACCGGGAATAAAAAACAGAATGAAAATCAGGCGCTTCAGCTTTTTTTCGCTGTTGATGAACCGCAGCTCGTTGATCTTCTCCCGGCTGATAAAAACTTCCACCAGCTTGATGCCGAGCCGTTTGGTCAATAGGAAGACAATGGCCGAGGCGATGGCTACGCCGGCCATACACAGCAGGGTTCCCTCCACCGCGCCGAAGGCATACCCCGCGCCTACCTCCAGAATCTCGCCCGGGATCATTGCCACCACGATTTGGAGACACTGCAGGCCAAGGAACACCAGACGGCCGGTCCAGCCGAAGGATTCAATATAGGTGCGAAATTCTTCCGGCGACCGGATTTTCCCAAGCAGGTCGGTGCATACAAAATAGGTGATCACACCGGCCAGGGCCAGAACTACCGTCAGGGAGATCAGACTGAGGATTCGGCGGCGGCGCAGGTAGGCTTTATCCTCCGGCCCTGCGCTGCAAACCGGTTTTGTCGTTTTGCTTGCTTTGTCTGCGCTCATCGGTTATCATGCCCTTCCTTCCGGGAACTTTCCCAGACTCTGTATTCAGTATACTGGATAATCCGAAAATAATACAGTAGTATTTATGAAGCCTTTGTTAATATTTCAAAGGGTAAAAAAGGGATTCACAGCGGCCAGATCAATGGATATCTGCCGCTTCAAGCTATCCCGTTTTTTACCACAGCGTCTTTGTTTATGGTATAATAGCAACGTTGGGAAAATGCCGACAGGCATTTTCGATTGCGCCGCCGGCAAACGCTAGCGGAGAACCCGGCTGGGCGGCGCTGCCGATCCTGATATTGAAAAAGAAGAGGAAACGTATCCATGAAAAACGGAAAAGAAAACCTGCAGAAACGGGCGGCGGCGATCCACGATCTGTCTGGGGCGGGCAAATGCTCCCTTACCGTGATCCTGCCGATCCTTTCCGCTGCCGGGATTGAATGCGCGGCGCTGCCGACGGCTGTTCTCTCCACCCACACCGGCGGTTTCGGCGAGGTAGTCTGCCGGGACCTGACCGGGGATATGCTTCCCATTGCCCGCCACTGGCGGCGGGAGCATATCGGCTTTGACGCGCTGTACAGCGGTTATCTCGCGTCATACGAACAGATTGGCCTCGTCCGGGAAGTATTCGATCTTCTCCGCGGGGAAGGGACGCTGGTGATGGTCGATCCGGTGATGGGGGACGACGGGCGTCTGTACAGCCTGTATACTCCGGAAATGGCCCAGGGAATGGCGGGACTATGCGCCTGTGCGGACGTAATCGTCCCCAACCTGACCGAAGCGGCATTCTTGCTCGGACGGAATTACCGGCCGAGCCTTACCCCTGGAGAAACAGAGGAGACGTTGCGGGCGCTTTCCCGCCTTGGGCCGCGGCAGGTGGTGCTGACCGGCGTTCGTTTCCGGGAGGGAGAGCTGGGGGCGGCCTGCTATGACGCGGACGCCGATAGGGTGGAGTATGCCGCGGAACCGGAGGTGACCGCCCATTTTCATGGAACGGGGGATATCTTTGCTTCGGTTTTGCTGGCTGGGCTGCTCCATGGCCATCCTCTCTCCGCCGCTTCCCATATGGCCGTAGCCTTTACCGCTGAAAGTATTCGCCGCACGGCGGACGCGGGAACCGATCCCCGCTTCGGCGTGCGCTTTGAGCCTGGACTGTCCAGGCTGTCGGAACGGCTTAATAGGGAGCTTCCAGGCCTTGAGTGACTCCGTAACCGAAATCAAGCGGTCTTTCCGCCAGTATGATAAAGTAGAGCCGCAAGGAGGCGGAACGGAATGGAGGAATGGAACAGGCTGTCCGGGATACCGACGAGCAGCTGCCGGATATCTCCATAGGCTGTGGGTATGTCTCTCACGGGGCTTTGACGGATAGCCTTTGTAAAAACGTTCGGACGATCGCCGAATGCCTTCCGGAAGCATCTGGTTCCCCTTCATCCGGTACTGTCTTCGTTGGAAAGCCTTCTTGCCGAATCAGGAAATGGAGGTATGGCTATGAGCAATCTTCAGGAGGCGAACGTTCGTCTCTAGTATATCCCTGCGCATCGGTGCATCGGGATATGGGATACGGACGATAGGAATTACGGCGATTTCTGGAATAACCGCGACTGCGAGGAGATCAGTGATCTGGTAGAAAACCTGCGCCCGATTTCTCACGATATTGTCGGCCCAGGCAAACGGATTCGCTGATTTTCTCATCGGTACAAAACAGCGGCCGGTACGAAATTCCGGCCGCTGTTTCCTTCTGTTGGTTATATTGTTTTGATTTGTCTGTCGACGAATGCGGCTACAGGGTCTTCGCCAGCTCCTTTAAATAGGCGCGGAAGCCGTCGCCCACCTCGGGATGCTTTAGGGCTACCTCGCAGGTCGCTTGCAGGATACCGAGCTTATTGCCCATGTCGTACCGCTTGCCGGTGAAATCCACGCCGGTCATTCCTTCCGTGCGGGCGAGCACCAGCATGGCGTCGGTGAGCTGGATTTCTCCCCCCGCGCCGGGAGGGGTCTGATCGAGGATGTCGAAAATGGACGGGGGCAGCACGCACCGTCCGAGGATGGAGAATAGGGAAAGAACCCGGTCCGGCGTGGGTTTCTCGATCATGTCGGTCACGGTGTACAGGTTGTCCCGCAGCGGATCGACCTTCAGCGAGCTGTACCGAAGAATCTGTTCAGGCGTAACCTCCTTGATGCCGACCACGCCGCGCCCGAATTCCTCATACGCCCGGCAAAGCTGGGCGCAGGCCGGGTCCTCTCCAATAATGACATCGTCCCCGTACAGCACGGCGAAGGGCTCGTCCCCGACGAAGGAGCGGGCGCAGTTTACCGCGTGCCCGAGTCCGCGGGTTTCCTTCTGGCGGATGAAATACAGGTTTGCCAGATGGGTGATGTCGTTAAGCTGCCGCAGGGTTTCCTCCCGTCCGGAGACGGCCAGCCGCTCTTCCAGCTCGGGCACATGGTCAAAGTGGTCCTCCAGGATTCCCTTGTTTCGGTTGGTAATGATCAGGATGTCCTCGATACCGGAACGGACGGCCTCCTCTACGATATACTGAATAGCGGGCTTGTCCACAATCGGGAGCATTTCCTTAGGCATGGCCTTGCTGATTGGGAGCACCCGGGTGCCGAGCCCGGCCGCCGGAATAACGGCTTTACGAACCTTTGGATAAGACATCGTTGGTTTTCCTCCGTTTCTGAGGGAGAGCTCCCTCCGGCAAAAATTAAGGCGGGCGGTATGGTAGCCCGCCTAGGAAATCAGGCCGAGAGACGCGGCGACGGCGGCCGCCGCCAGTATGCCGAGACTAACGGAAAGAGCGACAACGCTCCCGACGGAAACGCCGCCTTTTCGAGCAAGGGCATAACGGTAATATAGTGTGTCGCCGCCATCCCGCCGGATATGGTTCATCAGCCGCTTGGTGTGGCGGCGGTACAGGTCGTTAGCCCGCATCCCCAACACCCCATGCAGCGTCAGCGCCAGCATGGAGGAAAGGTGGGATAACAGCAGCAGCCAAGCGGGAGTGCTTCCCTCCGGGATCGCGCCGGCGTTCAAGAACCCCTGCAGCGCGGCGGGATCCGCCGCCATGGCCCGCAGGCCCAGAAAGGCGACGGCAAACCATGGCAGGCTCAAAAGGATCGAAGCCGCCAGTACGGGAAGGAAGAGACGGCGCATTTTTCGATACAACAGCCAGAAGGAGGGGAAAAGGGCGGCCGCCCAGTTCCAGGAGACGCCGTTCCGGCTCTTTTCCATGTACTGGAACCGCGGAAGGTAATACCCCGAATTGCTGCCGATAAAGGTGGCCAGGTCCATCGCCGTTTCCCCTCCGACCACCCCGTCGGAGGGAACCTCGCCGTAGGGAGTATAGGAAGAAGCGAACGCGTTGGGATCGACCGGCGGGTTTTGCTCCTCCGGCCGGGGAGAAGGAGGCCCGTCCAGCGATCGGCCGCATTTGCGGCAATAGCGGCTGTCCGGCTGATTTGCCGTGCCGCAGTTGCCGCAGATCAGCGCTTTCTCATCCGTCCGGCTGGGCTCCGGCCGCCACTGGGCGGCCGTGCCGTGCAGAGCGGAAAATCGACAGCGCCCCTCCCGTTTCCAGCACGCCCGATGATGGGGCGCGCCGCAGTCCGGACAGACCACCACGTCGTCCTCCGGCAGGAAAGCCCTGCCGCATACCGGGCAGGTATACTCTTGGTAATTCAGCATATTCGGCAGCCCCATTCTTTACGAGGTTCCGTCGTTCGCCCGTCCGCCGACAGGTCTGGCCAGTCCGGATCAGGTGTATAAAAAGAGAGTCTGAAACAACGTGTTGGCGAACCAGACAATGCCACCCGATACCGCCACCAGGATCAGGGAAACGCCCCCCGCCTGCATCAGCGCCTGGCGGGTGTAGTTTTCCAGAAGAACGGCTCCGTTCCCTGCCGCCTGTTCGCTTTCTGTTTTCTCCCGGATCGTTCGCGTGCGCTTGACGGCACAGCGGCGGTACAGCGCATTGCCGCTGAGGCCGAACAAAATGCGAACCAGCAGGCTGACCACCGAAAGAAGGGAGATAATAGTGAAATAGAGGGAAAGCCGGCCGCTTTCCACCAGCGTAAACAGCGAGCGATACATCGCTTCGGAGGAGCTCATGTCCAGCGCGGGATAGATATACGTCCCCATAATAAAGGAGGTCAGAAAGGTCTTGATTACCGTCAGCGCAAGTACCGCGCCGCCGGCGGCGTATTGCTTGCGGTACAGCAGCCAGTAGGAGGGGATCAGGAAAGCCGGCCAGTTCCAGGAAAGCCGGGAACCCTGCTTTGCCATCTTGTAAAAACGAGGGAGGTAATAGGAGGAATTCGGGCCGACAAAGGCCGCGAGATTCACCGCCTTTTCGCCGTCGATCTCCTCATCCTGCGGAACGCCGCCCAGAGGATCGGCCGCCGGCATTCGGATAGGCGCATACTCTCCGTACCCGCCGGAATAATAGGTGTTTCCAGGCGGCGGAGGCCCGGCCGGCGACTGGTAGGGTGGAGGGGGCGTCTGCTGCCGGGTATTTCCGGATTTCCATTCCGCGGGCGAGAGCTCCTGTCCGCAGCGGGAACAGAACTCGGCGAATTCGACGTTATTCTGCCCGCAGCGGGGGCATACCCGCCCTCCTGCCGCAGACGGGGCGGTGTGGGAGGACGCTGTTCCGTCCGTGGGCGCGCCGGGGTGCTCCGGCACGCCGGAAGGCTCCTGCGGCCGCTTCCACTGGCGGGAGGTACCATGATCGGCGGCAAAGTGGCAATGCCCTTCCTGCTTCCAGCACTCCCGGTGGTGGGGAGCGCCACACTCCGGACAGGCGACGATGTCGTCGGTTTCCTGAAATTTTCGATTGCAGACGGGACAGATATATCCCTCATAAAAAAACATAGCAGACCATTTCCTTTCGCCGCCTGTTGTTCCGGCGCCGGGATTGCATGATTGCAGCGCCTGCACGGTAACCGCAATTATTTACGTTATATTGTACCGTTTTTTTCGAGAAACTGCAACGGATTCCTCTATCGTTTATAAAATGTTTAAAACTCGCGTTGCTTTATTTTGAAAAACCGTCCGGTTTCCGTCGGTTAGCCGATAGCAGAGGCCGCTGGTTTCCGGGTTCCCTGCATAAATACCTTGATTTTTGTGGCGTCCGGGAACTCGGACTTGATTTTTTGGTAAGGGTAGTGTATACTACACCTGCGCCGGTGTTTCGGTGCAGAAATCAGCCGCTGTGGCGGAATTGGCAGACGCACCGCACTCAAAATGCGGCGGGAAACCATGCCGGTTCGAGTCCGGCCAGCGGCACCAAGCCTGCGGTGAGCCATTCGTGCACCGCAGGCTTCCTTTTTTCTGGCGGAAGGCCCGTCTTTTCGCCGGACGACTTTTTTGTCAACGCTATCGTTAAGAATGTAGAAGAAGTCGATTGCCGAAACGTTCCACTATGAGGAGAGGCGGCCGGTTCTTTTTGTACCCATAAAGCCGATAAATAAGTAAAACAAGATCAGGCCCAAGAATCCAGCGGACAATATTGTCTCTTGTTTTTATATACCGCCGTTTGTAATATAGAGCTAACGGGAGGTGCCGATTATGACAAAAACAAGCGAGCGTATTCGTTATGCTAGGAAAGCGTGCGGTTTGACGGCTGGAGAACTTGCCCAACTCATTGGGGCAACGGAAAAAACCATTTTGCGGTATGAAAACGGTCAATCCATACCCGATTCCCATAACTTGATACAATTAGCCTGTATCTTCGATTTATCCGCGGATTACCTGTTGGGAATTTCCGATAATGCAGACGTCTCGTTTCTAAAACCCTTTTCAAAAAGAAATATTCACTACTTACGGACACAAAACCAAAAGATAATGGAAGGCTGTACTTACTACTGGGTAGAATACGACCCCGAAAAAGAATTCTATCCGATGCGTGGCCAAATGGAGTATGCGGGTACGAAGGACGGGCAGCAACTTTATAAATTGCGTCCCATCTTGCCGGAGAATGCCGCCGCGCTGTTAAAGAGCATTGGCCGTATACGGCCCTTAATTGTCAATGATATCGAGGATTTCTACACCTTTCTGAATTACGGCGGCACGGCTTTTATTGTAGAAGCTGTTTGTAAGGAAGGCGTAAGACATTTGCTTCGTCCAGGTACGGTATTGGGTAAATAGCGGACGGCTTTGAATTAGTGCTTGTCCTCACGAAGCGCGGTTATTTTGCTCTATTTCATTCAGAATAGATGCGTTTGTATTGCTAAGGGGATGTTTGACATGAAAGTTTATTCTCCCATCCATTCCCCCGACAACCAACAAGACCGTCCGCTTTCTTAACGACGTGATCGACAGGGTGGAAAAAGCAATTCAGGGCAGGGGCCGTACCTTTTCCGCTTTTGTAATCGAAGCCGTCCGGGTGGATTTGAGCAACCTGGAGGAAGCCCAGACGGAAGAGTAAAACTGCCTGTGAAGAAACTCTGCGATATTGGCGAAGATAAAAAAGTTGACTGCTGAAAAGTGGTCAATTACTTTTTATGAATGACTTTCGCCCATCTCTTTCGCTTAGCTCCTATGTCCTTTGATGTGTTATGAGCGTATGTAATGTTTAACCAACAAGTTCCTTGCAATATTTCAGAACTGTACGAGTTTTTAAACTCAAAAGGGGTAATCTGTTCGTCTCATAAAGAGTTTAACTAGAATTAACTCTTTTGAGATGAAGGGAGAGCCAGATGCGTATTGGTGAAGCGGTCCGGGAACGTATTTTAGCTTTGTGCAGGCAAAGAAATATTTCCATTAACCGGCTGGGAATACTGAGCGGCGTTACGCAGTCTACCCTGAATAACATTATCAGCGGAAGGAATAACAGCGCTACCGTGGCGACGATTCAAAAGCTGTGCGACGGACTGGAAATTACTATTACAGAGTTTTTTTCGGACAACCTGTTTCAGGACGTGGAACAGGAAATAAAATAAATCGGTGGATTGGCGAGCTATATAAACGTATCCGCGATTTGCGGGAGGATCACGGCTGGACGCAGGCGCAGGTGGGGGAAAAAATCAACGTCCCGCAGCGAACATACGCTTACTATGAGGCGGGACAGCGGATGATCCCACCGCAGGTACTGTGCGCGTTGGCGGATATGTATCGCATCAGCGTGGATTACCTTTTGGAACGAACGGATAAAAGGGACAGCGGGCAGTCCGGCGCTTAACGCCGGACGCTTTGCTTATGGTTGGACTGCAGAGGAGGAAAGCGAGATGGAACTGCGGGGAAAACGGAGCTTCGGACAGCGGCTGCTGGCCGCTGTATATCCCGAGCGCTGCGCCTGCTGCGGACGGGTGGTATCCTGCGGCGAGCTGGTCTGCGCCCCGTGCCGCGCCCTTCTTCCGGTGGTGGAGCCGCCGCTCTGTCCGCTTTGCGGGTGCGGCCGGTCCGACTGTTCCTGCGAAGGCCGCCGCCGGCTTGTCGAGGGAATTGTCGCTCCCTTTTATTACGAAGGCGCGTCCCGGGACGCGGTGCGGAATCTGAAATTTTACAACCGTCTCTATGCCGCGGAGCCGCTCGCTCTAGCCATGGCGGCGGTCGTCCGGCGGGAATGGCTTGCTCCTGATGACGGTCGTCCCGCCGTCCGATTCGACGGGGTAATCCCGGTTCCGGTCAGCCGGGCCACCTTCCGGCGGAGGGGCTATAACCAGAGCGCCCTTTTGGCAAATAAACTGGCGGAGGCGCTTGGTCTCCCGATGGAGGACGCTTTGGTCAAGCTGTGGGACACCCCGGCCCAGCGGGGGTTGCCCGCCTATCGGCGGAGCGGGAACGTCCTTGGGGTGTTCGACCGGGCGGCGGGCGCGGACTTTACCGGCTGTACGCTTATGCTGGTGGACGATATCGCCACCACCGGGGCGACGCTGGACGAATGCGCGAAGATGCTGAAAATCTACGGTGCGCGGGAGGTGTACGCCGTAGCGGCCGCTCTCACCCGACGCGGGGAGAAGGCGACGGGGGATAAGCCGTCCAAAACCGGCGGAGCGGCCGTGGGGAAAAAGGGAAAAACGTGAAAGCCGGAAAGCGGCCATCAATTCAGGCTGTCGATAAAGTCATTTTGAAAAAATACTGCACAAAAAAGTTTTCGCCCGCCTTTTTCAAAAGGCGGCGGGGTCGAGGGGCAGAGCCCCCGTCGCGTCCCGCAGGACGCGAAATTTCTAAGTAAATGAGGCGCAGGAGGGCAGGCGCCCTGGTGTTCCAGAGGAACATGATGTTTTATGCATTTTGCTATTTGGTTACCAATTTTTCGACAAGCTGAATTAAAGGAAACGGCGGGAACGTTGGAAGTTGCCACAGTTTCCCTTTTTTTGTGAAAAAAGCATTTTCCGACGGGTAGACCGGCGGAGATTGGCGATAATCGGCGTCAAACAGCAAATTTCGACGCATAACATCGCTGTTCTGTACATTGAAAAAGGGGATGGCCGGCCCTATAATGAGGGCAGAAAAGGTAAAGACCGCAGAAACAGCAGCTACAGGCAAACCAGCGGATCAAGGAAAACCGGAACAGGAAGCCGAAATATCCGGACGAAAATCCTGCCGGAAAGCTCCCGGTCCCTACACGAAAGGAAGGCAACCCATGAAGAAAATTCAGATAGCGGTAATCGGCTGCGGAACCATCGCCAACGCCGCGCATATTCCGGCGTACATGAAGAACGAGAAGGCGGAAATCCGGTATTTCTGTGACATCCTTCTCGAGCGGGCCGAGGCGGCCGTGGAAAAATACGGCTGTGGGAAAGCAGTGACCGATTACCGCGAGGTTCTGAAGGATCCGGAAGTGGAGGCGGTATCCGTCTGTACCCCGAATAACGTCCATGCCCCGATCGCGATCGACTGTCTGCGCGCCGGAAAGCATGTGCTCTGCGAGAAGCCGGCCGCCCGAACCTATCCGGAGGCGCTGGAAATGCAGAAGGCGCAGCATGAGACAGGGAAAATCCTGAACATTGGCGTGGTGAATCGCTTCAACGACAGCGTAAATCTGATTAAAAAGATGATCGACGACGGCAAGCTCGGCGACATCCATCATGTGTATGTCAGTTTCCGTGAGCACCGCTCTATTCCGGGGCTGGGCGGCGCGTTTACCACCAAGGCCATTGCGGGCGGCGGCGCGCTGATCGACTGGGGCGTGCATTTCCTGGACATCGTGATGTACTGCTGCGGCGATCCCACGCCGATAACCGTGACCGGCGAAACCTTCTGCAAGCTGGGCCGGGATATGGAAAACTATGCGTATAAGGACATGTGGGCAGGCCCGCCGAAGTTCGACGGCACCTACGATGTGGATGACTCGGTGACCGGCATGATCCGCACCACCGGCCCGGTCATTACCTTCAACGGCGCATGGGCGCAGAACATCGGCGAGCGGGAAATGTTTATTGACTTTATGGGGGACAAGGCAGGCATCCGTCTTCAGTACGGGGCGGATTTCACCGTCTACACCGCCGAGCATGGCGCGTTGGAGCAGTATACGCCGGAGTTCCGGACCCGCAACCACTTTGAAAACGAGATCAACGCTTTCCTGGACTGCATTGAATCCGGCGAAAAGCTGCCGTCCCATATCGACACCGTAGTCATCACCGCCAAAATGATGCAGGCGATTTACGATTCGGCGGATCAGCATCGTGAGATCACGTTGGCCTGAGAGGGGAGGGGATACCGCCATGAAAAAGAAAACCATCGGTTTCATTGATTATTATCTGGACGAGTGGCACGCCAACAATTATCCCGCGCTTATCCGGGAGGCCTCCGGCGGAGAGCTGGAAGTCGCCTGGGCCTACGGCATGATCGACAGCCCGCTGCCCGGCGGGATGACGACCGACCAGTGGTGTGAAAAATACGGCATTTCCCGCTGCAGCACCATCGAGGAGCTGATTGAAAAGAGCGACTGCCTCTTGGTGCTGTCCCCCGACAACTGTGAGATGCACGAGCAGCTATGCCAGCTTCCCCTGCGTTCCGGCAAGCTGACCTATGTGGACAAAACCTTCGCGCCGGACAAGGAAACCGCCGAACGGCTCTTTGCGCTGGCGGAGGAATACGGCACCCCCTGTTATTCCACTTCCGCCCTCCGTTTTGCATCGGAATACGCAGAAGTGGACCCGGCGGAGGTCACGGCGATCAACTGCTGGGGGCCGAACGATTTCAATACCTACTCCATCCATCAGTTGGAGCCGCTGATGATGCTGATGAAGGCCGAGCCGGATCGGGTCATGTGGCTGGACGGCGATCAGTGGATGATGCTTGCCATTCATTTCCGGGATGGACGCTCCGCCACGGTTTCCTGCTTCGGTACCGGTTCCGCGTTTGTGACCAACGTTGCCGGCCGGGAAAAAAGCCGGATGATTCAGGTGCAGTCGGATTTCTTCCGCGCATTTATTGAAGAGCTCTGCCGCTTCTACCGCACCGGCGAGGTGCGGGTGCCTCACGAGGACACGGTGTCCATTATGGCGGTGCGTGGCGCCGGCCTGAAGGCGCAGCAGACACCCGGAGTATGGGTGGAGATTTAGCAGAAATTTTCTTTGCCGCCCGAAATGCCGGATGCTGAACAGGAGGGCGCAACCGTTCCAAAGCTGCTGTGCAATGCGTCTGAATTTGTTGTTTTTTGTTTTTTTAGGTCCTCAAAATCGAACAGTCTGAAAGCGTTCTTGATCAATGGAGATGAAGATATCCGGCGATTGAGAACGCTATTTTTATGCAATATATCTCATTAAATTTATAAAATCCTAAAATATTTTCTTCCTGCTTTTTGGTAAGTATAAGGATATGAGGAAGACAGGGACAGTTGTTTGGGTGAAAAACAGCAGATTTCGACACTCATGTGAGCATGTAGGAGAACGATTTTCAAAAAGAGAACGTTTATAATGTAGAAGAAAGATACTGAAGCGTGTGGGCTATTTGACTGTGATTTGGGTGAATTTCACGAATTATTTCGCACAAAAACAAAACTCAGACAGACCATTTTGATTTATTGGATTCCAGAGCAGGGGATCCTCCGGGTTCACCGGGGGAGACCATTGCAAGAAAAATGAGTCCATATTTGCGGCGGAGGGATCATGCCATGCTGAACCGAAGAGGCGTTGTAATCTTCCCGGAGGAATTCAACCGGGAGTGGGAAAACCGAATTTATGCTGCCGGGCTGAATGTCCTTGGCCTTCATCCGGACCCCAAGGGCCGTCCTGCCGCCGAGGTAATGGAGGCTTTCCTGACAGAAGAGAACCGCGCGGCTCTGGCCCGACTGGAGGCGCACGGTGTCACGGTGGAGTGGGAGGCGCACGCCATGTCCTGGCTGCTGCCCCGGGAGCTGTTCGCCGGGCATCCGGACTGGTTCCGTATGAACAGGGAGGGGGAGCGAACCGCCGATTACAATCTCTGCGCTTCGAATGAGGAAGGACTGGAGGAAATTTCCCGTCGTGCGGCAGAGATTGCCGGGATTTTCCAGCCCCGGAGCAACCGCTATTATTTCTGGCTGGACGATGTGGCCGATTCTGCCTGTTATTGCCCGCATTGCCAGAAATTGACCCATGCAGACCAGGCGTTAAAAGCCTATAATGCCATTATACGTGGTATACGCCGAACCAATCCTGCCGCCACTCAATGTTATCTGGCCTACCATGATACCAACGAGCTTCCGCAGCAGGTCAGGCCGGAACCTGGTCTTTTCCTGGAATATGCGCCGATGGACAGGGATTTTGACAAGGGGATCGCGGACGAATCCAGTGAAAAGAACCGCAGGGAGAACCGGCATCTGTCGGAACTGCTTTCGTTCTTTGGAACGGAAGGCGCGCAGGTCCTCGATTATTGGCTGGATAATTCCCTGTTTTCCGGCTGGAAAAAGCCGCCGAAGCCCTTCCATCTGTACCGGGAAACCGTGGAAGAGGACGTCCGGTATTATCGCGGGCTGGGGATCGACAGCATCACCACTTTTGCCTGCTATCTTGGCTCGGAATATACCGCTCTGTATTCTGAACCGATGGAAATCGAAGAATATGGCCGCCTTCTCCGCGGGTAGCGCGGCGGTAAGGATGGCGGTCGGCGACTGGCATGGAAAGGAGCGTAAAGCCATGCTGAAAAGCGGTTACGGCGGCCGTCTGTTTGAATTTGAGAATACGTATTTTTATCATCCGGAGCCGATGGATTTCGTGAAGGTCTGGCAGATCGGAGAGCTGAGCACCGAACCCGGCTACGAAATGCCTACCCATCTCCAGATTTGCCATGAGATCAGCTATATCGTTTCCGGTAAAGGAGTGTTTTACAGCGGGAGTACCGCTCTGCCGGTCCAGCCGGGAGACATCCACGTTGTTCCGAAGGGGAAAACCCATCGCTTTGTGGCCGATCCCGATCAGAACCTCCGCTTCGCCTATGTCGGGTTCGAATTCGGCGATGAGCTGGCGGAGGAGCTGAAGCCTCTGGCCGAAATTTTTGCGAATCCTCCCTCGTTTCTGGTGCGGGATCTGGGAGAAGTGCGGATGCTCGTTTACATGCTGATCAACGAGATGTATTCCAAACCGGTCTATAACCGCATGATGGTGGAATGCTACATAAAGCAGATTCTGGTGCAGGTTTACCGTCTGCTGATTTCGGCTAAATCGGAGATGTTCCTGCCTGAGCAGAGTAAAAAGATGATCGGTCAGTCGGTGTATTCGGTGGTTCGGTATATCGATAACAATATTTACGATATCACCAGTATTCAGGGAATCGCGGAAGCCCTCGGTTACAGCCACAGCCACCTTTCCCATATGTTTAAGGATAAAATGGGGATCACCTTGCAGACCTATGTCAGTATGAAGAAGATTGAGGCCAGCCTGGATCTTCTGAAATATAAGAAATCCTCGATTGCGCAGATCGCAATGTCCCTCAACTATGAATCCGCCCAGTCTTTCAGCAAGGTGTTCCGAAAGATCATGGGCTGTTCCCCGACGGAGTATCAGAAGCAGTATGAACAGGAAAAGAAAGGCGGCGATCCGGTTGGTAAGCTGGTTTAAACGAATTGTCTGCGGATTGACCGCGCTGCTGTTAACCGGCTCCGCTCTTCCAGCCGGTGCTCTCGCCGAGGACGTCGGCGCGCCTTCCGCTGAAGCGGAGCCCGTCGTATCGGAGGACGATACCTATTTTCCTTATTATGACCGCTACGCCTCGACGCCGTACGGCGCGGAGCCCATCGTGCTGGAGACGGCGGCCGCTGCGCTGTCTAACGGCGCGGAGACGGAGAACGGTCACCAGGGGGAGAAATCCTCCCTCCGGCTTCCGGCTGGCGGGGAAGTCTCCTGGACCTTTTCGATCCCCGCCGACGCCCGGTATATCCTGAAAATCACCTATGTCGGCGAGGAAGAAAACCGCAAGGACGGGTCGGTCAGTCTCCGGCTGGACGGCAGCCTGCCTTTTAAGGAAAGCGGCGCGGTCACCCTGACCCGGTTGTGGAAGGACGCGACCGAAATCCTTCAGGATTCCGTGGGAAACGACCGGATTCCGAAACAGGAGCAGGTACTGGTGTGGAATACGGTTGCTCTGCAGGATTTTTCCCTCTTCACCGACCGGCCTTTGGCGTATTGCCTTTCCGCCGGAGAACACACGATCGTCCTGAAGAACGAGGGGGAGACGCTGCACGTCGCCCGGTTGGAGCTGACCGCGCCGGAAACGGTTCCTACCGACGAGGAAACCCGCGCCGCCTATGAAAAGGCGGGCTATGCGGAATCAAGCGGCTATAGGCAGAAGATTCAGGCGGAGCATACCGCCCTGAAATCCAGCCAGTCGATCTATCCTACTTACGACCGCAACAGTCCGGCTACCGAGCCGTACGACGTAGCAAAGATCAAGCGGAACACCCTTGGCAAGGACAACTGGTCTGATCCGGGTTCATGGGTCACCTACACGGTAGAGGATATCCCAGAGGACGGCTTGTATTACCTCACGCTGAAATACCGACAGAATATGCAGTCCGGAATGTCTACTTTCCGTACGATCACCGTCAACGGCAAGACGCCGAGCGCGTCGTTTGAAAACGTGGCCTTTCCCTACGGCGTGGATTGGGAAAACAAAACCATTGTTGACGAAAACGGCAACCCCTGTCCGATCTATCTGGAAAAGGGTACGAACGAAATCCGTTTCCAGGCGACGGTCGGCATGTGGGCGGATGTTCTGCGGACGGTGGAGGAATCCAACCGCCGGCTGAACGAGATGTACATACAGATGGTCATGGTGACCGGCACCTCGCCGGATAAATACCGGGACTACAACCTGGAAAAGGAAATTCCCGACCTGATCTCCTGCTTTACGGAGGAGAAGGATACGCTCGCTGCGGCGGCGGATGAGTTCGACCGCCTGAACGGGAGCAAATCCACCCAGGCCGAAACCGTACGCCGCGCAGTGACGCAGCTGGAAAGCATGCTGGAAAAGCCCAAGACTATCCCGCAGCGAATCTCCAATTTCCGGGATACCATCAGCAGCCTATCCTCCTGGGTTTACGACAACATGGAGCAGTCGCTGGAGCTGGATTATATCCTGATCCATTCGGCGGATGCGGAGATTCCTTCGGCCCGTGCGGGGTTTCTGGCCGGCGTCCGCCATCTCTTCCGCTCCTTTATCGCCTCCTTTACACAGGATTACAATTCCATGGGCAATACGGAAGGGACGGGCGAATCCATCACCGTCTGGCTGAACAGCGGTCGTGACCAGGGCCAGATCATGAAGGACATGATCACCGACGACTTTACGGCGGAAACTGGCATTTCGGTCAAGCTGAGCCTTGTCCAAGCGGGCTTCATCGAGGCGACCCTCGCGGGAACCGGTCCGGATGTGGCGGTCGGCATTGCCCGCGGTCAGCCCGTTAATCTGGCCTGCCGCGACGCGCTGGCCGATCTGAGCGGATTTGACACCTTCAGCGAGGTGGTTGGCCGTTTCGGCAAAACCGCGACCGTGCCCTATCAGTACAACGGGGGAACCTATGCCATTCCCAACACCCAGACCTTTTTCATGATGTTCTACCGTACCGATATTCTTGAGCGGCTGGGGATGTCCCTGCCGCAGACCTGGACAGAGCTGCTCCAGCTTGTTCCCCGCCTTCAGAAGAACCACATGCAGGTGGGGCTGCCTTACAGCGTGATTTCCGCGGCCCTCGCGGTGGATAGCGGAATGGGCGCCAAGGATATGTTCTCCCTCCTGCTTTTGCAGAACGGCGGAAACTTTTATACCGAAGACGCTACCAAGACCACGCTGGACAGCGAAGCGGCGATGGACGCTTTCAACCAGTGGTGCGAATTCTATAATCAGTATGGCTTTGATCTGGTTTATGACTTTTACACCCGCTTCCGCAACGGGGAAATGCCGATCGCTATCGCCAGCTTTGACCAGTACAATACCCTGATGGCCGGCGCGCCCGAAATTCGTGGACAGTGGGGAGTCGCGCCGATCCCGGGGACGCTCAGGGAAGACGGCGATATCGACCGCTCAGTGGGCGGCGCCGGCACCTCCGTCGTGATGTTTGAGGCGGCGGAAAACAAGGAAGCCTGCTGGGACTTTATCGACTGGTGGACCAAGGCGGATACCCAGGAAACCTATAACGTCAGCATTGAGAACGTAATGGGCCCGGCCGGCCGGAACGCCACCGCCAATCTGGAGGCTTTTTCCCGCCTTTCCTGGTCCGACGAGGAACTCGCGGCGCTGAACGAGCAGCGGGGCTATGTCCAGGAGCTGCGGGAGATTCCCGGAAGCTATTTTGTATCCCGCTGTCTGGATAACGCATTCCGCGCGGTATTGTTCGACGGAAAAAACGCCCGCGAGGAATTTGAACGCGAAAACGCGAACATCAACCGTGAGATTACCCGAAAGCGCAACGAACTGGGACTGAATTGACGAAAGGAAGGGCGCAGTGTTGAAAAAAACCTCTGCCGTCGGCCAGCTGCCGAACAAACACGGGCTCCTTTACCGGATGGGACAGTACAAGGAAAGTTACCTGCTGATCACCCCTTTTATGCTGCTTTTCCTGATTTTCACCGTCATTCCGGTCCTGGCGTCCATCGTACTGAGCTTTACCAGCTTCAATATGCTGTCCATGCCCCGTTTCGTCGGCTTTCAGAACTATGAACGGATGCTGCTGGACGATTCCATTTTCTTTATCGTAGTAAAAAACACCTTTGTGTTCGCCTTCCTGACCGGGCCGCTGAGCTATATTCTCTCCTTTATCTTTGCCTGGCTGATCAATGAAACCGGACGGTATATGCGAACCTTTCTCACGCTGGTATTTTATCTGCCGGTTCTATCGGGAAACGTGTACTTTATCTGGGCGTTTCTGTTCAGCAGCGACTCCTACGGCGTGATCAACGGCGTGCTGATGTCGCTGGGCGTTTTGCAGGAGCCGGTTGAATGGCTGATCAACCAGAACACCATTATGGCGGTTCTGATCGTCGTGCAGCTGTGGATGAGCCTGGGCACCGGGTTTCTGACCTTTGTCGCCGGCTTTCAGGGGATGGACAAGAGCCTGTTCGAGGCCGGAGCCATCGACGGCATCCGAAACCGCTGGCAGGAGCTGTTTTACATCACCATCCCTTCCATGGCGCCGCAGCTGATGTTCAGCGCCGTTATGCAGATCGGCGCTTCCTTCGGGGTGAGCGCGGTCATCCAGTATCTGGCCGGTTTCCCCACCACGCAGTACAGCGCGGATACGATCGTTACCTATATTGCGGACGTCGGCACCACCCGTTTTGAAATGGGGTACGCAACTACTCTGGCCGTGTTCCTGTTTGTTTTGATGATTATTACCAACGCCGTGATTTCCCGGCTGATTGGCCGTTTCAGCACCGATTGAGGAAGGAGGAGCCACATGTCCGCCGGAATTTTCAAGCCCAATGTCAGCCGATCGGTATTCGGCAACGTGATGGTATTCCTGTTCCTGCTGGTTTTCGGCGTCTTTTTTGCATTCCCGGTTGTGTATGCGATTATCACCGCCTTCAAACCCATGAACGAGATTCTCATCTTCCCCCCGCGTTTCTTTGTCCGCCATCCCACCGTGAACAATTTCGTTGAGCTGAGCTACATGGCGGACAGTTTCTGGGTGCCGCTGATCCGCTACATCTTCAACAGCGTTTTCGTCAGCGTACTCGGCACGGTGGGCCACCTGCTTCTGTCGAGCATGGCGGCCTATCCTCTCGCCCGGCATCCCTTTCCAGGCCATCACTGGATCAAGCAGGTCGTGGTTCTTTCCCTGCTGTTCACCGCGTCGGTGACCTACCTGCCCCAGTATGTGGTGATGTCCCAGCTCAAGCTGATCAACACCTACGGCGCGCTCATTCTCCCGGCGCTTCAGTCCTCCCTCGGTTTGTACCTGATGATGAATTTCATGGGCACTATCCCCGAGGAGATGCTGGAAGCCGCCCGGATCGACGGAGCGAGGGAAGCCACGATCTATTGGCGGATCGTCATGCCGAACGTCAAGCCCGCCTGGCTGACGCTGATCATCTTTTCCTTCCAGGGACTGTGGAACAGTACGGGAGGTTCGCTGGTTTACAGCGAAGAGCTGAAGGTGCTGCCCGCCATTATGGCTCAGATCACCGCCGGCGGTATTGCCCGGGCGGGGGTCAGTTCGGCGGCGGCGCTGATCATGATGCTTCCGCCCGTACTGATCTTCATTCTGTCACAGAAGAGCGTTATCCAAACGATGAGCACCTCCGGGCTCAAGTAAGCACCGCCGAAAGGAGAGCAGGGCGTGAAACGAACATTTCGAACCATACGCGGCGTTTTCTGCCGCGGCCTTATCTGCCTGGCGGGGCTTCTTGCCGCCGCGCTGCCCGCGGCGGCGGAGGGAACCTCCCGGAGCTATACCTACAACAGCCGTGACGAAGCGGTTCCCACCGCGTCGCCATACCAGCCGGCCGGCGTGTACTATGGAAAGGATATGGGGGTGGACGCGCTTGCCGCCCCTCGCGATCTGTATGTGACCGACGCGGGAGAGGTGTACCTCCTTGATTCCGGCAACAGCCGCGTAGTGGTCCTGAACAACGATCTGGTTCCTTCCCGGGTGATTCAGCCGATCACGGAGGAAGGCGAGCCGCTGACCTTCGGAGAGGCGGCGGGCATTTCGGTCTGTCGGGACGGCCGCATTCTGATTTCTGACCGGAAGGGACAGGCGGTGTATGTCCTCGACGCGGAGGGCCGCCGGCTTCGTGTGATCGAGAAGCCGGATTCCGGCGTTATTCCGGAGAATTTTCAGTTCCAGCCGGTCAAAGCGATGGAGGATTCCGGCGGCATCCTGTATGTGCTGTCCTCGGGAAGCACCAGCGGGGCGCTGCAGTTTGACACGGACGGCAGCTTCATGGGCTTCTACGGAAGTGAAAAGGTCGACGTGACCGCGGAGGTGCTGGCAAATTATTTCTGGAAAAACATCCTCAGCGACAAGCAGGCGGAAGGTCTCAGCCGTACCGTGCCGGTGGAATTCGTCAGCTTCTGCATTGATTCCAAGGATTTTATCTTTACCATTCGTAAGGGCAACGAGGTCACCAGCGGCCAGGTTCGAAAGCTGAACGCGAAGGGTGAGAACGTCCTGGACGACAATACCTTCGGCGACCATACGGACAATATCCAGCTGGTCGACCTCGCTGTGGACGACGACGGCTTTATCACGGTACTGGACGGCAGCACCGGCCGCATTTTCCAATACGATCAGGACGGCGGGATGCTGTACGCCTTCGCCGGCAAAGGAGCCCAGGCCGGCTGCTTCTCCGACCCCAAGGCGGTGGAGACGCTGGGCGACAAGCTGCTGGTGCTGGACGGGGACCGGGGTTCTCTCACCGTTTTTGAACCGACGGCGTTCGCCCTTGGCATCCGGGAGGCGACGCTACTCTACCGGGACGGCAAATACCAGGACGCCATGGCGCCCTGGCAGCAGGTGCTGGCAAGCGACAACGGCTATGAGCAGGCCAACCTCGGCATGGGCAAGGCCTATGAGGGGCTCGAAGAGTACCAGACCGCGATGGCCTATTACGTCAAGGGCAACGACAAGGAGCTTTACAGCGACGCCTTCGGCGAATACCGTTCGGCCTTTATCCGCCGGTATTTCCCGGTGTTTATTCTTTTGCTGGCGGCGGCGATTGCCGTACCGCTGGTGGTTACCGGACGGCGAAAGGGTCCCAAGCCGGTGTATGCCGGCGGACGTCCCCCGAAAAAATATCCTCTCTACTGCATGTTTCACCCGTTTGAGGGGTATTCCGACCTGAAAAATGAGAAGAGCGGCTCCTTCTGGCTGGCAAACGGCATTCTTCTGGCGTTCTTTATCGTCTCCATTCTGACGCGTCAGCTGACCGGCTTTGCCTTTAACTACAACCGGACCGACCAGTTTAACCTGTGGGTGACGCTCTGTTCCACGATCGGCGTGTTCGTCGCCTTTGTCCTCTGCAACTGGGCGGTGACTACCATCCTGGACGGCAAGGGCAAATTCCTGGAGATATGGACGTTCTGCGCTTACGCGCTGCTTCCCTATGTGATCCTGATGGTCGTGGTAGTCGTGCTCAGCAACGTACTGACCGGGGGAGAGGCCGCTTTCTACAATATGGCGCTGGTCATCACCTACGGCTGGACAGCGATCGCCATGCTGATGGCGATTCGGGAGGTCCACCAGTATTCGCTGCTGAAAACGGTGGCCACGCTGCTGGTTACCTTCTTTGCCATGCTGGTCGTGGTGGTCATTGTGGCGATTCTTTACAGCGTGTTCAGCCAGTTTACCAGCTTTATCGCCACGCTGGGAACGGAGATACGAATGCATAGCTGACCCGGCGGAGGGGGAGGACTCCTTCAGCCAGTTTCTGCGAAAGGAAATGGTACCAGGCCATGAAAAGAAAAACCATACCGAAAAGGCGGTGGCTGGCCGGTTTTCTGGCCGTGCTCCTGCTGCTTCCCTTCGCCGTGTCGGCCGAGCCGGAAACCGAAGAGAAACCGCAGGAAGCATCCGGGCAGACGGCGGCTCCGGCGGACGGCTATGTCCTTTACGCCGAGCAGGGCGAATGGTCTCTGTATGTCCATGAAAAGGACGCGGTATTCGCCGTACAGGACGAAGAAGGCCGCTTTTGGTACAGCAACCCGCCGGCCTATGAAGAGGACGCCGTGGCCAAGGGCGACGCGCAAAAGCTGCTCGGCTCCCTGATCCAGATCAATTACGCCGACCGGCTGTCGAACAGAAACGAGCTCAGCAGCCGGAAGGAAAGCGTGGAAAAGGGGACCGCCTCGGTCCGCCGGATCGACGGCGGCGCCCGGATAGACTTTCTGTTTGAAAGACAGGGCATTACCGTTCCCATCGAAATTCTCCTGCGGGAGGATGGCGTGGAGGTTTCGGTGGTGACCGCGGAGATTCAGGAGACCGAGGACAATTACCGACTGCTCAGCGTGGAGGTCGCGCCGTATTTCTCGGCCGCCGCTGCGGAGGAGGAAGGGTACATCCTGGTTCCTGACGGCTCCGGCGCGCTGATTGACTGGAAGGATAACGGCGGCTATGCCGAGGATTACAGCCAATATGTTTACGGCCGGGACGCTTCCATCACCCAGCTGAAGGCGGGGGACGTCACCGAGACGGTCCGGCTCCCGGTCTTCGGTATGAAGCATGGGGAAACCGGCTTCACCGGTATTCTCACCGCCGGCGCTTCCCGCGCGGTTCTCAACGCTTCCGTACAGGGAAAACGCTGTACATACAGCAATGTGTTCGCGGAGTTTGTCTACCGTGAAACGGATACGGTGCTGGTGGAAAAGAAGAACGAAACGGTCCGCATCGTGGAAACCTCCCATACGGCGGATAAACGGCAGACCGTCCGGTACGTCCTGACCACCGGCGAGGAAACCTCCTACGTCGGTATGGCCTCTATCTACCGCGAGTACCTTCTGAGCGAGGCGGGAGTGACCCGCCGTTCAGAAGCTGGAGGCGCCCCGTTGGTGGTGGAGCTTTTCGGCGGGGTCATGGCCCAGCAGTATGTGCTCGGCTTCCCGGTTAAACAGGTTGCGCCGCTGACCACCTTTGAAGACGCGCAGACCATTCTGAACGCCCTGAAGGAAGCGGGGGTGGATCAGGTTCTCCTGAACTATACCGATTGGAACAAGGACGCCACCGGCGCCGCAATCCAGTCCTCCCTTAAGCCGGAGGGACGGTTGGGAGGCAGCGGCGGGCTAAGAGAACTGGCCGCTTTGTGCACGGAACGGAACACGCCGCTTTATCTGAACGTGAACACCAACCGCATGGTAAAGAGCGCTTGGGGCTACAACAAGAAAAACGACGCGGCCTCCTCCGTTCAGCGCAATCCCGCCATGCAGTATGAGTATAAACTCAACACCGGCGAGGCGCTGGTTTCCTCGCCCACCTTCCTTCTCACCCCTTCCAAGCTTCTCAAGCTGTCGCAGAGCCTGGCGAAGAGCGCGGAAAACTATGAGATTGCCGGCCTGTCGACTTCCTTCCTGGGCGACGTCCTGTATTCCGACTTCGACCGCAATGCGGTTACCCGGGATCAGGCGGAGACCATTTGGAAGCAATCGCTGGAAGCGCTGGCGGCCGGGAAGGGAAGCCTGCTGACGGCGGGCGGCAACGCCTATGCGCTCGCCCATACCCATTTTGTCACCGATGCGCCGACCGCTTCCAGCCAGTTCCTGATGGAGACCGAAGAGGTTCCCTTCTACCAGATCGTGCTGCACGGCGTCGTGCCGCTGTCCACCGGCTCTCTCAATGAGATGAGCAGCGCACGGCAGGGCTTCCTCAAGGCCGTGGAAACCGGCAGCAGTTTGAAATACCGCTGGATCGCCCGCAATGAGACCGAACTGATGGAAACGGCGTATAACGACGTAATCAGCGCCCGGTATTCGGATTGGTTGGATACGGCGGCCGCGCAGTACGCGGAAGCGGAGGCGCTGCTCAAAGCGGTGGCGGATCAGACCATTGTCGGCCATGAGAAGGTGGGGAACAGCGTTTCCCGTACCACCTGGTCCGACGGAACCGTGGTCCTTGTAAATTTCAGCAAAGAAGCGGTTTCGGTGGACGGCGCGGAGCTGACGGCGGAGTCCTTCCGCGTGGCAAAGGAGGGAGCAGCTTGAAGAAGCAGAAAAATGCGGCGACCGGCGGTCTGCCTAAACGCACCGTCATGCAGAAGCGAAACGAGCGCTGGGGCTGGCTGTTTATCCTTCCGTGGTTTATCGGCGCAGTTTATTTCTTCCTGGTGCCGATGGTCCAATCCGGCATGTATGCCTTCAGCAAGGTATCCATGATCGGCGGCGCCACGAAATATACCTTCGTCGGGCTGGATAACTTTATTTACCTGTTTACCGTGGACGCCAATTTCCTGCCGAACCTGAGCGAATCGCTGGGGAAAATGATCTACCAGGTGCCGGTCATCGTGGTTTTCAGTCTGCTGATCGCCATGGTGCTGCGCGGCAAATATGTAGGGCACACCTTTTTCCGGGCGATGTTCTTTTTCCCGGTGGTGATCGCCTCCGGCGTGGTTATTACCATCCTGCGGGATCAGGTGATGATGACCGGCTCGGCCACCACCGCGCAGCAGCAGGCGTATATGTTCAGCCTGCCCGCCTTCGACGGCCTGACCGAGCTGTTCGGAATGCCCGAATTCGTCGTGAGCCTGGCGGACAGCGTAGTAAACGGCTTCTTCGACATCGTTTGGAAGTCGGGGGTGCAGATTATCCTCCTGCTGGCCGCGGTGAACCACATTTCCCCCAGCTCCTACGAGGCGGCGGACATCGAAGGCGCGACCGCGTGGGAGAAGCTCTGGAAAATCACCATTCCGATGATTTCACCGACGATTCTCGTTGTGCTGATCTATTCCATTATCGACTCCTTTACCGACTACAGCAACAAGGTCATGAAGATGATCGACGAGTTCGCCGGCAACATCAATTATGAATACAGCACGACCATCGGCCTGGTTTACTTTCTGACGATCCTGGTGTTTATCGGCCTGGTCAATTTTGCGATGGGGCGCTTCATCCACTATTCCGTGGACTGATGCTCGTCGGATTGTATAAAGCGCGTACGCGGGTTCCGCCCGCTTGAAACCCATGGAGCTTCCCGAAAAGGGAATTTCCGCACAGTATTTGAGAAATGGATGGTGCAACATGAGAAAAGCAGTTGTCAAAAAGATTCTTTCCCTGCTGTCGGTCATGACGCTTTTGGCTTCGTTCTTCTCTTTCGGCCTGCAGGCTGCGGCGGCGAACGATACGGTAGTGCTCACGATCGTAAGCAACAGCGACGTCAACCCTCTGATCCGTTTTTATGCCATGAAGGAAAACGGCTTTGACAAAGGCGGCCCCTTCAAGGTGGAATTCGAATGGAAGGCCGACATCAAGCGTATGCCCGGTAAGGACGAAATGAACTGCTTTAGCGGTATCTATGAAATGAACAACGATGACGCCAAGACCACAGGGACCCACATCACCAAGAGTGTGAATGACTGGGAAAAGACGGGGTTTACGTTCATCAATGTGAAGGGCTGTCTCGATTTGGGGGCCATGATGCCCTATGGCGTTATCAACATCGGCATGTGGCATGCCAAGGGAACCCTTGCTATCCGGAATTTCAAGATTACCAATGCCTCCGGTAAGGTGATGTATTCCCTGAACGATGATCCGGATATCAAAGCCCTGATTAAGAAAAGCCAGGATGAACACTTAAGCAAGTGCACCCTGAAGGATATTGGACTGATTAATCCGACGCCCCTGATTCTGGCAGCTACCTTCGGCGATGATTCCTACGACGTGCTTGTAACGACGATGGACGGACCGGCAATCACTACTACGACGAAGCATGGCCTGGTGATTGAGGATGATCCCACCCAGCCGAACAACAGCAAAACCACCACAAAGGCTCCGGATAACAAGACCACCACCGCTGATGCCGGTTCCGTCACCACCGATCCGTCCGCTTCCTCGGCGACGGATCCCTCGGCTTCTTCGATAACGGATTCCTCCGCCTCTTCGACGGACGGAAGCATGAGCGCGACGACCTCCGGCGCGGCGACCACTACGGGGATCAACGGAACCCAGCCGGTTGGCGGAAAGAATACGGAGAAAAAGGGCGGCCTCCCGGTCGGAGCGATTGTGGCGATCGTGATTGTCGCCGTCCTGGTGGCGGCCGTAGCGGTGCTGTACATCCTCGCCGGAACCGGCAAGGTGAAGCTGCCGTTCAATCTGCCCTTTCTGAACAAGGGCGGCGAGCCGAAGGAATGACGGAGAGCGGCGCAGCCGCGCGTCCCATTTCGGTTAATTCCACGGCGGGCGGGGAGCGCTGCCCGCCGTGGTTGAGACAAAAATAAAGAAGGAGTGTGTAGTCAAATGAGCAATCGCAAAAGCATTAGCAGACCGATAACCGCGCTATTATCCTGTGCGGCGCTGGTTTTCGCGATGCTGATGGTGGTTTTGGCGGTCCCGATGGGCAAGGCCAGCGCCAGCAGCGGGTATGTGCCGAAGCGGACGATGAGCATCACGGGCAATTCGTCGGAAGCCGAAGCGAAGATCATCCTGACCGGCGGCAGTTCGCTGGGCGAAGGCAAAAAACTGACGGTCAAGGGTTATTTCAAGGTAACCGATTTCGGTGTTGTGGACGCCGGACAGGGACCGAAGGTCGAGGTTGCCAATCAGGCGGAGATCGTCACCGGCAATACCGACGGCTGGGTTCCCTTTGAACAGGAATACACGGCTTCGGATTCTAACTGGCTGGTATTCCATTTCTGGTATGCCAGCGGCACGCTGTCCCTGGCGGATATCACCTTTATGGATGCGGACGGCAAGGTCGTATATGACATGGCGACCGACTCGAAGCTTATTGCCGGCGATATTAAGGGATTCCCGACGACTTATGGTATGTGGTATTTCGGCTACTACTCGGGGGCTTCCAATGTTTCCGCGACAATTGATCCTGTGGTAGCGCCTGCATATGAGCCGGAGCGCACCATTACCATCCATGATGCGGCTCCGCAGGTGAATGCCAAAGCGGCGATTATCCTGAAAACCGCTGAAAGCGGCAAGGAATACACCCTGAAGGGCTATTACAAGCTGGATAACTTCGCCAGCCTGAATGATGCGCAGGGCCCGAAGGTGAACCTTGGCGGCATTGCTGTCACCGCCGATACGGATGGCTGGCAGCCCTTTGAGATTGCGTATGCCGGCGGGTATACCTATTTCGAATTCTGGTATGCGTCGGGTGATCTGTCTCTTGCGGATGTACAGATCGTTGATCCGGACGGTGCCGTTGTGTATGATCTGGCTACGGATGCGTCTCTGGAGGCGAGAACGGGTTCCACCGCTACCGGCGATCAGGGCAATGCCTGGTGGTTTGGCGAGTATGCGGGGGCCGCAGGCTACAGCTTCGATGTGGATACTGTAGCCACGACTACCACCACGGAAAGCACGGCGGCTACAACTACGGATACCTCCAAGGCTACGACCACCACGGAGAGCGCCGTGACTACCACGGAGAGCACCAGCACCGAGACGACCGAACCGACGACAGCGCCTACCGTCCCGGCCGATCCCTCGGGCTATGTCCCGAACCGCTCGGTTTCTGTTGTGAGCACCACCGACGAAAATCCCACCATGCGTATGTATGTGATGTACGACTACTATATGCTGGACGGCCCCTATTATCTGATGGGCAAGGTCAAGGTGGACGGCCTGACGGCGCAGTCTGACGCCGGCGAAGCGAAGAGCTATATCGAATTCGCTTATTCCTACATGGATTCGATAGAGGTCGCCGCCTATACCGAGGATACCGACGGCTGGATCGACCTGAAGGGCAAGGACGGCAAGCTGATTTCCTTTGATAACCTGTCGGATGAGACCACGGGCGACCTGGAAATCATTTTTGGCAACAAGGGCGCTGCCGGCGCCTTCTCCGTGGCCGATCTGAAGATCGTTGACGCGGCGGGCAACATCGTCTATTCCATGGCGAACGATGTGACCCTGTACGGCAAGGGCGACGTCCGTAAATGCAGCGATTCTCTCTGCATCTGGGACGCTTGGGACGCCGATACCAACAATCCCACCTCTCAGTTCCCGATCCGTACCCGTGGCGACGCGGAGTATGTTCCGAACAACGTGCTGAGCATCGACGTGCCGGATGGCTCCACGACCAATAACCCCATTATCTTTTTGTCCACGAACAACGAACTCTTCACGGCGGGCGAAACCTATACCATCAACGGCCGGATGAAGGTGGACATCACCGGTGAGGTTGCCAACCGTCTCGGTGAAAGAGCCAACGCCAACTTCGGCGGCCCTGGCTTCAGCCTGCACTACGGCACCACCGGCGGCTGGGTCGCCATCGCGAAGGATGACGGCACGCCTGTTACCTTTGTAGGCACGGCGGCGGATAACGAGCAGCGCCTTACCTGGCTGATGTGGTATGCCAACGGCTCCCTGTCTCTGGCGGATATTGAGATCACCGACTCCGAGGGCAATGTGGTGTACAGCATGGCGACCGACCCTGCGCTGCAGGAAAACAAGACGATCGGCCAGTGGGGGGGCAGCACCCTTCTGAGACCGGCGGCCTTTGGTACGGTGGATCAGCTTTCCTTCGGCATCAAGGTGAACGCCAATCCCGTGCAGCACACGGCGGCGGATTATCAGGTCCCGACCTTTGAAGAGACGGCGGAGCTTCCCGGCGACGATCCCGTTCCCTCTGTCTCGGATACCGACAGCACGGACAGCACAGGCGGCAACGTCACGGACCCGAGCGTTGCCGAAGGGACCAACCCGACCAATCCGGGTACCGGCGACAATACCGCTCTCCTGACAGTTGCGGGTCTGGCTGCTGTGCTCGCCCTGGCCGGCGCGGCGCTCACCCTGCGCAAAAAGGAAAGCGCGAAGTAATCCGACGGTTTTGAACCGATCCAGCCGGCGAAAAGCTGGCTGAGCGAATCCCTTTACAGCAAAAACTTCCCTGTTTGCACGATATGCTAGCCCCGTGCCGGCGGCCGGGGCCGGATTTTCCGGCCCCGGCGCGGCGCGGCGTTTTCCGGAAAGGACGGGACATAACCAATGAAATCTCCGGCCGGAGCCCTGTCGGCGCTTGCCGCGGCCTATCAGAAACGGCGGCTTTCCATGAATTATACTGTTTCCCGGGTGTTGGTGGTGATTCTGCGCACCGTCTTTCTGGTGGGTATGAGCTTCGTTATGCTGTATCCGGTGATTTTCATGCTGTCCGCCGGCTTCAAAAGCATTCAGGACGTGTATGATCCCACGGTGGTATGGCTTCCACAGAATTTCAGCCTGCAGCCCATGAAACTGGCGCTGGAGGTGCTCAATTACGGCCAGTCGGTAGGAAAGACCCTGTCGATGACCATTCCCAGCGTCCTTCTTCAGCTGGTCACCGTCCTGCTGGCGGGATACGGCTTCGCCCGTTTCCATTTCCGCGGGAAAAAGATTCTCTTTGCGCTGCTGATCTTTACCATTATCGTACCAGTGCAATCCTACATGATACCTCTGTATGTGAATTTTAAAAACTTCGATTATTTTGGTATCGGTTCACTGATCGGGCTGATTACCGGCCGGCCCCTCGTCACTAGCCTGGTGAACAAGGATCTGCTGTTTTATCTGCAGGCCCTGCTGGGGATGGGTATCCGTTCGGGACTGTATATTTTCATGCTTCGCCAATTCTTCCGCAATATGCCGAAGGAGCTGGAGGAGGCGGCCATGATCGACGGCTGCGGGCCGCTGCGAACCTTTTCGCGGATCATGCTGCCCAACGCGGTACCGATGATCGCCACCGTTCTGGTTTTTTCGCTGGTGTGGTACTGGAATGATTATTATCTGTCCTCCATGTTCTATAACGGTGTGTTTCCGCTTTCGGTGAACCTGACCGAGCTCAGCGGGCTGCTGAGCTACAGCAACCAGGTATCCGGCATTGCCGACCAGGAACTGATGTTTATGCGGGAAGGAATTTTGGCTTGCGGGTGTCTGGTCACCATATTCCCGCTGCTGATTTTATATATATTTGCGCAGCGTTTCTTTACCGAAGGTCTGGAACGCAGCGGCATTGTCGGATGATCACATGATAACGGCGTAATGATGACGAGAGAAACTGTTTTCATTGGGAAAGGATGGTCATTCATGAAAATGAGGAAACGAGTTCTGCTGGCCGTCGCATCGGCGACGCTGGCACTCCTGCCTTTGGCCGGCTGTACCGGCGGTACTGCCACCTCCGGTTCGGGCGGAACCATTGAATCGGAAAAAGGCGCAAAGCTGTCGATCATGATTCCGGGACACAATGAGAAATCTACCGCGGAATCAGCCTGGCAGAATCCGGTAGTAGCGGAATTCAGGGAGCAGTATCCCGACGTGACGGTGGAATTTGTCACCGCAGGCTGGGATACCTGGTATACGAAGGTGCTTTCTGCCTATAAGAGCGGCGAACCGATCGACCTGATTAACGACGGCGCGAACAATAACCCGCAGTTTGCACTCAAAGGCATCACCCAGCCGCTGGAAAATTATGTGAATATGGAGAACAAGAATCTCCACATGAACACCATGGATTCAGTCTTTAAATACAACAACCATTATTATGTGGCGGTCAGTGAAACCAACGTGGCGGTGATCTACTACAATAAAAATCTTTTCAGCAGCCAGGGCGTGGACGATCCCGCCGAACTGTACGAGCAGGGCAAGTGGGACTGGGATAACTTCGTCCGCGTCGCCAAGGCGCTGACCAACAAGTCGGAAAACCTCTGGGGCTTTGCGACCGACTATCCCTATTTGTTCTACGGCGCGAACGCCACCTCCATGCTTACCCTTACAAAGGATGCGAAATATCAGCTGAATATTGATGCGCCTGCCCTGACGCAGTCACTGGAGATGATCCAGGACGGGTATTTCACCTCCGGCTGGGCCGGCTATGACGGCGATCCCTACAGCACCTTCTACAAGGGCGGCGCGGCGATGCTGGCCGACTTCCAGTGGTGCGAAGCCAACATTATCGGGGCCCGGGACTATGATCTGGCCGATTTTGAATACGGCGTGGTACCGATGCCGACCGGCCCGAACAACACCGAAGGATTGTCTCCCATCACGGCGGCCGGCTGGGCGATCGGTAATGGCTCGGATTGCCCGGCGCATGTCGGCAAGCTGATTGATATGCTGGTGGACGGCCAGGCGGCTTACATCGAGAAGACCAACCAGAAGCTGGGCGCCGACAACGTTGCGCTGTATAAAAAGCTGGCGGAAAAGCCCTTCTGCACCAACAGCTACGACTCCGCGGTGGGCGGCGCCTATGAAATCTGCGCTGCGGTCGGCGACGGCCAGAGCATTGCCCAGGCGATCGAGGAATACAAGCCGATCTATCAGCGCAAGGTGGATCAGGCGAACTCTTCGGAAATCGTGATTGAGGAAACCAGCGCCGAATAAATGCAGAGCGTTTGAGAGGAACCTGAAAGAGGCCGAGAGAAAAAGGAGATAACCACATGAATCCTGTAAAACGGGAAGATTATACCGAAATGCTCCTGGCGGAGGGCGGCAAAGCCCGCTGCACCATTGTAATCGCCGAAGATGCCGGAGAAAAAGTCCGTGCGGCGGCGGAAGACTTCCGGAACATCCTGAAGCAGATGAGCGGCGCGGTCTGTCCTCTGGCGACGGACGCTGAGGCGGAAAGCCTGGAGGCGGAAGGGTTGGTTCTGATCGGCCCTTCCCGCCTGACCGAAAAAATGGGACTGGAAACACCCCGGGGCTATCCCGGAAACGAGAGGGTTCTCCTCCGGCGGGAGGGAAACCGGCTAGCGCTTCTCGGCAACGACGACGGCGCGTATACCGGCACCCAATTCGCCGTCACCATGCTGTTTGAACGGCTGGGCTGCGGCTGGTACGCTCCCGATCCGCTGTGGCAGGTCATCCCGCGGAAGGAAACCGTCTCGATCGGCTATCTCGATATTGATCATCGGCCGGCGTTTATCAGCCGCTACAGCAATGTGCTGCGGTTTAACCCGGAGATCGGCCGCCGATGGTATCTCGGCGGGGATCGGCGGATTTCCGGCCATGGCTTTCCGTTTCTGGTTCCCCGGGACGAGAATTTCGAGAAGCATCCCGAATGGTTCTGCATGATCGACGGAAAACGGAATCCCTTTGTGGAATGGTGGCAGTACTGCTACTCGAACGAGGAGCTTCCCGCGGTTCTGGCGGAAAAGATCTGCGAGAAGTTTGAGGAGGATCCCGACCTGGTGCAGTACAGCATCGCGCTGAATGACGGCTGGTATCACGGCTGGTGCGAATGCGACATGTGCCGTCAGATGGGAACGCCCAGCGAAACAGCCGTGCTGTTTGCCAACAAGATTGCCCGGCTGGTCGGCAAGCGCTTTCCCAACCACAAGCTGACCTTTCTGGCGTATTTCCCTACCTATCATCCGCCCACGCATCCCATGGAGGTGGAGCCCAACGTCGAGGTGATGTTCTGCAAGGAAGCCGACATGTTCCTGCCGGTGGACAAGGGGCCGGACAACGGCTATCACCAGCGTTATCGCTTTGTGCAGAGCAAAAACACCTATCCCGTCCCGTGGAAAGAGAACTTCGAGAAATGGAACCGGATGGTTTCGTTTCAGAGTATCGCGATCTGGGACTGGTACTGCATCGCCGCCGCCAAGCCGGAGTGGAAGGACGTTCCCTGGGTGCAGGGAGACGTGGCGACGCGGAACAACCGGTACTGGCGGGATCACGGCGTGCAGTACGTTTACAACGATCAGGGGCCTCTGGATGTTTTCTACGAGGACGACGCCAGCTATCCGCTGCGCTTCCCACTGTGGCATGTCGCGGCGCGAAGCTGGTGGGATAAGGATCTGACCGGCTCGGACATCCTGATGGAGGACTGCCGGAAGCTGTACGGCGGGGCGGCCGACCTGATGTTTGCGTATTACAGCTGTCTGGCGGATATCGCCGCGCACAGCACAGCCTTTTCCATCGCCTGGCATCCTCCGGCGCCCTGCGAGCTTTACACGCCGGAAGCGGTCGAGCGGGTCGAGACCATTCTCTCTCTGGTACGTACGGTTCTCCCGCGGCAGGAGAAGGATGTACAGAAACGGCTGAAGCTCCAACTGGAGCTGTGGGAAAAGGCCAAAACGGTGATTGAGGAAAGCAAGTCGCCGTCCGGGGAGGATGCGGCAGCTGAGACTGGGGTGACCAAGGAAACCGGGGCCGCCCTGGTTACCGGGGAAAGCGAAACCGATGCGGTAAATATGGTAAACGAACAGAAGGAGGCGAAAATGGCGTGAAAAATCAAGCCATGGGGAAGATATCCCGCTGGGTAAGGGGCTGCTGTCTGCTGATGGCGGGCATCCTGTTGGTGTCCACCGCCGGCTGCGGCTGCAAGGCAAAACCGAAAGACACCTCTTCCGGAGAAACTTCGTCGTCCAATTCGTCCGATTCCTCTGCTCTAGGAACGGACGACGCCGGCAGCTCGACCAGCGGAAGCGGCACGTCAACGTCCGGGGAAGGCGGCGGCACTACGGGCAATTCCTCCGGAGGAAACTCCTCGGGAGGAAATTCTTCCGGCGGGAACAGCTCCGGCGGAAGCAGCTCCGGTGGGAATAGTTCCGGCGGGAGCACCTCCAGCGGCGGTTCCACTTCCGGCGATTTCAAGATCGTGGAGAACGGGCAGGCCAAGGCGATGATTGTAATCTCCTCAAAAGCTTCGGAGAAGGTAATCGCCGCCGCTACCGACCTGCAGGATTATCTGAAGCGGATGACCGGCGTTACGGTCAAGGTAGGGTATGATTCCTCCGACCGTTCCGACGGCAACTATATTCTGGTCGGCCCTTCGAAGTATACCGATAAGCTGGGCATCAAGCAGCCCACCGGCTATCCGAACAATGAAAAGGTGATTCTGAAGCGGGTCAACAATTATCTGGTGCTGATGGGGAACGACGACGGAAATTTCCTCGGCACACAGTACGCCGTGACCATGTTCCTGGAGAAACAGGGCTGCGGCTGGTTCGGTACGCAGGAGCTCTGGCAGGTGGTGCCGAGCAAAACATCCGTCAGCGTCGGCTCACTGGATATCACCCATACGCCGAAATTCACCAGCCGGGAAAATCGGGTGTTTAGCTCGCTCCGCGCCCTGGGCGAACGCTGGTATCTCGGCGGGATGCAGACAAACGGCGGCGGTCATTCCCTCCCGACCCTGATCCCGATGACCGAGTTCGCCAAGCATCCCGATTGGTTTGCCCATAAAAACGGCGAACTGATTACCGAGGGAAATGGAATTTACTGGCAATACTGTTATTCCAACCAGGCGCTCGCCAGTGAATTTGGGAAAAAGATTATCGAGTATTTCGACAGTCATCCCTATACCATGGTTTTCTCCATCACCGCCAACGACGGCTGGACGGCTGGCCTGTGCGAATGCAGCGCCTGTTCCAAGTTTGCAAACGACGCGGAACTGATGGTGACCTTCGCCAACCGTGTCGCAAAGGTAGTGGCTACCAAGTATCCGGATCGCAAGCTGTCCATCTTATCGTACCATTCCACCCTGCTGGCGCCGAAGGCTACCATCAAGGCCGAGCCGAACGTGGAGATCATGTTCTGCACCGAGACCAGCATGACCCAGCCAATTAATCAGGTGGGCTATGTGGGAATGAGCGGCAGCGTCACGAACGTTTCCTGGAAATCGAACTTTGAAAGTTTTATCAGCAAGACCAGCCCGAAGAACATTTCTATCTGGAAATGGCTGTGCCTGTCGGCGGATTCGGTCGGCGCGGTATGGCAGAACATCCCCTGGGTGCAGGGCAACGTCGCCATCGAAGACCAGAATTACTGGAAAAAGAATGGCGCGCAGTATGTGTTCTATGACCAGGGTCCGCTGGCCGGCTATCGGGAAACCGAGGCCAGCCTGCCGCTCCGCTGGCCGTTATGGTATGTCGCGGCCAAGGGCATGTGGGAACCCAACATGACCGGCGATCAAATCCTGCAGGATGCCTGCAACAAGCTGTACGGCAAGGGCGCCGATGCGATGCTGTCCTATTACAAGGCGCTGGCGGACGCCAGCAAGCAGTGCACGGCAAAGAGCTATGCCTGGGTGCCGCCGTCTCCGTCGGCCGTATATACAGGGGCGCAGGTCAAAAAGATCGACGCAGCGATTTCCAAGGCGGAATCCATGCTGAGCAGCGTCAGCAGTCTGGAAAAGCAGCGGATGGAAAACCAGATTAAGCTCTGGAAAACCGCGAAAACCTATCTGTAAGGAAGCCGTTCGACGGCTGGGCGTGGGGAGGCCGCCATGGCTGCGGCCTCCCCGCTTTGTCTTTTCCGCCGAAAATCTATCACTTTTCGGCGGGAGACCGCGAAATCGTTGACAATGCCGGGACGAATGCTTTATAAAGGGCTGTGGAATTTTGTCCGGTTCTATCCGGTTAGGCGCTTACCCGGTTCCGATTATGGGGAATGTCTGCGCCGGCCGGTGCAAGCGGAAGAGTTCCTCCGCCCGCAGGAAAGGAAAAATGGAGTTATGGGAAATTTTCAGATCGGCATCATTGCCGATTGGCTGCGCCTTCCTTTTGAGAAAAGCATGAAAAAATGCGCCGCGATGGGCGCGGAGGGCGTACAGCTTTACGCAGTGGAGGGCGAAATGGCCCCGGAAAACCTGTCTCCCTCCGCCCGCCGGGAAAAGCGGGCGGTCATCGAGGGCTGCGGGCTGAAGGTGAGCGCGCTGTGCGGAGACTTGGGCGGCCACGGCTTCACGCGGCGGGAGGAAAATCCGGGGAAGATCGAACGTTCCAAAAGAATTGTGGATCTTGCGCTGGAGCTGGGCGGCCGGGTTGTCACCACGCATATCGGCGTGGTACCGGCGGACAGCGCCAGCGAACCCTACCGCGTGATGCAGGAGGCCTGCAACGAGCTGGCGGAATATGCCTGGAAAAACGGCGCGTATTTCGCGATCGAAACCGGGCCGGAGCCGGCCGAACGGCTGAAGGGCTTCCTGGACAGCCTGGACAGCCGCGGGGTTGCGGTCAATCTTGATCCGGCTAATCTGGTGATGGTGACGGATGACGATCCCGTGAAGGCGGTTCATACCCTGCGGGAATATATCGTCCATACGCACGCCAAGGACGGGCGGCTGCTGAAGAAAACCGATCCGAAGGTGATCTACGACTTTTTTGCCGAGGGAGGAATCGGCGATCTGCGGCTGGGGGATTATTTCCTGGAAACCCCTCTCGGCCAGGGGACGGTGGATTTCGACCGGTATCTTGACGCGCTGAGGGAAATCGGCTATAACGGCTTTCTGACCATCGAGCGGGAGGTTGGGGAGAATCCGGCGGCGGATATCCAGCTGGCAGTGGACTTTCTGAGGGCCCGTATCGGATAAAACGGCGCGGGCGGGGCAAAGACAGAGAAGAGGAACGGGACAATGAAGAGGAAATACGGCATTATGCTGATCGGCTGCGGGCATATCGGCGGCGAACATCTGGAGGATATTTATTATCGGGAGGAATTTTCCGTCGAGGCGGTGATTGACCGGGATGAGGAGCGGGCGCGTTCTTTCGCGGCCCGGTATAACGCGCGGAACAGCGGCACGGATTACCGCCCTTTCCTGCAAAGCGCCGCGGTGGATATCGTGATTATCGCGACCTATGCGGATACCCATCTCGCTTTGCTGGAGGAGTGCCTCGCCGCGGGAAAGCATGTGCTCTGCGAGAAGCCGATCGCCTCCACACTGGAGGATGGACGGCGCTTTTATCATCTGGTGAAGGAGTCCTCCAGCAAAGTGCTGGTGGCGCATATCCTTCGGCATAACCGTTCCTATCAGACGATTGCCCGCCTGATTCACGAGGGGGCGATCGGCCGGCTGCGCCTGATGCGGATGGTGCAGAACCACCACGCCCTCGACTGGCCCCGCTACCAGCGGCTGATGGAGGACTGTCCGCCCATCGTGGACTGCGGGGTGCATTATCTCGATGTGATGCAGTGGTTCGCGGAATCCCCGGTGGTGGAAGTCGGCGGCATGAGCTGCCGTCTGGACCCGGACGCTCCACAGGACAATTTCGGTATGATCCAGGTTCGGCTGGCGAACGGCTGCGTCGGATATTATGAAGCCGGCTGGGGGAAAAACCTGTCAGCACAGAACGTCAAGGAGTTCGTGGGCGAAGAAGGACGGATTACCCTGACCCTGAGGGAGAACCGGTCGGACAACCGGGAGGAGGGGGACCTTATTACCCTCTATCGCAATGATACGGGAGAATACCGCACGATCAACGTGGTGTCCAAATACAAGGATATGTACGCCCAGATGAAAACGCTGGTCGACATGATCGAGAATGACGCCCCGGCAGACCCCGGTATCGAGGAGGTCTACAGCGCCTTCCGCATCGCTGTGACGGCGGAGGAAGCGATCCGGCGCCGCACGACGCTGACGGTCGGCGTACCGTTCCCCTCCGATAAACAGCAGGACGCTTCCTAAAAGAGGCTATTCCCTGAAAGGGCTATTCCCTGCATTTGACCATCCCCGGCAGGCTCGCGAGCCTGCCGGGGATTTTTTGGAGGATGGCGCGGCTGTCCAGCCGCTTGTCAAAAGATGAAATATAGGATATAATGCCGTTTAGGATCGTTTCGAGCTGTTCCGGGAAATATCCGAAGCTGTTTGAAATATTCCGGCCGCGGCTTTTCTAAGAAACACAGCGGAAAATTCATGTGGAAACGAAGATTTATCATACTGGAACCGGCGAAAGGACGTGACGACATGCCGGGAATGGATTTGGGTATCGACCTCGGGACATCCCGGGTGACCATCTACGCCTCGGGCCGGGGGATCGTGCTGAGGGAACCGTCGGTGATCGCGGTAGACGCTAAAAGCGGAAAAATGATTGCCTGCGGGCGGGAGGCGTACGCCATGCTGGGCCGCACGCCCGGCTCCATCGAGGCAATCCGCCCGCTGAGCAAGGGCGTGATTTCGGATTACGATTATGCGGAGCAGATGCTGCGGTATTTTGTTCGCAGGGTGTGCGCGTATAAAATCCTGAAGCCCCGGGCGGCGGTCAGTGTTCCCGCCTCGGTGACCGAGGTAGAGCAGCGCTCCGTGATCGAAGCGGTGCGCGCCGCCGGCGCCCGCCGGGTGGTGCTGATCGAGGAATCCATGGCGGCGGCTATCGGCGCCGGTCTCAATGTGTCGGAGCCGCGCGGCTCCATGGTGGCGGATATCGGCGGCGGAACCACCGATGTGGCGGTCATGTCGCTGAAGGGGATGGCGGCCTCCCTCTCGGTGCGGGTGGGCGGCAACGATATGGACGAGGCGATCGTCCGGTACCTGCATAACAAATACAACCATGTGATCGGGCTGCTGACGGCGGAGCAGGTGAAGATGCAGATCGGCCGGGCCGTCGGGCAGGCGGACGATCCGGCGATGCCGGTCAAGGGCCGCAACGCGGCTACCGGCCTTCCCTGTGTGCAGGAGGTGCGGGCTTCCGAGATACAGGAGGCTATGCGGGAACCGATCGAGGAGATCGTAGCCGCCGTGCAGCGGGTGATGGAGAACACGCCGCCTGAGCTGACCGGCGATATTCTGGAAAACGGCATCGTCCTGACCGGAGGAGCTTCCCGGCTGAACGGGATGGACGAGCTGCTGACCCGGCGCACCGGCGTGGTCTGCCGGGTGGCGGGGAATCCGACGGACTGCGTGGCGCTCGGCACCGGAAAGGCGCTGAAGTTCGTGGGGGTGCTGTCCTCCGGCGTGTACGATATCAGCCGCTTTACCACCTCGCAGGTGGATTCCATCCCTCGCGCACAGTGACAGCTTAAAGATAAACAAAGCGCCTGCCGTGTTTCGGCAGGCGCTTTATCTATCCCAGAAAGTTATTGCGGAATTACCGTGTCTTTCGATTGAAACGATGGATTTTATTTTCCAAACACATGGGCGTAGTAGTCGGTTTCCAGCACGCTCTCGCAGTAATGGATTTTATTGCGCACCAGGGTACGGATACGGCTGACATACCCCTCCGGTATCTCTCTGCTTTCATCCGCCGGCGCAAAGACGCCGGTGGACGCGATGTAGACGCCGTATTCCGTTTTCCAGTCGTAATTCATATTGAAGACCAGGGCTTCCGCGTCCGAAAACACGTCCCTTCCTGGCAGTAGGCGGGAGTCGAACTCTGTGCCGAACAGGTTGGAAAGGGTCGGCAGGATATCCAGGCTGAAGGTAGGAGTATCCACCACGATCGGGTCCTCTTTTTCCAGGCTGCCGCACCAGAGGATCAGACGGGAGTGGTCCCTTTGAAGCAGGTTGCTGACCGTCTCCCCGTAAAGTTCGGACAGGTAGGGCATCTTGCCCAGCGAGGCGTCGGAGTCCAGCCCATAGGGGAAATGATCGGCGGCAATGCAGATCACCGTATTGTCGGCGATCCCCTGCTTTTCCAGCTCCGCCACCAGATGCGCCATCGCGTCCTCCAACTCCAGATTGGCGGCGAGATATCCCTTGACCGGATCGGAATAGTCCAGCGACGCGACCCGGTCCCAGTTTTTGTTGGTCATGGCGTTGCCGTACCGCCCGTATCCGCCGTGACCGCTGACGGTCATGTAATAGACATTGAAGGGCTGGCGGTTGATAAAGGTGGGCAGGGTGCCGGCGATCATCTCCCAATCGCTCTGGGGCCATTGATTCTGAACGTAAGCCTCCATCCCGTTCCCGTATCCCATGAAGCCGTCGGAATAGCCCAGATTGATATGGGTTTTATGGCGGTCATAATAGGTATAGGTATTGTTGTGGAAGGCCTTGCCGTAATAGCCCAGCCGGTTCAGCTGACTGCCCATAGTAAAATAGTTGAGGTGGTCGGCAGTCTTTTTGAAGGACATCCCGCCGGCGGTGGGCATCAGGCCGAATAGGTTTTCGTATTCACCGCCGGTGGTACCGGCGCTGGCGGGCTGGTAATAGTCGGTGAACTGGATGCCCTTGGTGGCCAGGCGGTAAAGAGTCGGGGTCAGGATCGGATCGATCACCTCCGCCGAAAAGGCTTCGGCGCTGATCATAATCAGGTTTTTTCCTTTGAAGAGACCGGTGTATTGATTCTGCCGGGAGGGAGTCAGGGAACCGACGTATTGATCCAGCTCCGCCAGCGTCCCGGAGGCGCTTTCACGGAGCGCCTGAAAATCCAGTGTCATCTGGTTATAAGGATATTCCCGCGGCCTATCCGGCGGGGTGGAAGAGCCGCCTTCCTCCTCTCCTTCCGGTTCCGAAGCGGAGGATTCCGCCGGTGCAGGACCGGCGGGCGTTTCCTCCGACGTTGTGGGAACCGATTCAAAGGCATGGCCCGTCGCTCCGAACAGCGCTTTCCGGATATCCAGCCTCAGCCCCGTCAGCAGGCCGAAATTTCTTACCGCCGACTGGTAATTGTACTCGGTCCTGTACATCGGCCTGTAAACGCTGCTGAAAGAGATCAGCAGGACGCCGGCAAGATAAAAGACCAGCATTCCGCCCGCCGCGATGATCCGCAGCCAGGCGTCCGCGCGGTTTGCGGGAAGGAATCGTTTACCAAGAACCAGATAAAGCACGAAGGGCAGGACGAACAGAAGGAGCTTGAAAAAGCCGTCCAGGCTGAAAACCAGATGGAAGATATCGCCGGAAAATCCACCGACCGCGTCCCCGGCCCCGCCCGCCACCGTGTTCAGGTCATAGAATACCTTAAAGGCGCGGTATACAAAGTATTCCACCAGAAAGGGAAGGGCGGAAAGCCCGATCAGCGTCGCCGTGATTGCCCGGTTAGCCTTCGGATTTTTAAAAAGGGTGGACAGCAGATAGCCGATTCCCCCATAGGAAAAGCTGAACAACAGCATGAACACCGTGCTGAGGCGAACATATCCCCCGACGGTGGACAGCCGAAAAACGGTTTCATAATAAAACAGCACCGCTGGAAACAAAAACAAAAAGCACCAGCTGGGGAGCGCTTTCTGCGATTCTTTAGTATGCTGAAAAGTCGATCTCATTTTTTCACCTGCTGTTTTCGCTGTATATGTAGCATAGGTATCTATACTATTTGTCGAAAAAATTTTTAATTTTTCTCACTTTCCTTTTAGTATAAGACGACTCGCGCCGAAACACAAGGCTTTGTGTCGAATTCCGGCAGAAGAAATTCGCGAGGATATTGTCCCCGCCGTCTGTCGGCAAAGAATGAAAAGTTCATAGAAAATTCATAGATAGACAGGGTGTTTATTCAGAAATTCTTTTATAATGAAAGAAAGGCTGCGGCGTTCCGGCAAGCGGAGCGGTTGAGCGGCAAAAGCAAGTAAACGAGCGAAAGGCGTGGTCATATGGCTGGGTACGTCAGCTTTCAGGACGTAACCAAAGTATACAAAATGGGGGAAGTTACCGTCCGGGCGTCGGACGGGATCACCTTTGACATCGAAAAGGGCGAATTCGTGGTGGTGGTTGGCCCCAGCGGCGCGGGAAAAACCACGGTGCTCAATATCCTGGGCGGAATGGACACCTGCGACGGAGGAAAAATCCTCGTCGACGGGGAGGAGATCAGCGCCTATAACCGCAAGCAGCTCACCGCCTACCGGCGGCATGATATCGGCTTCGTGTTCCAATTTTACAATCTGGTACAAAATCTGACCGCGCTGGAAAATGTGGAGCTGGCGGCCCAGATCTGCCGGGACCCGCTGGACGCGCGGGAAGTGCTGGCCGAGGTGGGGCTGACCGACCGGATGAACAATTTCCCCGCCCAGCTTTCTGGTGGGGAGCAGCAGCGGGTGTCTATCGCCCGGGCGTTGGCCAAAAACCCGAAGCTACTGCTCTGCGATGAGCCGACCGGCGCGTTGGACGACGCGACCGGCCGCACAGTGCTGGAGCTGCTGCACAGCACCTGCCGCCGCACCGGGATGACAGTGGTGGTCATCACCCACAATCAGGCGATCACGCCGATTGCTGACCGGATCATCAAGATTCGCAGCGGCCGGGTGAAATCCGCCGAGAAGAACCCCAACCCCCTGCCGGTCGAAAGGATTGAATGGTGATGAAGAGCGCTTTCCGGAAGGATGTGTTCCGGCAGATTCGAACCAGTCCGCGCCGCTTTTTCGCCATTCTCCTGATCGTGGCGCTCGGGGTGGCTTTTTTCGCCGGCGTCCGGGCGGCTAGTCCCGACATGCGGATGACGCTGGATCGGTATTTTGACGAATACAATGCCGCGGATGTGCGGCTGCTCTCTACCCTCGGCTTTGATGAGGACGACCTCGCCGCCCTGCGGGAGGTGGAGGGGATGCAGGTCGTCCAGCCCGGGTATGCGACGGATGGGTTCCTGCAGTGGGAGGACACTCCCCTGCTGGTCAGCTACCAGTCTCTGGACTGGCGGACCTTGCGGGACGCGCCGGATACGATGATTAACCGCCCCGTGCTGGTGGAGGGCCGCTATCCCGAAGCGGCGGACGAATGCCTGATCGACGCCGAGCTGATCGGCGATTTTCAGATCGGCGACACCCTGGTCGTGGACGTGAAGGACGATCCGGATATGGCCGATACTCTCGGTCGTCTGGAATATACCATCGTCGGTTCAGCCCGTTCGCTGGATTACATATCCTTTCAGCGGGGTAGCAGCAGCAAGGGCAGCGGAAAGCGGAACGGCTTTGTGTTCCTGCCGGAGGAAAGCTTTCTTACCGAGGTATATACCGAGGTGTATGTACAGGCGGGGGAATCCGGCGTTTCCCGCTTTTCGGAGGAATATAAGGACGCGATAGAAGCCTTCTGCGACCGGATCGACGAGGCGGGCGCGGTGCGGAATCCCGTGCGGTACGAATTGCTGACCGCCGACGCGCGGCAGGAACTGGCCGACGCGAAAGCCGAGCTGGCCGACGGGGAGAAGCAGCTCGCTGACGCGAAGACCGAGCTGGAGCAGGGGGAAAAGGACCTTGCCGACGGGGAGGCGGCGCTGACGGACAGCCGCGCGGAATACGACCAGCAGATAGCGGATGGGGAGAAGCAGCTTGCCGACGCAAAGAAAGCGCTGGACGACGCCCTCGCCACCCTGGCCGAGAAGGAAAAGGAGCTTGCCGACGGAAAAGCGGCTCTGGAACAGGGGCGCGCAGCGCTGGAGGAGAGTCGGGAGCAGCTTCGGCAGGGTGAGGCCGCGCTGGAGGAACTGAAGACCGGCGTTGCCGCGCTGGAGGGACAGCTTGCGCTGCTTCCGCCCGGGAGCGAGCAGGCGCAGGCGTTGGCCGCGCAGCTCGCCGGATTGCAGGCGACCTATGAGGAAAAAAGCGAGGAGTTTGCCCTTGGCAAACAGCAGGCCGACGCGGCGGAAACGCAGCTGACGGCGGCGGCGCAAACGCTCGCCGCCGGGGAGCAGGCGCTGGCAGCCGGCCGGGCGGAGTATGAAGCCGGCCGGGCGGAATATGAGAAAAACAAGGCCGCGTTTGAAGAGGGAATGGCCGAAGGCGCCGGAAAGCTCGCCGACGCGGAGCAGGAACTGGCCGACGCGCGGCGGAAGCTGGAGGAAGGCTGGAAGGAATACAGGGACGAAGAACCGGACGCGCTGGCGAAAATCGAGGACGCCAGGCAGCAGATCGCGGACGGGGAAGAGGCTTTGGCTGAGTTGGCACAGCCCGAATGGTTTGCTTTGGACCTGCGAAAAAACGTCGGGTTTGCCGGATATGAGCAGGATACCGATCGGGTCGCGGCAATCGGGTTGGTGTTTCCGCTGATCTTCTTCCTGGTCGCGGCGCTGGTCAGCCTGACCAATATGACCCGGATGGTGGAGGACGAACGCACCACCATCGGCGTAATGAAGGCGCTTGGCTACGGCCGGATGGCGATTGCTTCGAAATACCTGATCTACGCCGGTTTGGCGGCGGTGGGCGGGATTGTCCTCGGAATCGCCGTGGGAAGCATTCTTTTCCCCCGGGTAATCGCCGATGCCTACGGTATCCTGTATACCCTGCCGACCGTCATGACCCCGATCAATGCGGAAAGCTCGCTGACGGCGGGCGTGAGCGCGCTGCTCTGCGCGGTGCTTCCGGCCTTCCTGGTATGCCAGGGCGAGCTGATGAGTACGCCGGCCTCCCTGATGCGCCCCCGTTCCCCCAAGGAGGGCAAGCGCATTCTGCTGGAGCGGATCGGTTTTATCTGGAAACATATCAATTTCTCCAAGAAGGTTACCTGCCGGAACATCTTCCGGTATAAAAAGCGGCTGCTGATGACCGTTTTCGGGGTGGCGGGCTGCACAGCCCTGATCTTTACCGGCTTCGGCCTGAAGGACTCCATCCGTCTGATGATTCCCAAGCAGTATGAGGAGATTCAGAAGTACGACATGCTCCTTTCCCTGAAGGACAATCCCACGGCGGAGGAGCAGGCCGCGCTGGATGCCGTTCTGGCGGATGCGGAAACGCTCGGAGAGAGTCTGGCCCTCCACCAGCAGACGGCGGACGCATCCACCACGCTGGGCATGCAGGAGATCACACTCTTCGTGCCGCAGGATGAAGAGATGTTCCGGCAGTTTATTGACCTGCGGGAACGGCAGAGCGGAGAAGCAGTCTCCTTGCCGGACGATGGGGCGGTGATCACGGAAAAGCTAGGCCGTCTGCTGGGCGTCGGCGTGGGAGATGAGCTGGTGCTGAAGGACGAGGATAACCGACAGGTGGTCGTAACCGTGTGCGGTATTGCCGAAAACTATGTATACCATTATGTATACATGAGCTCGGCCGCTTATGCGTCCGCATTTGGCGGGGCGGCGGAGGAAAACGCACTGCTCGGCCGGCTGTCCGATACCTCCGAGAAGGCCGAGAACAACCTGTCCAAAGCGCTGCTGGAAACCGGGGCGGTGAGCGGGGTATCCTTCAATACCTCCATCCGCGCCAATTTCGACGATATGATCCAGGCGCTCGATTTGGTAGTGGTCGTGCTGATCCTTTCGGCCGCGGCGCTTGCTTTTGTGGTGCTGTTCAGCCTGACCAGCATCAACATTGACGAACGCAAACGGGAACTGGCGACCCTCAAGGTGCTCGGCTTCTATGATGGGGAAACCTCGATGTATCTGTATCGGGAGAATATCATCCTGACCATCCTGGGAATTCTGGTCGGGCTGGTGTTGGGATATTTCCTGCTTTTCTTTGTCATCACCACCGCCGAGATGGATATGGTGATGTTCACCCGGGATACCAAGTGGACGAATTATGTGGTCTCTTCCCTGATTACCATTGCTTTTTCTCTGACGGTGAATTTGCTGACTAACCGGGTCATTAAAAAGATCGACATGGTGGAATCACTCAAGAGTATCGAATAAGATACTAAATTATGATTAAAAGTAAAGTTACCGGGCCGCGTTTCTTTTAAAGAAATGCGGCCCGGTCTTTTTTACAGGGAACCGGCTTGCCGCCTTCGCTTTTTTTCGGTATGATGGAATAAAAGCTTCATCTAAAAATTTTTATTTTTAGATGCGATAAAATCCGCCCTCTATGCATTATTTGAATGACAGGGAAAGGAAGAAAGGAGACAGCCATGTTTTTCCTTTGTTTGACGTCAACCATAGCGGAGTCGGTCGGCCGGCCGCCTTCGCCCGCACCGGCGGAAGACCTGCTGGCCGCTGTCGCCGCAGGCAGCGAGGAGGCCCTCGCCGCGCTGTATGAGCAGACCTCTTCGGCCGTATACGGCTTCGCGCTGTCCCTTTTGCGGAACCGTCAGGACGCCGAGGATATTATGCAGGAAACCTATGTCCGTCTGGCGAAAGCGGCCTCCGGTTATCGGCCGGAGGGCAAGCCGATGGCCTGGATTCTCACCATCGTACGGAATCTCGCCCGGATGCGCCTGCGGGAGGAGAGCCGGCTCTGTCATCCGGAAGCCGGAGGATGGGCGTCGTCGGAACCGGTGGAAACGCTCAGCGACGACCGGTTGGTTCTGGAGATTGCGCTCCGGAGGCTGGAGGATGAGGAGCGGCAGATTGTCATGCTGCATGCGGTCTCCGGCCTGAAGCACCGGGAGATCGCGGTGCTGCTGGAGCGGCCGCTTTCCACGGTGCTGTCCCGCTACCACCGCGCCCTGTCGAAGCTGCGGCGGGAATTGCTCCGGGACGGGGGAACCCCTCGTCCGCCGGCTGAAGCCGAAGCAGGAAGACCGGCGGAAAAAGCCGGGACGAAAAACGCCGGAGCGATAAGGAAAGCAGGGAATCCCATCGACATCCAGGGCCTGGATCAGTGAGAAAGGAATGGGCGTATAGATGAAGAAAAACCGTGAAATCGAGGAGCAGCTGTCTTCGGCGGTCCGCCGGGAAACGCCGGATGTTTTGGATCGCGTGCTGGAAGACTGTCGGAAGCAAGGAGTAAAGGAGGAAGGGATCGTGGAAATGAACGCCGTTCGGAAACGGCCGAAGGGATTGTGGATTTCTCTCTGCGCGGCCTGCGCCGCCGCGGTCGCGCTGATCGCCGGCGGATCGATTTTCGCCTATCAGCAGACGGCTGGCGTGGATTCGATCGTGCAGCTGGATGTGAACCCCAGCATCGAACTGAAGGTGAACAAGGCGGAAACGGTGCTCTCCGCCCGGGCGCTGAACGGGGACGCGGAAACGATCCTCGGGGATATGAAGCTGAAGGGCACGGAGCTGGATGTGGCGATGAACGCGCTGATCGGCTCCATGCTGAAAAACGGGTATATCGACGAGCTGGCCAACTCCATCCTGATTACGGTGGAGAATGCGGACAGCGCGCGGGGCGCAGCCCTGCAGGAGAAGCTCTCCACCGAGGTGGAGCAGCTGCTGAAAGCCGGTTCAATAAACGCCGCCGTCCTCAGCCAGACTACGGCGGGGGATGGGGAGCTGAAAACGCTGGCGGAGAAATATGGCATATCGGTGGGAAAGGCAGCGCTGATTCAACAGCTGGTGGAAGCGGACGGCACGCTGGATTTCGCCTCGCTGGCCGGGCTGCCGATCAACGATTTGAACCTGATCGCCGCTTCCCGTAACGTTCAAATGGAGGGCATTGCCTCCACCGGCACGGCGAACGGCAGCGCCTATATCGGCGAAACCCGGGCGGAGGAGCTTGCTCTTGCCCATGCCAGCGCGGCGGCCGCCGAGGCGACCAAGCGGAAAACGTCGCTGGACTGCGAGGACGGCCGGATGGTGTATGAGGTGGAATTCTGTTGCGGCGGATACGAGTATGAATATGAAATCGACGCAAAAACCGGCGAAGTGATCCAATGGGAGAGCGAGAAAGAAGACGGGAAGGGGGAGCAAAAAGGACAGAGCTCCCGGCCGACGAACGCTCCCGGCGGCACGGGGACGACCAAGGCGCCGGATACCGTGATTAGGGAGGATAAGGCGCTGGAGCTCGCTCTGCAGGACGCGGGAGTGAACGAGGCGGAGATTGTGAAAAAGCAAGTGAAATACGATGTGGAGGACGGCATTCCGGTCTACGAGGTCAAGTTTAAATCCGGCGCGTCGGAATACCATTATGAGATCGACGCAAGGACCGGAGCGATCAGGAAGCAGAAAATTGAGCTGGATGACGACGGTATTGCAGCGACCGCTCCCTCTGCCGGAGAGATCGGCTTGGACAGGGCGAGGGAAATCGCGCTGAAACGGGCGGGCCTGTCCGCCTCCGCTGCGACCTTTACCAGTCAGGAGCAGGAGAGGGAGGACGGCCGTTTAATCTATACGCTGGAATTTTACGCGAACGGCGCGGAATATGAATGTGAGATCGACGCGGCGAGCGGGACGATCCTGGAATGGGAGAAGGACTGAACCGCTGTTCCGAACAGTGAAAGCGAAAAATACCGTCTTTCCGGCCGGAAAGACGGTATTTTTTACTGATGAAAAGGGGATAGAACCCATTTCTCCGCTTTCCAACAAAATAGTGGAAGCATCTCGGTACATATGGTAAAATGCCGTTAAGGAAAAACGCGACAGCGTTTTTCGATGCGCCGCCGGCAAAGGTCGGCAGAGAATTCGGCCGGGCGGCGCTATGGTATAATGTCGGTAGGGAGAAATGCGACAGCATTTCTCGATTGCAACGCCGGCAAACGCTGGTAGGGAAGCCGGCTGGGCGGCGTTAAAAAGGCGGATAACCCTTAAATCTGCTTTTTGATATGATCCAGCGCCCCTTTTTCCAGCCGGCTGACCTGCGCCTGGCTGATGCCGATTTCCGAGCTGACTTCGATCTGGGTCATTCCCTTGAAAAAGCGGAGGTAAAGAATCCGTTTTTCCCGGTCGTTCAGGTTGCGAATGGCTTCCTTGAGGGCGATTTCGTCCAACCAGTTCTTATCGTCGTTGTGGTCGCCCACCTGATCCATGACATAGATGGTGTCCCCGCCGTCGGAATACACCGGTTCGTACAGGGAGACCGGCTCCACGATGGATTCCAGCGCGAGAACCACCTCTTCCTTTGGAAGCTCCATTTCCCGGGCGATCTCCTCGATGGTGGGATCCCGAAGCTGTTCGTTTGTCAGACGTTCCTTGATCTGCATCGCCTTGTAGGCCACGTCCCGCATCGACCGGCTGATCCGGATGCTGTTGTTGTCCCGCAGATACCGCCGGATTTCACCGATAATCATCGGCACGGCGTAGGTGGAAAAGCGGACGTTCTGGCTGGTGTCGAAGTTGTCGATGGCCTTGATCAGGCCGATGCAGCCTACCTGGAACAGGTCGTCCAGGTTTTCCCCCCGCTGGGTGAACCGCTGGATGACGCTGAGCACCAGCCGGAGGTTGCCGTTTACTAGCTCGTCCCGCGCCTGGGCATTGCCCTTGTGCATTTCTCCGAGAAGCCGCATTTTTTCGCTTTCGCTGAGTACCTTCAGGTTACTGGTGTTGACCCCGCAAATCTCGACCTTGTTATACAACACGGCACCGCCCTCTCCGCAGAATGTTACCCTCTCAGTATTGCCGGACCGACGGAGAAAATGCACAGGACATGGAAAACGCCCGGTCTTTTTTGACCGGGCGTTCGTAACAGCTAAAAATGTCGGGGGGCCAGGGAGAAGGAGGCCCGTTTCTGGAAAAGGGCTGGCGGCGCAGATTCAGACGACCCTGCACGGAAGCTGCTGAATGAGAAGGCAAAATTTGCTTTTTTCTGCCGATGAATTGCAGGTCGCTGCAAAAAATGATACAGTAAAGCTAGGAATCCGGGGGTGGCGTTCCCGGCAATTTCCGGCTGGAAAGGCGTTTCCGGCGCATTCGAGAAAGGATGATGGACGATGATGAATCCCGTTCTTTTGCAGGAGCTGCCCCTGTTGGAGGAGGCCGACGTTTTGGTGGCCGGCGCGGGCCCGGCGGGGCTCTGCGCCGCGGTGGCGGCTGCGCGGCAGGGGAGCCGTGTAACGCTGGTGGAACGCTTCGGCGCGGTGGGTGGTAACCTGACGCTCGGGCATATCCGTACCTGCATGGGCGTCGTGCCGCCCGGCACCCTCAAGGATGAGATCGGAGAACTTCTCGGCACAGGCGGCGAATGCCTGCCGCATAATGTCGAGGACGCGAAATATGCCCTGGCCCGCTGGGTGTACGAGGCGGGTGTGACGCTGTACCTCCAGACGCCGGCCGCGGAGGTCTGGAAGGAAGGAAACACGGTTCGCGGCCTGGTCGTTTCCACTCCGCAGGGACTGGCGCGGATTGCGGCGAAAACGACGGTGGACGCTACCGGCGACGGGATGCTGCTGGCGCTGGCCGGGGTGCCCTGTTCGGTCGGTCGGCCCTCGGACGGGCTGACTCAGCCAGCCTCTATCCTTTTTACCATTGGCGGGGTGGAATCCGACCTGGTCTGCTGCCACGAATCGGACGATACGCTGATCGACGGAAAAAGTTATCTGTCGCTCTGCGAAGAGGCCAGCCGCAGCGGCGAGCTTCCTCCGGACGTCACCATCGTCCGGCTGTACGGCGGCGGAACGCCGGGAGAGCGGATGGTTAACGCCACCCAGCTCTGCCGGGTGGACGGCGTGGACCTCGCCGATATCGCCCGTTCGGACCGGGAACTGCGGGAACAGACCGACCGGGTGATCGCTTTTCTCCGCCGGCACATTCCCGGCTTCGAAAACTGCCGGCTGCTGGACGGCGCGGATCTTCCCGGCTTCCGCGAAACCCGCCGGATGGAGGGACTCTATACTCTGACGGCGGAGGATATCGCGCAGGGCCGCGCTTTTCCGGACGCGGTGGTTCACGGGGTAAACTTCTGCTTCGACACCCATAATCCCGACGGCGGCGGACAGGCGGAGGACTTGGCTGTTGCCCGCGGTACCCGTCCCTACGACATTCCTTACCGCTGCTTCCTCCCCAGGAAAACGGACGGACTGCTGGCGGCGGGCCGCTGTATTTCCGGCACTCATAAGGCGCATTCCTCCTATCGGGTGATGAACATCTGCATGGCAATGGGGGAGGCGGCGGGCATCGCCGCCGCTCTGGCCGCGCAGAAGGGCGTTCCACCCCGGGAACTGGATGTGAAGGAGATTCAGGTCGCGCTGCAGGAAGCGGGCGTGTCCCTGTTTGAGGAATAAGTTTTCGATGCTCTGGATGCTCTGAATAAAAAAACTGCCCGAAAGTATTTGAAACGGTATAAAGAAAGGAGACATGGTCTTTCGTGTCTCCTTTCTTTATACCGTTTCAAGTTTGTTTCGGCTGGCTGTATCTTTGTCTGCGGCGTCCGTTTCAACCGGCCTGCTCCAGTTCCTTTTTCAGCCGTTTGATGATTTTCTTTTCCAGCCGGGAGATGTAGGACTGGGAAATGCCGAGAAGGTCGGCGACCTCTTTCTGGGTGTGCTCCTTGTTGCCGTTGATGCCGAAGCGCAGGCACATGATGAACTGTTCCCGTTCGGAGAGGTGGGCGATGCAGTCGAGCAGCAGGGTCTTTTCCGCCTCCTGCTCGATTCCCCGGTTCACGATATCCGGCTCGCTGCCCAGGATATCGGAGAGCAGCAGCTCGTTGCCGTCCCAGTCCACATTGAGCGGCTCGTCGATGGAAAGCTCGTTGCGCAGCTGGGAGTTTTTCCGCAGGTACATCAGGATTTCGTTTTCAATACAGCGGGAGGAATAGGTGGCGAGCTTGATATTTCGGGAGGGGCAGAAGGTGTTGACCGCTTTAATCAGTCCGATTGTACCGATGGAGATCAGGTCCTCGATCCCTACGCCGGAGTTCTCAAACTTCCGGGCGATATATACCACCAGCCGCAGGTTGTGAGTGATGAGGATATCCCGTGCGGCCGCATCCCCGGCTTCGATCCGGGCAAAAACCGCGGCCTCCTCCTCGGTGGTGAGCGGCGGGGGGAGGGTATCCGCCCCGTTTATATAATGCGTCTCGTCGGCGGCCTGCCCGAGAAGGCGCAGCCATATCCGGCGGATGGCGTTTCGGAGGGTCTCCAGGCCTTTCATACTGCTTCTTCCTTTCGTAGTGTGACGTGGCTTAATGGCATTAGGATGGGAGGCGGCAGGCGTTTTTTTCCGTTTCCAGCAGGCTGACGATATCCGCGCCGACAATGGCGTCATATTCGCCCCGGCCCAGCGCCTCGCACACCGCCACATAGATGCCGGATGCATCGACGGTATTCCCTACGGTTCCGATCTGCGCCCGGACGGGCTGGAAGGCCGGCAGCAGCCCCGTCCCGCTGACGGTGTGCAGCGGGATCATCCGCAGGCGGCTCTTTACCGCGGTTGCCGTGTTCCCTCCGGTGGGGGAGAAGCTGTCGGTTCGCATCGCCCCGGTCAGCGCCTCCTTTAGCTCCTCGGATAGGCAGGACTCCAGAGCGTCGTACCGCACGATGGCGACCGGTGCGCCTGAAAATACGTCGGTCACATGGTGTCCGGTATCGTACAGGGCGCGCAGCGTGGTTTCTCCGCCGCCCCCGTCCAGCGTCAGGCGGAAGTCCCGACCCAACGGCGCGTTTTTCCGGGTAAAGCGGTCGTACAGCCTCATAATCAGGTAGCTGACCACCGTCAGGGCTACCAGAAGCAGGGGGGAAACGTTATAATATACTACACCGTCCAGCACATAAAAGCCGTCCGGGGCGGCGAAATACCACAGGGCAAAGGCCAGCCCTGCAAATACGGCGGAGGCGACGAGGAAAACCACCAGCTGCTTTATGTATACCTTACCGCTCTGCCAGCGAAAGGCCAGGCGGACGATCAGCGCGGCCGCCGCCAGCTTTAGCAGGAGTGAGAGCGGGCCGGGAAGCTCAGGAAACAGCACAAGGCAGCAGCTTGCCGCTCCCACGGCGGCCCCCAGTACCAGTCGCCCCCGCCGACTGGGAAGCCGCAGGACCCGCCCGGTTACAGACAGCAGCAGGAAATCGATGAACAGATTCAGCGCCAGAAGCACATCGAGATAAATGACCGGCATGGAATTCGTCCCTTCCGTGAATAGTCCCTTCCGGGGATAGTCCTCTGGATATGGGAGGGCGTACCCCTGTACTATTTATTATAGCGGGGAAAAAGGGGACATTCTGCCGAAACGGAGGGGCCGGCCAGAAAAGGAATGAAAAGAAAGGAGAAGATATGCGCGCGGAGGGAATGCAGCTTGTCCAGCATTGAGGTTTTAACAGAAGGGTTGGCTTTTGCGTATACTGGCAACGGTAAGCGGGAACGGACGGAATGGCTTGGAAGCAGCTCCTGAAAATCCGCAGTTTCATACATCAAAATCAGCAGGCACACAAGCGCTATCCCTATATTTTTCACATCGAGCTTGGAAAATAACGCAGCCTCCGTTGAACGGTTGTCCGACGAAAGAAATAAAAAAAGCCTGCGCCCCAGCCGATGGTCGGGACGCAGGCTTTTTATTATGATCAGCGCCGGAACCAGGCAGCCGCCATGGTGGCGAAGCTGTCCCAGTCGTAATAATGCTCGTTGACAATATTATTGACGTTGCCGGTATAAAAGCCGATAACCACCAGTATACCGAACACCGTACCAATCGCGCCTAGAACAATCCCGGCGACAGCCATTCCGCCGCCGCCCTTCACCTGGGCGGCAATGCCCAAAACAAGAGCGAGAATGCCCAGCACCACGCTCAAAAACGGAATACAGAACAGCGTCAGCGAAAGAATACCGAGGATCATCGCCGCGATTCCCATCCCGTTGCCGGGTTTTTCCGGAACCGCCGGGGGATAATAGGGCGAATAGGAAGGCGGATAATTCGGCTGAATATTCGTCGGATAGGGACGGCCCGGCTGGGGAGGATAGCCCTGCCTCTGCGGCGGCATATAGGGAGCGGCCGGCTGCTGCGGATATGCCGGCGGCGTCGGAACCTGTGGAGGATACGGGGAGGACGGCGCGGCGTAAGGCCGCTGCTGGGGGACCGGACTCTGCGGAGGGACCGGACTCTGCGGAGGAACCGGACTCTGCGGAGGGAAGCCCGGCTGTGCGGGCGGAACCGGAGCCGCATACGGATTAGGCGCGTACGGCGGCTGCGTGGGAACGGGCTGCTGCCGATACTGCGGCGCCTGCCGCGCATCTACATACCGCACCGGCTGCACAGGCTCTGCGGGCGCGTTCGGCGCTTCGGGAGCGGAAAAGGCCGGTGTGGACGCACTCACAGACGGAGAGCCTTCAAAGGGAGCTGCCGCGCTGTTTTCCGGCTCGGAAGGCGCCGAAGCGGGTTCCGTGACAAGGGTTTCGATTGGTTCGGTTTCTGTGGTGGCATCCTTTTTGTCCTCGGGCTTAGCCCAGAAGTCGAACTGATCCGTCATGGCAATCTCCATTCTTTCTAAAAAATCCGAAATTTAAGCGAATTTAGGAAATTATTCGGCCGGCAGAGAATCCCAAAGGTCTTTCGCCTGCTTTCTGACCAATTAATAAGTAGTATAACAGATATAGTTTTATATTACAAGGCAGGGAGGCGAAAAACGCCGCCCTCTTTTTTCGCCATTTATGGAGATTCATGGAGTTATCGGCTGATAATTGACCCGCCGGACGGCAAGACTAAAACAACGCGAACGGGGAAAGCCTGTTGTTTAGCATGAAAGGAAGGAATCGGAAATGGACGATGTATCCCGGAAACTGACGGCGGATTACGCGGAGAATACCCGCCGGATGGACGACCGCCTTCGAGTGTCGGAAAGCTTTGATGTGATCGGCCGAAATATGACGGTCGGGAACCGTCAGGCCCGGCTTTATTTTATCGACGGGTTTGTCAAGGACGACCTGATGGAGAAAATCATGCAGTTCCTGCTGGGGGTTAAGCCGGAACAGCTGGAGGCTGCGCCGACGCCGGAGGTGTTCGCCGACCGGTTCATCCCCTATGTGGAGGTGGACCCGGCCGACGATGAGGAGGCGATCGCGGTACAGGTCCTTTCCGGAACAATCGCCCTGCTGGTCGAGGGCTACGCCGGCGCGCTGATGGTAGACGCACGAACCTACCCGGCCCGCGGGGTGGAGGAACCCAACGACGACCGGGTACTTCGCGGCGCGCACGACGGGTTTGTGGAAACGCTGGTCTTCAACACGGCCCTGATCCGGCGGCGGCTGCGGGATCCGCGGCTGACTATGGAATATGTGCAGGTAGGAACGGTTTCCCGTACCGATGTGGTCATCAGCTATATGGAAGGGGTGGCCGATCCCAAACGGGTTCGCCGGCTGAAGGAGGAAATCCGGAAAATCACCATCCCTGCGCTGACAATGGGGCAGGAGAGCCTGGCGGAATGCCTGGTGCGCCGCCAGTGGTACAATCCCTTTCCCAAGGTGCGGTATACCGAGCGGCCGGACTGCGCCGCCGCCGCGATTGCGGAAGGCGGCATCGCCGTGGTGGTGGACAATACGCCGTCGGTGATGCTGCTCCCCACCTCCATCTTTGAATTTGTGCAGGATGCCAATGACTTTTATTTCCCGCCGCTGGTGGGAACCTACCTGCGATTTGTGCGGATGATCATTTTCCTTCTCACCCTGTTTCTGACTCCTGTATGGTATCTGCTCATTTCCCATCCGGACTGGATTCCCCCTATGCTGGAATTCATTCGTATCGCTGAACCGAACAGCGTTCCGATCCTGGTGCAGTTGATCGTTATCGATCTGATGATCGACGGCATCAAGCTGGCTTCGCTGAATACTCCCAACGCGCTGAGCAATGCGTTCGGTATCGTCGGCGCGTTGATTCTCGGGGAATTTGCCGTCAGCGCCGGGCTTTTTGTGCCGGAGGTTATGCTGTATATGGCATTTGTGGCGATCGCCACCTTTACCCAACCCAGCTTTGAACTGAGCTATGCGTTCAAGCTGTTTCGCATTCTCTTTCTGATCCTTACAGCGCTGTGGGGGCTGTGGGGCTTCGTCGGGGGACTGCTCCTGATGCTGATTGTGGCGGTCACTACCCGACCCGCCAGCGGCGGAAGCTACCTTTTCCCCCTTATTCCTTTCAACGGGTCCGCTCTCCTCCGTCTCATCATCCGCTGTCCCATTCACCGGAAAAATGCCGGTCGCTGATGGAAACCTTTTCACTATATGTTAGATTTATGGAAAAAATCAATGAATATTTGTGGATTTATTTTTAATTTTGTCGCCGTCTGTTCACAAAATCAACACACAATTCGTGTAAAATGAAAGCGTAAAGAGTGTGAAAAGTGTTCAGAGTACAGAATTCAGGTACTCGCCAGACAGGGAACACGGAATTTTGAACAGGGGAGAGACGCGGAATGCCAAAGCTTGTATATGTATATGGGGATGATAACCGGATGCTGGATACGCTTTTGTCCTCCCTCCGCAGCAACGGGTATTCGGTAGAGTATACGTCGGTGTCGGACGAGATGGGAAAAAACCGTATCATGGCGGATATCGCACTGATATGTACGCCGGTGAATCCCACCAACAAGATACGGATCGGGGAACTGACGGTCGACGTCGAAAACATGGAGGTGACCCATAACGGCGAGACGATTCATTTCACCCCGACGGAATTCGCCATGCTTTCCTATCTGCTGAAAAATTCTTCCCGTGCGGTACCGAGAGCCGAGCTGCTTCCCGCGGTATGGGGGTTCGAAAACGATTCGGGCACCCGGGTGGCGGACGATACCGTTAAACGGCTTCGGAAAAAGCTGCAGGGGACGGGCGTAACGATTGAAACCATCTGGGGATACGGCTTTAAAATCCGCGGTGAAATTCCCCGTCCGCGAGTTCGGCTTGCATGACTGCTGTTAAAATCCTGCAAAAAGCAGCGTGTATTTCTACGTGGTTCGGGCAAACCTTACGAATGTGCAGGATGCGATGAAAAAATACGCAAAAACCTTTCGAGAAGGGTTGACAAAACCGGGATGGAGAGGTAAAATACGGCTAAAGACAGCAAAGGCGCTGTAGGTTGAAAAACCTGCGGCGTCTTTTTTGTTTTTTCCGTTTCCCGTTTTCCCGGATTTTCCCATCGGAAGGACGGCGGTTGAGCCGGATTTCTTTGTGGGGATGGGATTTCGCTTTCTGCAGAAGCGTAGGCGGCTTGCTTCAAACTGTTGTGGCGGTTTGGCAAATTCAATTCAGAGGGAGCCCGGAACAGCGATTCCGGGCAGGGGAAGCCAGGCGGCGTGTTCGGCCGGTTCCCCGCAGAAAGGAAGGAGATTCGTATGTTTTCCTCAGTAGACACCATCTGGACGCTGCTAGGGGCGGCGCTGGTGTTTTTCATGCAGGCGGGCTTCGCCATGGTGGAGACCGGATTTACCCGGGCGAAAAACTCCGGCAATATCATTATGAAAAACCTAATGGACTTTGCCCTGGGTACGCCGGTTTACTGGATCCTCGGCTTTGGCCTGATGTTCGCGGGCACCGGCGCGCTGGTCGGAGGCTTTGATCCCTTTGTGACGAAGGATTACAGCTTCCTTGGCCTGTCGGTTCCCACCCCGGTATATTTTATCTTCCAGACGGTCTTCTGCGCGACGGCGGCGACCATTGTTTCCGGCGCCATGGCGGAACGGACCAAATTCATTTCCTATTGTATTTACAGCGTGGCGATCAGCGCGTTCGTCTATCCGATTTCCGGCCACTGGATTTGGGGCGGCGGCTGGCTGGCACAGCTGGGCTTCCATGATTTCGCCGGTTCCACGGCAGTCCATATGGTGGGCGGCGTCGCGGCGCTGATCGGCGCGAAAATGCTTGGGCCCCGCATCGGCAAATACGACAAAGACGGCAGGCCCAAGGCGATTCCCGGACATAACCTCGCGCTTGGCGCGCTCGGCGTATTTATCCTGTGGTTCTGCTGGTTCGGGTTCAACGGCGGTTCCACCGTGTCCGCGACGGGCGACGATACTCTGACGGCGATGGGTTCCATCTTTACGACCACCAATTTGGCGGCGGCGGTTTCGACGGTAACGGTGATGATTATTACCTGGATTCGCTATAAGAAACCGGATGTTTCCATGACCCTGAACGGTTCTCTGGCCGGCCTGGTCGCTATTACGGCGGGCTGCGATATGGTTTCTCCCGCCGGCGCGGCGATCATCGGCATCATTGCCGGTTTTGCGGTGGTATTCGGTATCGAATTCGTCGATAAAGTGCTGAAGATCGACGATCCGGTCGGCGCGGTGGGGGTCCACGGACTGTGCGGTGCGCTCGGTACTCTTTTGACCGGCTTGTTCTCCACCAGCGACGGTGTGTTCTACGGTCATGGCTTTCAGTTCTTCGGCATCCAGTGTCTCGGCGTGGTTTCGGTTATCGCCTGGGTCACAGTGACGATGCTCATCATCTTTACGATTATCAAGAAGACGGTCGGCCTGCGGGTCTCGAAAAAGGAAGAGATCAACGGCCTTGATATCGAAGAGCACGGCCTGGTGAGCAGCTACGCCGACTTTATGCCGGTTCATGCCAGCCTGTCGGCTCTGGAGGAAACCGAAGCCGTGGTTCCGGAATCGCAGGCGGTGGAGATTGCCCATATGGGGACGCGGTATGTGGAAAAGGGCGACGACGTGAAGATGACCAAGCTGGTTATGATTATCCGTCAGGAGAAGTTCGACGCTCTGAAGGTCGCCATGAACAATATCGGCGTAACCGGTATGACGGTTACGCAGGTTATGGGCTGCGGCATGCAGAAGGGCAGCAGCAACTATTACCGCGGCGTTCCAGTGGACGTCCAGCTCCTGCCGAAGGTCAAGGTGGAAACCGTGGTCTGCAAGGTGCCGGTGGATACTGTGATCGAAACGGCCAAGAAGGTGCTGTATACCGGCCACATCGGCGATGGAAAGATATTTGTGTACGACGTGGAGAACGTCGTAAAGGTCCGCACCGGCGAGGAAGGGTACGACGCCCTCCAGGATGTGGAATAAGAGACTTTGGAAACGGTAGTCACGGTATAGACCGACATAGAATGCTCCATCATAAAAGGGCGGACAGCTTCGGCTGCCCGCCCTCGGCTTGTTAAAGAAGTGGTTTCGTCTGCGGGCGGGTGATTGCTGCGCGGAGTAGGGAACAGGGGGCTGCGATCTCAACGGTTTCCCTGCGGCCAGCTTTATACTTGCCGCAATATAAAGTTTGCTGATGCATACCCCTCCTTCCCTCCGTGTCTTTTTTGACAATCTGAGGACGGATACACGCCCCACTTTTGCGTTTTGAATAGAAAAAATAAAGCGGAGACATACTAACGCATGGAAAATATTTTGAGTTGCAATAATTTTCGTCCCGCCGAAATGCACGGTAAACATAAAGATTTTTTTGTTTTTCAATAAAAAATCCCATTCCAAGCCAAAGGCGTGTTCAAAATTGCTGGAAATGCCGCCGAATCCTCTCTGAAAAAAGAAGAAAAAGTGTGAAAACCGGCAAAATTCAAAGGGCCAGCAAAAGATTACAAAAATGAAACTTGCTTTTTGTTTATTGGGATAGTATAATGCAGTTCGTACCTGAGAGACGGTATGCCAATCTGGACTGCTTGCTCAGGAGAGGAGAAAACGTATGCAAAAAGTGCTCAGTATGAACACCTATCGTGCATCGACTTTCGGCTCCAAAGCGTTTGCTTTTGTGAAACGCTCTTTTGATATTTTGGGTTCTCTGGCTTTGATTATTCTGCTTTTTCTTCCGTGTCTCGTGGTCGCGGCTATCGCGGCGGCGGATACGAAGGGAACGCCGATTTTCGTTCAGACCCGTATGGGACGGAACAATGTGCCGTTCCGGATGCTGAAATTCCGCACAATGAGCGTGGACGCGCCGAACGACGTGGCCACCTGTAAGCTTGACGATCCGCAGCGGTATATTTCGAAGGTGGGCGGCTTGATCCGCCGGCTGAGTATCGATGAACTGCCGCAGCTTGTGAATATCCTGCTCGGGCAGATGTCCTTCGTGGGTCCCCGCCCCGTTGTTCTGACCGAAACCGAACTGCTTGAACTCCGCACCCGCAACGGCGCGTGCAGCGTACGTCCCGGCCTGACCGGCGTGGCGCAGACCAGCGGCCGGGATAAGGTCACCATCTACGAAAAAGCGAAAATGGACGCGTTTTACGCGAACAACGCTTCGATGCAGCTCGACTGCCGGGTGCTGATGCTGACGGTGGGTTATGTGCTCCGTTCGCAGGATATCTGTGAAGGCGCGCCGGCCAAGCCGAAACCCGAATCCCGCCGCCGGGAACGCAGCGCTTAAACCGCCAAGAATACAATATACGATAGCATAAGCGGGCGTCCGTCGGAAGACGGACGTCCTGTTTTCTGTTCGGGCGTTTTTCTGAAAAGGAGACGCCGGTCGGCCATCCGTCCGCCCATCGGATTGACATCGGCGTATCAATTGTTGTATAGTAACCCAAAACGCCCTTTTATCCATTCGGCCAGAATGTAAACAGGAAAGGATGATCCTCCGTGAGTGAATGTACTCATAACTGTGAAAGCTGCGGCGAAAACTGCAGCGAAAAAGACCTTCATGCTTCCTTGAACGCCTACAGCTCTATCCAAAAAGTGGTGGCTGTCAGCAGCGGCAAAGGCGGCGTCGGCAAATCCTCCGTCACGGCGATGCTGGCGACCCTGATGGCCCGCCGCGGCTATAACGTCGGCGTACTGGACGCCGACATCACCGGCCCGTCCATTCCCAAGGCTTTCGGCGTTACCTGTAAGGCCAAGGGCAGCGAGATGGGAATCCTGCCGGTAGAGACCCATATGGGCATCAAGATCATGTCTATCAATCTCCTGCTGGAGCGGGAGGATCAGCCGGTGGTCTGGCGCGGGCCCGTCCTTGCCGGCGCAGTGACCCAGTTCTGGACCGACGTGGTCTGGGGCGAGCTGGACGTGTTGTTCATCGATATGCCGCCCGGAACCGGCGACGTGCCCCTGACCGTTTATCAGTCCATCCCGGTAGACGGGACGGTGATCGTTTCCACGCCGCAGTCGCTGGTGCAGATGGTGGTTGGTAAGGCGCACAAAATGGCCGGGATGCTGGATATCCCCGTGCTGGGCATGGTGGAGAATATGAGCTGCGTGATCTGCCCCGACTGTGGGAAAAAAATCCCGCTTTTCGGCGATGTCGCCGGGCTGGATGCGGCAGCGAAGGAGATGGGGGTGGAGGTGCTCGCCCGTCTGCCGATGAACGCCGACGTCGCCCGGCTCTGTGACAGCGGCGAGATCGAGCGGGTGGTCTGCGAGGAGCTGGAACCCGCCGCCGATGTGGTGGAAGCTCTGCTGAAATAAAGACGGCATTGCCGAAAGCGGCGCCGTCATCCCGCCTTTACGCGGAGACGGCGGCAGACGAAAAGGTGATGGATTCGGTAATTCCGCAGGCGAGCGATGCGCTACCGCCTTTTCCACCGCCATCATTTGCAGGATTGCCTCGTTTATAGGAAAGAGGAAAGAGGGAAAGTACCAAATAACACGGCTTTTTCCTTGACTTTTCTGCAAAAAAATCGGTAGAATGAACACGAAATTTGACTCCGTTCCGGGAAGGGTAATTCCATCGGGCGATTCCGTCGGATGCTTCCGGCTGACGCGCGGAAAACCAGAAAAACGGAGAAAAGGATGATTCTATGCGTAAATCGGTTCTGAAACGTCTGGCGGCGCTGGCCGGCGCCGCCGTCCTATCCCTAGCGCTCCTCGCCGGCTGCTCGTCGGAGAAGGAGAACAGCAGCACGCTTTCTTCGTCTCCGGCCTCGACCGCGCCGGCTTCTCCGGTCACAGTTCAGGATGCGGCGGGAAAGGACGTCGTGATCAAGGAAGCGCCCCGGCGGGTGGTGATCCTTCCGGTTTGGGAAGGGGAAATGGCGCTGGATATGATCGACGCGGGCCGGATTGCCGCCCTGTCCTCCTATATGGACTCCACGGCGCTGACCGCCTGCGCCGATAAGGCGAAAGCGGTGTCCGCCCGGGTGAACAGCGAGGCGGAGGCCATCCTGGGCCAGACGCCCGATCTGGTGCTGCTGGATACCTTCAACGACGCGGACGGCTCTCTGGCAAAATCCCTGACCGATGCGGGGGTAACGGTGCTGACCCTGCAGTCACCCATCACCTTTGACGACATTCGGGACCGCCTGTCCACCGTCGCGAAGGCGCTGTATGCCGGGGAAAAAGGGCAGGCGCTGATCGACGAGATGGACAAGCGCCTGAACGATGTGAAGGCCAAGGTGGAGGACGTGGAGACCCCGCTCGGCATCATGTATTATGAGGATTATTACAGCGCGGACGGCTCCAGCGCCGGGATGCTCTGCGCTTACGGAAAAGAATCCCCTTTCAACGCGATCGCTGAGGCCGCGGGCGCGGTGAACGTCTGCACGGCGGCGAATTATTCCGCCGTCAGCAAGGAAACCGTCGTGAACGACTGGAAGCCCGGCCTGCTGGTGGTCCCCGGCATCGTGTACGACGCCAATTTCCAGGCGACCGAGGACGGCGGCGCGGCCCTCACCGAAGCGATTAAGAAGGACAGCGTTCTGCAGTCCCTGCCGGCGGTGCAGAACGATCGGGTCGTGGCTCTGACGGAAAAATACCGCGGCTCGACCTCCCATTACATGGCGTATGCGGTGGAAGAGCTGGCGAAGGCATGCTATCCGGAACGCTTCTGACCGCTCTGCCGTCCGCCTTTGCCGGACAAGCGTTATATACAAAGCATAAAAAGGAGGGAAACCCATGCTCCACCGGTCGCCGCGGCTTCGCTGGCTGGCTCTTGGCGGAACGGTCGTTTTGCTGCTGACCGTTCTGCTTTCGGTGGGGGTGGGGAGTACCTCCATTTCCATTTCCGAGGTTGTGCGCGCCCTTCTGGCCGCCTGCGGGTTGCTTTCGCGGGATGGGGTGGACCCGGCGGTTTACAGCGTGGTGGCGTCCATCCGCCTTCCCCGTGTGCTTTGCGGTGTGCTGGCGGGCGGCGGGCTGGCACTGGCCGGCGCGGTGATGCAGGGCGTGTTCCGTAACCCGCTGGCCGATCCCGGCCTGCTTGGCGTGTCGGCGGGAGGAGGCTTCGGCGCGCTGCTGGCCATTACTACCGGCACGGCTTCCTTTTTTGTCCTCCCGGCGGCAGCCTTCGGAGGGGCGCTGACCGCGGTGGCGGCGATCCTCGGGGTATCGGCCGCCTCGCGGGGAGGGCGGACGTCCTCCGTAACATTGGTGATGAGCGGGATGGCGGTGAGCGCCCTCTTCGGCGCGTTCACTTCCCTGCTGCTTTCGGTATCGAATGAGTACCAGGTGACCAGCTATCTGTTCTGGACCATGGGCGGGCTGTCCAACCGCCGGTGGGAGCATGTGGCGACCATGGCGCTGCCGGTGCTGGCGAGCGCCGCGGCGCTGATCCTGCTGGCCGGACGGCTGGATATTCTCCAATTGGGAGACGAGCAGGCGCGGGCGCTCGGGGTGCACAGCGGACGGAACCGGACGGCGATGGTGCTGATCGCTTCCCTCTGTACCGCGTCCATCGTCTGCGTGACCGGTCCGATCGGGTTCGTGGGGCTGATCGTTCCCCATATTCTGCGGATGCTGGTGGGGCCGTCCCATCGGCGGCTTTGTCTCGCCTCGGCTCTGGCGGGCGGGGTGTTCCTCACCCTTTGTGATACGCTGGTGCGGTGGCTCTCCGGCTTTCGGGGAAAGGAGTTTTCCGTGGGAATCGTCACGGCGCTCCTCGGCGCGCCGTATTTCCTCTTCCTGCTGGTTCGGCGGAAGGATGGCGCGGACACGGGGATTGAATGAGACAGCAGGAAGCGGAGAGGAGGAGAACGGAACGGCATGAACGTTCAACGCGGAATCCGTGAAAACCGGGCGGGGCCGGGAGAGCTTCGACTGCGGGCGGAGCATATCCGATATACCGTGAAGGCGATACGAAAAAACGCGCCGTCCGACGATGATCCGGCGATCCTGACCGACGTGAGCTTTTCGGCATCGGCGGGGGAATTCGTGGGAATCGTCGGCCCGAACGGCGCGGGGAAGACCACTCTGCTCCGCTGTCTGGCGGGCTTCCTGCCCGCCGAGGGACAGGTGGAGGTGGGCGGCCCGGATCAGCCGCCCCGGCTGGTGGAGAATATCCCCGCCCGGGAGCTGGCCCGTCTGCTGTGTTACATGCATCAGGACACGGCGGTCTCCTTCGCTTTTACGGTACGGGAGGTGGCGGCTATGGGCCGCTATCCCTGGCAGGGACGGTTTTCCGCGCCCTCCGCCGCTGATCGGGAAAAGGCGGAGGAAGCGTTGGCCTTGGCGGGCTGCCGGGAGCTGGCCGACCGCTGCATTCTGGAGCTGTCGGGGGGCGAGCGGCAGCGGGTGATGCTGGCCCGGGCGCTGGCGCAGGATACCCCGATCCTGCTGTTGGACGAACCAACCGCGAGCCTGGATATCCGGCACGCGCTGGAGGTGTTCACCCTCTGTCGCCGGTTGGCGGCGCAGGGCCGCTGCGTAGTGGCGGTGCTGCATGACCTGCGGCAGGCCGCGTCGGCCTGCTCCCGTCTTTGCCTGCTTCGCGGGGGAACCGTTCTTGCGGATGGGGACGCTGCGTCGATGCTGACGGCGGATAATCTCCGGCTGGCTTACGGGGTGGAGGCGACGGTGTTCCGCAATCCGGCGGGGCAATGGGATTATTATGTCGCCGGAAAGCGGGAGGGAACGGAATGCAGGAAGGGGAGGGAACACAATGCCGGGCTTTGAAATATTTGTCGTCCTGCTGATACTGTGTATTATCGTCTCCTGGGTCTGGCGTTTTATAAAGAATGAAAACTCGCCGGTGATCTCCACCCGCGCCCGCATGGTGCGGCGGATCTGCAACTCCCATGTATCCACCGATGCAAACGGCGTGACCAGCACGTCGGAATCCCTCTATCTGCTTTTTGAACTGGATACCGGCAGCGAACTGAAGCTCCCGGTTGGGGGAAGGGCGTACCGCCGCGTTCCGAAGGACGAATGGGGAACCCTGACCTTTCAGGGCACGCGCTTCCTTCGGTTTACTTCGGTCTCTGGTACGGTGGAGAAATAGAAAAAGGATGGCCTGCGGCAGGACGTACGAAGGATCGAGTAAAGGGCCGGATGAAATACGAAGAAAACGGGGAGGGGGAAAGGACGCCTTATGTCCGTCGACTGGAAAAAAGCCGCAATAAAGCGTCGGATTCTTTTGCTGGGAGGCGCCGCGATTTTGCTCGCCGCGTTTTTCGCGGGGTGGGCCGGGTATAGATATGTACACACGAAGGTGGATTTGCAAAAGCTGGATTCTGTTGAAATTCGGATGAGCATTCTTTTCCCGGACTGGGAGCCGGAGAAGCGCACCGTCGTTATCACTGAGCCGGACTCGTTTGAAAAAGTGCTGGAGACGGACGCGGCGGTCAAGAAAAAAGCGGGCGTGACGCCCGGGATTACCGCGCGGCGGTGGAAAATAGAATGGATCTATCACATGGGAGATCGAAGCGTCACGCACTATTATGAAGGAATGCATAATCGGCCGGAGGTGGAGGAAATCCTGTGTGGGCTTCCTGAAATCCAGGCGATTGCGGACGAGGAGCTCCTCCGATTGTATAGGGAGGAGAAGGAGAACGAACAGAGACGATAAGGAGAAACCGGCTGCGTATGCAGTCGGTTTCCCTTTATCTGTTCCGCCGTATTTTCTTATGGACGATATCCGTCTGGATTTATTTTCATCTTTTCCGCGATAGCGATTGACTATTTTTTCACGGGATAGTAAAATAGAATACAATATGGAATCGGCGGACCCGCGGAATGCTGACTTCCACGTCGGCGTGGCTTCGCGGAGCGGGTTCCAATTGAATTAACGGAGGTCGAGTGACGATGGCAAGGGTGTATAACTTTTCGGCAGGCCCCTCGGTTCTGCCCGAAAGCGTGCTGGAGAAAGCCGCGGCGGAAATGATGGATTACGAGGGTTCGGGACAGTCGGTCATGGAGATGTCCCACCGTTCCAAAACATATGACGCGATCATCAAGGGCTGCGAAGCACTGCTGCGCGAAGTAATGAATATCCCGGATAATTATAAGGTGCTCTTCCTGCAGGGCGGCGCGTCCTCCCAGTTTGCGATGCTGCCCCTCAACCTGATGAACGGCAGCGGCAAGGCGGATTTCGTGATCACCGGCCAGTGGGCGAACAAGGCGTATCAGGAGGCCTCCCGCTACGGCGACGCGCATGTGGTCGCCAGTTCCAAGGATAAAACCTTCTCGTATATCCCGGAACTCGATCCCTCGACCTTTACCCCGGACGCGGACTATTTCCACATCTGCATGAACAACACGATTTACGGCACCCGCTATACCAAGCTGCCGGAGACCAGGAACGTCCCGCTCATCGCGGACGTGTCCTCCTGCATCCTGTCCGAGCCGATCGACGTGTCCCGCTTCGGCGTGCTGTACGCCGGCGCGCAGAAGAATATGGCTCCGGCCGGTCTGACCGTGGTGATCATCCGCGAGGACATGATCGGCAACGCGCGGGATATCACCCCGACCATGATGAACTACCAGATTCACGCGGACAACGGGTCGATGTACAACACCCCGCCCTGCTATGCGATCTATATCTGCAAGCTGGTGCTGGAGTGGATTAAGAACGAAGTCGGCGGACTGGAGAAAATGAAGGAGCGCAACGAGAAGAAGGCCGCGCTGCTGTATGATTTCCTCGATTCCTCCAAGCTGTTCCGCGGCACGGTGGAGAAGAAGGACCGCTCCCTGATGAACGTTCCGTTCGTTACCGGCAATGAGGAGCTGGACGCGAAATTTGTGAAGGAAGCGGCCGCCGCCGGCTTTGTCAACCTGAAGGGGCACCGCACGGTGGGCGGTATGCGCGCCTCCATCTACAATGCCATGCCGATCGAGGGCGTGGAAAAGCTGGTCGCCTTCATGAAGGCGTTTGAGGAAGCCAACGCCTGAGGCGGGGTTCCGAAAAAGCTGTTGATGAATACGGGCCCGGCGGAGAAAAATGTTTTTCCGTCGACGGCGCTGTCCCGCTGGTTTACCGATGGGGCGGCGCCCGGCCTTTTATGAAAGGATGGTCATTGTCATGTTTCAGATTCAGACCCTGAACAAGATCGCCGCCTGCGGCACCGACCGCTTCGATAAGGAGAAATACACCGTGTCGAGCGAGTGCGGCGCGCCGGACGGCATCATGGTCCGCTCCGCCGCTATGCATGAAATGGAGTTGCCCGCTTCCCTTCAGGCGATCGCCCGCGCCGGCGCCGGCGTGAACAATATTCCGCTGGATAAATGCAGCGACGCCGGGATCGTGGTGTTCAACACTCCCGGCGCGAACGCCAACGCGGTAAAGGAGCTGGTGATCGCCGGCCTGCTGATCTCCTCCCGCAAGGTGGTTTCCGGCATCGAATGGGCCAAAACTCTGAAGGGCCAGGGCGCCGAGGTGCCGAAGCTGGTGGAAAAGGGCAAGTCCGCGTTTGGCGGGCCGGAAATTCGCGGCAAGAAGCTGGGCGTGATCGGCCTGGGCGCGATCGGTTCGTTGGTGGCGAATAGCGCCGTCGGACTGGGAATGGAGGTCTACGGCTTCGATCCCTATCTGTCGGTGGACGCGGCCTGGGGCCTTTCCAGCCGGGTGCATCATGCCACCAGCTATGAGCAGATTTTTGAGAACTGCGACTATATCACCATCCATGTGCCGCTGACCCCCGAAACCCGTGAGAAGCTGAACGCCGAAGCTTTCGCCAAGATGGCCGACGGCGTCCGCATCCTCAATTTCTCCCGCGCCGACCTCGTGAACGGGGAGGATATGCGCGCTGCGCTGGCGTCCGGCAAGGTGGCCGCGTATGTGGTGGATTTCCCGACCGACGACATGCTCGGAGTGGAAAATGTGATCGCGATTCCGCACCTCGGCGCCTCCACGCCGGAGAGCGAGGATAACTGCGCCATGATGGCGGCGGCAGAGCTGATTGATTACCTGGAAAACGGCAATATCCGCAATTCGGTCAACTTCCCGGCGATGGAAATTGCCCGGAGCACCGATACCCGTATCTGTGTCCTGCACCGGAACATCCCGAATATGCTCGCGCAGATCAGCGGTGTGGTGTCCGCCGAGGGGATCAATATTGAGACGATGGTGAACCGTTCCAAAAAGGACAACGCGTATACCATTCTCGACGTGGTGGGCGACGTATCGGACGACTGCCTCGCGAAGATTCAGGCGGTCGACGGGGTCATCCGCCTGCGCAAAATCCGGTAAACGGAACGCTGAAGCAGTTTGAGCGGCCGGGAAGGGGCTTCCCGGCCGTTTTTCCTTTTTCTTTTTTTGCTTTTTGTAAGTTTGTCAAACATATTGGACAGCGAAGTCAAGAGGAGGAAGCCAACGGAG
>CAUGOD010000008.1 GCA_959601025.1 uncultured Oscillospiraceae bacterium
GCTTTTCCTTTATTGTATTCTTAAATACTATCAATAATTAACCGGGCGGAAGAGGGAAACTCTTCCGCCCGGTTTCTTTGCTTATTTTATATTTCAAGCCAAAAGGCGGGAGGTGGTATTCTTCCCGCCTTTTGGCTTGCGCCGTCTATACACCTGTTACATTGCCAGATACAAAAGTGCGAGCACCAGCTCGATGGGCGCGTCGTTCTTTACCAGCAGAACGGCGATCATCAGGAGGAAAAGCTGCTCCTTATCCCGGCCGAAATCCGAAAGGAATGAGCCTCCCCGGGGCGAAACGGACAGCGAATCCGGTTTTTTCGAGCCGCACGAGCGGTGGGACTCCTGCGGCTTTCCGGCGGGACCCGGCGGCGCGGGGATATCCATGGGAGCCGCCGAGGGCGGTTCCTCGCTGACAAACCGCCGGGCGCGTTCCTGCATCTGCCGCACACGTTCGGCCGCCTCCTGCTGCATACGCAGCATATTCTCATCCATGGAAAGTCCTCCTTTCCGTCATCGAATTGGGCGCGTTCACTTCGCCGGATTATGCCCATGATCCGGCGGCCCGCCGCCGAACGGATTTCCGCCTTGTTGGCCGCCCAGCAGAGGAAGAATCTGTAGCATATGCATAATTTTGATGGTTTCATCCAGCCGCTGCTGCCGTTCGCTTTGCAGATAGGGACGCAGAGCCTTGAGCAGCGTCGTGTTCTCATCGTCCTTCTTCATTCCGGACAAAAGCGGAAGGATACGGGCAATCGCCGCCATATCGCCAAGCGTATCGCCAAGCCCCTCCAGGCCCTCTCCCTCATTCAGAGGCGGGGACGACGGGGCGGGAATCGGTTCCGCCGCGGGAGGAGGCGGCGTCTCCGTAGGAACAGCAGCGCTTTCCTCCCCGGCGTTCCCCATCATCTGTCCCAGGGAGGCCGCCGCCTGCTGCAGCTTCTGCATTCCATCCGGAGAGTTCAGCAGCTCGTTCAGTTTTTTTGCCAGGTCGTCCATTGGTTTCACCGCCTTTCCGGGGAGAACTCCTGCAAGAATTCGGCTTTACTTGTCCTTTTGGTTCATCAGTTGTTGGATAAGCATCTGCGCCTGCGGGGAATTCAGCAGTTCCTGCATTTTGGCCGGATCATTGGCAATCGACTGGAATTTTGCCGCCTTATCCGGCGGAAGCTGGGAGGAAATCGAGCCGGTTCCGCCAGTCTGAACGGTTTTGGCCAGCTGCTCCGGCGTGGTACCCAGCCGCTGGCTGGCGAACCGTAGAAGCGCATTGAGCTGATCAGGGGTAGGATTGGTGGGATTGTTCGAAGAATTGCTCATGACAATCAACCTTTCTTATGTGGAGAGATGGAGAGATGGAAAGATAGGGAAGGTTTAGTTATGGATGAATCTTCCTGGACGTTTATGGTATAATGTCGTTGAGGAGAAATGCCAATGGCATTTCTCGATTGCGCCGCCGGGAAACGCCGGCAGAGAATCCGGCAGGGCGGCGCTATGGTATAATGTCGTTTGGGAGAAATGCGACAGCATTTCTCAATGGCGACGCCGGAGAACGTCGGCAAAGCATCCGGCAGGGCGGCGCTATGGTAATCTTTATGCCGTGAAACCGGCATTTATGAAATTGAAACTGGGGCGCCGGCGGGAGACGCGGCAAAGACTTCCATAGTGAAAGGAACAAGCCCTATGACAAGAATTTTAGTGGTATCCGACACGCACGGCGACGAACGGGCGCTGTGGCAGGCGTTGGAGGAACAGCCGACCGCCCGGATGGTCTTCCATCTGGGAGACGGCGCGCGGGAGGCCGAAGCGGTTGCCGCCGCCTGCCCGGATCGGACTTTTTTCATCGTCCGGGGAAATGGCGACTGGGGACGGACATCGGGCCTTCCGGAGGCCGGGCTCGAAATCCTCGCCGGCCGACGAATCTTCTACACCCACGGCCACCGGTATGAAGTGAAGCTGGGCTTGTACCGCGCGGTCTGCGCGGCGCGGGAGCGAAAGGCGGACGTGCTGCTTTTCGGGCATACTCACCAGCCTCTGACCGATTACGACAACGGGCTAACCATCCTGAATCCCGGCAGCCTGGCTTACGGACGGGCTACTTACGGGTTGCTGGACATTACGGATACGGGGATCGTCCCGCATACCGTGTCCCTGCGCTCATGAGGGGGGAGCTGCGCGGCCTGACCGCGCGGACGCTGGGACGAAACGCGCTGTATCTGCCGGAGGTGGACTCCACCAACCGGTACCTGAAGGAGCACGGCCCGCTTCTTCCCCACGGGACGGTCTGCTTTACCGGCCGCCAGACAGCCGGACGGGGGCGGCTTGGCCGGGGCTGGGACGCCCCGGACGGGGAAACCCTGGCCATGTCCCTTCTTCTCCGGCCGGCGTCGCATACCGCCCTGCTGGCCCCGGTCTGCGGGCTGGCGGTTTCCCGTGCGCTCACCGCGCTCTGCGGAAGGGACTGCGGGATCAAGTGGCCCAATGACATTGTATGCGGCGGACGGAAGGTGTGCGGTATCCTTTGTGAAGCCTGCTGGCCGGACGGCGAAGGCTTTGCCGTCGCGGGGATCGGCGTAAACCTGCTCCAGACAGAGGAGAAACTGCGGGCGGCCGGGCTGCCTCATGCCGCTTCCCTGCAAAGCCTGACCGGATGCGCGCCGGATCTGGAGGAAACCGCCGCCGCGATTTTGAATGAGCTGGAGCCCCTCTGGCTCCGACTGGAGAACGAAGGCTTCGCCGCCCTGCGGGAGGATTACGAGGCGGTTTGCGTTACAGTCGGCCGGGAGGTCCGGGTGCTGTCCCTGGACGGTACGATCCGATGGGAGGGTTGCGCCGTCGGCGTGGCGGCGGACGGAAACCTGCTGATCGACCGTAATGGGACAATCACTGCCGTGAACGCCGGGGAGGTTTCGGTGCGCGGAATGGCCGGTTATTCCGACTAATTGGAATATATAGTGATTATTATACCATTTGTTTAGGCGCGCTTTGCCTTGTTTCTGCAAAAGCGGCGTTTCAAACAAAGGCAGGACCCTTTCCGCACCAATACGGATGAAGCATATGGGAGGTGGACACGTCTAGGAAAGCCGCCCTCCGCATAAACTGGGAACAGCGTGGGACCAACAGAACGAGAGTGCCGCTGCGAGAATGCATGCGGCGCGGCGATACACTCTATCCCATCGTATGCGGCAAACGGACAATGGGTCCCTGCCTTTTGCTTTGTTTGATATTCAAGCTTTTACAGGTATTCTCTTCCTTTTTCCGACGAAATACGGTATAATGTCGTTTGGGAGAAATGCGACAGCATTTCTCGATTGCGCCGCCGGATAAGGCTGGCAGAGAACCCGGTCGGGCGGCACTATGGTATAATGTCGTTGAGGAGAAATGCGACAGCATTTCTCGATTGCGCCGCCGGAAAGCGTTGGCAGAGAACCCGGCCGGGCGGCGCTATGGTATAATAACTTTGATTTTTGCCGCCCGTTCCGTTTCGGATTGCGGAAACGCCGAAAAAGCGGGTACGGCGGTTTATTAACCTAAGGGGATGAATAGAAAATGGCGAACCTGCAAACCGATTCCCGGGTCAAGCAGTGGGTGGACAGCTATGCCCGCTGGTTTGACGACGACGGCGCGCTGGAAAAGGGGAAAATGACCGGAAATCTGTACCCGTATACCGCGATGTTTTCTCCCATCCAGATCAACCGCACGACGGTGAAAAACCGCCTGGTGATGGCGCCGATGGGAAACATCTGCATGTGCGAGGAAACCGGCCGACCCAACGACAAGATGATCCAGTATTTCATTGAGCGGGCGAAGGGCGGCGTGGGGCTGATTACCTCCGGCCTGATTCCGGTCAGCTTCGGCATCGACAATTCCATCATCGAGCTGGATAAACTGAGCTATTTCCCCCGCATCGACCGCTCCCGAACGGTTTTCGCCGCGTGGCGGGACCTGGCGGCCGGGGTGCATTCCTACGGCGCAAAATTCTTTATCCAGCTTACTCCCGGCCTCGGACGGGTGGGGAATCCCCAGTGCCTGGTGAACTCCCTGAAGTTCCCGGTTTCCGCATCCATGAATCCCAACTTCTACATGGCGCAGGTGCCCTGTATGCCGCTCTCGGGGCATAAGCTGAAAAAAATTATAAAGAACGCCGGACAGGCGGCCGCCGACGCGCACGCCGCCAACATCGACGGCGTATACCTCCATGGGCATGAGGGCTACCTGCTTGAGCAGATGACCAACCCGGCCTTCAACCGCCGGAAGCTGGGGCATTTCGCCGACTGGCAGGCCTTCGGCGTGGATATGGTGAAGGAAATCCGCCGCCGGGTGGGGGAGCATTTCCCCATTATGTACCGCATCGACCTTTCTCTCGCGCTGAACGAAACCTATGGCGACCGGATGGACAACAAATCCCTGCGGAAGTTCAAAAACGGCCGGACGGTGGAGATGACCCTCGACTATATGCGGGCGCTGGTCAAGGCGGGCGTGGATATGTTCGACGTGGATCTCGGCTGCTATGACAACTGGTGGCTGCCCCACCCGCCCGGCTCCATGCCTCCCGGCTGCTTCCTCGACGTGGCGAAAACCGTCAAGGATTATTTCCGGAAGAACAACATCAAAAGCAACGCCGGGATGGAGATTCCGGTGGTGGCGGTCGGCAAGCTGGGGTATCCCGACCTTGCGGAATCCGCCCTGCGGGCGGGGCAGTGCGATATGGTGATGCTCGGCCGCCCGCTGCTCGCCGATCCCCAGTGGCCGAACAAGGCGTATGCGGGGAAGGTGGCGGACATCCTTCCCTGCATCGGCTGCCAGGAGGGCTGCCTCAACGAATTTGTGGAGGGCGGACATCCCCAGTGCGCGGTCAATCCCCGCACCGCCTTTGAGGACGTGTATCCCGCTGTGCCGCCCAAGGCGGAAAAATCGAAGAAGGTCGCGGTGGTCGGGGCCGGACCGGCCGGCGTGATGCTGGCCGTCACCGCCGCCGAACGGGGCCACGCCGTCACCCTGTTTGAAAAGAACGGGGAGATCGGGGGCCGGCTGATCCCCGGCGGCGTGCCGAAAATCAAGTATGAAATTCAGAACTACCGCCGCTGGCTGGAAGCCCAGGTGGATCGGGCGGCCCGGGATTACGGACTGGTGTTCCGCCCCCACACCGCCGCCGACGCGGAGGCGCTGAAGGCGGAGGGCTACGACGCCATCGTCTTCGCCATCGGCTCCGCCGAAAGCCGGCTGCCCCTCCCCGGCGCGGAAACGGCGAATATCGTCCAGGCGACCGAGCTGCTGGTGAAGCCGGAGCTGCTCGGCGATGCGAAAAACGTCGTGGTGGTCGGCGCGGGCGTGGTCGGCTGCGAAACCGCCCACTGGCTGAAATACGAGCAGGGCCGCGAGGCTACGGTAGTGGAGATGACCCCCTTCATCATGAACAAGGTCTGCACCGCCAACCGGGGCTATCTGATTCACCACCTGTATACCGCCGGAGTGAAGCTGCTCAACTGCACCCGAGTGACCGGCTTTGAAAAGGGCGGAGTAAAGGTGATGCGAAACGTCTCCCCGACCGTGCCCGACCCCTATGTCACCTGGCATCCCATCCTGCCGGAAAATGTGGAGAATCCCCTTGCCCCGAAGCTCAAGGTGGAGGAACGGGAGGAAACCCTGCCCGCCGACCTGGTTGTGATCGCGGCCGGCGGACGTCCGGACGAGGCAATGTATTTCGAGGCGCAGCGCCTGCACGCGGCGGACGAAATCTATAATATCGGCGACAGCTTCCATGTCGGGAAGGTCCACGAGGCGGTGCGTTCGGCTTACGCGTTAGCCCTCAGCCTGTAGGGGGCGCGCCGACCCGGCGCCGTGTTCCGTTTACCCGCTCGCGCTCTGTCTGTAAAAATCCGCCAAGCTCAAATCGATAAGCGGCTTTCCCTCCCTGCCGGCCGGAAAGCCCGGAAAGGACCGGAATCATGAGTGACTATATTCCCGCCATGTCCCTGACGCCGGAGGAGCAGGACATCCTGAACGGCGGCCAGGGCGAGGTTATGGCGAAGATCATGAAAACCCTCGCCATGTACGGCGACACCTTTGGTGCCGACAAATTTATCCCGATCAGCGGACCCGCCCATCTGGTTACCTCCTTCGGCATCTCGGTGATGTCGGCGACCTTTGACCTGATGGATGAGCTGATCGCCGCCGGGGTACATACCAAAGAACCCTTTACGGTGGACCCCCGCCCGATCGATCATGCGAACGTCCCCTGCAATCTGCTGCAGAAAATTGTGTTTGGCGTGATGTACTCCAAGCAGGATTCCTACGAGGAACAGCTGAAAAAGCTGGGGCTGAAAAACGACAAGGCCTTCACCTGCGCCTGCTATATGGACGAGGTGGGGAACACCCCGAAAAAGGGAGACGTTCTCAGTTGGTCGGAATCCTCCGCCGTGGTGTACGCCAACTCGGTGCTGGGGGCGCGGTGCAACCGCAATTCCGCCTTTATGGATATCTTCGGCGCCATTCTCGGCAGGGTGCCGAACTTTGACTTGACCACCGACGAGGGCCGGAAGGCCAAATGGGTGATCGAGGTCAGGACCTCCAAAAAGCCGGAGGCGCAGGTGCTCGGCTCGGCTATCGGTCTGAAGGTGATGGAGGACGTGCCGTATATCCGCGGGCTGACTCCCTTCCTCGGCAGTGAGCTGAACGACGAGGTCAAAGCCTTTTGCAAGGACATGGGCGCGGCCAGCGCGAGCAACGGCGCGGTCGGGCTGTACCACATTGAGGGACTGACCCCCGAGGCCGTGGAGCTGGGCGATTCCCTGATCCGGGAGGACGCGCAGGTCTATGTGATCGACGACGCCGAGCTGGAGCGGGTAAAGGCGAGCTATCCTGTGATCTGGAAGGACCCGGACGCGAAACCGAAGCTCTGCTTTATCGGCTGTCCGCACCTGTCCATCAGTCAGCTGAAGGCGTGGACGGTACGGCTGGAAAACGCGCTGAAGGCCGCCGGTTCCTCCAGGGTGAAGGTCAAAACGGTGCTGACCGCCGCCCCCGACGTGCTGGAAAAATTCCAGGGAATGCCGGAATACGCCCGTCTGCTGGCTACCGGCGTGCGGCTGTCTTATATCTGCCCGCTGATGTACATGAACAACCCGATGTGCAAAACCATGCCGGTGATCACCTGCTCCAACAAGCTGCGGACCTACACCTCCGCACGGTATTATACCGAGGACGAGATCGCGGCGATCATCAGCGGCGGAAAGGAAGCGAGGTAAGAGTATGAACAAAATATTCCAGGGCCGGCCGGTCGTACCGGGAACCGTCAAGGCGGAGGCGGTGGTTTCCCACGGCGGATTCAACACCCTCGCCAGCTTCCAGAAGAGTCTGCTCGCCAAAAAGACCGAAGCGGTCTGCAGCGACCAGAACAATGCCGATCTCTACAACAAGGTGTTGTCCGGCCGGGCGCTCTGCCTGCCGCAGACCATCGGCTCCACCACCGGCGGGCTGGTGATCCACACCGCCGCCGCCATGGGAGCGGCTCCCGCCGCGCTGCTGTTCTCCGGGCCGATCGACTCTCTGGCCGCCGCGGGCGCCATTCTTGCCGACGTGTGGACCCCCAACAGCATCCCCACTGTGGACGGGCTGGGGGAGGAGTTCCTCGCCTACGTACAGGACGGCATGATGGTGGAGGTTGCCGCCGACGGTACCGTCACCGTGTCGGACAGGAAATAAGAGCATTCCGTTGAACGAAAATTAAGGTTTTCGGAAAACGCCGGGATTCCCGTATCTTTGCTATAGACTTTATGGTATACTATCGGCAGGGAGAAATGCGACAGCATTTCTCAATTGCGCCGCCGGTAAACGCCGGCTGAGAACCCGGCTGGGCAGCGCTATGGTGTAATGTCGGTTGGGAGAAATGCCGACAGGCATTTTCGATTGCGCCGCCGGAGAACGCCGGGATCGCATCCGTGTAGGCGGCGCAACAATTTCAAGAAGTTTAAAGGAGTTTCACCCATGGAGCATCTGCGTAATTTCCTCTGCGGGGCGGTCATCGGCGTGGCGGAGATCATCCCCGGCGTCAGCGGCGGCACGTTGGCTGTCCTGCTCGGCGTGTATGACAAGCTGATCGCGGCCATCAGCCGCCTGAAGGAAAACTTCAAAAAGAACCTCCTGTTCCTTGTTCCGGTGGTATTGGGGATGGGGGTCAGCATCCTGGCGCTCAGCCACGTGATCGGCTACCTGCTGGAGCATTATCCGATGGCGGTGAACTTCTTCTTCCTCGGCCTGATCGTGGGCATTATCCCGATGATCCTCCGCCGGGCGACCAAGGGCGGCCTGCAGCCGGTCAGCCTGATTCCGTTTTTCCTCACCCTGGCGGCGATGGTCGCTCTCTTCGCGGTGCCCAAGCTGCTGGGAACCGAAACCTCCGGCGCGGTGATCGAAACCATGAGCGCCGGCGTTTTCTTCCGTTTTCTGGGCGTGGGGGCGCTCGCCGCCCTCTGCTTCATTCTGCCCGGTATCAGCGGGTCGATGATCATGGTGATCTTCGGCATCTATAACTCGGTGATCGCCGCCATTAGCAAGCTGAATATCGTCATGCTGATTCCGGTGGCCATCGGCGCTCTGGGGGGCCTGCTTTTCGGCGCGCGGCTGGTGGACGTTTGCCTAAAAAAAGCTCCCCGCGCCACCTATATGGCGATTCTCGGGCTGGTGCTCGGCTCGATCCTTTCGGTGGCGGACCGCGCGGGCTTCCGCCTCTTTACCGCTGAAGGCGCTGTCGCGATCGTAACCGCCCTCGCGGGGATTGCGATCTCTCTGTTGATGTCCTCCAAAAAGGTCCAGGCCCTGACCGGCGGCGCGGAGGAATCCGACGCCGCTGAGGAGGCCTGAGCGATTTTTAGAAAGGAGGGCGCAAATGGACTGGCTGTATTCGCTGGACGCGGGCATCCTCTTTTTCATTCAGGAGCATCTGCGCTGCGCGTTCCTCGATCCGGTGATGGTGTTTGTTTCCGCCCTGGGGAACACCGGCTTTATCTGGCTGGCCGTGACGGCGGTGTTTTTCTGCCTGCGCTCCAAGCGCCGGATGGGGGCCGCGCTGCTCCTGGCTTTGATGCTCAGTTTCCTGCTTGGGAATATAGCGCTGAAAAATCTGGTCGCCCGGCCCCGTCCCTTCGTGGATTTCCCGGACGTCGCCCTGCTGATACCACCGCCGGGAGAGTTCTCCTTCCCCTCGGGGCATACCCTTTCCTCCTTTGCGGCGGCGGGGGTGATCTTCGCCGCCGACCGCCGGCTGGGAATCGGCGCGTTCTGCCTCGCGGGGCTGATCGGGTTTTCCCGGATGTACCTGTTTGTCCATTATCCCTCCGACGTGCTGGCAGGCGCGCTGCTCGGGCTGGTGGTCGCGTGGGCGGCGGTCTGGTTCGCCCGCCGGGGCGAGGTTCCGGACGCGGCGGAAGGGATGGACGGCGTCGAAAGCCAAGCGGGAAAACCGGGCGGCGAGGGCTGAAGCCGGGCGCAGGCGACCAAGCGCAGGCGGCAAAGCGCGGCAACAAGCCGCAGGCAGAAGGAAGGCCCGCCGGAGGATTCTCCGGGTGTTCATAAAACAGCAAAAAGCATCCTGTCCGGCTTGCTCCCGGCAGGATGCTTTTATTCTTTCATGCAGGGCAATGCTGGTCAGCCGGATAAGCGGGAGCTAGTCGAAAAATTTTCCCGTGTAGAAATTCTCATTTCCGAGTTTCTTTGCCGTCATCCGAAACATAACGCAGCCATCCGGACACACAACGTCCTTGCTATATTTGCTGCTGCCGCCGATGTTTATTAAATCCCCGCCGCTGCGGACAGCCTCCATAATGGGGAACATCATCATCATGACCTTGGAGCAGATTCCCTGTCCATCCGCATTTACGGGACAGCCATAGGTGCAGGTATACTTATCTCCGATTTCCTCGCCGTTCCGGCAATACTGTTCTGTGTGATCGCCGCGGAGAAACCCGGTCACCTCAATTTCCCATTCGTACTCTTCGGCATACCATTTTTTCATGATCGTCCTCCAAATCCCGCTTATAGACTGCCGCTGCAAGCGTATCCTACCGCCGCTTCCGGCCCAGGAGAAAGCCCGCGCCGAGGAGGGCGAGGGCGGCGCCGACGCCGGCCAGCGCAAAATTCAAAAAGGTGCGGACCGCCTGGGAGCCGTAAAACACCGTCTCCCCGTTCGCATGGCCGAAGCCGCAGATAAAGCCGCTGTCTTTCAACCGAAATCCTCTCCTTTGTGGAAAACTCAGGCTTTTTCGTCGCCGGCAAGCTGCCGCCGGATCTCCTGCAAAGACCTTTTCTGTTCCTCCCCGACCGCGGGGTACTGTGGGTCGAGCTTTTTCAGATGGTGGACGACCACCTCCGAAATCAGCAGGCGGGCGAACCACTTTTTGTCCGCCGGAATAACGTACCACGGGGCATAGGGGGCGGTGGTCGCGTTCACCGCCTGCTCGTACGCGTCCATATACTCATCCCAGTGGGCCCGCTCCGCAATATCGGCGGCGGAAAACTTCCAGTTCTTGGTCTCGTCGTCGATTCGGTCGAGGAAACGCTTCCTCTGCTCCTCCTTTGAAATATTAAGGAAAAATTTCACCACCGTGATCCCGTTTTCGGTGAGGTATTCCTCGTAATTCCGCAGCTGGCGGTACCGCCGCTCCCACAGCCGGTCGTTCAGGCAGCGGGCGGGGAGCTTTTGGGAAAAGGGAAGGTTGTGAACCTTGCCCACCAGCACCTCCTCATAATACGAGCGGTTGAAAATGCCGATTTCTCCCCGCCCCGGCAGGGCCTTGTGCACCCGCCAGAGGTAGTCGTGGTCCAGCTCCTCCGCCGAGGGCTGCTTGAAGCCGATCACCTTCACCCCCTGCGGGTTTAGCCCGCTCATCACATGCTTGATCGCCCCATCCTTCCCGGCGGAATCCATCGCCTGAAAGATCAGCAGCAGGGCTTCCCGGTCCTGCGCGTAAAACTTATCCTGGAGCGCCGCCATTTTCTGTACGTTTTCGGCAAGACGGGCCTTCGCCTCCTGCTTGTCGTGGAAGCCGTCGGTATCGGCGGGATTGGATTCCCGGATATGGAAGCTTCCCTTTTGGGTATAACGGTATTGGCGGATATCCACCGAGGGCATGGCCATTCCTCCTTTTTTGCTTTCAGGCCGACGGGGATTTTTTTTCATCCGGCAGCAGATAAGGCTCCACCGCGGAAAGCAGGCGCAGCCCGATCGTCGCGGTCAGCAGGATGCCGTCGGGCGTGTATTCGTCATGCTCCACCGCGCCCTCCCGCCGGCATTGTTCGGCGAGCCCGCCTTCTTTGAAGGGAAGGAGCATGGTCACCCGCCGCCGGTCGGGGGGCAGGGCGGCGGCTACCGCCTCCAGCAGGGCGGAAAGCCCCTCGCCGGTTTTGGCGCTGATCCGCACGGCGTTCCGGCCGGCCTCGGGCAGAAGGGTATCCGCCGCCTTGTCGCATTTGTTCAGCACCGGGATCACCGGCCGGCCGACGCAGCCCAGCTCCTCCAGCAGCGAGCGGGTCACCGAAAGGTGCTCGGCCGCGTCGGGGCTGGACAGGTCGCAGATATTCAGGATCACGTCGGCTTCGGCGGCCTCCTCCAGCGTGGAGCGGAAGGCATCCACCAGATGGTGGGGAAGGCGGCGGACAAAGCCCACCGTATCAATCAGCAGTACCCGGCGGCCATCCGGCAGCCGCAGGGCGCGGGCGGTGGGGTCCAGCGTGGCGAAGAGCTTATCCTCGGCCAGCACCCCCGCGTCGGTCAGCGCGTTCATCAGGGTGGATTTGCCCGCGTTGGTATAGCCGACCAGCGCGACGGTGTTCACCCCGTCCTTCTTCCGCCGGGCGCGGCGAAGCTGCCGCCCCCGTTCCACATCGGCGAGCTGTTCCTTCAGGGAATGGATCCGCCGACGGATATGGCGGCGGTCGGATTCCAGCTTGGTTTCGCCGGGGCCGCGGGTGCCGATACCGCCGCCAAGGCGGGACAGCGCCGTCCCCTGCCCGGCGAGACGGGGAAGAAGGTATTGCAGCTGCGCGAGCTCCACCTGCAGGCGGCCCTCCGCCGACCGGGCCCGGCCGGCAAAGATATCCAGAATCAGGGTGGTGCGGTCGATCACCCGGCGGCCGGTCGCTTCCTCCAGGTTACGGAGCTGGGTGGCGGTCAGCTCCCGGTCAAAGATGACCAGGGGAATATCGTTGTTTTCACACAGGGAGGTCAGCTCCTCCAGCCGGCCGCTGCCGATACAGGTGGCCTTGTCGGGGGATTCCCTCTTCTGCGTCAGGCGGGCGCGGACGTCCGCGCCCGCGGTGCGGGCCAGCTCCTCCAGCTCGTCGAGAGAAGCCTCCGCGTCGAATTCGCCGGTATCCACCGAGACCAGAAGGACGGCTTCCCGCTCCTCCTCCGGCCGGACCGGCGTCATTTTCTGTTGTTCCAAAATATCTCCTTTCCCCAGAGGGACTTTTCTCCGGAGGGGCTTTTCTCTGGGCGGACGAATCCGCCTGGTATCTGTTGTCGGCAATAGGGTTGTCGGCAAGGAGAAATGCCGACAGGCATTTCTCAAGTGCGCCGCCGGAAAACGTTGGCTCAGAACCCGGTTGGGCGGCCTTAGAGTATGATGGCGTTGTGGAGAAATGCAACAGCATTTCTCCATTGCGCCGCCGGAAAACGTTGGCAGTGAACCCGGTCGGGCGGCCCGAGTATACCGGCAACGACGGGAAAATGCCGATAGGCATTTTCGGTTGCGCCGCCGCAAAACGCTGGCAGAGATTCCGTGAAGGCGGCGCTATAGTATGCGCCGAAGCGCTCAATAAAATCATGGCTTGGTTCCTCCCCATTTTCGTTCGCCTCTTAAAAAGAAATCCGCATGGCGATCCCCTCCTCCCCTCCTCCTCTCGTCCAGCCGTCTGCGCGCCGGACAGATACGCGTTTATTATATCGCTTTGCTTGTGCATTGTCCATAGATTCCCACCGGTCCGGCCAGGTAAAATTCGTGACGAAAAAGTGCGGAACCGCCCGCTTTTTCCGGCCGGTTTGTGGTACAATTTCTTTAATAGTATTTTAACATATTTTGAAAGGCATGGTCCATAAACGGAAACCGACGTCAAACAAATGGGGAAGAGGGGAAATCAACATTGTCTGAAATGAATTCCGGAGAACTGATTTTCAACCAGGAAAGCTGCGTAGCTCCGCTGAGCCTGATCGCGCTGCAGGGGGCTACCGAGCTGGGAGACAAGATCAACGCCCATCTGTGCGAATGGGCGGCGCAGAGCAACCGTCCGCAGAAATCCTTTCTGATCGAGGCGGAATGCCCCCGGTTTTCCTCCGGCGACGGCAAGGGTCTGATTAAGTCCAGCGTACGGGGCGACGACCTGTTTATCCTGGTGGACGTGGGAAATTACAGCTGCTCATACAAGATGTTCGGCCGGGAAAACGCCATGTCTCCGGACGATCATTACCAGGACCTAAAGCGGATTATTCAGGCCGCGAGCGGCAAGGCCTACCGAATCAATGTGATCATGCCTATCCTTTACGGCGGCCGCCAGCACCGCCGCAATTACCGCGAATCCCTCGACTGCGCCGTCGCCCTGCAGGAGCTGCACAGCATGGGCGTGTCCAACATCATCACCTTCGACGCGCACGACCCCCGCGTACAAAACGCGATTCCTCTGATGGGCTTCGACAACGTCATTCCCTCCTACCAGGTGCTGAAAGCCCTGTTCCGAAACGTGCCGGATATCCGCCCCGACCGCGAGCATATGATGGTGGTCAGCCCGGACGAAGGCGCGCTAAACCGCAACATGTATTACGCTTCGGTCCTCGGGATCGACCTCGGCATGTTCTACAAGCGGCGGGATTATTCCACCGTGGTGAACGGCCGCAACCCGATCATCGCCCATGAATACCTCGGCGATTCGGTGGAGGGGAAGGATGTCTTTATCGCGGACGATATCATCTCCTCCGGCGAATCCATGCTGGATATCGCCTATGAGCTGAAAAAACGGAAAGCGAACCGTATCTTCGCCTATGCCACCTACGGCATCTTCACCAACGGTCTGCAGAGCTTTGATAAGGCGTACCGGGAGGGCGTGATTGCCGGCGTGCTCGGCACCAACCTGACCTACCGCACCGAAGCCCTCAAGGGCCGCGAATGGTTCTATGAGGTGGACGTCTCCAAATACATCGCCTATTTCATCGCCGCGCTGAACCACGACGTGTCGGTCAGCCTGATTATCGACCCGCACCAGAAGATTCAAAACCTGCTGGAGCAGCGCCGCCGCTGCTGCGGGCAATAAAGAACGACTCTGCCGACAAGGAGGACCCTCCATGAACGTTCCCGGACTCGTTACCCGTTATAAGCAGGAGCAAAACGCCCTGATCGCCGCCCATACCTATCAGGCGCCCGAGGTGCAGAACGTCGCCGACATCCTTGGTGACAGCTTCGCCCTGGCGCAGAAGGCCGCCGCCTCCGAGGCGGAGACGGTGTACATGTGCGGCGTACGCTTTATGGCGGAAGGGGTGAAAATCCTCGCCCCGCAGAAACGGGTGGTGCTGGTGGAACCGAACGCCGACTGCCCGATGGCACGCCAGATCGATCCGCAGCGAGTACGGGATTTCCGCGCCGCCAATCCGGACGCGGCAGTCGTCGCCTACATCAACACCACGGCCGAGCTGAAGGCGGTCGCCGATGTGTGCGTGACCTCCTCCTCGGCGCTGAAAATTGTCCGCGCTCTGCCAAACAAACGGATTCTTTTTATCCCGGACCAGCATCTGGGCGGATATGTGCGTGAACGGGCGCCGGAAAAGGAGATTCTTACCTGGGACGGCTACTGCCCCGTCCATCATCCCGTGTCGGCGGACGCAATCCGCGCGGCGAAGGCGGCCCATCCGGACGCGCTGGTTGCTATCCATCCGGAATGCCCGGCCGAAGCGGTCGCGCTCGCCGACATGGTGGGCTCTACCGCCGCGATCATCGACTTCATCCGGGAGACCGACCGGGAGATTATCGTTGTCACCGAGCGGGGAGTGGTGGATAAGCTGTCCCTCGACTATCCCGGCCGGCTGCATCAGCTTTGCCCGGACGTGCTGACCTGTCCCGACATGAAACGCACCACCCTGGCCAGCGTCGTTTCCGCGATGGAGGGCGGCGGCGGGGAGGAAATCGTGATGGACGCCGCCCTGATGGACGCCGCCCGCACAAGCCTGACCAACATGATCGAACTGGGGAAATGAATCGGGAAACGGAGGTGCCGTCCATGCATCCGACGATCCGGGAAATTCAGGAAAGCGATCTCTGCGGTCTGTTGCAACTATACACCCACCTGCATGACAACCCGTTTCCGGATCCAGAAACATGCCGCCCGGTCTGGGAAGCGATCCGCCGCGATCCGAATCATCATGTTTTCGTGGCGGATTCGCCGGAGGACGGCCTCGTTTCCTCCTGTGTGTTGATAATCGTCCCTAACCTCACCCATGCACAACGCCCTTATGGGCTGATCGAAAATGTGGTAACTGATCCGCGCTACCGCGACCGGGGACTGGCGACGGCCTGCCTGACGAAGGCGGCGGACACCGCCGGGAAAGCGGGCTGCTACAAACTGATGCTTTTAACCGGCTCGAAAGAGGAGAGTACCCTTCATTTTTATGAACGGGCGGGCTTTAACCGGTCGGATAAAACCGGGTTTGTCCGGTGGCTTTAAGGCTGTCGGAGGAAAATGGGCGGGTCGGCTCCCGCCGGATACATAGGAAGGTCCTGACAATGACGAACGAATATGACGTACTGATTGCCGGAAGCGGAGTCGCCGGGCTGTATGCGGCGCTGAACTTTGCCCCGGACGTGCGGGTGCTGGTGCTCTCCAAGCGGGAGCTGACCCTCTGCAACAGCTTCCTCGCCCAGGGCGGCGTGGCGGCGGTGGTGGACAAAACCAACGACGACTACCGCCTGCATATCGCGGACACCCTGATCGCCGGCGGCTATAAAAACGATCTGCGCTCCCTGGAAATCCTGGTGAACGAAGGCCCCGAGGACGTGCTCCGCCTAGTTAAAGAAATGGGCGTGGATTTCGACCGGGACGAGGCGCACCATATTTCGATGACGCTGGAGGGTGGGCATTCCCGCCGCCGCATCCTGCACCATAAGGATTCCACCGGGCGGGAAATCACCGAAAAGCTGCTCGCCGCAGCCCAGCGGAAGCCGAATGTCTCCTTTTTGGAAAACACCCAGCTCGCCTCCCTGACTCCCTCGGGCGGCGGCTTCTGGGCGGGACTGCTAGTAAACGGGGAATACCGGGCGGTTTCCTGCTCCTATTGCATCCTGTGTACCGGCGGCATCGGCCGGGTCTATCCCTACACCACCAATTCCGCCATCGCCACCGGCGACGGCATCACTCTCGCGCACGAGCTGGGGGCGCGGATCAAAAACCTGCGGTTGGTGCAGTTCCATCCCACCGCCTTCGCCGCCGCCCAGGGGCGGGAACGCTTCCTCATCTCCGAGGCCGTGCGGGGAGAGGGGGCCATGCTGCTCAACTGCCACGGCGAGCGGTTCATGAGCCGGTACGACGAGCGGGGCGAACTGGCGCCCCGGGACGTGGTTTCCCGTTGCATCATGCAGGAGGCCAAGCAGACCGGCAGCGAGGATTTTTACCTTGACATCACCTTCCGCGGACCGGAATTCATCAAAAACCGTTTCCCCATGATTTATGAACGCTGCCTGGAGGAAGGCGTAGACATCACCAAGGAGCGTATCCCCGTCTTCCCCTGCCAGCATTACCTGATGGGCGGCATCGACGTGAACGTGTACGGCGACACCACGGTAGACCGGCTGTACGCCGCGGGCGAATGCTCCCACACCGGCGTGCACGGCCTGAACCGTCTGGCCAGCAACTCCCTGCTGGAGGCGCTGGTCTTCGCCCGCCGCTGCACCTACGATATCAGCCGCCGGATGCGGCACGAGGAAAGCGGCGTGGCCTGCCCCGCGCCGGCGGCCCCCGCCGGCGGGCGGCCCCTCGATCCCGGCCACCGCACCCGCATCCGCCAGATTATGCAGAAGGCATGGTTTGTCATCCCCGACTACGATGCGGTGCGGAAAGGGCTGAAGGAGGCTTCCGCCATTCTGGACGAGCTGAAAAACGGCGGTTACTCTCTGACCGGCGACTATATTGAAGCCAAAAGTCTCGCCACTGTCTGTACCATCATCCTGGACGAAGTGGTGCAGGAGGTTCTTGATAAGGCAAAACAGGAAGAATAAGGCGGAAAACGCCTATACGGTTTCCTGCGTTTTGTATTTTTGGCCTATTTTATACAATTTGTATTATATCGAAGGAGGTTGTCCCATGCTGCTACCGCAGTTCGCCGTGGACGACGTGATCAAAACCGCGTTGGCGGAGGATATCAACTATATCGACACCACCACCGACCTGATGATTCCGGAGGCTTCCCGCTCCACGGCGCGTTTTCTCGCCAAGGCGGAAGGGGTGCTTTGTGGGATCGACGTGGCGCTGCGGGTGTTTGCGCTGCTGGACGCTTCCTTTACCGCGAAAGTGTATAAACGGGACGGCGACCGGGTAAAGCCGGGCGAGCTCATTGCGGAGGTGGAGGGCTCCACCCGCTTCCTGCTCAAGGGAGAGCGCACGGCGCTGAACCTGCTGCAGCATATGTCCGGGGTGGCGACCGCCACCGACCGCTGCGTCCGGCTGGCAGAGGGGACCCGGGCGGCCATCACCGACACCCGTAAGACCCTGCCGGGGCTGCGCTTTCTCCAAAAATACGCGGTGACGGTGGGCGGCGGGAAAAACCACCGCTTTAACCTCTCGGATGGCGCGATGCTGAAGGACAACCATATCGACGCGGCCGGAGGAATCACCGCGGCGGTGACCGCGCTCCGGGCGAAGTTGGGGCATATGGTGAAGCTGGAGGTAGAGACCCGCAGCCTCGACGAGGTGCGGGAGGCGCTGGAGGCCGGCGCGGACGTGATTATGCTGGACAATATGGACTGTCCCACCATGGCCGAGGCTGTGAAGCTGGTCGATGGAAGGGCGCTTCTCGAAGCGAGCGGCGGCATCACCGACGAGACCCTCCGCGCGGTGGCGGAGACCGGAGTGGACATTATTTCCATCGGCGCGCTCACCCATTCGGTCAAAGCCATGGACATCTCGATGAAGATTCGATGAGGCGACTTTCGGGATTTTGAAAAGGACCGTTGCAGAATAAAAATTCTGCAACGGTCTTTTTTCACATGGTTTCCCTTTGGAAAGGATTCCTGTTTGCCTAGCATTCCAGTGGTTTACAGGTATTTGAGTAGATGGTGTTCTTTTCTTGTAAATTAAGGATATCCGGAGGGGGATATTGTGGATTGGGATGCGGTGTTGAATTGCGTTTTCGCCTGGGTACGCCCCTGGCTGGGAGGAATTCTGGTTTTTCTCGTCGGCCGGTATATTATTTTCTATTGCGACTCGTATGATTCCAACCGGATTGTGATCGCCGTCTTTTATCTGGCGGCCGTGGTATGGATTGCCGCCGCCAGGATTTACCGGCTGTTAAAAAAGCCCGCCCCATCCCCCGATACGGAGGGCAAAACGGACGGCGAACATTCCCTATAAGGCGTGGAGATGCATTTTTACGAACGGTTGTTCACATTTTCCACGGAGTTTTCCACATTGTATAATTCTGCCGGAATTATTCAAATGGTGTTATCCATTGGTTTTCCGCCGACAGATTGCCGGATGGAAAAAGGGACGCGGAATATTCCGCGTCCCTTTTATTTTCTCTCCTCCGCCGGCGGCCCGCGCCGTCCTTCCGGGAGACCGAAGCCCTTGCCGGACGCTTATGCGGGCGGCACGGCTCACATATGCTCCTCGATATAGGCCACCACTTCGCCTACCGTGCGGATGCGGTCGATCTCTTCATCGGGGATTTCCACGTCAAATTCATCCTCCAGAGACATCAGCATATCCACCACGTCCAGCGAATCGGCGTTCAGGTCGTCGGCGATGTTCGTTTCCGGGGTGATCGAATCCTCCTCAACATCAAACTGATTGCTGAGAATCGCCTTTACCTTCTCGAGTACCATTCAGCTCATCCTTCCATCCATATTGTCTATGATTTGCCGCCGTGAAATGGACAGCGGCATGGCTTTGTGCTATAATTCTGTGCGAACCCGCCGAAGCGCCCGCGCCAGCCCCAAAACCGAAACGAAACCGGGCCGCCCCGGTATATCCAAAATATTATTAGCAAATACCGGATTTGTCAATCACCTTTTGGAAGTTTTTTCGAATTTCCCGCATTCGTCATTTTTCGGGCCGGATCCGCCGTCGGAGCCGCCCGTCTGGAAAGGAAGCGTTGCTATGCCATTGTCCGCCCCATTTTATGTGATCGGCCACCCGCTCGGGCACAGTATGTCCCCCTTTATCCACACACGGCTGTTTGCCGCGCAGGGCCGGGAGGAAAGCTACACCGCCCGGGACATCCCGCCCGAGACGCTGGATACCGCCCTTCCCGCCCTGCTGAAGGAAACCGGAGGGATAAACGTCACCATCCCCTACAAGCAGGCGGTCATCCCCTTCCTGGACGGCCTGTGCGGCCGGGCGGAGCTTTACCGCTCGGTAAACACCATCGGCGTCACCGACAAGGGGATTTTCGGCCATAACACCGACGCGGAGGGCTTCCTCGCCGCGCTGGAGGGCGGCGGCGTCCGGCTGGCCGGCCGGGTCGCCCTGCTGGGCTGCGGCGGCGTGGGCCGTACTTTTGCGTGCGAGGCCGCGCTGGCCGGCTGCACCGTCGTCAACGCGGTACGGGAATCCGACCTGCCGCAGGGGGAGGAGCTGCAGCGGTATGTGCGGCAGCTGGTCCCCGCCGCCGAAACGGCGCTGACCACCCTCGACCGGCTGGAAGGGGATTTCGACCTGCTGATCAACGCCACGCCGGTCGGGATGTATCCGCACGCCGGGGCAATGCCGGTGGAAAAGCCGGTTCTCTCCCGCGTAGCTGCGGTCTTCGACGCGGTGTATAATCCCGGCGAGACCGCCCTGCTGGAATGCACCAGGGCCAACGGCGCGAAAACGGTGGGCGGGATGCCGATGCTGGTCTGGCAGGCCGCCATCGCCCACCGTATCTGGTATCAGGCCGAATTTGCGCCCGACGCCATCGCGGCCCTGATTGGGGATGCGCAGCGGGAAATGGCCCGCCGCTTCGGCTGAGCCTCCGTTACGGCTCTATCATGAAAACAGGCGGTCATGTAGAAAGGAGAATGCGCCAATGTCCGATTTTACGTTTGACACCCAGCTCCTGATCGAAGGGGAAAATTTGTCCGAGGACGACATCAACGAGTATTTTACCGAGCATTTCGAAGGCGACTGCCTGCTGGTGGTCGGCGACGAAGAGCTGATTAAAATCCACTTCCACACGAACGCTCCGTGGAAGGTGCTGGAATATTGCGCCTCCCTCGGCGATATCCATGATATTGTGGTGGAGAACATGGACCGGCAGGCCCGCGGTCTGAAGGGCTGAGCGGTTTGCGTCCCATTTTATGCTTATCGGAAGGATTTTAGAAGGAGGAAGCGCCATGCGTTCCATTACGCTCTGCGGCTTTATGGGATGTGGAAAAAGCACCGTCGGGAGGCGGCTGGCCGAATGGACCGGCCGGGAATTCGTGGACATGGACAGCTACATTGAACGGCAGGCGGGGCTGTCGGTCTCCGCGATTTTTGACCGCTTCGGCGAAGCGGATTTCCGCCGGCGGGAACGGGCGGCCTGCGCCGCGCTCGGGATGCGGGCCGGGCTGGTGATCGCTACGGGAGGCGGCGCCCTGACTTTCGCGGAAAACGCAGCCGCGCTCTCCCGGTGCGGCCCGATAGTCCTGCTGGACGTACCGCTCGACGTGATCCTCCGCCGGCTGGAGGGGGACACTACCCGGCCCCTGCTCGCCCGTCCGGACAAGGAGGCGGCGGCAAGGGAGCTGTACGACCGCCGTCTGCCCTTGTACCGGGCGGCGGCTACCCATGTTGTAGACGCCGCCGGAAGCCCGGAAGCGGTCACCCGGGCGGTTCTGGAAGCGGTCGGGGAAACCAAGCCCTGACTGGCGGCCTATACGGATGTGACAAAAGCCAGCGTCTGAAAGACGCTGGCTTTTATTCCGTTCAAGCCACAGCGGTATGTCCGCTTGCCGCCTTTAAAAGGGGCTACATATCCCTATTCCGCCGCCGGCTCCGGCGGACGGCCGTACCGCTTCTGGTAGCGGGGGATAAGGATGAGGAACACGATAATCAACGGAACAGACGCGCCGATCCAGGCGGAGGGGCCCGCCACGCAGATGCCGGTAAAGCCGATCAGCGGGGGCAGGACGAAGGCAATCACTGTACGGAGCACCAGCTCGATCCCGCCGCCCACCAGCGTAACCATGGACGAACCCATCCCCTGCAGGGCATTCCGGAAAACGAAGAGCAGCCCCAGCATAAAGTAGAATACCGAGGTAATATGCATATACTGCCGGGCGTAATCCATCACCACCGGCTCGCCCGCGCCGACAAAAAGGGTGACAAACCAGTCTCCGCACAGAAAGACGATCCCGGTCACGAGGACGCTGACGATCGTGGAAAGAACCGAGCACTTCCACACGCCCTCCTTCACCCGGTCGATCCGGCCGGCGCCCAGGTTCTGTCCCGCGTAAGTCGCCATGGTGACGCCGAAGGTGTTCATCGGCTGGGTACAGATCTGCTCCACCTTGGAGGCGGCGGTATAGCCCGCCGCCGCCTCCGAGCCAAAGGCGTTGATCGCCCCCTGGATCGCCATTACCCCGATGGCAGTGATGGAAAACTGGAACGCCATGGGCAAACCAATTTTCAGGTGGAGGCCGATCAGGGACCAATCCGTCCGCCAGTCGCCCTTTTGGAAACGGAGGATGGGAAATCGTTTAATCACGTAAAAAAGACAGAGAAGGCCCGATACCACCTGCGAAATGATGGTGGCTACCGCCGCGCCGACCACGCCCATGCCAAAGCCAAGGATAAACAGCAGGTCCAGCCCGACGTTCAAAACCGAGGACAGGATCAAAAAATACAGCGGGGTGCGGCTGTCTCCCAGCGCCCGCAGGATGCCTGCGAGCAGGTTGTAGAAGATCGGCGCCGCCATCCCGGCAAAGATGGTGAAAATATAATGATACGCGTCGGCAAACATATCGTCCGGCGTGTTCATCAGCACCAGCAGAGGGCGGGCGGCCAGAGTGCTGACCAGCGTCATCAACACCGTCAGGGCAATGCAGAGGTAAACCGCCATCGCCACGGCGCGGCGCAGTCCTTTCTCATCGTTCGCGCCGAAGCGCTGGGAGATCACCACCGAAAAGCCGCTGGTCACCCCCATCGCAAAGCCCATAATCAGGAACGAGATCGCCCCGGTAGAGCCAACCCCTGCGAGCGCCTGTGTGCTGACGAACCGGCCCACAATCATGGTATCCACCATATTGTACAGCTGCTGAAAAACATTCCCGACCAACAGGGGCAGGGAAAAGGTCAGGATCAGCCGCACCGGGCTTCCCTGCGTCATATCCTTTGTCAATCCACCTCATCCTTCCCGCGCCGCCGCGCCTGTTACCACAGACGATAAAAATACCTTCCCGCAAAAACGGGAAGGTATGCGTTTCTTCTGTAACGGATCCGGACGGCTCCGGTCCCTGGAAAAGGCGCACGGTTGTGCGAGCGCAATACCATTGTACACTATACGGTGGATTTTGTCGAAAGTCAAGACTCTGGACAGCGGCTTTTCGGTTTTGACGGCCGTTAGCGGGAGACGGCGGAAGCGCGGCGGTTCTCCGACGGTGGAAGCGCGGTTCTGCTCTCCGGGCAGACGAGCAGCTTCTGGGCGCGGTATTTCTGGAACTGCCGGGTGCGGATGGTGAACACCAGGAGATTGCAGGCCATTCCCACCACCGCGCCGTCGATCCCCCAGGGCCGATGGAGCAGCAGGTTCCAGCCAAGCGAACTGGCCAGACCGGCGAGGAGGGCTCCCCGGAAGGCCCGTCCGTTGGACTTCACCCCCAGCAGCGCCGCCGCGAGAGGAACGAGAATCAGCGGGCACCAGAAGGAATAGGCAAGCACCAGAATGTTGAAAATATCCGGCAGCACAAACGCGACCGCCACCGCCGCCAGCCCGGTGGCGAGGTTCACCGCCCGCAGCCACCAGAGCTGGGCTTTGTCGCTCATCCCCGGTCGGAGGATAAGCACCGTGTCGCACACCAGTCCGACCGACGCGCCGTTCAGGAACCCATCCGCTGCCGACAGGATGATCGATACCATGGACGCCATCACGATCCCCCGGACGCCGACCGGCAGCACGGCCTGCACCAGCGCGGGCATGGCCGTCCCAGCGTCGTTCGTCACCCGCAGGGCGTAGGCGGTCATCCCGATCATGCCGGTAATCATGAAAAAGGGGATGGAAAACAGCCCGCTGAGCACCGTCGCCCGGGCGGTGCCCTTCGGGTTCTTCCCGATAAGCAGCCGCTGGGTATAGGGCGGGGCGAGCGCTTCCCCAAACATCATGGTCAAAAACAGCGAAAGAAAGCCGGGCAGAGTGGTCCCGTTCAGGGGGTCGAGGTATTCCGGGGGTACCGCCTCCAGCACCGCGCCCACCCCGCCCGCGCGGGAGAGGGCCATCACCAGCAGCAGCGGCATTCCCACCGCCAGCATAACAAACTGCACCATATCCGCGATGATGATGGACTGAAGACCGCCGGTGGTGGAATAGAGCAGCACGATGCCGCAGCCGATCAGGATGCCCAGCTTGGGCGGGATGCCAAGGATGACGTTGAATACCATCCCCATCGCGCCCATCTGCGCGCCCACGACTCCGGCGCAGCAGAGGAAGGAGAACCCGCCGGTCAGCACCCGCGCAGCCCGGCCGTAGCTCTGACCGATCAGCCCACCGACCGTGCTGATCCCCTCGAACCGGCGAACCCCCGGCACGAGGAATTTCCCGATCAGGATGGTGGACAGGCTGAACCCGAACAGGGCGACCGTCATCCCGACCCCGCCCGAAAACGCGTGGGCGGCGTTGCCGGAGGAATACCCTCCGCCGATATAGGAAGCAGAGAGGGATGCGAACAGCACAAGCGTGCCGTACCGTCCGCCGGAAGCGGTGAAATCCCCGGCCTTTTTCACCTCCTTGCCGCCCCGCAGCCCGATCCAGATCAATATCCCGAGGTACAGCACCACCATACCGGTGTCGATCCACATCGCCCGTTCCCTCCTTATTGCCCCGGCCCTTTACTCTTCATGCTATGTCCGGTTCGGTCAAAATATGAGGGGAGCGGCGCGAGGGAATGCCTTCGGGACAGGTTCGGAATTAACATGACTTACATTTTTTTGCTTCGATAACGATCGTGCTTTGCTATTTAACATGGTTTCCATTCTTGTTTCATCATCCGTTTCTTCATCATAAAAATATTCAAAAATCGGGGTTCCCTTTATCAATTCCATTGAACAACCCACATAATTTGTATAATCATCCGGTTCTATTATTCCATTTTATGTTCGCGTCTTCAGTTAAAGAATTTTCGACAAGCAATTAACCCTTTTATAAATTGTCGCTCCCATGAAACATCCCAAAAAAGCCGAGAATAATTCCTCCAATAATTAAGCACATACTAAAATAGGTAAAAAATAGATCGTCAGCAAAATTGAGATTCGCAGTCATTACTTGCGTCGCTTTTATGATACAACCACTAAGTAATAGAAAACCGCCAAAAATTGTCTTCTTCAAAATCAGTCCCTCCCTATCAGTTTTCCTGTATTTTCCTATTAAAATTAAAACACAGTTTTTTGTTTATGTAAATAGATAGTAAAACTGCAGAAAGGCCGGAGAACTCGGAGAACCCGGAAAGTCAAAAACACCAAAAACAGAAAACCCGAAAAGTGGAAAATACTTGACGAAAGCGGCGCTCTGTTATAAAGTTATATATAAATATTTTCCTGACGGAATCCACATACTATCGTGGATTTCATGGGCTTTGCCGGACAGGAAAACCAAAGGAATGACGGGAGAGACGCAGATGAACGTTTGCATTATCGGCGGGGGGAACATCGGGTCGGGCATTGCCGCCTGCGCGGCAAAAAACGGACACAGCGTGCGTGTTTTCGCATCCCGGTTCGCGGAATTCGACCCGGTTCTCCGGGCGACCGATCCAACCACCGGCGAATCCTTTTCGGCGGCGATTGATTTTGCCACCAGCGACTTGAAGCGGGCGCTCTCCGGGGCTGATGTGATCTGCGTCACCTATCCCTCCTTCATGATGCGGGATATTTTTCTGCAAATCCGGGACACGCTGGAGACACCCTCCCGGATTGGCGTTTTTCCCGGCACGGGCGGAGCGGAATTCTTTGCCGGGCCGCTTCTGGAAAGCGGCCACACCTTCTTCGGGCTGGACCGAGTTCCCTACGTCTCCCGGCTGGAGCAATACGGGAAAGCGGTGTCGCTGTCCAAAAAGCCGTCGGTCCGAGTCGCCGCCCTCCCCGGGGATAAGACCGAAGAGCTGTGCGGAATCTGCGAGCAAATTTTGGACGTGCGCTGCCTGCCGCTTCGGAATTATCTGACCATTACCTTCACCCCCTCCAATCCGATCCTGCACCCCGCACGAAGCTATACCCTCTTTTCCGATTACCGGGAGGGCATGGTTTACCCGAGGAAATTCAAATTCTACCGGGAATGGACGATGGCGGCGTCGGAAACGCTGATTCGCCTGGACGAAGAGCTGCAGAGCATCTGCCGCGCGCTGGACGAAATCGATCTGAGTGAGGTGATCCCGGTCACCACCCATTACGAGTCCTATACGCCGGAAGAGATGACGCACAAGCTGACCAGCATCCGCTCTCTGGCGGACATCGACGCGCCGATGAAGGCCGTGCCGGGCGGCTATGCGCCGGACTTCGCCTCCCGGTATTTCACGGAAGACGTTCCTTTCGGCCTTTGTGTGCTGAAGGGCTTTGCCTACGCCCTTGGACTCCCCACGCCCTGCATGGACGAGGTGATCCTCTGGAGCCAGAGAATGATGGGCAAGCGCTATATTGACGAGGACGGGACGCCGGCCGCCGACTTTGCCGAAACCACGGCGCCGCAAACGTTCGGCATTACCTGTAAAGAGGATATCTATCGCTATTATCGGCGGCTTCCGGGAACAACAGCCTGAGGTTCGGGTACAGATTCCGGTATATATAGCCATTGAAAAGCCAGGGGAAACGGTGATATCACCCTTTCCCCTGGCTTTTCCGCTGGATAGCCCGAGATAGCCTGTTCAGCCCAGCAATGCGTCGATTTTGCTGGTATACGCGCCGATGGGACGCAGGCCGATCTCGGTGTGAACCGGCTTCCCCCCGCGAAACAGCATGACGGTAGGAATGGACTGAATGCGGTACCGCTCCGCCAGCTCCGGCTGCTCGTCAACGTTTACCTTAGCCACCGCGAGGCGGCCGGCGTACTGCTCGCCCAACTGCTCGATCACCGGGGCGAGCATCCGGCAGGGCATGCACCATTCGGCCCAGAAATCCACCAGCACCGGCAGTTCCCCGCCGAGCAGGGCGTCGAATTCACTGACATTCGGATGTACAATCGTTGTCGACATACCTTTTCCTTCTTTCTGTCTTTCTGCATATTTGTATAATGATCGGTACCAATTATGGGATACTATGAGAGCGCCTTATATTCTATAAGGGGAGACGGGCAGGAAACAGACGAAACAGCCGAAATTCCGGAGCATCCGTGTCGCCGCTTTATTTCCAGCCGAGCTGGTCAAGATACCGGGCGGCCTGCTGGGCCGCGATCAGGCCGTCCCCCACCGCGTTGGCGATCTGGAGCGGCGCGCCCACGCAGTCCCCTGCGGCGAAAAGGCCGGGAATATTGGTTTCCATCCGCCGGTTGACCTCCACAAAGCCGTCCGCCATAGCAAGCCCATCGATCAGGGCCGCCGGCGCGATAGCGGGACGGAGGATAAAGACCGCGTCGGTTTCCTTCCGCACGGATTCCCCCGGGGCCGTTTCGATCCGGGCGGCCGTCACCCGGCCGTCCTCTCCTTCCACGGCAGCCAGCCGGCCGGAAAGGAAGGGGATATCTTCCCCCAGGTCTTCAGGGCGTTCTCCCCGGGAAACGTAAGACGCCTGCACGCCGATACTCTTCAGGAAACCCGCTTCCTCCGCCGCATCGGGAGCCAGCCCCCACACCACGGCCCTTTTCCCGCGATACAGCATCCCATCGCAGGTAGCGCAGTAGCTGACCCCGTGACCGAGGTACTCCGTTTCTCCCGGCGCCGGCTTCGCCTTGGCCACGCCGGTGGTCAGGATCACCGCCCCGGCCTCCACGATCCGGCCGCTGAAATTCGCCATAAAGGCCCCGTTAAAGGGAAGGATATTGGAAACCCGCCCCTTTTCCGGGACGACCCCCATCGCGGCGGCGTGCTCCTCGAATCTTTTCATCAGTTCGGGACCGGTGAGATGGTACAGGCCGAGATAGTTGTCGATCCGCTCCGCTCTGGCCAGCACGGTGTGCTCGCCGGAAAGAACCCGCACCGTCTTTCCCCGGGCGACGGCGTTGATGGCGGCGGAAAGGCCGGCCGGCCCCGCGCCGATCACCAGGATATCGGCTTTCTTATCCATGGGACGTCTCCTCTTTTCTCACCACCGGCATTTCCCTCCCAGCCTGCCCAGCCGCCTCGCGGACCCCAAGCTCGCCGCCGTCCACCGCGCTCCGGCAGTGGGGGCAATAATACCGGTGCTCCACCGGATGGCCGCAGACTTCATGCACCAGCTTTTTATAGCAGGTTGTCAGGTGTTTCTCACCCCAGAGGATCAGCGCGTTGAATACATCCTCCAGGTCCATCCCCTGTTCGGTGAGGGAATACCGGTAGCGGGGCGGATGCTCCTGATACAGCTCGCTGTACACAAGGCCGTCCCCCTCCAGCGTCTTCAGCCGTTCCGAAAGAAGGTTGCTGGGGATGCCCTCCAGGCTTTCCTGCAGCTCCTTATAGGTGCTGCAGCCGATCAGCAGCCGGTGCAGGATCAGCAGGGACCATTTGTCCCCGATCAGGTTGAGGGTCTGGGCAATATTGCAGGGGAGGGAATAGGCGTTTTTCATCGAATATGACCTGCTTTCCGTCGTAGAGGACGGCGGACGCGGGAGAGCCGGGAAAATCGGGCGGGCCGGGACAAATTTCCGGAGAGACCGCCCGCTGAGCGCCGCCGGTTTTTTGGTTGTCTATATACTATCGTATTCAATTTATTTTGTCAAGTTACTTCTTTTTGTAAAGTTTTTTTATTCTTTTTCCGCCCCTTCTTTTCCCCTTCTCTATCCCTTCTCTATCCCTTCTCCACCCCTTGCCTTCCTTATGTTCAAAAAACCGGCTGTTTTTGTGTAATATGTTAAAATAAGGGGCCTAAATATTAATTTTGTGGAAATTGTTTATTGAAACCTCCTGAACTATTGCAAATTTCACGCATATACTATATAATGAACCTCAGCAGGCTATGCTCAGGCCGCGCTATGGAAATAAGACGCCGCCGACCTTGTGAAACAAGCGGCGGCGGTTCAGGAAAGGAACGGTCATGATGGCTGAAAAAACGAATAAGGGGAAAAGGGCGTCCCTCTCAAAGGCCGCGCAAGCTGCGCCGGCGGCTTCCTCCGCTGCCGGACGTCCCGCCATGACGGAAGCGGAGCTTGCAGAAAAGCTGTCCGCCAAGCTGCTGCATAACTTCTCGGTACAGCCGGAAGGCGCGACCGACGAAAACTTCTATAACGCACTGGTTCTGGTCCTCCGTGACCTCATGCGCAGCAAACGGGTGGATTATATTGCCAAGGCCCATAAGCAGAATTCCCGTCAGGTATATTACCTGTGCATGGAATTCCTGATGGGCCGCTCTCTGAAAAACACGCTGTACAACCTCAACCTGACCGAAGAGGCCCGCCGCGTCCTGGCGAAATACGATGTGAAGCTGGACGCGCTGTACGAGCTGGAGCCGGACGCGGGACTGGGCAACGGCGGCCTGGGCCGGCTGGCGGCCTGCTTCCTGGATGGCCTGGCCACCGAATCCATCCCGGCGATTGGGTATTCCCTGCTGTACGAGTACGGCATCTTCCGCCAGAAGCTGGTGGACGGCTGGCAGACCGAGCTGCCCGACTTCTGGCTGCCGGGCGGAGAAAGCTGGCTGCTTCCCCGGCCGGAGCTGACCAAAAAGGTGAAATTCGACGGAGAAATCCGGGAATGGTGGGACGGCGGCTATCATCATGTGGAGCACGAAAATGCCAATGTGGTCCTCGCCCAGCCCTATGATCTGATGGTCGCCGGCAAGGACGGGAAGGGGGTCTCCACCCTCCGGCTGTGGCGTTCCACCTCCCCGGGGATGGATATGTCCCTGTTCAACCAGGGCGATTATATGCGCGCCATGGAGCAGAAGGCCATGGCGGAGGTCATCACCCAGGTGCTGTACCCGGCCGACAACCACCGCGAGGGCAAGTCCCTGCGGCTTTCCCAGCAGTATTTCCTGGTATCCGCCTCGGTGCAGGACATCGTCCGCCGCCACCTTGAGGAGTACGGCTCGATGGACACCCTGCCCGAGATGACCGCCATCCATATCAACGACACCCATCCCACCCTCGCCATTCCCGAGCTGATGCGCATTCTGCTGGACGAATGCGGCTACGGCTGGGACCCGGCGTGGGATATCGTCACCCGCACGGTGGCCTACACCAACCACACCGTTATGGCCGAGGCGCTGGAATGCTGGCCGGAGGACCTCTTCCGCCAGCGCCTGCCCCGCATTTATCAGATCGTCTGCGAAATCAACAACCGTTTCAGCGAGCAGATGATGCAGGAAACCGGCGGGGATAAAGAAAAGGTCGGCCGAATGGCGATTATCAGCTACGGCGTGATCAAGATGGCCAACCTCTGCGTGGCGGCCGCCCATTCGGTGAACGGCGTTTCCAGGCTGCACAGCGAAATCCTGAAAAACGACGTGTTCCACGACCAGTATACCATGATGCCGGAGAAGTTTGGCAACGTGACCAACGGCATCGCCCACCGCCGCTGGCTGTGCCAGGCCAACCCCGGCCTGACCCGCTTTATTACGGACAAGATCGGGGACGGCTTCGTGCTGGACGCGGCGGAGCTGTCGAAGCTCCGCCCCTATGCCGACGACTCCGCGGCGCTGGACGATTTCCTGAAGATCAAGCGGGAAAACAAGGTCCGGCTGGCGGAATATATCCGGGAGAACAACGGCGTCACGGTCGACCCGGACTCGATTTTCGACGTGCAGGTGAAGCGTCTGCACGAGTATAAGCGCCAGCATCTGAACGCGCTGCATATCCTGCACACCTACCTTACCCTCAAGGAAAACCCGGGCATGGATTTCGTCCCCCGCACCTATTTGTTCGGCGCGAAATCCGCCCCCGGCTATTACCTGGCCAAGGAGATCATCCGCTTTATCTGCGCGCTGGGGAAGGAGATCGACAGCGATCCGGCGGTGCGGGATAAGCTGAAGGTGGTATATCTGGAGGACTACCGCGTAACGCTGGCCGAGCTGCTGATGCCGGCGGCCGACATCAGCGAGCAGATTTCCCTTGCGGGAACCGAGGCGAGCGGTACCGGCAACATGAAGCTGATGATGAACGGCGCGGTCACTCTTGGCACTATGGACGGCGCGAATGTGGAAATCTATGAGGCGGTCGGACCGGATAACATCTTCATTTTCGGCATGACCGTGCGGGAGGTGGAGGAGCTCAAGCAGCGGGGCGGCTATAATCCGCAGGCGCTGTATACCGGCAACCCCCACATCCACCGCGCCATCGACGCCATGTTCCAGGGCTTCGGCGGCCGGGCCTACAGCGAGGTGGCTGGTTCCATCGCCAACGCCGACCCGTATATGGTGCTGGCTGATTTCGAGGACTACGCCCGCGCGCAGGCGCTCTCGGCGCAGACCTATGCCGACCGGCGGAAATGGGCCCGCATGGCGCTGACCAACACGGCGGAAAGCGGCGTCTTCGCCTCCGACCGCTCCATCCGCGACTACGCGGAAAAGATATGGCGCTGCCGCCCGGTAAAAGGGATGGAATAAAATATTGTTATAAAGAAAGGAAGCCCACAGGAGAATTCCTGCGGGCTTCCTTTTTACATTACTGTGATTCAAATAGCTGGGCCTTGCTTCCATCTGGTCGAACACGACCAATACCGCTACCATTTGTCAACAATACTCCATATGCATCTTTTTCCTTAATGGAATACTGATAATAAAGATAATCGCCGCAAAACTGGAAGCCTGACAAACTGCAGGTTTTTCCTGACGGGAACTTTAATGGGAAATAAGCCGGCTTTTCCGCTAAATTATCAAGCGACAAGGAAAATAGGCCTTCGTTTGTGCCATCCGAATATATGAAATAAACCCGTCCCCCATAAAACTCCGGCGTCGTTCCCCTGAAAACATCCTTGACCAGCATAGTTTTCCCTGTTCCATCCGTACGCATTCTAACCAATCGCCGCATAGGGTTCATGGGATAATCGGGAGAGTCCACAGGAAGACATTCAAAAAAGTACAGCCACCCATTGTCAACCAAAAGCTTATCCGTTGCCACACTCGTACAGATGACAAACTCGCTGCTGGCATCGGTGGTGTAAATTGTTTTTGCAGAGCCATTTGAGAGAGAGATTTGAATAATTTTCGTACACATCGGACTGGATTGCCCGACAATCGCATAGGCATTGTTTTCATCCGCCGCCAGTCTTACTATATTTTGCGTTTTTTCGCAGCGGTAAACTTCTTTTCGGTTGTTTCCATCCTTATCCATAGAGTAAAGAGATTGATCCCATGACGAGGCATAATCCCCTCTCGCATAATCCGGCTGGCTGGAAAAAAGAATGCTGTTTTTATTAAAGGTATATGCCATCGTATAGCCGTCAAAAATCTTCTGTTGACCAGTACCATCCGCTTTGTAGCGGAAGATGCCGCTTTTCTCAGCGGAACTGGAATCACACTCATGGCTAAAGAGCCAAGCTCCATCTGTCCAGAAAGAGTGCAACGAATTTTCTATGGGAAGCCGTATCATACTTCCGTCTTCAGCAATACGGTATAACGGTCCGCCTAATAAACCGCCGCTCGCAATTTCTCCGTAGTAATAGTCCTCCGCTCTTTCCATAATCGGTGCTGCTGTCGTCGGTGCAGTTGCTGCTGTCGTCTTTGACTGCGTAGTTTTTGCGCCGCCCGTCGTGGTTGTTCCGGTCAGCGTATTCGTGCTTGCCGCCGTCGCCGAAGCGGAGGTGGAGATGGTCGCCACCGTCAGCTTCGGCCCCGTCAGCCGGTCGGCGAGGGCTTCCGCCTGGGCGTATGCCGCGCCCTCCGGCAGGGAGGGATACGTCCCCGGACAGCACACCGCTTCGCCGTTCTCTCCCCGCAGGATAAGATGCCGGTCGTCCCTCAGCCCATACGCAGCGAGGTCCATCAGCGCCAGCGTCCCCTCGTCGTTCGAGAGAACGTCCTCCTCTGTGTACGTCTGTGCGAGGAAGAGCGCCTTCGTTCCCTCCGCGAGCCGGTTGATGATCTCCGTCTCCCCGCTTTCGCCGTGGACGGCGTAGGGCAGGAGGATGCTCACCGTCTCCCCGGCATGGGCTTCTCCCTTCCATACCCGATCCACCAGCACCGCGGCCCGGGAGCGGTAAGACAGCTCGCCGCCCACCTCAAGCTCCAGCGTTTCCAGCTTCTGCACCCGGCCGGAAAAGACCGCGTCCGCTCCATCGAACAGGGCCTGTTCTTCCGCCGTTTCCCACGTCATTGGGGCGCGGACGGGCAGGTCGGGGTTTCCCACTACCCGAACCGACACGCTGCCGGTGGAATGGGGGAGCTTCACTGTCCCGCCCCGGAACAGGGGGACGAGGCAAAGCACCGCCAGCACAAGGCAGGCCGCCAGCGCGGCGATTCCCGCCGCCCGCCGGGCCTTCGCCGGTATCCGCGTCAGCGGCGACAACGGCCGCGGCTTTTCCCCGGCCATCGCCCGCTTCAGCACCCGCTCCTCAAAATCCGCAGAGAAGGGCAGACGTTCCGCCACCGCGCGGTACCGGATCGAAAATGCATCATTCATCGTTAAGCCCTCCTTCCAGAGCGGCGCGCAGCCGGTCGCGGCCGCGGGCCAGCCAGGTACCCACTGTGGCGGGTTTCCGGCCAAGAATATCCGCGATCTCCTGAATACTGTAATTTTCGTAATAATGCAGGTGGATAGCGGCGCGGTAGTTCTCCGGCAACGCCAGAACCGCCGCCAGCAGCCCGCCGTCCTCCGCCGCCAGGACGCCGAGTGCTTCCTCCAGCGGGGCGCGCTTGCGGAACCACGCCGATTTTAAAACGTTTTTGCTCCGGTTGATGGTACAGCGGAGCAGCCATGCCTTCTCATGCTCCTCGTCCGCAAAATCCGGCGGGTCGGCAAACAAGGTGAGAAACACCTCCTGCACGATATCCTCCGCGTCAGCGGTGTTCTTCACATAAGCGAACGCCACCCGCAGCAGAGTCCCGGAATACCGGCCGATCTGCCGCCGCAGGGCGTCCCGGTCGGTTTTGGTTTCCTGCATATTCCTGTCCCTCTCTTCAAAAAATCTCTCCATGGCCGGCCCATAGCGGAATTCTCCCTAAAGTCTCCGTTCCTATTGGAAACACAATCCAAAGATACCGAATTTTTCACCAGGCGTATTATTGTGTGCATATTTCTCAAGAACTGGTATAATTTTCAAAAATCGGGCTATCTCTTTGGGATAACCCGAGGGATAACCCGACCAAAATCCATTACCGTTTTCCGGCAATATCCCGGGCAACCACTACGCCGGTGACGCTCGCCTGCATCAGGCCGCGGGTGATCCCCGCTCCATCCCCGATGGCGTACAGCCCGGGCAGGGCGGTAACATCTCCTAAAACTTTATACATTACGGGCAGCGCTTGTGCAAAACGCGATTACAGCACAAACTTTGTTACTATACAGAATCGGTTTTCCCCTGTCAAGCGTTTTTCAATAATAAAAAATTCCAGGAAGCAAACGCCGCCCCCTGGAATCGTTTTTCGTTATGCGTTATTTCACCACTTCGCCCATCATGCCCGGCTTAACGCCGGCGGCGTTGGACTCGTCGGTATCAATATGCATGGCCAGCGCGTATTTGCCGCTCACCCGCACAACCACGTCGCCGAACACTAGCGCGCGGCCGTCACTGTCGATCTTCACACGGACGACGTCCTTATCCTTCAGCCCGAACTCCTCCGCGTCGGCCGGGGTCATGTGGATGTGGCGCTTCGCGGCGATCACGCCCTGCGCCAGCTCGACCTCCCCCTTCGGGCCGACCAGCTTGCAGGCGCCGGAACCGGCGATATCACCCGATTCTCGAACCGGCGCATCCACACCGATGGAACGCGCGTCGGTCAGCGACAGCTCCACCTGGGTGTCGGGACGGACCGGGCCGAGGATGGTGACGCCTGCCAGCGTCTTTTTGGCGCCGACCACGTCCACCCGCTCGGTGCAGGCGAACTGCCCGGGCTGGGACAGGTCCTTTTTATTGGTCAGCTGATAGCCTTCGCCGAAGAGGGTCTCCAGATCCTTCTGAGAGAGGTGGACGTGCCGTGCGGAGGTTTCCACCAACACTTGATTTTTCATTTCTCTAACATCCCTTTCCGAAATCTTTCTCTATTGTACCGCGCCCGCCCTGTTTTTTCAAGCGGCGTTATGATATAATGTCGTTAGGCGCCGCCGGCAAAGGCCGGCATAGCATCCGGCCGGGCGGCGCTATAGTATTAATGTCGGCAGGGAGAAATGCGACAGCATTTCTCGATTGCGCCGCCGAAAAGCGTTGGCAGAGAACCCGGCCGGGCGGCGTTATGGTATAATGTCGGCAGGGAGAAATGCGACAGCATTTCTCGATTGCGCCGCCGGAAAGCGTTGGCAGAGAACCCGGCCGGGCGGCGCAAAATATGACAGGTATTTTCACTTTTTAAAAAGGCAGGATAACGCTATGGAACAACGGGATTGGAATACCCTCGCAGCGGAATGCCGGGGCTGCACAGCCTGCGGCCTCGCCGCCACCCGCACCAACGTGGTGTTCGGCGTGGGAAAAACCGACGCGGAGGTACTGTTCGTCGGAGAGGGGCCGGGAGAAAACGAAGACCTGCAGGGCGAGCCCTTCGTCGGCCGCGGCGGACAACTGCTGGATAAAATGCTTGCCGCCGTGGGATTATCCCGCGAGCACAACATATACATCGCCAACATCGTCAAATGCCGCCCCCCCAGGAACCGCGATCCGCTGCCGGAGGAACAGGACGCCTGCATCGGCTGGCTGCGGGAGCAGTTTCGGCTGATCCGGCCGAAAATCGTGGTCTGTCTCGGCCGGGTGGCGGCCTGCCGGCTGATCTCGCCCGATTTCAAGGTGACCCGGCAGCACGGCCAGTTTTTTGAGAAAAGCGGCGTCCTGATGATGGGGACGCTGCATCCTGCCGCCCTTCTCCGCAACCCGAACCAGAAGCCGGACGCCTTCGCCGATTTTCTCGCCCTGCGGGATAAGATCGAACAGGTGTGTACCCATACTACGTTGGTATACCCCGAGGGGGACGATTAATGCCCCTCCAGGGGCGAGTTCCGCCCAAGCAGGCTTCACCGGATATCCCGCCGGGTCTTCCGCGCCGCCAGCCGGGCGGCGATCCCCGACGCGGCGTAAACCGGCTGCAGCGCATAGGGACGAAGCCGCGCGGTTTCCCGCAGCGAACAGATTTTATCCGCCAGGCAGATCAGCCATGCCTCCCGGTAACGGGGAGGGGTCGGGGTCAGCGGCCACATATGCCGCAGAATGATATCCCGCTCCACCGGATTGAGGGCGAGCAGGCGCCGGACGTTCTCCAGCGCCGTTCCGGGATGGGTAAAGCCGTGCCAGCGGTGGCCGTCGTCCTTTTCATGCCAGTCATACAGAAAATAATCATGCAGCATCGCGCCCCGGATCAGGCTTCGGGCGTCGCATGGCCGGCGGAGCCGCAGGCTCATCCGATAGCTGAGATAAGCGACCGACACACAGTGCCGCAGGCAGGACGTGTCCCCATGCTGAAGGAACGATTCCATCCGGTCGAGGGGGACCTCCTCCAGCAGTTCCCGGAGACAGGTGGTAAAAAAGCGGTATTTTTCCTCCGGGATTCCGTCCCTCATCGCTTCCCGCCCTCTTTCTCCCGCTTTTCATGCACCGGCACAATTTCGCGGAAAACGGCAAGATGCCGCTTGCTCATCGGCTTATCAAGATGGAGACAGCCGAAAAACCACCGGGTATATTCCACGCTGTCCTCGATGGTGTTCAGATAAATATTCACGCCGTCGATCCGTTCGCCCTTTCCGCTCATGTAGCCGCGGGCTTTGCCGGAAGGCTCGTGGGTCAGGATAAAATCCACCTTGTTTCCCGCTTCCTCCAGCCGGCGGCGGCCGGCGAGCATTTCTTCGGCAGTGGGCATTTCCTCCTCCCACCAGGTTTTGGCGTCGGTGCGGAGGTTGGGGTCGGGCGTCTCGCCGCCGCCGAACGCGAAATAGGTTTCGTATTCGATGGTGTAAATCTCCCCCCGCAGGAGGTGCATCAGATTTTCCCCGATCGCCTGCACCTTGCCGCCGTTCCATTCGGTAACGGGGTATTCTTTCAGCAGATCGTAATTCTCATGCCGTCCGTCCAGGAACAGCACGGTATACGGAAGGCGGGCGAATTTTTTGAGCAGCGCCCGCTCCTGCCTGCCGCCGTCCCAGAGAAAGCCGAAATCCCCGCAGACGATCAGGGTATCGCCCTTTTTCAGGCGGCGGGCGGCGGAGGATGTAAAGCGGGAATAGTCCCCGTGGGTGTCGCCGGTGATATAAACCATATATGGACCTGCCTTTCCGAAAACTTCTCCAGCCATCCGATGTATCCGCCTGGGGAATCGCGCCCGGCGCGGGGGGCATAAGCCATGGATGGTGACAATATTGTTACTGGAAATGTCCGGCGGATTTGCTATACTAAAAGAAGAAGCGAAAGCTCCGGCCGGGAAGAGGATGGAATGGATTAAGAGGATCGAAGAACCCTTTTCCCTTATATTATATCAAAACATTGGGGATTGTCTATGAACAGAACAAAGAAAATCCGGATTTCGGCTTTGATGCTTATTCTGGCGCTGCTGCTCGCGCTGTGCGGCGCTCCTCTGGGCGCGGCGGCCTCCTATGAGCTGCCCGCCGACGTTTCCATCAACGCGCAGGCGGCGCTGGTGGTTGGTCTCGGCCCCACCCAGGCGGACGACACCGTGTTATATGAACGGGACGCCGACGCGATGAAATCCCCCGCGGCGCTGATTAAATTTATGGTCGCGGCGGTCTCCATCCAGATGATCCGGGACAAGGATATTGACATTGACACGGCGACCGGCACTTATACGGTGGAGTCTTTTAACCGCTTTGCGGGGACCGGCCTGACCGACGCAAATATGAAATTCGGGGAAACCTGGACCATCCGGGACCTGCTCTCCATGTCCTCCATCCGTACGGCGGCCGACGCCTGTATGACCCTGGCGGTAACCCTGGCCGGAAGCGAGGAGCAGTTTGTCGCGGAGATGAACGCCACTGCGCAGAAAATCGGTTGTGAAAACACGTCGTTCGCCAACGTGACCGGCATCGACCATATCAATCAGTATACCTCCGCCCGGGACATTTACCGCATCATGCGGTACGCCATGGATTTTCCGGAATTCGAATCCCTGTTCGCCGCTTCCCAGTATACAGCCACCCCGGTCAGCGGAGGGGACGGCGACTGCTCCCTCCCCAGCTCCAACGACATGCTTCGGCAGTCCACCAAATATTATTACGAGCCGCTGGCCTTCGGAACAACCGGATACACCGACTCGGCAGGGCGCTGCCTCGCTTCGGTCGCGCGGGACAGCGGATACGAGTATCTTGTCGTGGTGCTCGGCTGTCCCGAGCAGAACAGCGAAGGGGAGAGCGGCGTCCATTTCCGGGACAGCAAGACCCTTTACCGCTGGGCTTTTAACAATTTCACCTATAAAACCCTGCTGAGCAAAAACGAGCCGGTGACCCAGCTGCCGGTTCGCCTGGCCTGGAACCGGGACAGCGTGACGCTGGTGCCCGAAACCAATTTTTCCGCCACCGTGGCCAACGATCTGGATCCCTCCACTATTCTGAAAAAGGAAACCCTCACGGCGGACATGGTAGACGCGCCGGTCACCAAGGGCGAGGTATACGGCAAGGTAGAGCTGTTCATCAACGTGGATCAGAAGATCGGGGAGGTCAACCTGATCGCAAGCGAATCGGTGGAGCGCAGCCAAATCCTCTCCCTCTGGGCGGATGTGCAGAAGTTCCTGACTTCTCCCTGGTTTTATGGGGGGCTGGCACTGCTTGGCGTGCTGTTGGTGGGGTACATTATCCTGAACATTGTCCACAACCGCCGCCGTCGCCGCAACCGGATGAAAAAAGTGAAAAAATACCGATAAGGGGGAACTGCCGGACAATGCGAAGCATTGTCCGGCAGTTCCTTTGAAAAAGCCCTTGCGCGCCATAGCTGGCGGCGCGCATTTTCCGGCTTTCGCCGTAGGCGAAAGCCGGCAGCCGTATCATTTACTTTCCGCCTGCACTTCCAGCGTACCCGGTCGGGCTGACGCCGGTCTTTTTTTTGAACACACGGGAAAAGTAATAGGGGTCAGGAAATCCCGCCATATGGGCGATTTCCCGGGTAGTCAGCCCCGAAACGCTCTGCTGGCCAAGCAGTTTTTTGGCATACTGCACCCTCAGATCGGTGAGATAGGCCGTCGGCGTCACGCCGGTCGCCCGCCGAAACCGGCGGCGGAAATAGTCCGAGCAGTAGCCGGTTTTCTCCATCGCCTCGCCCACCCGGAAGCCGGGGTTTGTGAGGTTCTCCGTCAGCAGGTTCTCAAACGCCGCCACTTCCGGGTCAGGCTCCGGCACGGCGGACCACCCCACCAGCAGCTGGAGCATTGTCTCCCCGAGCGCGTTCACCAGCGCCGTATAGTTGGCCTCCTGTTGATGAAACGCGTTATACGCATAGGAAAACAGCGTGTGGAATCGCCCTTCGGTATCATCCAGAAAGGCCGGAACCACCTCCTCGCCGGGAGGGAGAAACCCCTCCGCCTGGAAGTACATATCCCGAAACCCTTCCTCCGACACCGTCCCATGCGGGACGCCGGGCGGCTGGCAGAGAATCACGCCGGGAAAGACGTCAAATTTCGTTTCTCCGATGGTATGGACGGCCCGGCCCTCCAGATACAGCACAACCTCCCAGTCGTTGTGCTGATGCCGGGGCGCCCTCGTCAGAAGACTGGATGCGGCACCAATCAATTTGATTTCCATGGCGGGTTCTCTCCTTAAATGAGCCGGCTTCTGCGTCGGTTTTTCCAGCGCGCCGTCCGCTCCTATTTCAATCACAGTGCGCCGCCCGACCGGATGCTATACCGGCCTTTTCCGGCGGCGCCTAACGACATTGTACCATAAAAATCGGTTTTGTCCATCTCGAAGTCGCTTTGCTCGATTTTCTTTTCCACCGCCGGATGATAGAATGAACAAAACAGAGAATTTTCAGATGTTTTCCCCGGCAGGCTGGATTTTTGCCCAAAGCGTAAACGTTTTATCAAAGGCCCTGAACAGGCTCGGACGCGTAAGTATCCCAAATATATAACAATTACAATAGGGGAGGAATCGGTTATGAAGCGTATTGTTATGGAGAGCCCGCGCAAAAGTAAGATTGTGGAGATGGACATTCCGAAGCCCAACGATGACCAGCTGCTGGTGAAGGTAACTTATACCGGCATGTGCCACTCCGAATGGTATCCCTGGTCCACTGCGTTTAACGGCCAGCTCTTCGGCCACGAGCCGGTGGGCGTGGTGGCCGAGGTAGGAAAAAACGTCACCGGCTTCCGGGTGGGAGACCGCGTCACCGGCCTGGGCGGCGGTTACGCGGAATATATCCTCATGAGTCCCCGCTGCACCGTGCATGTTCCCGACAATCTGTCCGATGAGGATGCGATCGCCGAACCGCTTTCCTGTCTTCTGAGCGCGGCGAGCAAGATGCCGATTCTGGTTCCCGGCGATCCGGTGGCCGTTGTGGGCGCGGGCTATATGGGGCTGGGAATGATCTCCCTTTTCAAGCTGAAGGGCGCGGGGAAAATCGTTGCCGTGGACCCGCGGGAAGAGGCGCGAGAAAACGCGCTGCGTTTTGGCGCGACCGAGGTTTACGCACCGGAGGAGCTGCCCGCCGATTATATCCTGAACTGGAACAACTGGGGCGGCGAGGACCTGACCCGCAGTGTGACGGACAACCACATTTTCGAACTGGGCTTCCGGAACGTGATGGAGTTTGCCGGTACCGAAAGCGCGCTTCGCCTCGCCGGCGAGATGGTAAGCGCCCACGGGCTGCTCTGCGTGGGCGGCTACCATAACGACGGCCCCCGCAGTGTGGACTTCATGCTGTGGAACGTGAAGGCGATGACCGCGCTGAGCGCGCACGAGCGCCGCACGGATTTCCAGACCGACTGCTGCCGCAACGCGCTGGACCTGCTCTCCTCCGGCAAATGGGATTTCAAGGGCGTGACCAACCACATTTACTCGATGGAGGATTTTGACCTCGCCAATGAGGAAATGGAGCGCAAGCCGAAAGGATACATCAAAGCGGCTATTCGCTGCGCAAAATAGCCGAACGGCATAGAAAAGCCGCGTCATTGGTAAAAAAAGTTTAGAAAACCCGCCGGATTGGATGATCGTCTTCCTGATTCCTTTATGGTATAATGTCGGCGGGGAGAAATGCGACAGCATTTCTCAATTGCGCCGCCGGATAAGGCTGGCAGAGAACCCGGTTGGGCGGCGCTATGGTATAATAGCAACGTTGGGAAAATGCCGACAGGCATTTTCGATTGCGCCGCCGGCAAACGCTGGTGGAGAACCCGGCTGGGCGGCGCAACAGGAAGGAGCAAAGGAACATATGAAAAAGTTTCAGGTCGCCCTGCAGCTTTACTCGGTGCGCGACGAGATGGCAAAGGACATGGAAAGCGCTCTCCGCGCCGTGAAGGCGATGGGATACGATTATGTGGAGTTCGCCGGCTACTATAATCATGCAGCGGAGGATATCCGCCGTATGCTGGACGAAATCGGCCTGGAATGCGTCTCCGTTCATCAGGGCTACGACGTTTTCCTGAAGAACGGGGAGGCGGAGGCCGCTTTCCTGAAAACCATCGGCGCGAAATACTGCGCGGTGCCGTGGATGGGGCCTGAACGTCATAAAGGCAGCGACGCTTTCGAGCAGACCCTGCGCGACTTTACCGCAGTCAGCCGAATACTGAAGGCCGCAGGGATACAGCTGCTGTATCATAACCATGATTTCGAATTCGAAACTGTGGACGGCAAATATAAGCTGGACTGGCTGTATGAAGCCCTGCCGGCCGACGTGCTGCAAACCGAAATTGACACCTGCTGGGTGCGGTATGCGGGAGAGGACCCCGCCACGTATCTGCGCAAATACGCCGGCCGCAGCCCGGTCGTTCATCTCAAGGATTTCACCAGCTCCCGGCTGAATGGGGGGCCGGTCTACGCCCTGATCGACGACAAGGGGAACGCGGGGGAAACGGAGCAGGCGGAGGCGGCAAACGATTTCCGCTTCCAGCCGCTCGGCATGGGGCTTCAGGATTTCCCCGCTATCCTGGCGGCGGCAGAAGACGCCGGGTCCTCCACCGTGGTGGTGGAGCAGGACGATTCTCCCGACCGGCCTTCTCTTGAGGCGGCCCGTATCAGCCGGGAATACCTGAAAGCCTTGGGGCTGTAGCTATCATTCAGCTGATGCGGCCTGCCGCCGCCGGAAACATCCGTATAAAAACAGCCGCCGTCCGGAAAATACCGGACGGCGGCTGTTTATTGTCCCGGTCGCTTTTTGCCGGGGACGGGAACACGCGGCTCACTCCGCCGGATCATTTGCGGATCAGGTAGCCGTTTTTAAAGGGGTCCACGCAGACGTTGTTCTCCCGCACCTCAAAATGCAGGTGGGGACCAGTCACGTTGCCAGTGTTGCCGGCCTGCGCCAGCACGGTCTGTCCGCCCTTCACCACGTCCCCGACTCGGGCGTACATCACCGAGGTATGCGCGTACAGGGTAACGATGCGCTTTCCGCTGGGATCCAGGCCGTGATCCACGATGCAGTAAAAGCCGTAACCGCCGCCCTGGTTTTTCTCCGGCAGACTGGGATTCCGGATATAGTTGGAATAAATCACCACGCCGTCCCGGGCGGCGACGACGTTTTCCCCATACACCGGCACCGTCGGGCTGTTGGCGATGTCGATGCCTTTATGCTTCCGGGGCCCGCCGAAGGTATCGCTGAGGTATTTCACCGTGGGCACCGGCCAGTACATGGTTCCGCTGTCATACAGACCGCCCGGGGTGGTGGGCAGCGTCCCATCCGGATTGGTGGGCGCCGCGGTGGCCGTCGTCGTGGTGGTAGTCGGCGACGAGGCGGTGGGGGAGGTCCCGGTCGGATCGGTCGGCATCGTCGGCCCGGAAGTCGTCGTGGTCGTGGTGACTGCCGCTGTGGTAGTCGTCGTGGTCGGCGGCGCGGTAGTCGTGGTTGCCGGCGGGATGCTGTTGAGCAGGTCTTCGATCAGCTGATCCATCGCCTCTTCCTGCCGCCGGGTTTCTTCCAGACTGCTGGTGTAATAATCGACGTCCTTCTCCAACTCTCCGATAAGGACGGCGGCTTCCCGGCTCAGCTCGTCCAGCTCCCTCTTCTTGTCGTCGGCGCGGCTCTGAACGGCGGCCAGCTCGTCCTTCTGCTTCCGCAGCGCCGTTTTTTCGTTGTTCAGAGTATTCTTTTCAATATGTATCGCCTGAATCTCGGTTTCCAGTTCGTCCATCAGCCGCTGGTCGTTGTCCGCCACGGTTTTCATCATTTTGGACTTGATCAGATAATCGGTAAACGAATCGGTATCCAGCAGCATCTGCAGCATCGAAAAGTTCCCGCTTTTGGAAATGGCCCGCAGCCGCTGCTGCAATTCTTTGAAGCGGCCGGCGTTCGCCGCCTCCTTTTCCCGGATCGCCGCTTCATGCCCGGCGATCGCCGCTTCCTTTTCCTCAATTTCTCCGTCGATTGCAGCCGCCTGCCGGCCGAGCAGCGCGATCTGTTCGACCACATTTTCGATCTGCCCGTCAAGGCTCGCTTTATATTCCTCTTTTTCCGAAAGGCCCGCCCGGGCGGCGTCCACCTTTTGCCGCAATTCCGCTTCCTTGAGCTGCAGCTGATCCAATTGCTGCTGCAGCTCCTCCGGCGTCGCAGCGGCCGCTGTTTCCGCCGCCGCCGTCCAGCCGGCGGAATTCGCCATCAGAAGCGCCGCGCTGAGGAGCGCCGCGCCAAACCGTCGGACTCTGCTCACGAATATCCCTTTCCTTTCCCGCAGGCTCTTTCCAAAGCTCCGTCCAAACGGAACCCGCGTAAACGGGAGTCTCGCCGGCCCGCTGCGATCGGTTTTCTCTATCCTGCTTGTCCCCCTGTCGGCAAGGCGGCTCTTCCGGCCGGCCGAAGCGGGGACAAAACGCCCATTATACGATCTATGCTTTTACTGTACAGCCTGTCCATAGTTTTGTCAACATTTTCTGCGCTTTTCCAAAAATATCCGTCGGTTTGCCGGGACTGTTTTTAGCGTAGGCGGCTTACCCTCCAAGCCGGCCGGCCAGCAGGGAAATTCCCAGGCATATCCCGTATATTACCGGCTGGTGAAGGACATAGATCACCAGCGTATGCTTCCCGATCCAGGAGAAAAAGAGAACGCGCCGCCGGTACATGAAAGAGGGGAAACGGCCCTGTCTGGCCCAGACGCCGGCAAAGCTCCCGCCCAGGAAGCAGAAAATCCAGGGAAGGAGGGGAAAATAATCCGCGGCAGGGATATAGCTCAGCCCCAGGGGATACAGCCACCGCATTTTTGTCAGAGCCTCCGGCACCGGAATCGAAAACAGCCCCGGAACGCCAAACATGCCCGCGCGGTATCCCGGGACCCACCAGGTCAGGAAAAACAGGAGCGCGCAGACCAGCAGCCCCGCCAGCGGCGGCGCCCGGTCGAGCAATGGACGCAGCAGGGCAAACAAAAGGATCGCCACGGCCAGAAAATGAAGGATGCCAAACCAGATCATTTCCTCCCGCATAAAAATCCAAAGGACAACGGAAATTCCCACGGCGATCAGCAGGAGCAGGCCGCCCCGCTTCCAGTTGCTGTGGGACAGGCGGCAGGAAATGCCGCAGATAAAAATGAAAAGCCCCGCAAAAAAGGCCTCCGCCGGCTGAAAAAACTGAAAAAGCGCCCGTCCCCAGGCAACGTCAAATAAATAGCCGATCGTATAAAAGCCATGGAACAATACCATCAGGATAATATCGAATCCCCGTACCTCGTCCATAAAATGGATGCGGCGAACGCCGGAACCCGCGGAGGAAGCCGCGCTGGACGGTGTTTGTTTTATACGGTTTGTTTCCATCGCCAATACCCCTCCGCTTCCTTTTGGTTTCGGTTTTTTCACACTGGAAACCGTATTCTAATGTATTGTACCATTCTTCTCCGGTTTCTTCCACCGCCAAGGTCAAAAAATTTTTATCCATGTCATCCCTGCCCTGTCCGCGTTTTTCTCTTGGGCTTTTCTTCATTTTATGGTAGAATATCGATTGGAAAAACGTCGTCGTTTGTTTGCTCCGCGTCTCTTCCGTCTAAAATACTGCGGCGGGAAAAGCCCCGCCGTCAAATACAGAAAAGAGGAATGCGTATGAATAACGAGCTTATTGGAAAAAAAGGAACGCAGGAGTGGACCGTAACCAGGGACCGGCTGGCCAGTTCGCTGAAAAGCGGAACGGTGGACGTGTTCGCCACTCCCTATATGATCGCGCTGATGGAGTATACCGCCCTGGCGCTGGTACAGCCCTTCCTGCCGGAAGGGATTACCACGGTCGGCACCTCTGTAAACGTCCGCCACCTCTGTCCCACGCCGGAGGGCGCGATCGTCCGGGCCGAGGCGGAAATCCTGGAAGCGGACGACCGCCGCTTTCTGTTCAAGATATCCGCTTGGGACGAGGTCGGCCTGATCGGGGAAGGGACCCACGAGCGCTGCACCGTCAAGCGGGATCGCTTCGCGGAAAAAGCCGCCGCCCGACGGAAGGGATAACGGGCGCATACCGGAGCGAAAGCTTCGCTCTATCAAACAGCAAGCTGCACCAATGGAAAATCTTTATGCGGCGCAACGCGCCGCATCGGGGAACCCCCGGCGAGGGTTTCCCATCGTAAAACGTCCCGGTGGGACGTTTTACGCCCCTCCTGCGCTCTTCTGGAGAAGGTTTTCCACCCTCCGCAGAGGAATCCTCCGCAGAGGACTCCTTCGCAGAGGAGTCCTCTAGGGAGGGCGAACCGGGGCTTTGCCCCGGTACCCCACCGCCTTTTGAAAAAGGCGGGCGAAAACTTTTTTTCAATCTTTTTGGGAGATGGCTTCGTTGACAAGCTGAGCAGCGCCCGCAGCCTTCGTTACAGGCCGCGGGCGCTGCTGTTTGTTCTGTATTACCACCCGTCTTCATAGGTGTCCGTTTTCTATTCCTCCGAAGGATTCCGGATCACGACTCCCAGAAGGCGGGCCAGCTCGCACGCCTGATAGGGCGTCACGATCGCCCCGCGAAGCTCGCCGCCGGCCAGCAGAATTCCTCCGATGTCGTCGCTGGTCAGGTCCACGCCGCCGAGGGGGGTATGAAACAGCTCCGCCCCCGTCAGATTACAGTCGGTAAACACCGCCTTGTGCAGGCGCGTCTCCCGGATACTGGCGCCGGACAGGTCGCACTTCTGGAAAACGGCGGACTTCCAGTCCGCGGCGCTGAGGTTCAGATACCGGCAGACGCATTCCTCCATCCGCACACGATTCGCCAGCGTATGCGCCAGCAGCAGGCCGGTCGCCCGGCACCGGCGGAACTCCACCCGGCGGAGCAGCGCGGAGGACAGATCGGCGTTCGACAGGTCGCAATCCTCCAAAACAGTTTCCACCAGCGCGAGCTTTCCGGACGCCGCACCAATAAAGCGGCAGCTTTGAAAACGGCAGTCCCCAAAGGTCAGGGAACGAAGCGTCTCCAGCCGGAGCTCCGCCCCGGAAAACCACAGGCCGCGGACATTTTCCTCTTCCCGGACCGCTTCAGCGATCCGCTGCTCGGCGTCCCGGCCGGCGAATGCCCGGACCGTCTCCGGTTTTTGCCTGTCCAATCTGCGAACCCCTCTCCCGGAAATACGCTTTTCCTCAAATTCTCAAACCGTTAGGGTCATGCCGTCGTACGCCACGACATATCCGTCTGCGGCGACCTCCTGCTCCAGCTCCGCCTGGAGTTGTCCACAGTTGTGGGAAAAATGGTGGATAACGATCACGGTCTGGTCATCCGCGCAGCCCATCTCCCGCAGGCGGGCGACTGTCCGCCGGTTTTCCGGCAGCCCCATATGGCCGCCGGTCCCTCCGGATAAACGGCCGAAGCAACAGTCCAGACTGATCAAGTCAAAGCGTTTTCCTTCCAGCAGACGATCGGTTTCTTCCGGAAAAAGGCCGGTATCATGCGCATAGAGAACCCGCTTTTCCCCGTCGGCGGATTCCAGCATATAAAAGCCGCCGTTTTCGCTTTCCATATGCCGCGCGGGGAGGAAGGTAAAAACCGTTCCGTTCTCCGCCCGATAGCTCTCGCCAAAGTGGGTTTCGGTAAAGGTCATAAATTCGGTGCTCTCCGCCTTGGCATAGGCCTCGATCGCCCGGGATACGCCGTCGTTCCCATACACCCGGATACCCGGCGCGTCGTCATGCTCCCCCAGATGACAAAACACGCCGTTCAGGCGCATCCCCAGCTCCTCCACGTCGAAGTGGTCGCCGTGGGAATGGGTGACGAAAACATCCCGGATATTTCCGAGATCAATCCCAAAGCGAAGCGAGGTCATGTAAACGTCCGGCGGGAAGTCAATCATCGCGGTATCGTCCACCACCAGTCCGGAGCGGCCGCGGATATCCCTTCCGCCCGCTTCCCGGGCGCGGCGGCAGGTATCGCAATGGCAGAACACGGCGGGCATCGCCTCCGCGGCGGCGGTTCCCAAATATTGCAGCTTCATTGTACTCTCCATCCTTTCACACGACGGCTCTCCTCGCCGTCCCGGTCGGGGGACCGCCCCCGCCTACGCCGACGGCGCTATCGGGAAAAACCTGTCGGGGGATTCTTTCAAGCGGTATCATAGCACACCCGAGCCGCGATGTCGACCCGTGCGCGGCAATTTTTCTTTCTTCCGTAAGGCCGCTTTCGGAAAACAGCGCAGGGAAAAATCCGGCGAAACGGTTGACAAAGCGGCGTCTCCTGCCCTATAATAAACAGGCGTCCCGTTCTCAGAGAACGGCGTGCGATTATACGGAGAAGTATCGAAGTGGTCATAACGGCCTCGACTCGAAATCGAGTAAGCCCTTAACCGGGCCCGTGGGTTCGAATCCCACCTTCTCCGCCAAAGAGAAGCGACAATTTTCGACAGAAGATTGTCGCTTCTTTTTGACTCTTCACTTTTCTCTTTATCCTTTTCACTCTTCACTCAAATTATCGTTTCCAGATAAGAGAGAAAAGGTGGCTTTGCTCCGTTCCGATTTTTGTGTTTAGACAAAAATCAGTCAAACGCTCCGTCGTTCCTCCTCTATGGATTATCGTATTCCGAAACCGTACAGAAAAAAGCGTCTCCGCGATTACAAGGAACATCACAATGGAAACATCTCTTTTTACTATTTTATAAATCACATCTTCGCACTCCTTGGCATATAATGATAACATAGAAAGGAGGTGTAAATTATTATGTCACAGAATTATGTTTCAACCACAAACCGTTGTAGCTCTAAAGAGCAGCACGTTCATGAAATTATCAGTAGCACTTTTATTGCCGAGCGTTGTGAAGATGCTCATAATCATAGATTTGCAACTGTTTCAGGTGAAGCTATTCCGTGTAAAGGCAGCCATGTGCACAATGTAACATTCAGTACTGACTCCTATGACGGACATCATCATGAATTTTCGGGACAGTCATCTGTTGCTATCCCCATAGCTGACGGCAAACATGTGCATTATGTAAATGCCCGCACATCTGTTAATGACGGTCACTCCCACGAATTCAAACTTGCTTCACTTATCAATAATCCTATTGAGGACTAATTTACAGTCAGACGGGATTTTCCCGTCTGTTACATATATCTTTTATCAACACTCGCTTTCAGTGATAGTGAAAACACCATTGAAATCTTGAACCCCTATGGTTTGGACTCAAAAAAGAAAAAGTGCAAATTTCAAATTGAAAGAAACGAAAAACAAGATTTACGAACCCCTCAATCTATTTATTGATTCTTATTGATCTGCATACTTTAAGGCATAGTCCGGTGCCTTGTGTTTCAAAGTCTTGTATTACGAGAGTTCAAAGTCCTACACAAAACTGCCGAAAATATCTTTTTTATAGTGCTTAGACAGACCTGCGGCCGGCAATTCGTAATGAATTGCCGGCCGCTTTTTTGTTTTGTGGTTCGACCTCAAAGGAGCTTTTTTGCCTTACTTTTGTTGCCGCAAGCTACACAAATGCGACAACCTTTTTTGCGGGACGCTAGGATTCCCTATCTATCCGCTGAAATCGCAAAAAGTCTTTTTATACCTCTTCCATCGGCAGCTGGCTAAAATCCGACGCCGGCGCCTGACAGGTCCCGTTTTCACACAGATACCATGCCGCGCCGCTTGGAGGGATGGGATATTCCCCGGTAAAGGGAGCGCAGGCGGCCAGCGCCTCGGCGTTTTCCGCTGTTTTGACCAGAATGTTCAAGCCCTCCGCCGGATGGGTTCGCAGGAATGCGCCCAGTTCCGCCGGAACGCCTCCGCTTACCGCGCAGATTAGCTCCCGGCGGGGATACAGCGCGTCGGCCAGTACGGTAAGCGAAAAGCTGTACCCGGCCGGGTAACGCTCGATTTCACCGGCTACAAACCGAAGCTGCCGGTCGGCTGCTTCCTGCCAGAAGCGCTCGCCGGTCAAGGCGGCCAGGCGCTGAAGCAACGACGCGGCCGCGGAATTGCCGGAGGGGAGCGCGCCGTCGTAGGTTTCTTTTGGGCGGGCGATCAGCTGCTCCGCGTCGGAGGCGGTGATGAAGTATCCGCCGCGCTCTTTGTCCTCAAATAGCTCTACCATCCGCCGCGCCCGTTGGATGGCGTTTTGCAGGTAGACCGGATCAAAGGTTAGCCGGTAAAGCTCGGTCAAGGCGAGGGCGTAGACGGCGTAGTCCTCCAGCTGTCCGGCGTGAGCGGCCTCGCCGTCCCGCCAGCGGAGAAACAGGCGATTCCGCCCGTCGGTCATGGAATCCTCAATAAATCGCGCCGCCCGGATTGCCGCCCCGCTGTATCGCTCGTCTGCCAAGGCCCGACCGGCCCGCGCCAAGGCGAGGATGGTCCAGGCGTTCCACGAAAGCAGGATTTTATCGTCCCTGTGCAGCGCGGTCCGGTTCAGCCGGTAGGCGCGGAGCTTTTGTAACCGCTCGTCGTCCGCCGGCAGGGCGGGCTCTTCCTGTCCGATCCGGTTGGGGATGTTCTTCCCTTCAAAATTGCCGCGCGCGGTGATGCTGTACAGCCGACAGATTTCCTTACCGTCCTCCTCGCCCAGAACTTCGCAGACTTCCTCTGGAGTAAAAAGGTAATATTTCCCCTCCACGCCGTCGCTGTCCGCGTCCTGCCCGCAGAAAAAGCCGCCGTATTCGTCGGTCAGCTCCCGGAGGATATAGTCGGCCGCGCGGCGCGCCGTGTCCGCGTAGTTTTCCTTGCCGGTAATCTGGTAGGCATTCACATAAGCCATGAGCAGCAGGGCGTTGTCGTAGAGCATTTTTTCAAAGTGTGGGGCCAGCCACTTTTCGTCGGTGGAATACCGGGAAAACCCGCCGCCGAATTGGTCGTGGATACCGCCCCGGGCCATAGCCTGAAGCGTTGTCTCCGCCATGATGAGGGCTTCCGGCTCCTGTTCCAGAGCGGCGTACCGCATCAAAAACAGCAGGTTATGGGGCGCGGGGAACTTGGGCGCGGGGCCGAAGCCGCCCCACGATGCGTCAAACTGCTGACGAAAAAGGCGATATCCCTTGCGGAGCAGCTCCTTGTCCGGCTTCTTTCCGCCCGACGGCTGGTCCTGCGCCAGGGCCGCCGTAATCTGCTCCCCGGCCTGCAGGAGTCGTTCCCGGTCCTCCTGCCAAAGCCGTGCGATCTGCTTGAGAATTTCAGTCAGCCCCGGCTGGCCGTAGCGGCGGTGTTTGGGGAAGTAGGTCCCCGCGAAAAAGGGCTTTTTCGCGGGCGTCATGACGATGGTGAGCGGCCAGCCGCCCGAGCCGGTCAGCGCTTGGCAGGCCGACATGTAAACCGCATCCACGTCCGGGCGCTCCTCCCGGTCGACCTTGATGGAGACAAAATCCCGGTTCAGCAGCGCTGCTACTTCCGCGTCTTCAAAGGATTCGTGCGCCATCACATGGCACCAGTGGCAGGTGGAATAGCCAATGCTTAAAAATACCGGCTTGTCCTCCGCTGCGGCTTTCTCAAAGGCCGCGTTACCCCATGGAAACCAGTCCACCGGATTGTTTCTATGTTGGAGCAGGTAGGGGGATTTTTCCGATTGCAAATGATTCATCTTCGTTCCTCTTTCACAGCGTCTTTTTCCTAGTGTTTCTCATGACGCGGCGGATATTACGATGGATACATTTTCAACGGAAATGTATAAAACATGAGCGTTTGCGATATTTCCTCACAATTTGTGGATTTTCCTCTCCTTTTATTAAACGTCCAAGACCTTCCATAATAGGGGATATTCCCAATATAGACCATACACTGCCCAGCAGTCCCAAGTAATCCCACAAAAATAAGACAAATTATTGTGTATAATATCGAGCAGCGAGAACTATTATCACAAATGGTGAACATCGAACACAGAATAAGGAAAATACACCCTCTTGAGTGTTATACTATCAACAATAGGAGGTGTTATCTTATGCGGTTTTGTGACCGTCTGCGCGAACAGCGCAAACGGATGGATATGACGCAGGAACAAGTAGCAAAAAGTTTAAATATTGTCCGCTCCACCTATGCGTATTATGAGACGGGGAAAACCTGCCCGGATTTTTCCACCGTTGTGCGGCTGGCGCATCTTTTTAATGTTACCACCGATTATCTGCTGGGCGCAGACAGTCCTGATCCAAAGCTGCGGGACTCCTCCAGTTCCTCTTACGCGCCTTCCCTGCAAAAGGCGATCAGCGGGGAGTGGTCTCTGCGTGAGTCGGAGCAAAAGTTAATTATGGCTTTTCGTTATCTGAACAAAGACGCCCAATCGGAAATTCTTCGATCCGTGGAAAAGGCTGCAGCGGAGCAGTATGAGCGGCGCCGCACCCAACGGCAAAAAAAGAATCGCCGTTCCTCACCGCAGGAACCAGCAGAATCCTGACTTTAACAGGGCTGAAAAACACAAAAAAGAGAAAGAGGCAAGCGCCGATCTCCTTGCTTGCAAAACCAAACGGCCGCCTCTCCGCAAAAAGCACGGATTCGTGTCTGTAAGACACGAATCCGTGCTTTTCGTCCCTAAACGCAATCCTTTATTTCCTGTACTGTGCAAAGGCGTCTTATTTCTGGTTTTTAGAAGGGCGCCCGGTGAAAAACCCTGCGTTACCAGACAAAGCCTATATCGTTTACCAGCTTCTGGACCTGTCCGATAAACCGGACATACAGTTCGCTTCCCTCTCGGGCAAGCATCTCCTGCTTGGGGCGGCCGCAGAGAGAGGCATAGGTTTCGCCTACCTTTTTCTCCACCTCGCGGCCTTCCCGCACGCAGAGGAAATAGAAGGAATAGGCGCCGGACTCCTGCAGGTCCTCAAAAAAAGCGGGCGCATCCTGCCGGAGCGTCTCATAAAAAACGCTCTGCGCCGTTTCAGCGAGGATACTGTTCGGCAGAAACGCTTCAAAGCCCACTTCCACGGCAAATGCCAAAAGAATCCGTCGTTGAGTCAGCGGGGCCGGTTCGCTGACCGGAGCTCCTCCCTCGATAGAGGATACCTCCTCCGCCATCATAGCGCCCAGCCGCCGGGCACGGCCCAGGTTGCCGTTGGCTTTTTCCCGCTCCAGCTGGCGGGCCGTTTCATGGGTATCATCCTTTTCCGCCGGAGGTTCAAACTCGTCGCCCATGATCTTCATGTCGCTGTCGTCGTTTCGCATTCGTTAACCCACCCATCCATGCATGTCCGTGTTCCGGGTTGATCCGGGGGATCGCCGATTCTCGCTGTTATTTCTCGCCGGTCTCCGCCGTCTCCTCCATCGCCTGCCGGATCGCCCGGGCAAGCTGATCCGGACAGGAGGAGGACTTCATCCCGCAGCGGATACCGGACAGCCGCCGTACGGCTTCCTCCGCCGGCATCCCTTCCACCAGACGGGACACCCCCTGAGTATTGCCGCTACATCCGCCGATAAACCGGACATTTTTTACCTTTCCGTCCTCAAGCTCAAAAGAGATTCCCTGCGAGCAAACGCCCTGGGGACGATATTGATAGGCCATAGACTCCATTCCTTCCATCCGTTCATCCTCTGCGCTGCTTTCCAAAGCGGGCCGTGCCGGTATCTTTGTCCACAGGTCAGGCGTTCAGCTTTTTCAGCTTATTTTTATAAGCCAGCAGCGCCTGCAGGCATTCGTCGGGCGCCGCGGTGCTGCCGAGAGGACGGGGCTGCGCGGTATACATTCCGTGGAAATCGGATCCACCAGTCATCAGCAAGCCGTGTTGCCTGGCGAAAGCGGCGTATTTCTGCACATCCTCGTCGGTATGGCGGGGATGCCAGACCTCCACGCCGTCCAATCCGTTGTCCGCCAGTTCCTCCAGAATTTCGTCGCTCTGATAGACCGGCGGATGGGCGAGGACCGCGATGCCGCCCGCACTGTGGATCAGCTCCAGCACCTCGCGGGTATCGGGATAGTCCGATTCCACCAACGCAAGGCCGCGCCCCGGTGCGAACAGCTTTTCGTACAGCTCGCCGTAAATCGAATCGGCATATCCGGCGTCCATCAGGGCGTGCATGATATGCTGTTTATAGATATTGGTGCTGCCGGTGGCGCATTTCACGATCAGTTCCGGAGTGATCGGATAGTACCGCATCACCTTGCGGACCATTTCCATCGCCGCTTTTTTCCGGCTTTCGCCGGTGCGGCGGCACAGACCCTCCAGCCGGTCGGGGGTATCGCACAAGTAGCACAGCAGATGCACCTTCCGGCCCCGCTGCGTATCCATGGTGGATAGCTCCACCCCGTGGATCACCTGCACCTGCTGCCGCTTTCCGATGATAACCGCCCGCGTCGCGCCGGCGGTGGTATCGTGATCCGTCACCGAAACAGCGGAAAGGCCACGGCGTTTTGCAATGGCAACCAGCTCCTCGATTCCCATGGAACCGTCCGATATTTTCGTATGACAATGTAGATCGCTTGCCACTAGGATAACCCCCTGAAAAATAAAAGGGACTGTCTTTCTTGCAAAAGAGGCCCCAGACCATGGAAGCGCGCCCGCTTCGGCGCGCTCCTTCCTGTTTTTATTATACACCCCAAAGATTGGAAAGACAAGCCCTCTCTGGAAAAAGACCATTCGGATAGAAAAATGAAAGCGGGCCCGCTAGGGAGAATTCCCTCCCGGCTTCCGAGCGTTTCTTCCGGGCGGCGGGGCTGTCCGTATCTTCCTCGGGCAAAGAAAAAAGAACGAAGATTCCTGATCTTCGTTCTTTTTCTGGAGCGGCCTACGAGGCTCGAACTCGCTACCTCCACCTTGGCAAGGTGGCGCTCTACCAGATGAGCTAAGGCCGCAGCTTTTCCGCTGTTTTGGACTGCTTGGGTATTATAGCACGGCGTTTTCCGGCTGTCAACCCCGAAACGGTGGAAAATTTCAAAAAATCCGGAACGCGGCCCCTGCACAGAAGATGTTTCCCGGGAATATCTTCTGTGCAGGGGAGGTTCTTCTTTCCAGCAATTACAGGCGCATGGAATCGTCGAAGAACGCGGAATGGACGATCGCAACCGCGCGGTCGGCGTCCTCCCGGGCAATCAGGACCGACACCTTGATCTCGCTGGTGGAAATCATCTGGATATTGATATTCGCGTCGGCCAGCGCTTCGAACATCCGGGCGGCGACCCCTTCGTGGGTCTCCATCCCCGCGCCGACCACCGAAACCTTGGCCACCTCGGTGTCGTAGGACAGGCTCTTCGCCCCGACGTGATCGCAGTATTCCCGCAGCACGGCCACCGCCTCGTCCCCCTTATCGGCGGGAACGGTGAAAGTGATATCCTTGGTGCCGTCGCGGCCCACCGACTGCAGGATGATATCCACGTTGATATGCGCCTTGGCGACGCGGGAAAAAATCTTAAACGCCATGCCCGGCTCGTCGGGAATCCCGACCAGCATGACCCGCGCGACGTTGCAGTCCTTAGCGACGCTTTTAACCAGCATTTCTTCCATTTTGACAGCCTCCTTGACCTTGGTGCCGGGCACCCGTTTTAAACTGGAAAGAACCTCGAGTTCGACGTTGTATTTCTTCGCCATTTCCACCGAGCGGTTGTTCAGCACCTGCGCGCCGAGGGTGGCCAGCTCCAGCATCTCGTCATAGGTGATTTCCTGGAGCTTGCGGGCGTTCTCCACCTTCCGGGGGTCGGCGGTATACACGCCCTCCACGTCGGTATAAATCTGGCAGACGTCGGCATGCATGGCGGCGGCGATCGCCACCGCGCTGGTGTCCGATCCGCCCCGGCCGAGGGTGGTGATATCCCCGTACCGGTTGAGGCCCTGGAAGCCGGCGACCACGACGATCTTTTTCTTATCCAGCTCCGCCTGGATGCGTTCCGGCAAGATGCGCTTGATCCGTGCGGCGCTGTAGTTGGAGTTGGTCTGGAAGCCTGCCTGCCAGCCGAGGAGGGAAACCACCGGGTAGCCCAGCTTCTCAATCGCCATCGCCAGCAGGGCAATGGACATCTGCTCGCCCGCCGCGAGAAGCATATCCTTTTCCCGGCGGGAAGCCTGCGGATTGATCTCATTGGCCTTGTCGATCAGGTCGTCGGTGGTGTCGCCCTGGGCGGAAACCACCACAACCACATCGTTGCCTTCCTTATACTTGTCGGTGACGATCCCCGCCACATTGAACACTCTCTCGGCATTGGCAACTGAGCTGCCGCCGAACTTCTGCACTACCAGCATTCCCGTATCAAACCTTTCCATCGTTGTTGGACCCCGCCCCCGCCGACGCTTTCCCAGCCGGCGTTGCCGTCCTGCCTCTCAAAACACCGCGGCCGGAAGCCGGGCGTCTCTGTTCAAATCCCGCTCAAGCCCTACTCAAGCTCTACTCAAACTCTACCCGGGCGCCGTGCGGATCGCAGCCGAGCACCTGTACCTGCCAGCCGGCAAGCCCCTCCTTTTCCAGCGCCGTCCTTGCCTGGGCGGTGAAATCCTCGCCCTGCGTCTCCCGGTCGATAATGGCGAGGATGGAGGGGCCCGCTCCACTGATGGCGACCGCATAGGCCCCCAGCCCATAGGCGGTATAGAACACCCGTTCCGCCCCGGCGATCAGGGGGAAGCGGTAGGGCTGATGCAGCCGGTCCTGTACCGCGACCCGGAGGTTTTCCAAGCTGCCGGAAAAGAGGGAAGCGGTCATCAGCGCGGCGCGGGAGAGGTTATAGACCGCGTCGGCGCGGGAGACCTCCGCCGGAAGGACCCGGCGGGCTACCTCGGTTTTCAGCTCGAAATCCGGGATAAAAAGCGCGAAGCGGATCCGTTCCGACACCGGAACGCTCACGGTATGGACCCGGCCCCCGTCCATCACGGCGGTGACCAGCCCGCCCAGCAGCGCGGGCGCGGTGTTGTCGGGATGGCCCTCCAGCTCGGCGGCCAGATCCGCCAGGTCGGCGGGGGAGAGGGGGCTTCCCAGCAGGGTATTGGCCCCCAGCAGCCCCGCCACCAGGCAGGCGGAGGAGCTGCCCAGTCCCCGGGTCATCGGAATATTGTTCTCCTGTCGGATATGCAGCCCCCGGAAGGGGCGGCCGCACCGTTCAAACAGCCCTTTGGCCGTCTGGTAAATCATATTGCTTTCGTCGGTCGGGATGGGGACGCCGTCCGCCGATTCGATCCGGCAGACCGGCGAAACAGGCGTGCCGTCCGCCTCCTCCATCCAGACCCGGTTATACAGGGTCAGCGCAATGCCCAGCGCGTCGAAGCCCGCGCCGAGATTGGCGCTGGACGCCGGGACGGTGATCTTGATCATACAAAGGATTCCTTTCGCATGGGACGGAATAGAGGGACGCTTTTAAAAATCCGCGATCCGCAGGCGGCTCCCCACCGCGACGTTGGTGAGGGAGAGCAACGCTTTATCCAGCGCGGCGGCGGAAACCGGCGGGGTAACAAGGCCGAGCTCATTGTCCGGCGCATCCTCCACCATGATCCGGGTACAGCGGCCGAGCGCCTTTTCCAGCGCCGACAGGGTGGAACGGGGGTCCCCGCAGCACAGCCGGAGGAACAGGGGGACTTCCATATCCCGGTAATCGGCGACATAGCCTTCCTTCCCGCGTTCCCAGAAGAGATATTTACGGGCCTTGAGATGCTTGACCTCGTCGATGACGTCGGCGACTACCGCGCTCGCGGTGGGGAGCTTGCCGGCTCCCCGGCCGTAAAAGACCACGTCCCCGATCGCGTCCCCCCGGACCAGAATACCGTTGAACACGTCGTTGACCTCGGCCAGCTGGCTCGAATGGGGAAGAAGCATGGGTGCCACCAGGCAGTCCAGCCGCCCATCCGGCCGTTTGTGCGCCTGGCCGATCAGCTTAATCACGCCGCCCCACGCTTCCGCGTATTTCACGTCGTCCAGCGTAATGGAAGCGATGCCCTCGGTGTGCACCTGTTCGGGATACACATGCCGCCCGAACGCAAGGGAAGCGAGGATGCAGATTTTCCGGCAGGCGTCGTGGCCGTCCACGTCGGCGGAGGGGTCCCGCTCCGCATAGCCCAGCCGCTGGGCCAGCGCCAGCGCATCCTCGAAGGACATATCCTCGTGGATCATTTTGGTCAGCACGAAATTGGTGGTGCCGTTCAGGATACCGGCGATTTCATATACCTCGTTCGCGGCAAGACACTGGTCCAACGGACGGAGAATCGGAATACCGCCGCCCACACTGGCTTCAAACAGGAAGTTTAGGTTGTGGTCCCGCGCGATCTCCAGCAGCTCGTCGCCCTTGGCGGCGACCAGCTCTTTATTGGAGGTGACGACGCTTTTCCCTGCAAGCAGGCAGCGCTTGACGAAATCATAGGCCGGCTTCAGCCCGCCCATGGTTTCCACCACAATCCGGATTTCCGGGTCGTTTTCAATCTCCTCAAACGCTTTGGTAAACCGGTCGGCCAGGGGACTGTCGGGGAATTCCCGCAAATCGAGGATCCGTTTGACCTGGATCTCCTCCCCGGCTTTATGGGCGATGCTTTTGGCGTTTTTCAGCAGCACCTCGGCGACGCCCGAACCGACGACCCCGTGGCCCATGATGGCAATCTGTATCATCGCTGGTATCTCTTCCTTTCCGGCCTTTATATTTCTATCATATCTGGCAATCTTCTGAAATGTCCGTCGATTTTATTTTCCGCCGCTTGAGCGGCCTCGCTTGAGCGGCCTCGCTTTGCCGACACGGCCGTCCCTTTCAGGAATACTCGCCGGTCGGCAGAGTTCCACTGATCCGGACGATCCGCTCCACTCCTTCCAGCGCCGAAAGGGCATGGATAAACCCATCCACCGGCAGCTGAAGCCGGTCGGCCCGGGCAGAGATGGAAACGGCGGCGGTTCCGCCCGCAGGGATGTTCTGGTTCACCGTCAGGATATTCGCCCCCGCCTCGGCAAAGGCGGTCAGCACACTGGACAGGATGCCCGGCTGATCCCGGAGGACGGCGTGTACCGTCAGAATCCGGCCCGCCTTCTCCTCGTCATAGGGGAACACCGCGTCCTTATACTTATAAAAAGCGCTGCGGGAAATCCCCGCCAGCCTGGCCGCCTCTGCGGAAGAAGCCGCCTTCCCTGTAGCCAGAAGCCGCTTGGCGTCCACCACCCGGGCGAACACCTCCGGAAGGACGGACGCGTCCACCAAAAGAAGCCGCGTACCGCACTCCGCCGGAAAAGCGCCATCCGCCAGGGAACCAGGCGGGGCGGCCGTTTCAGGCTGCTGTTTCTTTTTGCTTGCTCTGGCCGTCACTCTGTCCACCACCCATGTACTTGTGTGTTGCTGTGGAATACACTATACCACCCTTTGGCGGGGGATTCAAGAGAAATGGGCCGCTTTGTTCCAAATTATCCTTTTTAAACGAATTTTTTAAAGGAAGCGTGCTGCCTTCCGTCGTTGTTTGCCATTCCGTCTTTGAATCCCCTGGCAATGCTCCGCTATTTTCTTTTCCGATTGATATCCTTGTTTTTTAGTAGGAAACCGGGTATAATACGTTTAATGGAATAGGTTTTATCGAAAAACGGCTGTCAGGCCAATGGTTCTCCCTCCCGCTTTTCGTTTTCCCTGTTTTCCCCAGCGTCTTTATTTTATGGTACGTGTTGCTTATGCTGCCGGGAAAGCTCTGTATAGCATGGAACCGTTCGGCGGAACTTCATACCCCGAAAAACGCGCCGGGCAGACCGCCCGGCTGTCGCTACAGGAAAGGAAGGATTGCTTTGGAGGAACACACGCCGGCGTCAACGCCGCCCGAGACCTCGACCCCTTCGCCTGACTCCCTGCTGCTCGATCCAAAAAAGGTGGAAAAGCGCCGGAGCTTCCTGATTAATCTGCTGTATTTCGGCATACTGCTCGCCATTGCTATTCTGGCGGTACGGACCCTGTTCGTCTGGATGCTGCCTTTTGTGTTTGCTTTTCTGGTGGCGGCGGTTTTGCAGCGTCCCCTCCGCTGGCTGGTGAAGAAGACACGGGTGAGCAAAAAGTTCTTCTCGGTGGTTCTGGTCGTCCTGGTTATCCTTCTGCTGGCGACGGCCGTGGCCCTGATCGGCGGGCAGCTGGTCGCGGGCGTGGTTAGCTTCTTTTCCAACACCGACAACATCCGGCTGATCGAAGCCACGGTGGAAAGTGTTTCGGTCAGTATTCAGGATATCGTCACCGGCTTTTCCAACATGCTTTCTCCCGAGGCTCTGGCTTCTCTGCAAGGGACGATCGACAGCCTGACCGACGCCCTGATCGGCCTGGTTTCCAGCATTTTTACCGGTGCGGCGGGCTGGGCGCTTTCCATGACCGGCCGCCTGCCCTCCCTGCTGGTCAGCTTTGTCATCTGGGTGATTGCGTCGATCTTCCTGACCATTGATTACCAGAAGGTCCTGTCCTTCTTTATGCGGCAGGTGCCGGAACGGCATACCGCGTTGGTTTGCACCGTCCGCGACCTGTGCACCAACACCCTGTTCAAGCTGGTAAAGGCCTATGCGCTGCTGATGCTGATTACCTTTGCGGAGCTCAGCGTTGGGCTGACCATCCTCCGGGTTCCCTACTCCCTGCTGGTGGCGGCGATTATCGCGGTGGTGGACATCCTGCCGGTTCTCGGCACCGGCACGGTGCTGATCCCTTGGGCGCTGATTTCCGCGATCCTGGGGGATTTCCGGATGTTCGTCGGGCTGGCTTTGCTGTATGTGTTCATCACCGTACTGCGGAATTTCCTCGAGCCCAAGCTGGTCAGTCGGCAGATCGGCCTGAATCCGCTGGTGACGCTATTTTTTATGTATCTTGGTCTCCAGGCGATGGGACTGCCGGGGATGCTTCTGTTCCCGGTAACGGTAATGATCCTCAAGCAGCTGCAAGATCAAGGCTCTATTCAAATATGGAAATAGGATGCATTTTTCCACCAAAGGAGTGAATTCGGTTGAAAATTTCGACCAAAGGACGATACGGTCTCCGGCTGATGCTGGATCTGGCCGTCCATTGCGAAACCGGGCTGGTGCCTCTGCGGGATATTTCGAACCGGCAGGAAATTTCAGAAAAATATCTCGAGCAGATCATGATGCTGCTCAACCGCGCGGGGTTGGTGCGCAGCGTACGAGGCTCCCAGGGCGGCTATATGCTGGCCCGGCCGGCGGAATCCATTACGGTGGGGGATGTGCTCCGCACCATGGAGGGTTCCCTTGCGCCGGTGGACTGCGTGGCGGGGGACGGGTTCTTCTGCGGGTTGGCGGAAACCTGCGTCACCAACGAGGTTTGGCAGAAACTGAAGGATGCGATCGATCAGGTGGTGGATTCCCTTACCCTTGCCGATCTCCGGGAGCGGTATCATGAGAAAAACCCGCCCGATTATTGCATCTGAACAGGCGGAATACGGCGGAAGGTTTTCCCCTTTTTCCCCGGATACTGTTGAAAAAACTCCCTGTGCGCCATCGGGAGCACAGGGAGTTTTCCGCTTTTTACAGGTCAATCCTCCCATACAACATGGAGGAATTTTCTTTCTCCGACTGGGTTTTGGAGGGCGGGGTCGCTCCATCGGCAGCGGGGAGGGGATTGCTGCGCGGCACAAAGGGCCGAATCTCCCGTTCCGGCTTCTCAATCCCGTCCGAACGAGAAGTGCGGGGCGCTCTCTCCGGCCGAGCGGGACGTCCTGTTTCATCAGACGGCCGTTCGCCTGAAGGCCGGCCGCCTTTCCCACGGGAACGGCTGCCGCTCCGGGAACGGTTTTTCACAGGATTGTCGTCGGACGGACCGATCACGACGTGGCGATTTGGCTCGCTGCCCACGCTCCACGAAGTCGCGCCCTTGACCTCCTGCACCGCCGTGTGAATGATCCGGCGTTCATAAGGATTCATCGGTTCCAGCGAGGTTTTATGGCCGGTGTGGGCCGCCTGTCCCGCGATCTTGCGGGCAAGACCTGCCAGGGACTGCTCCCGCTTTTCGCGGTAGTTTCCGATATCCAGCGTCACGCGGTAATAGGCGTTATCCACCCGGTTGGCCACCAGGCCGGTGAGGTATTGGAGCGCGTCCAGCGTTTCTCCCCGGCGGCCGATGATATAGCCGAGGTCGTCGCCGGACAACGTCAGAACACAGCCGTTTTCCTCTTCCTTCACTTCAATGGAGGGCGTTTCCACGCCCAGGCCGCGGAGAACTTCATCCAGATACTCCGCCGCGCGGGACGCGGGGGTGACTTCCAGATAAGCGCGCACCCGCGCCGGGCATCCGCCGAATAGTCCCAGCGTTTTTTTCTGGGGCGCCTGCAGAATCTCAAACTGCGCTTTTTCTTCGGGCACGCCCAGCTCCTGCGCTGCCGCCGCCTTCGCCTCTTCAATGGTGGCGGCTTCCTTGATCGCTTCCTTCAGCACGTTTCTCATCCTTTCGAAAACGGGAAAAACCCCGTATTATTTCTCCTCGTCGGCCCTCTCCGACGCCTTGGCTTCACCGTCCGGAGCGCTGTCCTTCGCCGGTTCTTCCTCCGGCCGCGGATTAACCGGCAGCTTCTCCGCGGAGTCAGCGGCGGACGCGTCGCCCTCCCGGCGCTTACGCTTATTCGGATTTTTGGAGGCGGGAGGCTTTTTCGGCGCGTTGGCCGCATTCCTCTTCTCTTCGAGAAGCTTCTTCTCCTCGGCCGCCTGCCTGCGGGCTTCCTCTTCCTCGCGAGCGCGGGCCTCGGCCAGCCGCTTTTTATCCTCGGCGCGGCGTTTGCGGCGTTCTTCGTATTCGATTTCCGCCTGCGCGCGGATTTTGGCCGGATTGTAAATCTTGTTGAGCAGAATGGTTTGGATCACAGCGATGATATTCGAGCATATCCAGTAAATGCCGACGCCGCCCGGGACGATAAAGGTGATATACAGAGAGAACAGCGGCATCATAACCAGCAGCATCACATTGCTGCAGCCCTGGCCGGGCTGTTTTTCCGCGGAGGTCGCCATCTTGGTGTAATGCATGGAAATTATGCTGGAGGCCAACGCCGTAAGCCCGGAAAGCAGCGGAACCAGCCAGAGGATGTTGATCCCTTTGATTCCCTTGTCGTTCCATGGCTTTTCCAGCAGGGTTCCGCCGAAGAAGGCAAAGTCCTTACGGATATGCTGCATTTCCGCAAAATATTCGTCCGCTGTTTTCCCCTTCCGTTCGGTATCGGAAAGGGCGGCGATGCTTTTCTTGATGGCGGCTTCGTTTTCGCCCTTTTCCATCACCATCATGAAATTCAGTTCTTTGTAATATCCCTGCGCATCTTTTTTGTATAATTTATTGGGATCGCTGCCCTCCACCTCTTTGCCGTTCTCATCCGTAGTCACTTCCTGCATGACGGCGGAGACGCCCGCGTTTACCACCGCGCTCGGAATCCGGGCCAGGTGGGTGAGTGGGGAGTAGATGACGGCGATAACGCCGAACAGCACGATCATCTGGACGATCATCGGCAGGCATCCGCCGGTCATGCTGACGCCTTCCTTTTCGTACAGGTCCATCTGCTTCTGCTGCAGCTTCTGGGGGTCCTTGGCGTATTTTTTCTGCAGCCGCTCCAGCCGGGGGGCGAGCTTCGCCCGGTCGGCCTGCGCCTTCTGGGATTTCAGCGACAAGGGGAAGGTTGCGGCGCGCACGATCAGCGTAAAGAGAAAAATTGCAATAAAATAATTGCTGACCAGATTGTAAATAAACCACAGGACCCACCCCAGCGGGATGGCCAGTATGTCCATTCCAGGTATCATCGGCAGTTTCCTCCGTCCGTTTTCTGCAAACACAAACACAGCGTTCCGCGCTGCGGACCGCCGCTATCTCTCAAGATTTCCGCGGACGCATGGCGGGCTTTTCACCAGCGTTTGTTTCTCCGCTTCCGGGATTTTCCGGCCTTTTTTCGTTTTTCGATTGTCGAGGTTTCTTTTCTCTCTTTTCCGGCACGGGATCGTATCCGTATTTGCCGAAAGGGTTACAGCGCAGGATGCGCCATATGGCGAGACCGGAACCGCGAATCACGCCGAACCGCTCGATCGCCTGAATGGCGTAGGCGGAGCAGGTGGGCGTAAACCGGCAGGCCGGCGGGGTCCTCGCCGAAATCGTGCGCTGATACAGCCGGATCAGCGCAATCAGCAGCTTTTTCATGTTGTTTTGCTCCCCGGACTCTCCAGTCCGGATGGCCTGGATGGCCCGGACGACGCGGCGCGGCCGTTTCCTCTTCCGTCGGAAGGCAGTACGCCCAGCGCCTTCAGCTGGGACTCCATGATCTGCTGCAGTTTGGTGCTTTTGATCTCCCCGGTTCGACGACGCGCGACGAACACGAGGTCCCAGCCCCCCTCAATACGGGGAAGAAGGGCGCGGTACGCCTCCCGAATCACCCGGCGGCAGCGATTGCGCCGAACGGCGCAGCCGATTTTTTTTCCGGTGGTGACGCCCGCCCGGGGAAAGCCTGTCCGGCTTCTACGGGCGTATGTGACCAGGGCGGGATGCACCTGCGATTTTCCGCGATGGTACAGGGCGCGGAAATCCCCGTTGCGATTAAGCACGGCAAAACGCGTCATATCGACATCCTGTCTCCTTCGGGCGCCGGCCCGTGTTTTTGCCGCCGGACGCATCTCTGCATATTAAAAAAAGCCACACGATGGTGGCCCTTTTTAGTAGGTGAGACGCTTTCTTCCTTTCGCCCTTCTGCGAGCAAGCACCTTGCGGCCGTTGGCGGTTGCCATTCTCTTGCGGAAGCCATGTTCCTTTTTGCGGTGCCGTTTCTTGGGCTGGTACGTACGAAGCATGCGTCACCCTCCTTTCGGACGGCCGTTGCCGGCCGTTGCCTTTTTGGAATTTCATTGTCTTCGAAATCCTCATTAAGCAGGGACGAAATTCCCCGCGGGCGAAGGAGCCGCCCCGAAAAAACGGTATCCTCTGCCGAGGATTCATTATATACCAGAAACTGCGCAAAAGTCAACAGATATTTTTGTTTCTCCCGCTCTGTTCCATCGTCCCCGCCCGCATGACAGGTGGGTTTTCTCCTTTTCCTGCCGCTGACCCACTTTTTAGAAAGCCGATCTGCCCCTATTTTCCGAAAAATCATGTTATAAAAGAACCAAACCGCAAAATCTGGCGGTAAAATTCTGCATCCGCCCCGGCGGTCGGCGAAAGAAAATAAAATTCCCGCATTTTCTTTCGTTGAAAACCGGCGAAAACTATGCTACAATAGACTGTAAGCCATTATAAGGGGTTTCTGTGCCCTAAATTTCGCGTTTTCCGCCGCCGGCGTTTTTCCTCTTCCGCGGCCTATCGCCGCAAAATGCCGGTGTTTTCCGTCTCAAACAGCGGACAACGCGTATTTTTTCGCCGTGGATACCGCGCGTATCCGCACGCGTATACGCAGATACCCGTTTTTCTATCGCGGCGCGGGAATGGGACCGTTCATTTTTTGGAAACGCCGTTCGCGGAACATAAGCAAAGGCTCTCGGAACAGGAGCCGTACGCTCCGCCGCATTCGCCGATGTATTTTCAATTACTTAAGGAGTTTGGAGTCATGGAAACCATCAAGGAAGTCTGGTCGGGTATATTGGAATACCTGCACAATCAGGAGGATATCAGCGAGGTCGCCTATAACGTCTGGATCAGCTGTATCGAGCCCCGCTCCATCGAGGATGGGGAGGTCGTGGTCTTCGTCCACACCAATTTCCAAAAGAAAATCGTGAGCGAGCATTATGCCGATAAGCTGCGGGAGGCGTTTGAGCAGGTACTGGGTATCCCTCTTGGCCTGAAAATCCTGTCGGGTGAAGAGGTTTCCGCCAGAGAAGCGCCCGAATTTTCCGAGGTCCAGCCCGACCCGGGCAATCTCTTCGGCCAGAAAAGCTCCGATTATGAGTATTCCTTTGAAAACTTTATCGTCGGCTCCTCCAATAAATTCGCCCACGCCGCTTCGCAGGCGGTGGCGAGCAAGCCGGCCGGCTATTACAACCCGCTGTTTATCTACGGCGGCTCGGGGCTGGGCAAAACGCACCTCCTTTATGCAATCTGCAACGAAATCCGGAAAAATTCGCCGTCGGTCAAAATCATTTACACCAAGGGCGAATACATCGCAAACGAGCTGATCGAAGCGATTGGTTCGGGCACCACGCCGGAATTCCGGGCGAAATACCGTCAGGTGGACGTGCTGTTGGTGGACGACATCCAGTTTATCGCCGGAAAGGTCTCCACGCAGGAGGAATTCTTCCATACCTTTGACGCGCTCCATCAGGCCAACAAACAGATTGTGCTGACCTCCGACCGGCCGCCGAAGGAAATCGCCACGCTGGAGGAACGGCTTCGCACCCGGTTCGAAATGGGCCTTCTGGCCGACATCCAGCCGCCGGACCTGGAAACCCGCATTGCTATCATCAAGCGCAAGGCGCAGCTGCTCGACCTCAATATCAGCGACAACGTCGCGGAATACATCGCGAATCAGCTAAAAAACAACGTCCGTCAACTGGAAGGCGCCGTCAAACGGATGCGGGCGCAGTACCTTCTCGGCGGGGAACAGCCCTCCATCATCACCGCACAGAACGCCATCCGGGATATCCGGAACGATTCGCAGCCGGTGCCGATCACAGTGGAACGGATCATTACCGAAGTTTCCCGTACCATGAACGTCACGCCGGAGGATATTCGTTCCACCAAGCGCTCCGCTCCCATTTCTCAGGCCCGCCAGGTGGCGGAATACGTGGTGCGGGATATCACCGGCCTGCCGATGAAATCCATCGGCGAGGAATTCGGCACCCGCGACCATTCCACCATCGTTTATGCAATCCAGAAGGTCGAAACCCGGATGACCAAAGACCCGTCTTTCAAGGGCATGGTCATGGACATCATCAAAAACATCAGCGAGAAATAACGCGCCGTCGGTTTCCTTTATCGGCTTTTTATCCTTAATAAATATAAAAAGCTACATAGAAACAGCATCGCCTGTCCGACGAGACGCTTTTTCTGTTTTGTTTCGTGCTCCGCCATACTCTTCACACGATCGTGGAAAACTTCCCGCCGCCTTATGAAGCCCTGCTTCTCCTCTAGCTTTCCACCGGCTTTCCGAACGAACTTTTCCTCTTTTCTTCACTTATCCACGAAAAACGGTGAAAAGCCGCTTTTCTTTCCTCGTCGCTGTTCGACGGCTTCTCCACCGCTTTCTCCCCATTTTTTCCCCGTTCCACCGACAAAATTCCACCATGCGGGGGAAAAGAAAAACCGCTCTCCACTTTTCCGCTTTTTTCCCGACCGGCTTTTCACAAAAAAGGACAGCGGAAAAATCCCGGACGTTTGCGGGCGGAGACCGATTTTCCACGCTTTCCACCGTCCCTACTATAGACTACGAAAAGAAAGATTTGTTTTTTCTTGTCTTTTTCGTTTTTCGACGGCGTCGCCGCTGGTCCCTGCTTTTCCGAAATAATCCTCAGAAAGGATGTCGCTTATGAATATTTACTGCAACAAACAGGCGCTGATCGACGCGGTCGGCAACGTCCAACGCGCCGTATCCGGCAAGTCCACCCTTCCCGCGCTGGAGGGAATCCTCCTGAAAGCGGCCGGCTCCTCCCTTTTCCTCGCCGGCTATGACCTCGACCTCGGCATAACCACCACCATCGAAGCGGACGTGCGGGAACCGGGGGAGATCGTGCTGACAGCAAAGCTTTTCGGCGATATTGTCCGTCGCTTGCCGGACGACACGGTTTCCCTTATCACCGACGAAAAGCTGAATACCGTCATTCGGAGCGGCTTAACCGAATTTACCATCATCGGCATCTCGGCAATCGAATACCCTGAAATCCCGTCGGTCAGCGACGGCGTCGGCTTTACCGTTCCGCAAAACACGCTGAAAAGCATGATCCGCCAGACTCTTTTCGCGGTAGCGCAGACCGACAACCGCCCGGTCCACACCGGTACCCAGTTTGAAATGGAAGGAGAAGACCTCCGACTGGTCTCGGTGGACGGCTCCCGGCTGGCCATGCGGTGCGAACCGCTGCAGACGAAGGAAACCATGAACTTCGTCGTCCCGGGAAAAACGCTAAGCGAAGTGCTTAAGCTGCTTTCCGACGAAGACACTCCGATGTCGATGGCGGTCGGCCGGCGGCATATTGTGCTGGAAATCGGCGGCTATGCCGTCATTTCCCGTCTGCTGGACGGTGAATTTCTTCCTTACCGCAAGGCGATCCCGCAGACCATTACCACCACGGTACGGGTAAAGACCCGCGATCTGATCGACGCGGTGGAACGCGCCTCTCTGGTGATCAACGACCGGATTAAATCCCCCCTGCTCTGCGAATTCAAGGACGGAAAAATCAAGGTTTCCTGTACCACGCCGCTTGGCAGCGCCAGCGACGTGATCGACGCTTCCATCGAGGGGAACGAGGAGGAAATGGGTTTTAACAGCCGGTTCCTTCTCGAAGCGCTGAAAAATACCGAGACCGACGAGGTTCGCATTGAGCTGGGCGGGCCGCTTTCCCCGATGAAAATGCTTCCCGCCTCCGGCGAAAGCTTTCTCTTCCTTGTCCTGCCGGTGAGGCTGAAAAAATGAGTGGGACAAATCGGAACGTGTGGGAGATTTCCACCGAATTTATCCGGCTGGACGCTTTCCTGAAGCTGACGGGCGCCGTCCCCACCGGCGGGCAGGCGAAGGCTTTCATTCAGGAAGGACTGGTCCGCGTAAACGGAGAACTCTGCACCCAGCGGGGGAAAAAGCTGCGGCCCGGGGACACGGTCTCTCTCGAGGGGAGCAAAGCGGCCTACACAGTCGGCCCGACGGAACAAACGCGGGATGAATAAGCGGACCGACCGGGAAGGCGGTGACGCCGGATGTTGGTAACCCGGCTGGATTTTGAAAACTTCCGCAATCTCGAGACCGGGTCGATCCGGCCTGTCCCGGGAGTCAATATAGTATATGGCAGCAATGCCCAGGGAAAGACCAACCTTCTCGAATCTTTTTGGTTTTTTACCGGAGGACGCAGCTTCCGGGGAGCGAAGGACGGGGAAACCGTGGCCTTTGGAGCGGAGAAGGCCTCCCTCCGGCTGGAATTTTACGCCGCCGGGCGGGAACAGGAAGCGGAAATCTCGATTGCCCGCCGGCGGAGCGCCGTTTTAAACGGCGTGCCGCAGCCGTCGGCGTCCCGGCTGGCGGGACAATTCTGCGCCGTGGTTTTTTCGCCCGCCCATCTTTCCCTCATCAAGGACGGGCCGGAAGGACGGCGGCGCTTCCTGGACGCCGCCTACTGTCAGCTAAGGCCGGGTTATGTCCGGGTACTCACCGATTATCAGCGAACTTTGATCCAGCGGAACGCGCTGCTCAAAAATCTGCGGGCCGGATTCGGAGACGACAGTCTTCTGTCCGTCTGGGATGAACGGCTGGCGCAGACCGGCGCGCAGGTGTTCGCGGCGCGGACGGCGTACATCCGTCGCCTTGCCGGCCCGGCTGGCGACATCTATTCCGGGCTTTCCGGCGGGAAGGAAGGCTTCGCCCTGCGGTACGAATCCACCGCAGGGAAGGAAGAAACCACCCCCGCCGAAGCGAGGGATCGGCTGTACGAAAAACTTCGCACAGGCCACGCCGCCGATCTGGCGGCGGGCTTCACCACCGTCGGTCCGCATCGGGACGATCTCGCAGTGGAGATCAGCGGGCTGTCGGCGCGGGTTTACGCCTCCCAGGGACAGCAGCGTTCGGCCGTTCTCGCTCTGAAGCTGGCGGAAGCATCGGTCCTGCGGGAGGTGACGGGCGAGCAGCCGGTCGCTCTGCTGGACGACGTAATGAGCGAGCTGGATATTTCTCGGCAGGATTATATCCTCAACCATATCCACGGCTGGCAGGTTTTTCTGACCTGCTGCGATCCCTCCGCTGTAATGCGGCTTTCCGCCGGCCGCGCTTTTCATGTGGAGGCGGGCCGGATTACGGAAGAAACCATTGCCTGAACAAGCCGGCGGACGCGAACGAAAGGACGGGTTACGATGTATCTTCATCTGGGGCAGGACACTGTGGTACGGCTGGATGAGGTGGTCGGCATTTTCGATATGGACAAGTCCACCATTTCCAAGCATTCGCGGCAGTTTCTTGCGGATGCGGAAAAGGGCGGGCGGGTATTCAATGTGTCGGAGGAGCTGCCCAAATCCTATGTGGTTTGCGTGGATAGGGAAGGCACGGAGACGGTTTATATTTCTCAGATTTCTTCGGCGACGCTTCGCAAGCGGGCCGGTTTCATGAACGGCATTTCGTATCGGCGGACTTAAATATATACGGTGAATCCGCCGGTGGGATGGAAAGCGACCAATGCGGCATTGGAAAAAGCGGACGGAGGTTATACGCTGTGGCGATTGAAAATGGGAACAACGAAAGCAAAGAGATGGAGAAGGAGCTTCTGGAAAGCGAGATTGAGCAGGCGGGGGTAGTGGATGAAACCACCCCGTACGACGCCAATCAGATTCAGGTGCTGGAGGGGCTGGAGGCCGTCCGCAAGCGTCCGGGCATGTACATTGGCTCGACCGGGCCGAAGGGATTGCATCATCTGGTATACGAGATCGTGGACAACTCCATTGACGAGGCGCTGGCCGGCTACTGCACGCATATTGAGGTGGACATCCTGCCCGGGGACGTGATTTCGGTACGGGACAACGGCCGCGGCATCCCGGTGGATATGAACGAGAAGCTGGGTCTCCCCGCCGTTACGGTGGTGCTGACCATGCTACACGCCGGCGGCAAATTCGGCGGCAGCGGCTATAAGGTTTCCGGCGGCCTGCACGGCGTGGGCTCCTCGGTGGTGAACGCCCTGTCCGAGTGGCTGGAGGTCGAAATTTCCCGGGAAGGCAAGGTGTTTGCCCAGCGGTTCGAACGGGGCGTTCCGGTGAACGACCTGACGGTGATTGGCGCGTCCGACCACGACGGCACCCTGATCCGCTTCAAGGCGGACGCTGAAATCTTCACCGATACCACCGAATATGAATTCGACGTTCTTCAGAAACGTCTGAGGGAGCAGGCCTTCCTGAACGCAGGGCTGACCATCCAGCTCAACGATCTGCGCAGCGCGGAAACTCCCGTACGGGAAGAATACTGCTATGAAGGCGGCATCTCCTCCTTTGTGGAATTTATGAATAAAGCGCGCGGCCACGCCGTACTCCATCCGGAAGTGGTGCATATCGCCGTGAAGGATGGGGATTCCATCGCTGAGGTGGCTTTGCAGTATAACGACAGCTATAACGAGAATATCGTCTCCTTCGCCAACAACATCCACACGGTGGACGGCGGCACCCACGAGACCGCCTTTAAAACCGCCATCACCCGTATCTTTAACGACTACGCCCGCAAGCATGGGATGCTGAAGGATAACGACGCCGGCCTGAAGGGCGACGACGTGCGGGAGGGTCTGACGGCGGTTATCAGCGTGAAGCTCAAGGATGCGCAGTTTGAAGGGCAGACCAAGGCAAAATTGGGAAATACCGCGATGGGTACCTTAGTCAACACCCTGATGAATGAAAAGCTGATCCCCTTTCTGGAGGAAAATCCACAGGTGGCCCGCGGGGTATTGGAAAAGTCCATCAACGCCGCCCGGGTCCGGGAGGCGGCCCAGAGGGCGAGGGAGCTGGCCCGGAAAAAGAGCGGTCTTGCCTCCACCCGGATGCCGGAAAAGCTGGCCGATTGTATCTGGAACGACAGTGATCGTACCGAGCTGTACATCGTCGAGGGCGACTCGGCAGGCGGTTCCGCCATTCAAGGGCGGGATCGGAACTTCCAGGCTATTCTTCCCCTGTGGGGCAAGATGCTGAATGTGGAAAAGGCGCGGCTGGACAAGGTATACGGCAACGAAAAGCTGGTGCCGATCGTAATCGCGCTGGGCTGTGGGATCGGGGACGATTTTGACATCTCCAAGCTGCGGTACGGCAAGGTCATTATTATGGCCGACGCCGACGTCGACGGTTCCCATATCCGCACTCTGCTGCTGACTTTCTTTTTCCGGTATATGCGGCCGCTGGTGGACGAGGGACATGTGTATATCGCCCAGCCGCCTCTGTTCAAGGTATCCAAAGGCAAGCAGGTTCGATACGCTTTCTCGGATGAGGAGAGGGATAAATATATCGCCGAGTTTGGCGGGAATGCCGATATCCAGCGGTATAAGGGCCTTGGTGAAATGGACCCGGAGCAGCTGTGGGAGACCACGATGGATCCGGCCTTCCGCACCATGCTGAAGGTGGAGCTGGAGGACGCGGCCGCCGCGGACGAGGCTTTCACCATTCTGATGGGGGACAAGGTGGAGCCCCGAAAGGAATTTATCGAGAAAAACGCCAAATATGTGATGAATCTGGATATTTAAGGAGAACGGACAGCCGATGGACGAGCATACCGAAGCCCCACTTCTCCAGCTGCGGATACGACTGGAGGAACCGGAAATCTATGCCTGCCTGATGCGGGGAACCCATCGGGCGGGAAAGGTGCGGAATGGGATTCAGTCGGCGTTCCTGCTCCTCGTTGCGGCGAATTGCATCGCGGCGTTCCTGCTGGATGAAAAGAAAGACCCCATGCCCCTGGTCCTTACGGGGATCGCCCTGCTGGTTCTGGCGGCGATCTGGCTTACGCCGCCCTTCCGGATGAAGCATGAAGCCCGGCAGCTCGCGGAACGGGGAGAGGAAATCCAGCTTGCGCTGTATGCGGAAACGGCGGTTTTCGGCCGGGAACGGAAAACCGCCGTGCCGTACGGCGAATGCCGCGCGACGGTCGGGGATTCCCTGCTGGTGCTGGAGATCGGCCGCGAGCTGGTCGGCGTCCCCCGTCGGGCGACTGACGAAGCGGGCTGGGCGCTTTTGATGGAAAAATTCCGTGCGGAGATGAAAAAGAACAAAGATTGAATGTTGGGCGGCGCCGCGACAAGCGGTATCGCCCTTGGTTGGGAGGAATCGCCGATGTCCAGGGAAAATGAACCGAAGGCGCGTTTCGCTCTGCCGGTAACGGCGGAGGAATATGCGGCGGCTTCCCTGTTGGCCGCCCGGCGAAAGGGTTCTCTGCGGGGCCTGCCCTTCTTCGTGGTGGGCGCCGCCGTACTGCTGGCGCTGGGGCTTTGTTTTTTTGATGGGACGCGCTTCACCTTTTTTTCGGTGGTGGTGCCTCTGTTTCTTTGTCTGTGCTGTCCGGCCCTGCTTTTGTATATTTTTTGGCTGGAGCCGCAGCGTCTCCGCCGCCGCGCCGCGGAGGATTATGAAACCTACCGTTCCCTGCTGGGAGAAGCGGAGCTGCTGCTTTACGCCGATTATGCGGTGACCCAAACGCCATCGCTTTCTCTGCATGACCAATACGCGCTGATCGGGGAATGCATCGAAACGCCGGAGTTCCTCGTTTTCGTGCGGGAATCGGAGCGGCTGCTGATTCTCCCCAAGCGCTGCCTACCGCCGGAGAGACGGGAGGAGTTGCTGGACTTTCTGCGGACGGTGTTTATCCGCCGCCGTCATGTGATGCGGAACTGGATTTTCTGACAAACAGCGGAAATATAACGCATGAAAAGGAAGAAAGGAGCCGCCGTGATGGATTCTATGCCGGAGCTTTCCCTGAGCGTTCTGGTCACGAGAGAAGAATACTGCGAAGCCGCTGCGGAGCATCGGCGCGTAGCCGGCCGCGGACAGGGGAAGGCCCTGCTTGCCGCCGGCGCGGTTCTGACGGCGCTCGGAGTCGCCGGGGTTTTCTTCGGCGGACGGATATCGCTTTCCTTTTCGGCGGCGTTCAGTCTGATCATACTGGGACTTTTTCTGGTCTGCTACAACGGGGTGTTTGCCCCTATGTTTGCCCGGGCCGCCGCCGCCCGGGAATATGATCGGAACGAAGACCTTCGCTTCGCCACCGCCTATCGGTTTTCCGGGGAGATGGTAATGGTGAAAAACGGACGGATGGAAGGTTCCCTCCCGCTGGCCCTTATCACGGAATGGACCGAAACGCCGTCTCTTTTTCTGGTCACATATGGCCGGGAATTCCGCTTTGCCATCCCCAAGAGGCTGCTCGGGCCGGGACAGGAGGAACAGCTGCGTTCCCGTTTACCGAAAAAGCCGTCTGGAAAAAAATAGCATAGACTATATGGAAAATTAGCACAGTGCCGAGCGAAAAATTTCTCTGTGGGAAAGGAGGACGGCATATGGACGACAGCAACCGGAAGCTTTCATCCGCTGGGGAAAATCTGTCGGATTTGACCACAAATAAAGAACCGAAGTACGATTCCGGCAAGGAAGCGGCCGACAATATTTCGGCGGTTTCGGCTGAAAGGAAGGAAACGCCGACGGACGCTCCGCCGTTTTCCGGCGACGCGCCGAATTCCATGCCGGACGCTTTTCCGCCGGACGACGGCTGTATCGCCGCCTTTCCGGCGGACCTGAACCGGGAGGAATATATCCGCTTCAACGAGGAAGTGTCCCGCACCTCCGGCCTGCTTCGTTTCCGAAAAGGGCAGATTATCCTGTTCGCCGTGATGGCGGTTCTCAGCTTGGGGATGATGATCCTGGACGGCGTGCTGGCCCGCACGGTGGATCCGGTGCTGGCGCTGCTGGTCGTTTTTCTCGCAGTATCGGGCGTACTCCTTTTTTACGGGATACCGCGCTATGTGCGGAAAACCGCGGAAAAGGCTTATGACCAGAGCATGCTGAACGGATACTCTTATTATGGCTTGATCCGGGTATACCCCGACCGAGTGGAGAAGGAAGGGGAGAACCGGACGACCATCCTATTGAGGGAAAACGCCGTTTATATCGAAACCCGGGATATGATGATCCTGCTCGCGCCGAATACCCCGGCAATCGTTCTGACGGCTCGTTGCCTGACGCCGGCGGATGCGGACGGAGTGCGCCGCGCGGTGCTTCCCGGCGTTCCCCTTCCGCGGCAGAAGCTGACGGAACGGATGGTTCCGCTGGCCGACCGGCCTATCCCGCCGCCGGAAAAAGCGGAGGCGGAGGAACAGGAAACCGAGCTGTTTGCGCTGGACGTGGACTATACCAAGGAAGAATTTGTGAAAATTGTCACCGACACCGCGCTTCGCTCCTACCTGAAAATGCTGCCGATCTACAGCGGGCTGTCCCTGCTCGCGGGACTGATCTTCGGTCTGATGAACGGCCTTGGCGTCGGGATCGCGTCTTTTTTGCTGATTTCCGGGGTGCTGTTCGCCCTGAACGTCTTGACCGCGCGGGGAAAAGCGGTCCGAGCCTACGATAGTATGCCGGAGGGAAGCGAGCGAATCCGGGTTGGATTTTCCGAGCAGGGGCTGACGGTCCGTTCCGCCCGGCCGGGGGAATCTCTTCGCTTTGTCTGGAAGGCGATCAACCGGGCGGTGGAGAGACCGGACAGCGTGGAATTTTATACGCCGACATCCTTTCTGCGCATCCCCAAACGGTGTATTCCGCAGATGGAAGAGCTGAAAACGCTGGTGGATGCGCACGTTCAGCCCAAAACAGGCCGGAAATAAACCGATGGGAAAAACGGCTGTTTTTGTCCAATGAAAGGGGGATTTCTGATGCTGCAAGCCACTTCCGGTTATCCAAATCCAGCCGGCCCGGCCGGTTCCCCGGCGGGAGGCGCGCCCTATGCTGGAAATCCGTCTGTTCCGGCCGCTCCAGTGCCAACGCCTGACCAGCCGCTTTCCGTACTCGGCGGTCGAAGGCTGAGCGAGGCGGAACGGTGGAGTCTTCGGAAGCTGTTGCAGGGCCTGGGAACCGCGATGGGTATTCTTACGTCTGTTCTTACCGTCCTTGTCGCCCTGATGATGCTTCTCGCCTTGTCCGAAAGCCGGTATTTCCTTCAGGGCGGTATTTTTCTTCTGATCGGGCTGCTCCTTTTTGGGGTTGGCATAGGGCTTTATCAATGGCGGTATCGCCGCCTTCTGGACAAAGCGATCCATTTAAACGAGGGGGAAAGCGAAGACCGGGCGGTGGAAATCTATGCCGACCGGATCGTATCGATTTCGGCCGACCGGCGGCTGACCATCCCCTTTTCCGAGATACAGAAAGCCGTTGAAACGCCGGAAATGTTTCTGTTTTATGACCGGCACGGCCGCTTTATCGTTTTGCGTGGGGCGGATCTGACTCCCTTCGACGCCCAGCGGGTACGGGAGATCGTCTGGCCCCGGATTTTGGGCGTCCGGAAGGAGTGGAAGGGGTATCTGCTCCCACGGCTGCAGAAGCCGCTTCCCATCCCGGTTTTTGAATGGGAAATCCCGATGAAACCGGTTTCCGCCCGGCGTGGTGTGACTCGGCTGCGGGAATACGGCCCCTTTCTTCTATCCACCCTTCCTCTTTTCGCCGCCCTGGGAATCATTATTGGGACAGGGGTGGCCGACGAATACTGGATAACGCCCAGCTATGCGGCGGATACGCTGCTGTTCGGGCTGATGATTCTGGCCGGGGCTGCCCTGTTAATGGGCGGGCTTTTCGCCGCTGTCCTGCAGGCCAGGAAAGCGCGGTGGAAAAGGGAAGGAGAGCTTTCTCTCCTCGTCGACTTGGCGGGTTCCTGCTGTCTCGTCGGAAACCGGCGGTTTATGATGCGGTTCCCCAAGGAAAACCGGACGATACGGAGGACCCGGAAGGGCGCGGAAATCTGGTTCTGCGGGAGCGGAAAAACGGGAGCAAAGGGAAAAAAAGCGTGGGTCGCGACCCTTTCGGCGAAGGAGCTTCCTCCCGCCGTGCTGGAGGAATTTTTAAAGTAAACGGCGCAGGCCGGAAATAGTAAAAAATCCGGACGGACGATCCGCGGCAACGCCGTCCGGTGAAAATAGGACAGCAATACAATGTCTGCGGAGAAATGGGGCTGACCATGGAAGAGCAAACCAACAATACACCGAATAAGGTAATCCCTGTCGACCTGGAAAAAGAGATGAAAAAGAGCTTTCTCGAATATTCCATGTCGGTAATTGTCGCCCGGGCGCTGCCGGACGTACGGGACGGGCTGAAGCCGGTTCACCGGCGAATCCTCTACACTATGCATGAAAATAACCTGACGCCGGACAAGGCGTACCGCAAATGCGCGGACACCGTCGGTTCGGTGCTGGGACGGTACCATCCCCACGGCGACGCGTCGGTATACGACGCCATGGTCCGGATGGCGCAGGATTTTTCCCTGCGGTACCCGCTGGTCGACGGGCACGGCAACTTCGGTTCGGTGGACGGCCATCCTGCCGCCGCCTACCGGTATACCGAGGCCCGGATGAGCAAGATGTCCCTCGATATGCTGACGGATATCGATAAGGAAACCGTCGACTTTACCTCCAACTACGACGACCGCCTGCAGGAGCCGGTGGTGCTGCCCTCCCGTTTCCCGAATCTTCTGGTGAACGGATCGAGCGGTATCGCGGTCGGCATGGCGACCAATATCCCGCCCCACAACCTCTGCGAGGTGGTGGACGGTATCTGCCTGCTGATCGACAATCCCGACGCGGACATGGCCGAGATCATGGAAAAGGTCAAGGGGCCGGATTTTCCAACCGGCGGCGTGATTATGGGCTACGCCGGTATCCGCGCGGCATACGCGACCGGGCGCGGCCGCATTATCGTGCGCGCCCGCACCGAGATCGAGGAGCATCATAACGGCCGCTTCCGCATTGTGATTAGCGAAATTCCGTATCAGGTGAATAAGCTGAACCTGGTGAAATCCATCATCGAGCTTTCGGATGAAAAACGGATCGAGGGCATTGCCGACGTGGTGGACCACTCCAGCCGCGAGGGGATGCGGGTGGTCATCGACCTGAAAAAGGACGCGAACCCGCAGGTCGTGCTGAACCAGCTTTTCTCCTTCACCCAGATGCAGACCACCTTCGGCGTGATTATGCTTTCGCTGGTGGACGGCGTACCCCGAATTCTCACCCTCAAGCAGATGCTGGAGGAATACATTAAATTCCAGTGCGAGGTAATTACCCGCCGCACCCTGTTTGAGCTGCGGAAGGCGAAGGAGCGCGCCCATATCTGGGAAGCGCTGAAAACCGCCTGCGATTTCATCGATGAAGTCATTGCGATTATCCGCTCCTCCAAGGATACCCCGATGGCGAAGGATCGGCTGATGGAACGCTTCTCCTTTGACGACGTGCAGGCCGACGCCATTGTAAAGATGCGTCTCGGCCAGCTGTCCGGCCTGGAGCGTCAGAAAATCGAGGACGAATTGAAAGCGCTCCACCTCCGGATCGCCGAGCTGGAGGCGATCCTCGCCGACGAAAACAAGGTTCGGGCCATCGTGAAGGAAGAATGCCTGAAGATGCGGGATAAGTATGGCGACGAGCGCCGCACCGATATCTCCGCTGTGTCGGGCGAGGTGGATATCGAGGACCTGATCCCGGTGGAGGACTGCGTGCTTACCATGACCCGCTTCGGCTACATCAAGCGGCAGGCGGTGGACGTCTATAAATCCCAGCGCCGCGGCGGACGGGGGATTATGGGCATGTCCACCCGGGACGAGGACTTCGCTGAGACCATGTTTATCTGCTCCAGCCACGACTATATCATGTTCTTCACCTCGATGGGCCGGGTGTACCGGCTGAAATGCTACGAGGTGCCGGAGGGCGGACGCACCGCCAAGGGCATGAATGTGGTAAACCTCCTGCCCCTGGCGCCGGAGGAACGGGTAACCGCCATGATCCGGGTTTCCGGATTCGAGGGGGATCAGTACCTCTGCATGGTCACCCGCAAAGGGGTTATCAAACGCACCCGGCTGGACGCCTATTCCAACGCCCGTAAGAGCGGCCTGATCGCCATCGACCTCGACGAGGGGGACGAGCTGGCCTGGGTGCGGATGACCGATGGCTATCAGACGCTGATTGTCGGCACCCGCAAGGGCATGGCCATCCGCTTTGACGAAAACGACGCCCGGGTAGTGGGACGCACCGCCCGCGGCGTGAAGGCTATCACCCTGGACGAGGGAGACGAGGTGATCGGCATGTCGGTCTGCCGTGAGGGCGGGCTGCTGCTGACCGTCACGGAAACCGGATACGGCCGGCGGAGCGAACTCACCGATTACCGCATCCAATCCCGCGGCGGCAAGGGCCTGACCAACTACCACACCGAGCAGTTCGGCGATGTGGCCGCCATCAAGGTGGTGGACGAGGGGGACGACATCATCCTGATCGCCTCCGACGGGATCATCATCCGGACAAGGGCGGACGAGGTGCGTCTCTGCCGCCGTCCCTCCAAGGGCGTCCGGGTTATGCGGGTGGAGGAAGGCTCCCGGATCGTATCCCTCGCCCGTGCGCCGCATGAGGAAGAAGGGAATGCCGACGACGCGATGGAAAATTCATTGGAAGTGGCGGAAGCTTCCTCAACGGAAGAAAGCGGCGGAGAGGCGTAACGACGATTACGGGAAACGGAGGAACCAACGATGCGTACAGGCTCAACGATTTGTAAAATCGCGATGTGGGTCGCCCTGGTGATATATACTTTTTTCCAAGCAATGGCGATTTACGGCATCCAAACCGGGAACAACGCCAGCCTGATTGCGGCCGGGCGGGCGGACGAGGTTTACAGCGTCCTGCCGCTGCTCTGCGTTACGCTGCTGATGATTTTGTCCGCTGTGCTCTTTACCGTCTGGAAGAAGCGGCGTTATGTCGGGATTGCCGCCGCATTGATCGCCGCGGTTGCCATCGTGGTGATTTCCCTGGATCTCAGCCGCGCATTCCCTGTGCGGATTTCCTCCTATGATACCGATCCGGGGCTGAGCACCTGGAAAATGATCTGGCGGCACGCGGGAATGGCGATTGTGCCGCTGTTCATGATTCCCGCCTGGCTGCTGGAGCGGGCGGCCTCCAAAGGGGAGGAATTCCGGCGCTCCCTTGCCAAGGAACCGACCTACGATCTGTCGGGCGCGGCGATTTTTGCTGACGAAGGCGGGGCCCCGAAGGAAGAGGGCCGCCGGCTGAAGCGCTCCCTGCGGAAAAAAGCGCAGAAAGATGCGGAAAAGGAGTAAAGGGGTAAAGGGCCCCGGAATCAGCGGCGTTCCCTCCCGTCCCCGTCTTGGCGAGACCTTGCCAAGAGAAAAGGATTGTGCTACACTAAAAAGGCTTTCCGTTTCATAGCGCGGTACGCGGGCGGAAATCAAAAGGAGCATTCCGGGCGTCTCCCGGTGTATTTTAAGACGAAAGGGCTGTTAACCTCCATGTCGGGACATTCCAAATGGAATAATATCAAACGAAAAAAGGAGAAAACCGACGGCCAAAAGGCCAAGATTTTCACTAAGATGGGCCGTGAAATCGCCGTCGCCGTAAAAGAAGGCGGCAGTGGGGATCCGGCCAGCAACTCCAAGCTGAAGGACGCGATCGCCAAAGCCAAGGCCAACAACGTGCCGAACGACAACATCGAACGGATCATCAAAAAGGCGGTCGGCGAGGGAAACGCGGATAATTACGAAGCGATCCAGTATGAGGGATACGGTCCCAGCGGCATCGCCGTGATCGTCGAGACGCTGACCGATAACCGCAACCGCACCGCAGGCGACCTGCGTCATTATTTCGACAAATGCGGCGGCAACCTCGGAATGACCGGCTGCGTGGGCTATATGTTCCAGCAAAAGGGCATCCTTGTGATCGAGGCCGAGGGGCTGGAGGAAGACAAGGTAATGGAGGACGCGCTGGAAGCGGGCGCCTCGGACTTTTCCACCGACGGCGACGTGTTTGAAATTGCGACCGACCCCGCCGATTTTTCCGGCGTGCGGGACGATCTGGAGGCAAAGGGCTACGCCTTCGTTTCGGCGGAAATTGAACAGGTCCCCGACGTTTATAACCAGATTGAAGACCCTGAAGCGGTCAAGAAGATGGAAAAGCTGCTGGACATGCTGGACGATAATGACGATGTGCAGAGCGTCTGGCATAACTGGGACCGGCCCGACGAGGAAGAGGATTGAGTCCTGACGGGCGCGCTGTCGGGGATTCCGGGAAGCTGCTGCAGAATGCACCCCGCATTTTGCAGCAGCTTCTTTTGAAGCGTTCAGACTTTTGAAAGGGAAAAATGCCAATTGGTTTCAAAGCCGGGATTTCCTGTGGCATTGCGGCGGCTGTTTTTTAGATACATATTGTATTATATTGGGGTGAATATACAATGAATAATATTCCTTCCGTGATTGCGGCGATCTCCACCCCACTGGCGCCGGCTGGGCTGGGGGTGATCCGCCTTTCCGGCGAAGGGGCGGCAGCGCTGGCCGACCGGGTATTCCGCCCTGCCGGCCGGGGTAAGTCGCTTGGCGCGCTGCCCGGCTATACCGCTCTTTACGGCACGGTATACGACGCGGAGGGAGATATTGACGAATGCGTGGCGCTGGTGTTCCGCGCCCCTCATAGCTATACCGGGGAAGAGGTTGTGGAGCTGTCCTGCCACGGGGGATTGTATCTGCTGCGCCGCGCCCTGCGGGCAGTTCTGGACGCAGGAGCCCGCTCGGCGGAAGCCGGGGAATTCACCCGACGCGCTTTTTTGAACGGGAAGCTGGACCTTACCCGGGCCGAGGCGGTGATGGATCTGATCGCCGCGAATGGAAGGCTGGCGGCTAAAACCGCTCTCGCTGCAAGGGAAGGGGTGGTATTCCAGAGGTTGGAGGAGGTTAAGCGCCTTCTGCTGGGGACAGCGGCCAATCTATCCGCCTTTGTGGATTATCCGGACGACGACATCCCTGAGTTGACGCCGGAGAAGCTCCGCCCGCAGCTCGCCGCCGCCCGGGACAGCGTGGCAGGACTGCTTGCTACCTTTGACGCCGGCCGGGTGATTCGGGAAGGGATCGACACCGTAATCGTCGGCAGTCCGAATGTCGGCAAATCCACCCTGATGAACTTGCTTGCCGGCTGTGAACGCAGCATTGTGACCCCTATCGCTGGCACCACACGGGATATCGTGGAGGAGACCATACGCTTGGGAGACGTGCTGCTTCGGCTGGCGGATACGGCGGGTATCCATTCCACGGAGGATGAGGTGGAAAGCATCGGCGTTCGCCGGGCGAAATCCCGGATGGAAACCGCCGCTTTGGTGCTCGCGGTCTTTGACGGTTCCCGTCCCCTGACGGCGGACGACCGACGGATGGCGGAAGCGGCGGCCGGGCCAAATGCCATTGCCATCATCAACAAGTCGGATTTGGGATTGAAAATTAACGAGGAGTATATATCTTCATTATTTAAACGAAAAGTAGTGATTGCAGCGAGGGAAGGCGACGGTCTGGCAGCCCTGGAGGAAGCGGTATTGGACGCCGTAGGGCTTCAGGGAATGGACGGGACCGAGCCGCTGCTGGCGAACGAAAGGCAGCGCCGCTGCGCCGCCCTTTGCCTTGACTGTTTGAACGAAGCGCTCGGCGCGCTGGAGGCGGGGATGACGCTGGACGCGGTGGAGGTCAGCATCGACGGCGCGATTTCCGCGATCCTGGAGCTGACCGGTGAACGCGCCACCGAAGCCGTGGTGGACGAGGTGTTTGCCCGTTTCTGTGTAGGGAAGTAGCCGTCAGTTAAGCGGGGAATGGAAAGTAAAAAAACCGTCGAATGGCGATGAGAGAAAAGGGAATGGACGGGACCATGGAATTCTTTGCGGGAAATTATGATGTGGCGGTAATCGGCGCGGGACACGCCGGGATCGAGGCGGCGCTCGCCGCGGCCCGGATGGGCTGTTCCGCTGCTGTGTTCACCATCAATTTGGATTGGGTGGGGAATATGCCCTGCAATCCCTCCATCGGCGGGACGGCGAAGGGCCACCTGGTTCGGGAGGTGGACGCGCTGGGCGGAGAGATGGGCCGCGCGGCGGATGCGACATTCCTGCAGTCTCGGATGCTCAACCGGGGGAAGGGGCCGGCGGTTCATTCCCTGCGGGCGCAGATCGACCGGCGGGAATATTCCACCTATATGAAACGGCGGTTGGAAACAACGCCGGGCCTGGACATCCACCAGGCGGAAATTGTTTCCTTGTCCAGGGCTGGGGAAGAGTGGAGGCTCGTTACCCGGCTGGAGGAGGTTTATCTTTCGCGTACGGTGATTATCGCCTCCGGGACCTTTTTGCAGGGAAAAATTTTCATAGGGGACGTATCCTATGACGGCGGGCCGGACGGCATGTTTGCCGCGGCCGGGCTGACCGGTTCTCTGCGGGCGCTGGGGGTATCCCTTCGCCGGTTTAAGACCGGCACGCCGGCGCGGGTCTTGAAGTCCAGTATCGATTTTTCTCAGATGGAGCGGCAGGAGGGAGAGGAGCCGGTGGTTCCCTTTTCTTTTGAGACCGGGGGAATATTGGAGAACCAGGAGGTTTGCCATATCACCTGGACCACGGCCGAGACCAAACGGGTGATTCTGGAAAATCTGCACCGCTCCCCGCTGTACGGCGGTAAAATCGAAGGGGTCGGTCCCCGCTACTGTCCCAGTATTGAGGATAAGATCGTCCGTTTTGCGGATAAGGAACGACATCAGGTCTTTATCGAGCCCTGCGGTCTGAAAACGGAGGAAATGTATTTACAGGGGCTGTCCTCTTCCCTCCCGGTGGATGTACAGCTGGCCTTTTTGCATACCATTCCCGGTTTGGAGCATGTCAAAGTGATGCGGCCCGCCTATGCGATTGAATACGACTGCTGCGATCCGCTGCAGCTGGATTCCACGCTGGAGTTTCTGGATTTTCCCGGTCTTTACGGCGCGGGACAGTTTAACGGCAGCTCCGGCTATGAGGAGGCGGCGGCGCAGGGACTGGTCGCGGGAATCAACGCCGCCCGGAAGGTGAAGGAAGAGGCGCCCATGCGGCTGGACCGTGCGTCGAGTTATATCGGCACGCTGGTGGATGATCTGGTGACGAAAGGGTGCACCGACCCTTATCGGATGATGACCTCCCGGTCCGAATACCGCCTGATTCTGCGGCAGGATAACGCCGACGAGCGGCTGACGCCGATCGGCCGGGAAATGGGACTGGTGGACGACGTCCGCTGGGCGCATTATCTTCGCCGTCAGGAAGCAAAGCAGGCGGAACGAAAACGGCTGAGGGAGACGGTGCTTCCTCCGACGGAGGAGCTGAACGCGCTGCTTGTTTCACATGAAACAACACCGGTGGCCAGCGGCGTCCGGCTGGAGGAGCTGCTCAAACGGCCACAACTGGACTATAAAGCGCTGGAATCGGCGGATATCGCCCGGCCGGCGCTCGACCCATTGGTAATGGAGCAGGTGGAGGTTGAACTGAAATACGAGGGGTACATCCGCCGGCAGCAGGCGGCAATCGACGAAATGCGGCGGTTGGAGGGACGGCTCCTGCCTGAAGACGCGGAGTATACGGCAATCGCCGGGCTGCGAAAGGAAGCGCAGGAAAAATTATCAAAGGTGCGGCCGCGCAGCATCGGACAGGCGTCACGGATCAGCGGGGTCAGCCCCGCGGATATTTCGGTGCTGCTGATCTGGCTGAGCAGTCGCCCGGAAAAAGAAAAGTTGCGGGGAGACAGGGAAGATACGGCAGAAAAGGGGAAAGAGCATGATTGACCGGGACAGCCTGCGGGAGCAGGCGGCGCGGCAGGGCGCGGCGCTGGACGACCGGATGCTGGAAAAATATGATCAATACGCCGCCCTTCTGACGGAATGGAATGATAAGATCAATCTCACCGCCATTACGGAGCCGCGGGAGATTGTCCGTAAGCATTTTGTGGACAGCCTGACGCTTCTGACCTGTTTGCCAGAGGGAGAGCTTTCCCTGATCGACGTGGGCACCGGCGCGGGCTTTCCTGGCGTGGTGTTGGCAATCGCCCGGCCGGGACTTCAGCTGACGCTGCTGGACAGCCTGAATAAACGGTTGGTCTTTTTGAAAGCGCTCTGTGAGGAGCTTTCCGTTCCGGTTACGCTGATTCATGCCCGTGCGGAGGAGGGAGGAAGAAAGCCGGAGCTGCGGGAACGTTTTGATGTGGCGACGGCACGTGCCGTCGCGGCGCTTCCGGCGCTCTGCGAATACTGTCTGCCCTTCGTCCGGCCAGGCGGCCTATTCCTGGCGATGAAAGGCCCTGACGGAGAGGGGGAAAGCCGTGCCGCGCAAAAGGCGGTTTCCCTTCTCGGCGGGAGACTGCGCGAGCCGAAAAAGATTCGCTTACCGGGGATGGGACGGGAGGAGCCGTTGGAACGTCTGCTGATTCCTGTCGACAAAGTAGCCCCTACGCCCCTTGTTTATCCCCGTGCATCGACAAAAATTACAAAGCATCCCCTTTAAAAAAGAGAAAACGACAGTGACGTTCGACATAACTGGAAAAGAATTCCATGCTATACTGGGCTCAAACAAACGCTGAAAAGCGCATATCCCGTCAAGCAGGCGGCTTTTTTGCGCGAAACCGAGAAGGGACGTGCCCGGTTATGTGGAGAAATGGGAGAAAAAAGACGAAGTATCCAAGCAGCGGCCAGATATTGATGATTCCCACAAAAGATATCTGTCCGAACCCCGACCAGCCCCGTAAGGAATTTGGCCTGGAAAAGCTGCTGGAATTGGCGCAGAGCATTGGGGAAAACGGCTTGATTCACCCGTTGACGATTCGTTTTCAGGAGGACAAGCCGGTTTTGATCGCCGGGGAACGGCGGCTCCGCGCCGCGAAGATCGCCGGCCTTCCGGAGGTGCCCTGCATCGAAATGCCGGCGGAAAATGCGCAGTCCGCCCTTCTTGCGCTGGTAGAGAACCTTCAGAGGGAGGATATGAATTGCTTTGAGGAGGCGGAGGGAATCCGGCGGCTGATCGAGCTCCACGGACTGACGCAGGAGGAAGCGGCGATCCGTCTGGGGTGCGCGCAGTCTACGATTGCGAACCGGCTGCGGCTCCTCCGTCTGCCGCCGGAGGAGCGGCGGGCCATTCTGGCCGCCGGTCTGACCGAACGACATGCCCGGGCGCTGCTCCGTCTGAACGATCCAGAGCTTCGCGCATTCGCCAGAAAACAGATGGAAGAGGAACGGCTAAACGCGGCGCAGAGCGACCAGCTGGTGGACGAGCTGCTCCGGGAAGGGGAGGTCGTATCTCCGGAGAAGCCGCAGCGGCAACGTCCGCTGCCGTTGGTACGGGATGTACGCCTTTTTCTGAACACGGTGAACCACGCGGTGGATACCATGCGCCGCTCCGGGATCGAAGCCAGTGCGGAAAAGACGGAGACGGAGGAATTTATCGAATACCGTGTCCGGATTCCCCGGCAGGCCGCTTATCCTCTGCGCTCCCTTTCGGAAAGGCAGCCGCCGGTCAGTATCCGGCGCACGGAGAATTGTACGGCGTAAGTTTTGTCCTGTAGAGAGGTCCACAGCACCAACCTTTTGTCAAAAGATTGGTGCTGTGGACCTCTTTTATTAATATGCATACCCTCGTTTGTTTCATGTGAAACATTCCAAAAACGAAAAAAGCAAAGGTTCCCTCCGTATTTTTCATTCTATCGCATTCTCTCTCTTTTCCCTTTTCACACTTTATGGTATAATGTCGTTTGGGAGAAATGCGACAGCGTTTTTCGATGCGTCGCGGGCAAACTCCGACAGAGAACCCGGCCGGGCGGCGCTGTATAATTAACAACGACAGAAAAATGCCGCCGTGTAATGGCGGACGGCGGAAAAGGAACAATCGGCGGTAAAAGCCGTAAAACCAATGGATGGAGCGTGTAAAGCATGGGAAAGATCGTCGCGGTGGTCAATCAAAAGGGCGGGGTGGGGAAAACCACCACTACTGTCAACCTTACGTCGGCGATTGGCGCGCGGGGAAAGCGATGCCTTTTGGTAGACGTGGATCCGCAGGGGAACGCAACCAGCGGCCTGGGCGTGGATAAACGGAATGTAGCCCGGTCCACCTATGAGCTGCTGATCGGCGCTGTCGAGCCGGACGCTGTGCTGATTCATACCGCTTTTCCGCAGGTGGACGTCCTGCCCTCCGGCATCCGGCTGGCGGGCGCGGAAATCGAGATGGTAGACCTCAACCGGCGGGAAAGCCGGCTGACTGCCGCCCTCGCACCGCTGCGGGACCGGTACGATTATATTTTCATCGATTGCCCGCCTTCCCTGGGGCTGCTGACCCTGAACGCGCTCTGCGCGGCGGATACGCTGCTGGTGCCGATCCAGTGCGAATATTACGCACTGGAGGGACTTTCCCAGCTGATGGCGACCGTCCGGCAGGTCAAACGGCTGTATAACGCCCAGCTGGAGCTGGAGGGCGTGCTTCTCACCATGTACGATGGCCGGCTCAACCTGACCCAGCAGGTGGTGGAGGAAGTGAAAAAATTCTTTCCCCGTAAGGTATTCGCAACCGCCATCCCCCGCAGCGTACGATTGTCCGAAGCGCCCAGCTTCGGCAAGCCGATTAATTATTACGATCGCAGCTCCCGCGGCGCGCAGGCCTATGACGCGTTGGCCGAGGAGTTTATACGCAGGCGGTAACGCGGGAGCTTGAGCGAAACGGCGGAACAGAACAAACGGAGGAGTTTTTATATGGCAGCAAAAAAAGGAGGCCTTGGCAAAGGCCTGGAGGCATTGTTCGCTGAAAATGCGGTAGAGGAACAGGGAAAAACCGTTTCTCTGCGGATTTCGGATATTGAACCAAACCGCGCGCAGCCCCGCAAGCAATTTGACGAGGATGCGCTGGCCGAGCTGGCGGCGTCCATCGCGCAGCACGGCGTGCTGCAGCCCCTGTTGGTACGCCCGCTGAGCGGCGGGAATTATCAGCTGGTTGCCGGCGAACGCCGATGGCGCGCCTCCCGGATGGCGGGATTAACCGAAGTGCCGGTGGTGGTGCGGGAGATGACCGACCAGGAAGCCGCCGAGCTGGCGCTGATTGAAAACCTGCAGAGGGAGGACCTCAATCCGATGGAAGAAGCGCTCGGCTTCCAGACGCTGATGGAGAGCTACGGCCTGACGCAGGAAGAAACCGCCCAGGCCGTGAACAAATCCCGGCCGGCGGTGGCGAACGCCCTTCGTTTGCTTCGCCTGCCTCGCCCGGTGGCGGAGCTGGTGTCGGAGGGACGGCTGTCCGCCGGCCATGCCCGCGCCGTGCTCGCTTTTTCGGGAGAGGAAGAGCAGGTCGCCGCCGCGCAGGCGGCGATACAGGGCGGCCTGTCGGTAAGGGAACTGGAAAAACGGGCCAAGAGCGCGAAAAGCGTGAAGGAGCCGAAAGCAAGAGCTGTCGAGACAGGGTTTTCCCGCAACAGCTTTTATGACGAGGTCGAGCTGTCCCTCACCGAGCACCTGGGCCGTCGTGTGAAGGTGAGCGAAGGGAAAAAAGGCGGAACGCTGCAGATTGAATTTTATTCGCGGGACGATCTGCGGATGCTCGCCAATGATTTGGCGCCGGAAAAGGAATAACGCCGGATAAAAAACTTCTGTTTTTCCACTATTTTCTCAGTGACGGTGGAAAATAAAAGGAAATCGTTAAAAGCAGGAAGGCAGGAAAAACACGATGTCGATTGAAGCGGTAAAAGATTACCTGTCCCGGTGGGGACGGGACAAGGACATACAGGAATTCCCCGTCTCCAGCGCGACAGTGGAGCTGGCGGCCGAAGCGCTCCATACCGCGCCGGGGGCGATCGCCAAAACGCTGTCCTTTGCGGATGGGGAGGGTTGTCTTCTGGTGGTCGCCGCGGGAAATGCCCGGATCGATAACCCGAAATTTAAAGCGACCTTTGGCATGAAAGCGAAAATGCTCCCGCCCGACCGGGCGCTGGAGCTGACTGGTCACGCGGTCGGCGGGGTTTGTCCCTTTGCCCTGCCGGAAAACGTGCCGGTGTACCTGGATCAGTCTTTGAAGGATAAGGAGGTCGTCTATCCCGCCTGCGGCAGCAGCAATTCCGCGATTCGGCTGACGCTGGAGGAATTGGAACGCTATTCCCAGAGCAGGGGATGGGTAGACGTTTGTAAACTTCCGGAGTAATAATCACTTGTGATTATACGGAACGTATATACTCTGCTGCGTCGAAAGAGAAAAGAGAGAAATGAGGCAGGCGCGGCGGAAAACAAAGTAAGGACAGTGCGCCGCCAAGCAGCATGGGCATAGATGTTGGTGAGGCGGCCGCAGCAAACCGAAAAGGACGGGAAAATGCGAAAGCATTTTCGATTGCGCCGCCAAGCAGCGTGGGCATAGATGCTGGTGAGGCGGCGCAAAGGGAAAGGAAGCAGACAAATCTATGACAACCGCATCCGTTGCGCCGGATTATACCTGGAATATCCGGATCAATTCTTTTGAGGTCGGCCCGGACCGCCGCCTGCGCTTATCCAATCAGCTCAAGCTGCAGCAGGAGGTAGGGGAGCTCCATCTATCCGCCGGGGGACTGGGATATGACGAGCTGTACCGCCATGGGATAGCGTTCGTGCTGACCCGCCTTCACACGGTCATCCATCGCGCGCCGCTGCTGGGGGAAAACGTTCGGCTGCAAACCTGGCACCGGGATTCCAAAGGCGCCCAGTTTTTCCGCTGCTATCAATTTCTCGACGGAGAGGACCGGCTGCTGATCGACAGCGTTACGGCGTTCGCGTTGGTGGACGTGAAGGATCATAAGCTGCTGCGTCCCGGCGTTTTCGAGCAGTTTGGCCTGTACGAGCAGCCAGACCGCCGCGGAAGCTGCGCCGATCCCGCAAAGCTCCGTCCGCCGGCGGAACTCGCCGCGGCGGGGGAGAGAACGGTTCGCTGGTCGGATATCGACTGCAACGGGCACCTCAACAACACGGTGTATGCCGACATTGCCTGCGATGCGCTGCCCGGTGGGATGGCTGGGAAACGAATTATCGAAGCGTCTGTCGTCTTTGTGCATGAGGCGGTGGAGGGAGAAGCTCTGTCTCTTTTCGCGGGAACGGAAGCCGGAGAAAAGGAGCCGTCGGCAGGCTGGGTGGTCGGCGATCTTCCGGACGGCCGCCGGTGCTTCGAAGCGCGGATCACCACGCAGACGGCGGCGGAGGGGTCGGATGGAAATAGATGGAAGGCCTGAAGGCTGGGAGGGTTAAATGGATCGGTTTGAGGAGGCCCGGCTGAAGGGACTGGCCGCCCTGCAGGAGCGTCCCGGTATCGGGACGCTGCGGGAACGGAGCCTTCACGCCGTGCTGAAATACTGGATAGACCCGGACGAAAGCCATCATGAGGTTCCGCTGCCCTGTAGGCTGGTCGCCGACGTATACGACGGCGACCAAATTACCGAAATCCAGACCCGGAATTTCAGCAAGCTCCGCCCCAAGTTGGCGCGGATGCTGCCGGAATATCCCGTGACTGTCGTTTATCCCATTCCTCGTGTCAAACGGCTGGTCTGGATGGAACCGGAAACCGGGGAGATGTCCCGGCCCCGCAAATCGCCAAAAACCGGAACGGCGTGGGACGCGTTTCCCGAGCTTTTCTATATTCGGGATTATCTGCGGGATCCCCGGTTGACGGTTCGGCTGGTATACCTTGACATGGACGAGTACAAGCTGCTCAATGGTTGGAGCCGGAACCGGAAAAAGGGAGCCTGCCGGGTGGAGCGCATTCCCACCGCGCTGGCCGGAGAAGAAAAGCTTTCTACCGCCGCCGATTTTGCCGCTCTCCTGCCGCCCTGCTTGCCGGAGCCGTTTACGACGACTGACCTTGCCAAGGCGCTGCGGATACGCAGAGAGCGGGCGGGAAAAATCATATACATACTGTATGAAATAGAAGCGATTCAACGAATAGGGAAATCCGGCAATGCGTTTTTATATCAAAACCCGTGGAAAACGGAACCGGAAATTGACGGAGAGTAATATATGGAATTGTATTACTCTCTGTTTTTTCATCCCGATTGACACTCAGTCAGTGAAATGATATAATGCCGTTTAGGAAAATGCCGACAGGCATTTTCGAATGCGCCGCCGGGAAGCGTTGGAAAAGAATTCGTTTGGGCGGCGTTGCGGAAAGATGCCGTTTCGAAAAATGCCGACAGGCATTTTTAAATGCGCCGCCGGGAAACGTTGGAAAAGAATTCGTTTGGGCGGCGTTGCGGAAAGATGCCGTTTCGGAAAATGCCGACAGGCATTTTTAAATGCGCCGCCGGGAAACGTTGGAAAAGAACTCGTTTGGGCGGCGTTGCGGAAAGATGCCGTTTCGGAAAAT
>CAUGOD010000009.1 GCA_959601025.1 uncultured Oscillospiraceae bacterium
CGGTCGACGGTGAAAACACCTCGAAGGCCGACATCGCGAAATCCGACGCCACCCGCCGCGAATTAGAGGCCGACGCTATGCGCCGCGCCGTCATCGCGGAAAAGACGGCTGAAGCCAAGGCGAAGGAAGAGGCCTACGCCGCCGAGCAGCTGGCGGAAAAGGCCCGTGCTGACCGTGAGCTCGCCACCCAGCAGGCCGATGTTATCGTCAAGGCCCGCATTGAAAAAGAACGGATGGAGCTGGAAGCCGAGGCTGAGGCCGAACAGACTCGCCGCCGCGCCAAGGGTGAAGCGGACGCCATCTTCGCCAAGATGGAAGCGCAGGCCCGCGGTATGCAGGAGATTCTCTCCAAGCAGGCCGAAGGCTTTGCCGACGTGGTCAAGGCAGCCGGCAGCGCCGATTCCGCCGTTCAGCTCATGCTGGTCGACAAGATCGAGGAGTTGGTCAAGACCCAGGTCGAAGCGGTCAAGAACCTCAACATCGACAAGGTCACCGTCTGGGATTCCATGAGCGGCAAGGACGGCTCCTCCACCACCTCGAATTTCCTTTCGAGCATGATGAAATCCATCCCGCCTCTAAGCGAGACCTTTAAGATGGCGGGCCTGCAGATTCCGTCCTTCCTCGGCACCGAAATCGGCGACGCGCCGGCTGCGGCGCAGGAAGTTCCGGAAGCGCCGGAACAGAAATAAGCCTCTGGGCCCTGTTTCGACAGACAGGCGGGGCGGATTGCGATCCGTCCCGCCCTTTTTCTGCCCGGATAGAGAAAGTCAGGAGGGATTTTCATGAAGCTCTGCGTGAAATGCGGCCTTTCGCATGACGATGACGCGGACGCCTGCCGCCGCTGCGGTTCCCTGCTGATCGACAGCGCGGAAAAGGTTCAAACGCCCCGTAAGCAGCAGAAACGCTATTCTGCTCCGGCCAGGCGCGTCCGGCTCTGTCCCGGGTGCGGCGAGGCCGTGCCGGAAAATAAGCCGGTCTGCCCCTATTGCTCCCAGCCTCTGGACAAAACGGCAGTCGTCGACCAGAGCGTTCAGCTTACCAGCTTTTGGAACAAAAAGGAACGGCGGGAAAAGCGGTTTCTCTTCCTGCGTTACGTCCTGCTGGCCTTTTGGGGAACTCTTGCCGTTGCAGCCCTTTTCGCAGCGATCATTCTTGGATCAGGAACGCCGCTGTTCACGCTGGTTTTCATCGTCCCGGCCGCATTGGAGTACCTGTTCCCAGACGCCCTGTTCCGATGGCAGACCTGGCTTTACTTTGACAGGGCGGAGCCAAGCAAGTTTTATTATCGAATGACCAAGGTTTCATCGTTTGTTTTCACCGTCTTTTCCGTTTTTGTTCTGGCGACGTCCATTTATTCCGCCGTAGATCGGCAAGACGCCGAACCCACCCCCGATTTTGATATGGAGGATTTCCTCTCTTCCTTCCAAAAGACGGAACAGCAAACGGAACCCTGCGGACTTTCCCTGGCCCTTCCTGCCGATGGAAACCGCCAATTTGGAATAAAGGAGGGTTTCAATTGTACTACAACCGCGTTCTGATCAAGGACGACGCCCGGCGGCAGCTGAAAGTCGGGATGGGCGGCGCTATTCTGGTCAGCCTGATCGCCCTGCTGCTCTCCGATACGATCGGAACCGATTTCGTTAATTTCCTATACAAGCAGAAGGATTCCGACATGGAATGGCTTTGCCAGCTCGCACTCACCCTGCTTCCCTTTGTGCCGATCATCGCCGTGGGAAGCGTTCTGTATATTGCGCTAGTTGGCAATGTGATCGACACCGGTAAACAGGGCTGGTATCTGCGGTATGGGCGGGGGGAGTACCCGTCCGTCGGGGAGCTGTTCGCGGGCTTCCGCATCTACACGCCCTGTATGCTGACCAATCTTCTGAGAGGCCTGTTCGTGTTCCTCTGGAGCCTGCTGTTTATTATCCCGGGCATTGTCATGGGATACGCTTACAGTATGGCGGGCTACGTTATCTATGAAAACCCGAACCTTTCTCCCTCCCGTGCGCTGCAGATCAGCAAGACGATGACGGCCGGCTATAAGGGTGAGCTGTTTGTGTTCGAACTCAGCTATTTCGGATGGCATCTGCTTTCCGCCCTGACGCTGGGGCTGGTGGGGATTCTCTACGTCAATCCCTATTATGACGCCGCGCACGCCGGCGTGTACGAGACGCTCCGCGCGGACGCGCTGCGCCGCGGCGTCCTTCGGCCGGAGGATTTCGGCATGCCGCCGGCTCCGCCCGACGCCCCGGCGCCCCCTCCCGTTTATTAGGGGCGGCGATAATCCCCGCTTACTCCGAAAAATTCCGGAGTAAGCGGGGATTTTTCTGTTTTCCCGATTTGTTCACAGTTTGTTCCGTTTCTTTTCGTTTTCCGGTGATATACTAAAATTCGAAAATCCGGAAAAGAGAAATTTCTTATTGACAATATAAAGGGGCGTTACCTATGGACAGCATGGAAATTGGCCGCCTGGTTACGGAACAGCACCGATTTTTTCGAACCGGAAAAACCCTTTCCCCCGCCTTCCGCCGGGAGCAGCTCGGCCGTCTCAAGGCGGCCTTATCCTCGCGGGAGCAGGAGCTGCTCATGGCGCTGAAGGCCGACCTGAATAAGTCGCCCTTCGAGGCGTTCACCACCGAGCTCGGCATAGTGCATGAGGAGCTGAACACGGCCATCCGGAACGTGGAAAACTGGGCCGCGCCCCGGCGCGCCCCCCTCTCCCTGCTGCACTTTCCCGCCTCCGGCTGGATTCTGCCGGAGCCGTACGGCGTGGCGCTGATCATGGCCCCTTGGAACTACCCGGTCCAGCTCATCCTGAACCCTCTGATCGCGGCCCTGGCGGCCGGGAATTGCGCGGTTGTGAAGCCGTCCGCCTATGCGCCCCATGTTTCCGCCGCGCTGGCCTACCTGCTGCGCGGGCTGTATCCGGAGAAATACGTCGCCGTGGTGGAGGGCGGACGGGAGGAAAACGCCGCCCTGCTGGAACAGGAATTCGACACCATCTTCTTCACCGGCAGCGTGGAGGTCGGCAAGGTCGTGATGGAGGCCGCCGCCCGCCGTCTCACCCCCGTCACACTGGAGCTGGGCGGAAAGAGCCCGGTCATCGTGGACAAAACCGCGAATCTCCGGCTGGCCGCCCGCCGTATCCTCTGGGGGAAGACGGTGAACAGCGGCCAGACCTGCGTCGCGCCGGATTATGTGCTGGCCGACCGGCAGATTCTGGACGGGCTGCTGAAGGCGATGCGGGCCGAACTGAAGCGATTGTGGGGCATATCGCCGTTAAGCAACCCGGATTATCCCTGCATTATCAACGAGAAGCATTTCCGGCGCCTGCTCGGCCTGATGCGGGACGAGCACGCCTTTCTCGGCGGCGGCTTTGACAGCGGGACCCGGCGGATCGAACCGACCGTTCTGGACAGCGTTACTTTTGACTCGCCGGTGATGCAGGAGGAAATTTTCGGCCCGCTGCTGCCGGTCCTCCCCTACGATACGCTGGACGAAGCGATTGCCCGGGTCGCGGAACGGCCGAAGCCCCTCGCCCTTTACCTGTTCACCAACGACCGGGCGGTGGAGCAGCGGGTACTGCGGGAGCTTTCCTTCGGCGGCGGGTGCGTGAACGACACGCTGATGCATCTTGTCTCCACCAGGCTTCCCTTCGGCGGCGTAGGCGCCAGCGGCATGGGCCGGTATCACGGGAAATACGGGTTCGACGCCTTCTCCCATGAAAAGAGCGTCGTCCGCAAAGCGGGCTGTCTGGATATTCCGCTACGGTATCCCCCTTACCGCGGCAAGCTGGGACTGGCAAAGCTCCTGATGAAATAAACGAACCGGCGGCCGTGCAAAACGCATGGCCGCCGGCTTGTTAATCTTCCGAAAGGGGAAAAATCCTATCCATGTCCTTCCAATCATAGTCCAGGTATCCCACCGGAATATCGTAATACCCGCACAGAGCGTATAGCTGCTCAATAGTGAATTCCGGCGGGAGAGGATACTGCTCCGGCTTCTCCACTTTTTCCAGAAGGGAGGGAGACATATCCACCGACGCGGCCGCTTCTTCCAGAGAATGGGAACGGATCAGACGATATATTCTCAGATTCAGCCTGAGGATAAAGACCCGATGCCTATTCTCCTCTTCTACGGACACAATCATCATCTCCCTGTCGTTTAGCGATATTACCGCGAAAAGTCAATGCGTAGTTTTGAGTATTGTATACTATGATGAGGCGGCTGCCTTGTACGGGCGTATCCGCGAATTGCGTGAAGATACGTAGATACATGAAGATACAGGTTTACCCCGGCGGGCAATGGGCGGAATGCTCTCCTGTAGTCAGCGAAGTTACAGCAATGATGAACGCGGCGAAGCAGATACTCCCACAGAAATCCTGATTAAGCTCGCAGATTTCCACCATATCGGTGTGGATTATCTTCCAAGACCATACCGGCGACGCACAGTAAAGACAGCACGAGAAAGGGCGGAATTGCTTTTCTCGGCTGTCTTTTATTCCACCATCATTCGCAAACCCCGGTCGAATTTATGCAAAAACGCATAAATTCAAAATATCGTTTCGTATCTGTACGGCCGCATAAGAGAACGGCCTCTGCGCCTCGTTTCCTTAAAAATTTCGCATCCTGAGGAACGCGACGAGAGCTTGAAACTTTTGCGGCACCCGGCTCCGTCGGCGGCGGATAAGCCGGAGGGCCGCTTTTCGGCGGCTTCCTTCGGCTTGTTGATTTTTTACCGTTCTGCAGTTTCCTCCGCCGCTTCCTCCAGCACCGAGGTACAGTGCGGGCAACGGGTCGCCTCAATAGCGATCTCGCTGCGGCAGTACGGACATTGCTTGGTGGTAGGCGTTACGACGACCGGCTCTTCCTTCTTATGGAAATCGGTCAGCTTATTGATCCCCTTCACCAGAAGAAAGATCACAAAGGCCATAATCAGGAAATCAATCACCGCCGTGATAAACGCGCCGTAGTTGAAGGTGGTAACTCCAAGATCCTTCGCCACGGTCAGGGAGGTCACCATCTCTTCGGTTACACCCTCCGGCAGCTTCATAATCAGGAACTGGTCGTTAAAATTCACCCCGCCGGTGACCATACCGACCAGCGGCATAATCAGGTCGTTCACCACCGAGGTGACGATCTTCTGAAACGCGCCGCCGATGATCACGCCGACGGCCAGGTCAATCACATTGCCTCGCAAGGCGAATTTCTTGAATTCCCCGATCAGGCCCTTCCCTTTTTTCCCTATTTCTTCCACCTTTACCACTTTTCCTGTCTTGTCCGTCTTTGCCATCACTTTCCATCCTTTCGCATAAACGTTGGATTTTTCCGTAGTTCTTTTATAGTCTGCAGACTTTAGTCTGCGGCTATAGTCAGCAGCCTCCGCCGCCCGCTTCCGTTTCCTCGCCCGCCAGCGGTTCTTCCGGCGGCTCCTCCGGCTTCAGCGTCAGCCGCCGCCTGGTCACCGGACCGTCGTATTTCAGCTTCACCTGCACCCGGGCCGTGTACTTTTTGTCGCAGCCCCGGCAATGAAAGTCCGCGCAGAAGGCACGGGAGCGGAAACGCCAATCCCCGATCCGCCGCAGCGGACGGTCGCACTCCTCGCAGCGGAAAAGGAGGTCGCTCTGCTTCACGTTCTCATCGTCGATGTCGCTGATAATCACCGTCTTAAAATTCAGGCGGTCATAAAATTCCTGATCCGCCGGCCGTACCGCCTTTAGAAAGGTTTCCGGCTCAAACACTCGGACGAACACCCGGCCGGTCAGCAGGCTGTCGTCCAGCGCGCGGTGCAGGTCCATCCCGTCCTCCGCGATATTCAGCAGCTCACAGGCCTTGCTGAGCCCCATCTGCTGAGCGGTACCGTATTCCAGCCGCTCCTGGCAGTAGGCCTGCAGGTCGGCATAATAATGCATAAAGGGAATCCGTTCGGTTTTCAGAAAATACCGGCAATTTTCCAGCAGCACCATCAGATCGGTCGTGCTCCAGGTCATAATCACCGCTTCGGGGTCGGCAATCCATTTCCGCAGGCGGGAAACCGCCTGGGAAAAGGGCTGCCCATCCTCCAGCTCCTCTTCTTCAATCCCGGTGAGGTCCTGCACCAGAGTGGTCAGCTTCCGGCTGATCACCGGACGGATAACCGCGTGAAAATGGTCCACCGGTTCCAGTGCGCTGTTGATCTTGACCGCGCCGATCTCGATGATCTCATTAAAAAAGCCGTGGGTTTTGCGGGTGTAGGCGCCGTTCCATTCCAGGTCCATAATGATATAATGCATAGGCTGCCCCGACGCTCCATTTCCCAGGCCGGCCGGCCGAAGACTCTTCTCCGGCCGGCCGTGCCTGTTTTTCTTTTCGTTTCGGATAAGTATCGGAGAAGCCGCGTTACGCCATATCGCCCAGTCTGCCGCCTGCCAGTACATGAAAATGCAGGTGGTGGACGGTCTGCCCTGCCTCAGCGCCGTTGTTGGTCACCACGCGGAAATCGGACAGTTCCTGCTCCCGGGCCAGCTGCGCGATCACCTCGTAAATATGGGCGATAAGCGCGCTGTTTTCAGCCGTGACTGCCGCCGCGCCCGGGATATGCTGCTTCGGGATCACCAGATAATGCACCGGCGCTTTCGGCTCGATGTCGTAAAACGCCAGCACCCGGTCGTCCTCATACAGCTTGGTCGAGGGTATTTCCCCGGCAATAATTTTACAGAAAACACAATCGCTCATGCTTTTCTCCCGCCTTTTCTTCTATCAATCGGTTTCATTGTATAATCGCCGCCGTAAAGCTCAACGGCTTTTCACCTATTCTTTTCCGCCAGCAGCTTCTCCAGGATATCGTCCACGGCATTGATCGCGTCGTCCACCCTGGTGAGGTCCTTGCCGCCCGCCATGGCGGAATCAGGGCGGCCGCCGCCCTTGCCGCCGCAGATTTTGGCGACCTCCCGCACGATATTCCCGGCGTGCGCGCCCTTGGCCACCGCCTCCGGCCCGCAGTAGCAGGCGAAGGAGACGCTGCCCTTGTCCTCCATGATGCCGGCAAGAACCGCCACTACGTTCGGGATATTCGCATCGCGACACCGGTCGCACATCGCCCGCACCGCATCGCTGCCGGTGCCGGTAAAGGCCGCCGAAACCACCTTAATGCCGTCTACTTCCTTTGCTCCTCTGAAAAGGCCTTCCACTTTACCGGCCGCCATTTTGGATTTTATGGTTTGCAGCTCACGCTGGGAATCCTTCAGCTCATTCCCCAGCTGGACGGCGCGGCGAGGCACCTCGTCGTAATTTCCCACCTTCAGCGCGTCGGCCGCCTGGGTCAGCAGGGCGCGATATTCGTCGATCAGGGCGAGTACGTTGCCGCCGGTCACCGCCTCAATGCGGCGGACACCCGCCGCCACCGAGCTTTCCGAAAGGATGCGGAACAATCCAAGCTTCGCGGTATTGTCCACATGGGTGCCGCCGCAGAGCTCGGTGGACACGCAGGTTCCTTCTTCCGTGCTCCCCATCCGGACCACCCGCACCACATCGCCGTACTTCTCGCCAAAAAGCGCCATCGCCCCCAGCTTCTTTGCCTCGTCGATCGGCATTTCCCGGATATCCGCCGCCAGTCCGGCGAGAATCCACCGGTTGACCAGAGCTTCCACCGCGGCAATCTCCTCTGTCGTCAGGGCGGAGAAATGGGTAAAGTCAAACCGCATCCGCTTCGCGTTGACCAGCTGGCCCGCCTGTTCGACATGCGTGCCGAGCACCTGCCGCAGGGCAGCCTGCAGGAGATGGGCCGCCGTATGGTTCCGCATGGTGGCGCGCCGCTCTTCCTCGTTCACCGCGGCAACGACCACGTCCCCCACCCGGATTTCGCCCCGCGTCTGGGCGCCGAGATGCAGGACGACTCCGTTCGGCGCCTTCACGGTGTTGATCACGTCAAAAGACGCGCCGTCGCTGGTAATTGCGCCGACATCTCCGACCTGTCCGCCGCTTTCCGCGTAGAAAGGGGTCACATCCAGCGCCACGACCGCCTCTTCCCCCTCGGACACGCCGTCCACCAGCTCATCGTCCCTCAGAATCGCGACCACCTTCGCCTCGCAGCGAAAGGCGTCGTATCCAACAAAGCGGGCCGGCGCAAGCTCCGCCGTCACGCCGGCGTTATTTTTCCAGGCGTCGGTGCCCGCATTCTTACGGGCGGCGCGTGCGCGTGCGCGCTGTTCCGTCATCAGGCGGGTGAATTCTTCCTCATCCACCGTGATGCCCTTTTCCTCGAGGATGTCCTTCGTCAGATCGACCGGGAAGCCGTAGGTGTCATACAGCTTGAAAGCGTCCGCTCCGGGGAGAACCGTTCCCTCCAGCCCCGTCCGCATCTCGTCCAGCAGGGACAGGCCGCTGTCGATGGTCTTTCCGAAGGCTTCCTCCTCCACATGAATCAGCTTTTTGATAAAATCCTTCTTTTCCCGCAGCTCGGGATAGGCCTTTTCGTTCTCCGCAATCACGGTATCGCATACCTGATACAGAAACGGCTCGTGGAGGCCAAGCAGCCGGCCGTGCCGCGCGGCGCGGCGGAGCAGGCGGCGGACCACATAGCCCCGCCCTTCGTTGGAGGGCATCACGCCGTCCCCGATCATAAAGGTGGTGGAGCGGATGTGGTCGGTAATGACCCGCAGGGACACGTCGGTTTTCTCGTTTTCGCCATAGGTGACCCCGGCGATCCGGCCGACATGCTTCATAATGTTTTGAACGGTATCCACCTCGAACAGGTTCGCTACCCCCTGCATGATGCAGGCAAGGCGCTCCAGCCCCATGCCGGTGTCGATGTTCGGATGGTCGAGGGGGGTGTAGTTTCCCTTCCCGTCGCTGTCGAACTGGGTGAAAACGTTGTTCCAGAACTCCACATACCGGTCGCAGTCGCAGCCGACCCCGCAGGTGGGCGAGCCGCAGCCGTATTCCTCTCCACGGTCGAAATACAGCTCGGAGCAGGGGCCGCAGGGACCGCTGCCGTGCTCCCAGAAATTGTCCTCCTTCCCCAGCCGCACGATGCGGTCGGGGCTGACGCCGACCTCCTTCGTCCAGATGTCGAAGGCCTCGTCGTCGTTTTCATAAATACTGACCCAGATACGGTCTACCGGCAGCTCCAGCACCTTTGTGCAGAACTCCCAGGCCCAGGCGGTCGCCTCGTGCTTGAAGTAGTCGCCGAAGCTGAAATTGCCCAGCATTTCGAAATAGGTGCCGTGGCGGGCGGTTTTCCCCACCCGCTCGATATCCGGGGTGCGGATACACTTCTGACAGGTTGTCACCCGTTTACGGGGAGGCGTAATCTCCCCGGTGAAGTATTTTTTCATCGGCGCCATGCCGGAATTGATGAGCAGCAGGGATTTATCGTTCTGCGGCACAAGCGAAAAGCTTGGCAGGCGCAGATGACCCTTGGTCTCAAAAAAGGAGAGGTATTTTTCCCTTAGATCGTTCAGACCGGTCCATTCCATGGTGTATCGTCCTTTCAAAAAATAAGGAGCTCCCGCCCAATCATGGGACGGAAGCTCCGTGGTACCACCCAAATTGCACCGGAAAACAAACCGGCGCCGCTTGAATCCCTTAACGCGGGAAACGCCGCCGCTCGCCGCAGCGGGACTCGGGGAGGGCCTCCGCCCCGGTTTCCGTAAACGCCTCGCAGCCCAAGGGCGTCCTCTCTGCACGGACCGACGCGGTTCGTTCCCGTCATCGTCTTTTGCTATACGTTCATTATAGAAGCCGCGCCGCCGCTTGTCAAGCGGTTTCTGTATGGAGCCTGGAAAGACCGGCGAAGACGAATCAATCCTTCAACGGAATCCCCTTGGCGTCGGTTGCGATGGAGCCTGTAAGTATCTGGATTCCCTCAACCAACCCCCAGATTTCACTGGCCAGCGCCAGAATGCCGCAGCTGAGCACCGAAATCAGCAGCTGTGCAACAGCCTTGCCGGTATAGCCCAGATAGAAGTTGTGGATACCGAGGGAGCCGAGGAAAATTCCCAGCAGGCCGGCGGCCATTTTGGACTTCTGCACACCGGCCGGAATCGGCTGTGCAAAGGCAACGCCGCACTGGGTACACACCGCCGCGCCGGGAGCGCTCTGGGCGCCGCAATTGGGACAGAAATTCTGCCCCTGACCAGCCGGCACGCCGCATTTTACGCATACGACAGCCTGCGGATCCATTTCATTGTCGCAATTTCTGCAATACATAACGATTACCCCTCCTGAAAAATAATCACAATCACCGGATATTCCGGTTTATTGTCCCTGATAGCTGCTGTGGAAGCATCCGTACCGCAACAAGCAGAAATCGCACTGTCAACTACCGCCGCTGTCAGTGACAGCCTAGCACGGTCAGGACGCTAACCTTTATTGTCAGAATACCATATACAACAAGGATTTTCAATAGCTTTCTATTTCCATAACGCCTGATCTTCCGCCCAAAAACTCGTTACAGCAGACCGCGTTCCCTTTTGAATTCCAGGAATTCGTCAAAGCTCATGGTTTTGTCCAGCAGGCCGTCCGGGGTCAGTTCGATGACCCGGTTGGCCACCGTCTGGACGAACTGGTGGTCATAGGAGGAGAACAGTACGTTCCCCTTAAAGTCGATCAAACCATTGTTCACCGCCGTGATGGATTCCAGATCGAGGTGGTTGGTCGGCTGGTCCAGAAGCAGCACATTCGCGCCGAACATCATCATCCGGGAGAGCATGCACCGCACCTTCTCGCCGCCGGACAGAACGCCGACCGGCTTGAGCACATCGTCCCCCGAGAAAAGCATCTTCCCGAGGAAGCCGCGCAGATAGGATTCATGGGTGTCGGTGGAATACTGCTCCAGCCACTGGATAATGTTGAGCTCACACCCCTCAAAAAAAGCGGTGTTGTCCTTCGGGAAATAGGACTGGGAAGTGCTCACGCCCCATTTGAAGCTGCCCTCGTCCGGTTCAAGCTCCTCCATCAGGATACGGAACAGGGTAGTGTTGGCGATCTCGCTCTCCCCCACGAAAGCGATCTTGTCTCCCTTGTTCACCCGGAAGGAGACGTTGTTCAGCACCTTCACGCCGTCCACCGTCTTGCTGATTCCCTCCACGCTGAGGATTTCCTTCCCCGCTTCCCGATCCATCGTGAAGCCGACGAAGGGGTAGCGGCGGGAGGAGGCGGGCATTTCCTCCGGCGTGAGCTTTTCGATCAGCTTTTTCCGGCTGGTCGCCTGCTTGGACTTGGATTTGTTGGCGGAGAACCGCTCTATAAAGCTTTGCAGCTCCTTGATTTTCTCCTCCGCCTTGCGGTTCTGGTCGCGGATCATCCGCTGCATGAGCTGACTGGATTCGTACCAGAAATCGTAATTGCCGACGTAAATCTTGATCTTGTTGTAGTCCACGTCCACGATATGAGTGCAGACGTTATTCAGGAAATGCCGGTCATGGGAAACCACGATAACGGTTCCCTCATAATCCAAAAGGAAATCCTCCAGCCAGTCGACCGAAGGGATATCCAGGCCGTTGGTGGGCTCGTCCAGCAGGATGATATCCGGCTGGCCGAACAGAGCCTGCGCCAGCAGAATCTTCACCTTCTGCTTTTCGGTCAGGGTATCCATCTGTGAATACAGCAGCCCGTTGTCCAGTCCCAGCCCCTGAAGAATCCGGCCGGCCTCGGTTTCCGCATCCCAGCCGTTCAGCTCGGCGAACTCGCTTTCCAGCTCGGCGGCGAGGTTGCCGTCCTCCTCTGAAAAATCCTCCTTGGCGTACAGCGCGTCCTTCTGCTTCATCACCTCGTACAGGCGGGGATTGCCGCTGATGACCGTATCCAGCACGGTGTATTCGTCATACGCGAAGTGATTCTGCTTCAGCACCGACATCCGGGTTTTCGCGTCGATCGCGACCTCCCCGGAGGACGGCTCCAGCTCGCCGGACAGGATACGAAGAAAGGTGGATTTTCCCGCCCCGTTCGCGCCGATCACGCCGTAGCAGTTGCCCGGTGTGAATTTCAGGTTAACATGCTTGAACAGGCTCTGTCCGCCGAAGTTCAGGCTGAGGTCCGATACCGTAATCATGAGGTTCCTCCCAGATAAATTTAAGATAAAATACTTGGTTGCAGGAAATTGACCAGCAGGATAGCCGCGCCGAGCACAGTCAGCACCACACCGGTCGCCCGGTTGAGCGTCAGAGGGCTGGCTTTATTGGCGAACCGTGCGGCAATCCGCGCCCACAGCAGCGTGGAGAGGATGCAGAAAACCAGCGCGGCGATATCCGGCATTCCGCCGATGGCAAAATGGGAAACCGCACCGGTAAGCGCGGTAAAGGCCATAATAAAAACGCTGGTACCGACCGCCGTTTTCAGCTCATATCCCAGCACGCTGGTCAGGATAAGCAGCATCATCATGCCGCCGCCTGCACCCACAAAGCCGCAGATCAGGCCGATCAGCGTACCACAGAGGAGCGACTGCGCCAGCCGCTTTTTCGGGGAGACCGCTGCCATGCTCTCCTTTGTGGTCATCACCGGCTTTACGATGAATTTGATTCCCAGCAGCAGCGTCATGAATACGGAAAAGGTTCCCATCGTCGTATTGGGCACCAGGCTGGAGAGATAACTCCCCACCATGGTGAAGACCAGAACGGCCAGCATCATGGCAATCCCATTGCGAATGTCCAAATTTCTGTTTTTGCCGTAGGTATAGGCGGAAACCGCGCTCGCCAGCACGTCCGACGCCAGGGCGATCCCCACCGCCTCATAAGCCGGTATCCCCAGAAAGGTAACCAGCATCGGACTGATCACAGCGGCGGCGCTCATCCCGGCGAAGCCCGTACCCAGGCCCGCGCCGATCCCGGCGAGGAAGCAGACGATGAATTTCAGCAAGGGCCGTACTCTCCTTCCTTGGCTGGCGAGACTGCGTTACAAAAGTATAGTATAGCATATTACGAGGAGAATGGGAAGGCCTTTCCGCCCGGCGCCGTCTTATGAAAAAAAGCGCCCTTCGGCGCTTTTTTCATAATTTATTGCTCGCATGACCCCGTTGGCCTGTGCGGAGCAGCCTGCAGAGCCGCCCGTTATTTCTTTTTGAAAAGGAGAAGAAGCCCCAGATAGAGGCTGACCGCCAGCAGGGTGAAATTGTACCCGCTGCGGATCAACACATAAAACCCCGCCGTCGCGAGCGGGATCAGGGAGGCGACCGATACGAGCTGGCAGAGCCGTTCACTGCGTTCTTCGTCCATGCGGCCCGCCAGAAGATTGTACAAAGCCTGTCCCCCATCCAGCGGACCAATCGGCAGCAGGTTGAAGGTCCCCATGGTCAGGTGGATCAGCGCGGGCGCGGTCATTCCGGTGGTCGCCGCCAGGACGGCAAAGGTCAGCAAATTGACCAGCGGGCCGGCCAGCGCGACCAGCAGGCCGCCGCCGTATCCAAGTCGGGAGGAGGGAGCCTGCTCCACCCGCACGCCGAACACGCCGACGCTGATCGCCGCTGGGCGGCTTCCCAGTGCGTACAGGGCGAGGAAATGCCCCGCCTCGTGCATGGCGGACGCCGCGACGCACCACAGGGGGAACCCAGAGGGATTCAGCGACAGCAACACCACGATCGCCGCGGGGAAGAGCAGGCTCAGCCGGAAATCCACCCCGCGTATCCGCAGCTCAAGCATATTCGCTGACCGGAACGACGCCGGCCGGATCATAGGCCACGCCGTTCACCCGAATCTCGATATGGAGGTGCGGGCCGGTGGAATCCCCCGTGGAGCCGACCCGCGCCACCGTTTCCCCCGCCCGGATGACCGCGTCCTTAGACGCCAGTATCTCGGAACAATGGGCGTACAGCACCTCTATCCCGTTCCCGTGATAGATTTTTACATAGTTGCCGTAGCTCCCGTTTTCTCCAACCTCTTCCACCACGCCGAAATACATCGCCGCGATCGCCGCACCCTCGTCCGCGCCGATATCCAACGCCTGATGGAAGCTCAGTCCCCCCTTGGTCGGGTTCTCCCGGTAGCCGAAGCGGGAGGTCACGGTTCCCGCTGCCAGGGGCTTGGCCGCTTTCATGCTAAGCGTCAGCGGCGCAAAGCTGGCTCCCTCCGGTGCGTAAAAGACCCTTTTTCCATCCACAGTGAGGTCGTTCCCGCCGGTCGGGGCCGCGGAAGACGCAGTAGAAGCGGCGGAACCGCCCGTCCCGGATGCAGCGCTCTCCGTCGGCGTGGTCGCGTTTCCGGAGGGCGTGGAAGAGCCCTCTCCCGTCGGGCCGGCTGCGCTGGACGAGCCGTCCCCATCGGATGGGCCGTCCCCACCGGATGAGGAATCGCCCGCTCCGGGCGTATCCAGCAGCGCGGCCAGGGTGGCGATTACCGAATTGCTCATGATCGACTGGTTAAAGCTCTGGCGGAGCTGAGAAAATGCTGAGCCGCCGATCAGGCGGAACACCAGCGCGACCAGGATCACCACCAGACAGGATATACTCTGCACCGCGATCAGCTGCCAGCCGGAGGAGCCGTTCCTTGAGGCGTTCCTGGGAGCGTTCTTTTTGGATTCCGCTGTGTGCGACGACCGGCGCGGTCTTTCTTCCGGCATGGAAGTCCACGTCCTTTCCCTATGTTACGAAAGCATGTAAAACGACGTCCTGCCGCGGGGAGGCGCCCGTAGAAGGAGCCTCCCCGCGTTTCGGTCAGACGATGATACAGATCAGGCCGTTGCAGCCCTCGTTGATGATGCGTTCCACCGTTTCCTTGAGCTTGATCCGCGCGTCCCCCGGCATCCGGTAGAGCTTATTGTGCAGCCCTTCGTTGACCAGACCGTAGAGCGAGGTGCCGAAGATGTTGGATTCCCAGATTTTGTTCGGGCTTTCCTCAAACTCGCGCAGCAGGTAGTTAACCAGATCCTCCGACTGCCGCTCGGAGCCGACGATCGGCGAAACCTCGGTGGTGATATCCGCCCGCATCATATGGATGGAGGGGGCCTGCGCCCGCAGACGGATGCCATACCGCCCGCTCTGCTTGATGATCTCGGGCTCGTCGAGGGTCATTTCCTCCAGAGACGGCATAACGATGCCGTAGCCGGTGGCCTCCACCTCGTCCAGCGCGTCCTTGATCTTGTCGTATTTTTTCTTGATTCCGGCCAGCTCCACCATACAAGCCATCAGCGCTGCTTCGCCGTCGATGGCAAGCCCCGTGGACTCCCCCAGCACCTTGTAGAACAGGTCGGGATTGATGGTGACCGCAATGGAGGCGCAGCCGCGCCCCAGCTCGATCGCCGTCATCCGCGCACTGTCCACATGCTCGCATTTCAGAATATCGCCGGTCATGGCGGATACGTTGCTGATTTTATGCACCAGCTCGGCGGCGCCGCGCACCGTATCGAACACCGAACGGCGGATTGGGTTGTTCTTGTCAAGCCCGGTGAGCCACTTCGGCAGCTCCACCGCGATCTCCCGCACCGGGAACTCGAACAGCACCTTTTCCAGGATACGGCGGATCTCCGCTTCCTCCATCTCCAGGCAGTTGACCGGGCAGACCGGCACTGAATACCGGGATTCCATCTCGGCGGCGAGCTGCATCGTTTCGGGCGAGGTGGGATTCAGGGTGTTCAGCAGTACCACGAAGGGCTTGTTGATCTCCCGCAGCTCGGAAATCACCCGCTCCTCGGCTTCCTCGTATTCGTCCCGGGGAATCTCGGTAATGGAGCCGTCGGTGGTGACCACCAGGCCAATGGTGGAATGCTCGGTGATTACCTTCTGCGTCCCGATCTCCGCCGCCATATTAAAGGGAATTTCCTCCTCAAACCACGGGGTCTTAACCATCCGGGGCGCGTTGTTCTCGATATACCCCAGCGAGGAGGGGACGATGTAGCCCACGCAGTCGATCAGCCGGACGTTCAGCGTCGCCGTGCCGTCCACCGTAATGGTGACCGCCTGCTCGGGAATAAATTTTGGCTCGGTGGTCATGATGGTGCGTCCAGCGGCCGACTGGGGCAGCTCATCCGTCGCACGGTCGCGGCGGGCGGCGCTCTCAATATTCGGGATTACCAGGGTATCCATGAACCGTTTGATAAAGGTAGATTTGCCCGTGCGCACGGGGCCGACAACGCCGATATAGATGTCGCCCTGCGTGCGCTGGGCAATGGTATCGTAGATATTGCTTTCCATCTCCATTCCTCCTCTCAGCATAATGGCACCAGCAGCATGGTGTCCTTCGGCAGGATGTCGCTCGCCAGCGCGTTCTCCTCCATGACCGCATCCATGGAGGTATGGCAGGCCTTGGCGATCTCCCAAAGCGATTCGCCGCTGTTCGCGTAATAAATCTTCAGGGCCGCCTTTTCCGCCGGGAAGGACGCCTCCTCATCCGCCGTCACCTCGGAGAGCGCGGTAAAGCTGTCCACGGCGTAGCAGCGGCGGGTGACGGAAAGCTCCGCGCGGATTTCGATCTTCCCCGCGCCGGTCATGCTGTAATCCGCGTCCATCACCCGGATATCCGAGGCGACCGCGTTGCAGTCGTCGTCATATTCCAGCGTGAAGTCGCTCGGCCGCTCAAAATAGGAGACGATTCCCTGCGCGTCCTTCGCCAGCATGGAAATCATCAGCCGTCCCGCCAGCTTGCTTTTCCCGTCCTCGCAGGTTTCGGAAACCGGGACCGCCTCGCACCAGATATCCATCACGCTCGCCACCCCGTCCTCGGGGAGGTCAAGGCTTTCCCGGATGGTGGAATCGCTGTGCTGGATCGCCTTCAGGCATTCGGTGTCCAGGCGGCGGCTTTCGCTCTTCAGCGGGCAGCGGGTGGAATACGCGTCGGTCACCACCTCCGTCATGCCGGTGCGGTAGCACTGGACCGAGGCGATCAGCTTGATATTGACCTCAAGCAGACGATTCTCGCCGTTCTGGTTCTGGGTAATCTGAATCTCGCTGGATGCGATATCCAGCCGGACGTCGCAGAGCCATTCCTCATCCAGCCCCTCGACGTCAATGATCTGGCTGAAGGGGATTTCATGCCGCACCTGCTGGGTTTCTCCCGATTCGGAGTCGCAGATATACAGGTTTTTCATCAGCAGGTCGCCCTTGACGATCACCTTGTTCGCCAGCAGCTTGCAGTCGTTCAGCACGGGAACCGCGTCGCCGCGCACCAGGGATTCCGCCGAGGGCTTCCCCTGTCCAAGCTCCAGCACCTCGCTGAGAGTAAAGGATTTTTCCGCGGAAACCGCGGGGACGGAATAGGATACCACGTTTTTGCGGGTATAGACGGTGTCCCCCGACAGGGCGGAAACTACGTCCGTCCCCCCCTCCGCCTGCATTTTCAGCCGAACGCTGAACGCGCCGTGCACATCCAGCCGGCGGGGGCTGGTGGCGCGGCAATTGCAGTAATCGGTCTTGGCGGACACCCACGCGCAGGGCGCGCCTATGCTCGCTTTGACCGGGAAGGTGCTGGTAAAGGGCTTGCTGAACTCGCAGCTCCGCACACAGCGGCGCGCCTCATCCAGATACAGAACCTGGATGACCGCCACCCCATCCACCAGCATCCGGTCTCCGCTGAGCTGCTTCGACTGCACGACCGGCCGGAGGGTGCATTTCAGCACCGCCGCAATATCCGGATAGTAGTCGGGCAGCACGAAGTCGCAGTCGACAGGACGCTCGTCAAATCCGTCGAACAGGGTCTCCGGAACGGCGATGGCTTTGTTTATCACCTTGAAATCCATGAAGGCTCCTCTCCTTTGCGCTTTCTCTACGACAATATATGTGACCTGTCCACCGAGTATGCCGCCGCCCGCAACTTTTTTGGAACAAAAAAGCCGCCCGTGCATAGTCGGTCGTAACACAGACTATGCACGGGCGGCGAAATTTAGTATGCCTTTGCGCTCTTTTCGTTTTTTCAAAAGAAATCGGCGATCAGGCAGGGCTTTTCGTAAAACACGCCGTTCAGCGCCGGAGAAGCCGCCGCTTCTTCCGCGATCCTCCCGGCGAAGCACAGCGGCTCATAATCCACATCCTCCCGCGCGACCATGAGGTTATACCGGGAGGAGAACGCCTCGTATACCGCCTGGTAATCCTCCACATACCGGCCCTTTTCCACCAAAAACGCGGCGCCGCCGACCTCTGGATACGGGAGCCGATCGTCGACTGGAAGGGTGAGAGCGGTACGCACGCAGCCCAATCCGTAACCGAAACGGGAATAAAATGCCGTACTGAAGGGATATAAATGGGAAAAGAGCGTCCTCTGCGCCGCGGTCTCCCGCAGGACAGCGGACAGGCAGGCCCATACCGCGCCCCGGCGGCGATAGGACGGCAGGGTGGATACCCCGCCGATTCCCCGCATGGGAACGATCCGCCCGTCAGACCGCATAGGATAGGCGGTGGCGGTAAGCACGCTCATCATGGTTTCGTCGTCGTCTTCCAGCGCCGCCCAGCCGGGTTCTTTGCTTCCCTTTTCCGGCGGCGCAATCGGGAAAGGCCGTCGCATTTCTCCTAACCGATATTATATCGTAATGGCTGGAAAAGCACAATCACCCGAAGCATATAGGGTTACAATTTTGTCTCTTTCCAGCGCTGGAATTTACAGTTTTGTTCTATTTTCCCCTTTGTCTTGTATTGCCAACATGGATGTGCTATCCTTGAAATATATCTATAATTATTAACTATAATTCTCCGTGTACGCAAGCCCTTGAAAATCTAAGGCGGACGGCGCAGGAAATGAGGCAAAGGCAATGATACGGATCACAGCAAAAGGAAATAAAAGACTTGCCGGTCTGCTGGCGGCTGCTCTTCTGCTCATCGCGCTCTTTCTGAATATATTCCCCCTGAACGTCTCGGCGGAAAAGTCCGAAGCGAAAAATATCATGCAGGGCTGCTCCCTTATCGCGTCGGAAAACGCCGGCGCGCTCCAAAACCTGTGGGACAGCAAGGTGACCACTGTATGGAAAGCATCGGCCGGCTCCACCCTGACCATCAAAAGCCCCGCTCCCATCGGCGGGCTGTACATTCTGTGGGACCGCGACCCGGTCGCCTGGACGCTGAGCGATCCCAAGGAAACCATCATGGACGGCGGAGCGGACGGCTTTCTCCACGAATACGTCCCGGTTTCCACCGAAGCGGCCTTCGACGGGAAATACGTTCTGACCATGACGATGCATGAAGCGGCGTCCATCGCCGACCTGTACGTCCTTTCCCCCGGCGTCCTGCCCTCTTGGGTGCAGACCTGGCAGCCGATGCTGGAGAAAGCGGATATGCTGGCCTTTTCCACCCATGCGGACGACGAGCTGCTCTGGTTCGGGGGCACGCTGCCGATGTACGCAGGCCAGTATAAAAAGAAGGTGCAGGTGGCCTACCTGATCTATCACGGCGCGGCGCGCAACGAATATTTCCGCAATCACGAGCTGCTGGACGGGCTGTGGACCGTCGGCGTGACCAACTATCCCATGATCTGCCGGCAATTTGAGGATTATTATTGCAGCAACCTGGCGGAAGCGCTCAAAACCTACGATGAGGACGCGATGCGGGAATACGCCGTCATGCTCCTCCGCCGCTTCAAGCCGGAGGTCGTGGTCACGCAGGACGAAAACGGCGAATACGGTCACGGCGCGCACCGGCTCGCGGTCAAGGTGATGAAGGAGTCCGTCCATCTCAGCAGCGATTCGTCAAAGTATCCCGCCTCCGCCCAGGAATACGGAACGTGGAACGTCAAAAAATGCTATCTCCATCTGTACTCCGAAGGCTCCCGGATCATGCCCTGGGAAGCGCCCTTGCCCGCCTTTCAAGGGAAAACCGGCCTGGAAATGGCGGTAAAGGGATACCAGTGTCACAAATCCCAGCTGAAAAAATGGTTCCGTGTGGAGGCGGAGGGCAGCCAATACGACTGCCGGAAATTCGGATTGTACTACACGACGGTCGGCCCGGACAAGGCGAAAAACGATTTTCTCGAAAACACCCCGGCGGCTGTGTCCGCTGTAATAACCACCGCCCCCGTTGTTACGACCACGACCACCACTACGGCGCCTCCAACGACGGCCACTACTACCACTACCACGATTACCACAACGGCCACGTCCCTTCCGGCTACGACAACGACGATTTCCAGCCGTACCACCGTCACGGCCCAGCCGGTGATCGGCGGCGTGACCACCCAACCGTCCGGGCCGACCGCCGGCGGAGGATGGAAAGTCTGGCTCCTGGTAATCGCCGTCGTGCTGCTGGCCGGCGGCGCGGCGTCCCTGATCGTTTATCTCCGGATTCGGCGGCTGTATACGGCCGGAAAACAGGGAGAGGCGTCCTCCGCCTTTCCGCCCCGGGAATAAGCCGTTCCGAGGCGGTTCCCGGTCGGATTTTCTGCAAAAACCCCTTGACAATCCCCGGGATATCCAGTATAATACACTCCGTTGCCACGGTGAAAGCCGCTTGGCGGCATGGCAAATGGCCCGGTAGTTCAGCTGGTTAGAACGCTAGCCTGTCACGCTAGAGGTCGACGGTTCGAGCCCGTTCCGGGTCGCCATTTGCTGATATAGCTCAGTCGGTAGAGCGCGTCCTTGGTAAGGACGAGGTCACCAGTTCAAATCTGGTTATCAGCTCCAACCACCCTGTTGCTTTGGCAACAGGGTGGTTTTGTTTGTTCCATAAGAAAAGGGGCGGCGGCAAACGAAAATGTTTTGCAGCAACCCCTCTTCTTTTATAGAGGTCTATGCGCCGGCGCCGAACCCCGCATCCAGCAGGGCGGCGGCGTCCTTCCAACGGGCGTCGTCGTTCGGCGCATCCATCACGACAGCGAAAAGCGTCACCCCGTTCCGTTCCGCCGTGGCGACAAGGCAATCGCCCGCCCCGGAGGTATAGCCGGTTTTCATTCCGGTCGCGCCGGGATAATAATAGGGGTCCCCCTGCCGGATCAGGCGGTTGGTATTCTTCCAGGTCACGTCCTCGCCCGAGACGAACACGTCCCGGATCGAGGCGCGGGAAACGGCGTTGCGTATCTCCGGCAGGCCATAAGCGTACCGGGCGATGGTCAGGATATCCATCGGAGTGGCGTAATGGCTGGCGTCGTCAAAGCCATCGGGATTGGTGAAGTGGCTGGAGACCGCCCCCAGCGTCTTGGCTCTTTGATTCATTAAACCACAAAAGACGTCGATTGCTGCCTGCGGAGAGAGGGAGCTGTCTCCCGCCTCCGTCCGGCCGATGCCGGCGGCGAGGACGTAGGCCGCGTCGTTTCCGGACTCCAGCAGCATGGCATGGAGCAGAGTATCCCTCTTCAGCTGCTGTCCCTTTTTCAGATACGCCGTGCTGGAATCCTCCTGGACAAGGTCCAGCTCCTCCCCCACGGTAAATACCGTTTCCGGTTTGGCGTACTCCAGCGCCGCAACCGCTGTGAGCAGCTTGGTCAGGCTGGCGGAGCTGCAGCGCTCCTCATAGCCGTACCCATACACTACACGACCCTCTGTCGCGTTGAACAGAATTGCATGCCCCGCCTGCGGTACGATGCCGGTTCCCGGCAGCGGCGGATTGGAGGGCGAGGGCGGCGAGGGCGGCACGGTAGGCAGCGTCGCCGTTGTCGTTGGAACGACGGCTTCTGTGGTGGTCGTCCGGGCTAAGGAGACCGTCGGAACGGAGGCGGCGGACATAGAGGACGCGCTTTCCGTCGTCCGGCCGGTCGCTTCCGTGCTGTTCCGGGATATCCCCGGCAGCGGCGAATCGGAGGAAGCGTCCTCTCCCTGACCGGACGGCTTTTCCGGGAGAAAAAGGAAGAGCAGCACGAATAAAACAAGCAGCAAAAGAAGAACGCCCCCGCCTGTGCAGACCGGGAGGAACCACTTTCTCCGATAAAAGGGGCGCTCGGCAACGTCCGGCTCCTCTTCCCCTGCTTCCGGCCGACGGCCGTCGAAAACCCGGGTCATACCGATCTCTTCAAAGGAGATGGTCTTTTCCTGCCTTTCCTGCTCTTCCTGCTTTTCATACTCTTCATTCTCTTCCCTGCTCTTCGGATTCTCCTTCAGCCCGGCATTTTCCTCCGCCGGAGGACGCCGTTCACCGCGAAGAAGCTCGTCCGCCGTGATATGCAGCGCGTCTGCGAGCGACGTCATCAGAGAAATGTCCGGCAATCCATCCCCCCGCTCCCATTTGGAGACCGCTTTATTGGTAACTCCCAGCCGATCCGCCAGTTCCTGCTGGGTCAGATTCAGTTCCTTTCGCAAGGCGGCGATCAAGCCGCCGATTTGCTGGCTGTCCATCGTATACTCCTCCGTTCCGGCCGCTTTCCACCGTTTCCTATGCGTTATGCGCATCGCTCGCGTCATACGCATCTATACGGCAGCGGCCCATAGCCGGTCGTCTCTGAGCGCCATTATAGCTGAAACCGCCAAAAAGCACAACCCACGGCTCCGCGATCACAGTCTACGGAGCGTGGATTGCGCTTCAAAACGGCTTTTATCAGGCTTAACCCCCCTGTATCCCCCTTACTCGTCAATCCCGGCGGAGCGCCTCGATCGGCCGCATTCTGGCGGCCTTGCGGGCGGGATAAATACCGAAGAACATCCCCACGCTCGCGGAGAAGGCCAGAGCAATCAGCACAATCGGAAGGGTCACGTTGGGGGTAACGCTGACGTAATGTCCGATCAGGTACGCTCCCGCGATCCCCAGCATCAGCCCGATGATTCCCCCGAACAGGGTGATGATCGCCGACTCGGTCAGGAACTGGAACAGGATGGCGCCGGTCCGGGCCCCCAGCGCTTTACGGATGCCGATTTCCCGGGTTCGCTCGGTCACCGACACCAGCATGATATTCATCACGCCGATTCCGCCGACCAGCAGGGAAATCCCCGCCACGGCGGCGACAAAGGTGGTCAGCAGGTTCATCATGGTTTCAAAGGCGCTCAGGGCGTTCAGGAAGTTCTGCGCCTTATAGGCGTCTCGTCCCTGATTGCCGTGCCGCGCCTCCAGCAGCGCCACGGCGGAATCGGCCGCATCGTCCATCTCCTCCTGCGAGGCGGCGACAAGATACACGCTGTCCAGAGTGGAGGCCTCCCCCATCAGCTCCAGATAGGTGGTGGCGGGGAGGAACACGGTGGCGGGCGTATTGGCTCCGTCCATCCCCATCATTGCCGCCATATCCGACGCGCCGGTATTGGCGTTCTCCGTCACCCCGATGATGCTGACCTTTAGCCGGTGGCCGCCGACCGAAAGGCTGACCGTCTGTCCCAGGCAGTCGGCGGTGCCGAACAGCTTTTTCGCCCCGTTTTCCGAGATGACGATCACCGGGCGGGAGGTATCGTATTCGTTTTCCAGAAAGAAACGGCCGGTCACGAATTCCTGGGTATAGACATACTGCAGGTCAGCGCTCCCCGCCGTCACCATAGCTACCGCCTCCCCCTTTTCGGTCCTGACCGTGCCGCGGTTGCCCAGCAGCGGGGAGGCGTATTTGATGGACGGCAGCTTTTCTTTGATGGCGGTCACGTCCTCAAAGGTGATGGCGTCGGTTTCCATCGCAGCGGAGGTGGTACCCAGCTCGATGGTGTTCGCGCCGAGCTGCTCAAACATTGCGATCACCTCGCCGGTCGCGCCGTTGCCGACCGAAACGATCATAATGACCGAGGCGATCCCAATAATAATGCCGAGCATGGTGAGCAGAGAGCGCATCTTATTGCTGCGGATGCTTTCCAGGGCGATTTTCAGGTTTTCAAAGAAGCTCATTCCAACACGCCCCCGCCCCTATTCCGCCGTGGGGCGAACAGCCATTCCGTCGGCCAGGTCGCCGGAGGGGTTCGCCGCCAGCACCGCGCCTTCTTCCAGCCCGGATACCACCTCGATCTGACTCTCCGAGGAGATTCCCGTTTCCACCGCGGTTCGGCGGAGCGTACCGTTCTCCACTACGTAGCAGTAGCTTCCGGTGTTGTCGGTACGGATCGACTCCACCGGTGCCAGCACCGCGCCGGAAGCGGTTCCCAGCCGAATATCCACATCGCACTCATAATCGATCAGCAGGCTGCTGTCCGGCGCGTCGATCCACACCCGGGCCGTCACCGTCGAGGTGGTTCCGCCGGTCAGGGAGGTGCTGGTCTGGGCAATCGCGCCAACCGACTCCACCTCTCCCTCAAAATCCGCGGAGGGAACGCTGATCTTCGCCTTCTGCCCAGCCTTGACCCGGGCGATATCGTATTTTCCAAGGGTAATCTCCGCATACACGGCGGTATCGTCCTTCACCGTGATACCGGCGGAGGACATCAGCGAGGCGGAGGTTCCCACCTCCGAAACAATGCCGGCGAAGTCGGCGACCAACCCCTTTTCCAGGGTATCTAGGTTTTCCTTTGCCATTTCATAGGAGCTTTTCGCCAGTTCCACCGAGGATTCCAGCTGTCCCAGCGTCGCATCGCTGAGCTGGCTGCTCTGGCTTTCCAGCAGGGACTTCTGCAGCTGCTTGCCGATCAGCTCCACCTGCTTCGCGGTCAGGCTGCCGGAGGTCTGGGACTGATCCTTCAACAGCGCCGACAGTTCCTCATACGAGCCGCTCTCCCCCTGCTGAAGCTGGGCGAGAAGCTGCTCATACAGCGCCTGCATCTCCTTATTCGCCGCGTCGGAGGTATTTTGCAGGCTGGCGATCTCATTTTCCAGCGCTTGTATCTCCGCCTCGAGGGAAGCCAGCTGCCCGTCCGCCTCCGCCTTGGCCTTCTTCATTTGCTCCAGGCTCTGGCTGGCCGATTCATACGCGCTTTTCGCCTGCTTCACCGCCGACTCCACGGTAGAGGTATCCAGCGTCGCCAGCTTCTGGCCGGCCGCGACGCGGTCTCCCACCTCCACAAACACCTCTTTCAGCGCCACGCCGGCGGCGGGCGCGTAGGTCTTGACGTTTCCGGAACGGATCGTCCCGGTAGAGGAAAGCCACTGCTCCACATCGCCGCGCACGGCCGTGGCGGTTTTCACCTCGGGCGGGCGGCTTTTTTTCATCTGCCCCGGCAGGAGCAGCGCGGCGGCAATGCCCAGCACCACAACAACGGAAAGGGAGGCAATCCCAATTTTCTTCCTGGTCGGACGGGTCATAAACGGTCAGCACCTTTCTGAAATGCCCGGACAGGGCGGTAAAAATGGAAAAACATTTTAATTAAACAAATATAGAAAAAGAATAATACGCCGGCAGCCGGAATGCAACAAACAAAGTGTTAACATTCCAGCTGCCGGCGAAAAATTCTTCTGTTTTTGTTCGTCTGGTTCGTTTGATTTCTTGAATTCTTTTCCCGTTACTCGGCTGTTACCCGGCCGATGTCTTTACGGTAATGCGCATCCTCGAACTGGATTTTCTCCACCGCGTCGTAGGCCTTATCCAGCGCCTCGTCCAGCGTCGCGGCCATCGCCGTCACGCCGAGGACGCGACCGCCGTTCGTCAGGAACCTGCCGTCCTCGTACCGGGTTCCCGCATGATACACGACCGCGTCGCTCCGCTGCCCCTGCGGATTCAGCCCGCTGATTGGGATTCCCTTGCGATAGGCGGCCGGGTAGCCGCCCGAAGCCATCACCACACAGGCGCAGGCTTCGTCCGCCCATTCGATCTCCAGCTCCGCCAGCCGTTCCTCCCGGATGGCGCAGAGGATATCGACCAGGTCGGTCTTCAGCCGGGGAAGCACCACCTGGGTTTCCGGGTCCCCGAAGCGGCAGTTGTATTCGATCACCTTCGGCCCGGCCGGGGTGAGCATCAGCCCGAAGAACAGGCAGCCCTTGAAGGGACGACCCTCCGCATTCATCGCGTCAATGGTCGGGCGGAAGATATGCTCCATGCAAAAGGCGGCGGCTTCGTCATCGTAATACGGATTGGGGCTGATGGTGCCCATTCCGCCGGTGTTGGGGCCCATGTCCCCGTCGAACGCCCGCTTGTGATCCTTTGCGGAAACCATCGGACGGATCGTTTTCCCATCGGTAAAGACGAGCACCGACACCTCCGGCCCGGTCAGGAATTCCTCGACCACTACCCGGCTGCCCGACGCGCCGAAAATCCGATCCTCCATGATGCTTTTGACCGCCTCCTGCGCCTCCTTATAGGTATCGCAGAGGATGACGCCCTTACCCAAGGCCAGCCCGTCCGCCTTAATAACGGCGGGATAGGTATCCTGCTTCCGGATATAATCCAGCGCTTCCTGCGGCTTTTCAAACACCTCGTAGCCGGCGGTCGGGATGCCGTACTTCTTCATCAGATGCTTGGAAAATACCTTGCTGCCCTCCAGAATCGCCGCATTCTTCCGGGGCCCGAAGGCGGCGATCCCCGCCTCCTCCAGCGCGTCCACCATCCCGGCGACCAGCGGGTCGTCCGGGGCGACGAAAACCAGATCAACCTTTAAGCGTTTCGCCAGCTCGACGACCCCGCCGATATCGTCCGCCGGGACGCCGAAGCATTCCGCGTCCCGCGAGATGCCGCCGTTGCCGGGGGTGCAGTAGAGCTTACCGCAGCGGGGGCTTTCCTTCAGTTTGCGGATGATTGCATGCTCCCGTCCGCCGCCGCCGACTACCAGAATATCCATGTAATCCATATGCCCTTCTCCCTTCTTATCCGGCCTTGTCCGCTCCGATCAATGATGGAAGAGCCGCAGTCCGGTAAAGGCCATGGCAATGCCGTATTTGTTGCAGGTATCGATCACGTTATCGTCCCGGATGGAGCCGCCCGGCTCGGCAATATAGGAAACGCCGGTGCGGTGAGCCCGCTCGATGTTGTCGCCGAAGGGGAAGAAAGCGTCGGAGCCGAGGGAAACGCCGGTCAGGGTATCCAGCCATTCGCGTTTCTCTTCACGCGTCAAAGGCTCCGGCTTTACAGTAAAGAACTGCTCCCACACGCCGTCGGCCAGCACATCCATCCAGTCGTCCGAGATGTACACGTCAATGGTGTTGTCCCGGTCGGGGCGGCGGATATCCTCCCTGAAGGGCAGGGCCAGTACACGGGGATGCTGGCGGAGATACCAGATGTCCGCCTTGTTCCCCGCCAGGCGGGTGCAGTGGATGCGGCTCTGCTGTCCCGCGCCCACGCCGATGACCTGCCCGCCCTTGGCATAGCAGACCGAGTTGGACTGGGTATATTTCAGGGTAATCAGGGAAAGCACCAGGTCCTGCTTCGCCGCGTCCGGGATGGTCCGGCAGGCGGTGACAACATTGGTCAGCAGGGCGTTGTCAATCTTCTGCTCGTTGCGGCCCTGTTCAAAGGTAATGCCGAACACGTCCTTGTGCTCCACTGGGGCGGGGACGTAGGACGGATCGATCTTCACCACGTTATAGGAGCCCTTCCGCTTGGTTTTCAGGATAGTCAGTGCTTCGTCGGTGTAGCCGGGAGCGATGACGCCGTCCGAAACCTCCCGGGCAAGCAGAGTCGCGGTTTCCTTATCGCACTCGTCGGAGAGCGCCACCCAGTCGCCGTAGGAGGACATCCGATCCGCCCCGCGGGCGCGGGCATACGCGCAGGCGATGGGCGAAAGCTCCAGATCGTCCACGAAGTAAATCTTCTTCAGCACGTCGGAAAGCGGAATGCCGAGCGCGGCGCCCGCCGGGCTGACATGCTTGAAGGACGCGGCGGCGGGCAGGCCGGTCGCCTCCTTCAGTTCCTTCACCAGCTGCCAGCTGTTGAAGGCGTCCAGAAAATTGATATACCCCGGTCGGCCGTTCAGCACCTCGATCGGCAGGTCGCCGCCGTCCCCCATATAGATACGGGAGGGCGTCTGGTTGGGGTTGCAGCCGTATTTCAGCGTCAGTTCGTTCGCCATGGAACCCATCCTTTCATAAAACGCAGTTTTGCCGTTTATTGATTCTTATTGCGGATACGGGTCTCGGCCTTTCCCGTTTCGATATCGATGTACCGGGTGAAGAGGGAGACCTTGTTCTCCTCGTTCAGACTGTTCCACACCGTTTCGGTGAAAAAGTCGACGTCTCCCTCCAGCGCGACCAGCGCCGGCTCCCCCTCAAAGGAGGGCAGCGGATCGCCGTCCCCCTGATAGGTGTGGATGAATCGTCCCTGTCCCGCGAGCGGGACTTCGTAGTTGTAGAAATACCGCTGGACGGAAGCGTCGTTTCCTTCCGCCGATTTCAGGATGGACAGGCGGAAACGGTCATGGCGCGGCTCCACCATCCCGGAAATACGGGGGGTGAAATTCGGCCCGTCCGGCTCAAAGGTGCGGGTGCGCAGGGCGTCCTCAAAGGACTTCCCCTGCTCCAGGAACTCCACGATCGTGTCGGTCTGGTCGCCGTTGGTGACGACGGTCGTGTTCCCGATCACCCGCACCGGCGCATAGATAATCAGGGAGGGATCGGTCAGCTTGCTTTCGTCAAAGGCCCTGGTCTTGAGCCCTTCCCCGTCAGCCACAAACACCCGGTTCCGGCTGTTGATGCTGCGGCCCATGATGAAATACGCGATCACCATGGCTCTGGCGTCCGCGCTTTTGCCCAGGATAATTCCCCGGCCGGGATAGGAGGTCGCGGAAAGCTCCTCCGACAGCTTACGTATGGTCATGGATGCTCCACCCTTTCCAGTCAATCGGCAGGGCCTCCGCCCCGCCGGCGTTTAATCTTCCACAGCCGAATGGTTGTCAACGGCCGAAGGACCGTCTATGACCGCCTTGTTGTCGACAAGACGGATTTTTCCCTCGCAGAACAGGGAAACGGCTTTCGGCAGCAGCTCCCATTCCGCCTGCCGCATCACCCGGAGCTGCAGGGTTTCGGGGGTATCCTGCGGCTGGACGGGCACCGCCTTTTGCAGGATAATCGCCCCGCCGTCCGGGATTTCGTTGACGAAATGGACGGTCGCGCCGGTCACCTTCACCCCGTAATCCAGCGCCGCCCGATGGACGCGCAGGCCGTAATACCCCTTTCCGCAAAAGGCGGGGATCAGGGAGGGGTGGACGTTGATGATCCGGTTGGCGTAGGTATGCACAAGCTCCTCGCCCAGAATGCAGAGGAAGCCGGCCAGCACCACCAGATCCGCCTCGCAGCGTTTCAGCTCGGCCAGCAGTTCCGCATCGAACGCCGCGGCGGAGGCGAATGCCTTCCGCTCGATTACCGTGCCGGGGACGCCGTGCCGCGCGGCCCGCTCCAGCGCATACGCGCCGGGAGCGGAGGAAATCACCCGGACGATCCGGCCGCCCCGAATCTCTCCGGCCTCCTCGGCGTCCAGCAGCGCCTGCAGGTTGGTTCCCCCGCCGGAAACCAGCACCACGACGTTTAACATAGCACAACTCCCTCATCGCCCTTGGCCACCTGTCCGAGCAGAACGGCCTTTTCGCCCGTTCCATTCAGGACGCGGAGCGCTTCGTCCGCCTTGTCGGAGGCCACGGCGATGCACAGGCCGGTGCCCATGTTGAAGGTGTTGAACATATCGTGCTCCGAAATGTTCCCCACCTTCTGAAGCAGGTGGAAGATCGGCAGGACCGGCACGTTCTTTTTCTCGATCACGGCCTGCATCCCATCCGGCAGCATCCGCGGAATGTTTTCATAATACCCGCCGCCAGTGATATGGGAAATCCCGTGGATGCCGACCTTACGGATCAGCTCAAGGATTGGCCGGACGTAAATTTTCGTCGGGGTGAGCAGCGTTTCGCCCAGGGTCGCGCCCAGCTCGTCGTAATAAACCGACAGGGTCTTTTCCGACACATCGAACACCTTCCGCACCAGGGAGAAGCCGTTGGAATGCACGCCGCTGGAGGCCACGCCGATCAGCGCATCCCCTTCCTTTACCAGCGCGCTGTCCACGATCTTCTCCCGGTCGGCCATTCCCACGCAGAAGCCGGCGAGATCGTATTCGTCCACCGGATAAAAGCCCGGCATCTCGGCGGTTTCTCCGCCAATCAGGGCGCAGCCCGCCTGCACGCAGCCTTCCGCCACACCGGCGACGATCGAAGCAATCTTCTCCGGAACGTTTTTCCCGCAGGCGATATAATCAAGGAAAAACAGGGGCTGCGCGCCGGAGCAGGCGACGTCGTTCGCACACATGGCGACGCAGTCGATGCCCACAGTGTCGTGCTTGTCCATCAGGAACGCCAGTTTGAGCTTGGTGCCCACGCCGTCGGTACCGGAGACCAGCACCGGACGCTTCATCCCGGTCAGGTCCGGCTCAAACAGGCCGCCGAAGCCGCCAAGGTCGGACACCACGCCGGGGATCATGGTGCGGGCCACATGCCGCTTCATCAGCTCCACCGCTTTGTAACCTGCGGTAACGTCCACGCCGGCGGCCGCATAGCTTTCACTTCCGCTTTTTTTATACGCCAAATCATCCACGCCTTTCCGTCTTTTGTCTACTGGCTATTCTCTTAATATAGTCATCGTGCCATTCCGTTTTCAGTCCGCGCTCTTCTCCGCGGGCCGGGAGATTTTTTCCTCAAATTTATCCTTGGCCGAGTCCGCGGGCGGCTCCACCGGATATCGGCCGGTGAAGCATCCGTCGCAGAAGCCGCAGTCCGCGTTTTTGGCAATCCGGCGGACGCTCTCCACGCTCAGATAGCCCAGACTGTCCACCCCGATCTCTTTCCCAATCGCCTCCACGGAGGGGAGACGGCAGGCAATCAGGTTTTCGCGGCTGTCGATATCGGTGCCGAAATAGCAGGGATTGGTGAAGGGCGGCGAGGACACCAGCATATGTACCTCGCTGGCTCCGGCCTCCCGCAGGAGGCGGACGATCCGGGCGCTGGTGGTACCGCGGACGATGGAGTCGTCGATCATAATGACCCGCTTTCCGTCCACCACCGGCTTTACCACGTTGAGCTTGATCTTGACCGCGTCCTCCCGCTGACCCTGCGTCGGCTGGATAAAGCTGCGACCGATATACCGGTTCTTAATCAGTCCCACGTTATAGGGAATCCCCGACTGGCGGGAATACCCCAGCGCCGCGTCCAGCCCCGAGTCGGGCACGCCGATCACCACATCCGCCTGGATGGGATGCTCCAGCGCGAGGAACGCGCCAGCGCGCTGCCGGGCCTCCTGCACTCCCGCGCCGGCGATCCGGCTGTCCGGACGGGCGAAGTAGACGAACTCGAACACACAGAGGTGGCCTTTTCCGCCCCCGCAGTGGGTGCGGATGGAGCGGATGCCGTCCTCCGAGACCACCACGATCTCACCCGGCTCGATATCCCGCACAAATTCCGCTCCGACGCTTTCCAGCGCGCAGCTTTCGGAGGCGAATACCACCGCGCCATCCTCCGTTTTCCCCATGCAGAGGGGGCGGAAGCCCTCGGGGTCCCGGGCGGCGATCAGCTTGCGGGGAGACATGACGACCAGCGAATACGCGCCCTTCAGCTGCTTCATCGCCTCTTCCACCGCCGCCTCGATCGACCCGACCTTCAGCCGTGCCTTGGTGATGGCGTAGGCAATCGCCTCGGTGTCGCTGGTGCCGTGGAAGATCGCGCCCTCCAGCTCAAATTGGCGGCGAAGCTCATACGCGTTCACCAAGTTGCCGTTATGGGCCAGCGCCATGCTGCCCTTGACATGGCGGACCACCAGCGGCTGGATATTGTTGCTGTTGCAGCCGCCCGTGGTGGAATACCGCACATGGCCGACCGCCATCTGTCCCTGCCCCAGCTGCTCCAGCGCCGCCGGAGTGAACACATCGGGCACCAGCCCGCTGCCGCGGTGGAAACGGATGATCCCATCCTCGTTCACCGCGATACCGCAGCTTTCCTGTCCCCGGTGCTGCAGGGCGTACAAGGCGAAATAGGCCGAACCGGCCACATTGGCGGTCGCCGGCTCATATATTCCAAAAACGCCGCATTCCTCGTGAATGGAAGCTCCCATGACTGTCCCCTCTCTCCGCCCCGATCCGGCGGCCGAAGCGATAACCCGTAATCCGCTTATTCCTTTCCGTTCCAGCAGTAGGTGCAGACACAGTCCGGATCAATGCCGATGGCGGCAAGCATCCCTTCGAGGGTCTGGTATTTGAGAGATGTGACCCGCATCCGCCGGCAGATACTCTCCACCATCTTTTCATACCGTCCGGAACGGGCGTCGCAGTATTCCTCCAGATAACGGAAGCCCTCGTCCCCCTCCAGCTCCTGAATCACCGAGCGGGAGATCAGGTCCATATCCGAGGTGGAGCGGGAAAAATTCAGGTATTTGCAGCCGAACAGGATCGGCGGGCAGGCGGGCCGGATGTGAACCTCCTTCGCCCCGCTGTCAAACAGGAAATCCACCGTTTCCCGCATCTGCGTCCCCCGCACCACCGAATCGTCGATGAAAAGCAGCCGTTTGTCCCGGATCAGGGGCTCCACCGGAATCAGCTTCATATGGGCGACCTGGTTGCGGATCGCCTGATTTTGGGGCATAAAGCTCCGGGGCCAGGTCGGGGTATACTTGATAAACGGGCGGGCGAAGGGGATGCCCGACTCGTTCGCATAGCCGATGGCATGGGCCGTGCCGGAATCGGGGACGCCGGCTACGAAATCCGCCTCCATTCCCGGGTCGTTCCGGGCAAGTATCCGCCCGCAGTCATACCGCATCTGCTCCACGTTCACTCCCTCGTAGGATGAGGTCGGGTACCCGAAATAGGTCCACAGAAACGCGCAGATTTTCATCTTTTTCCCGGGGGGCGTCACCGTCTCATATCCTTCGGGGGTGAGAAAATCGATCTCCCCCGGCCCCAGGCTGTGCTCGTCCCGGTAGCCCAGGTTCAGGTAAGCGAAGGATTCAAAGGAAACGCAGTAGGCGCCATCCTTTATTCCGATAATCAGCGGCGTCCGCCCCATTTTGTCCCGCGCCGCATACAGCCCCTTCCGGGTCAGGACCAGGATGGTCATGGAGCCGTCGATCAGCTCCTGGGCGTGACGGATGCCCTCGGGAATGGATTCCTTCTGATTAATCAGGCAGGCCGTCAGCTCGGTGGCGTTCACCTGCCCGCCGCTCATCTCCAGGAAATGGGAGCAGCCGTTTTCAAAGGTCTGGCTCACCAGCTCTTCCATGTTGTTGATCCGGCCGACCGTGGTGATCGCGTAGTTCCCCAGATGGGAGCGGATCATGAGGGGCTGGGGATCGGTGTCGCTGATACAGCCGATGCCCATATGCCCCTCCATCTCCTCCATATCCCGTTCAAATTTGGTGCGGAAGGGGGAATTCTCAATATTGTGGATCGCCCGCTGAAAGCCTTTTTGCCCGCTGTATACCGCCATGCCGCCCCGGCGGGTTCCCAGATGGGAGTGGTAATCCACCCCGAAAAACAGGTCGGTGACACAGCTGTCGTTCGATACTACGCCAAATAAGCCGCCCATAAATGTATGACCATTCCTTTCACAGTCGCCGTCCCGCTCCGCCGCATACCGCGGCGAGGCGCTTTCGAGAGAAGAATGCCTGTACGCGGCTTATTCGCCCATCAGGCGGCGCATCATTTCCTGATACGCCTCCACCTCGCCGCCCATGTTGCGGCGGAAGCGGTCCTTATCCAGCTTTTCATGGGTATGTACGTCCCAGAAGCGGCAGGTGTCGGGGGAAATCTCATCCGCCAGCACGATGGTCCCGTCGGAGGTCTTGCCGAACTCCAGCTTGAAGTCCACCAGCTCCACATCCAGTCCAAGGAAATACTTTTTCAGAAAGTCGTTGACATGGAACGCGTATTTCGCGATGGTGTCCATATCCTCCCGGGTGGCGACGCCCAGCGCCAGCACATGGTATTCGTTGATCAGCGGATCGCCAAGGTCGTCGTTTTTATAGCTGAATTCCAACGTAGGCTGCTTCAGGGGCGTCCCCTCTTCCACGCCGAAGCGCTTGGAGAAGGAGCCGGCGGCGATATTCCGCACGATTACCTCCAGCGGGACGATCGAAACCTTTTTCACCAGAGTTTCCCGCTCGGAAAGCTCCTTCACAAAATGAGTGGGAACCCCGTCTTTTTCCAGAAGCTGCATCAGGAAATTGCTCATCCGGTTATTAACGACGCCCTTGCCGAGGATGGTTCCCTTTTTCTCGCCGTTAAAGGCGGTCGCGTCGTCCTTATAATCCACAATCAGCAGTTCGGGATCGTCGGTGGCATATACTTTCTTGGCCTTGCCCTCATAAAGCTGCGCGCGTTTTTCCATGGTTTTATCCCTGTCCTTTCTTTTCTGTCCAGTCCGTCCTGTTTATTCCCGGTGCTTTTTCCGTGCTTTTCCCGTGCTTTTTCTTTCCCGGTTTCTCAGCCGTTCAAGGATTCGGCAAGCTTCCGGTCCTTTTCCAGCACCGAGCTTTCCATTTCTCTTTTCATTTCCTTCAGCCTGGCCTGAAGCTCCGCATCCTCCACCGCGAGTATCTGGGCGGCGAGGATCGCCGCATTTTCCGCTCCGTCGATCGCCACGGTGGCAACCGGGATACCGGACGGCATCTGCACGGTGGAAAGCAGGGAATCCAAGCCGTCCATCGTGGAGGATTTGATCGGGATGCCGATCACCGGCAGGATCGTATGGGCGGCGAGCACCCCGGCGAGATGGGCTGCCTTTCCCGCCGCCGCGATGATGACGCCGAACCCGTTATCCGCCGCGTGCCAGGCGAAATCCATCGCCGCCGCCGGCGTACGGTGGGCGGACATCACATGCGCCTCCACCGGGATACCGAAGTCCTTCAGTTTATTGATCGCCTTGGACACCACTGGCAGATCGCTGTCGCTGCCCATGATGACGGCCACTTTCTTACACGCCATAAGTCATGTCCCTTCCTTTCCCTTTTCTGAACAGGCCCTGCGCAGGCCTGTCCCCTTCCTATCCGACAGAAAGAAAACAGGCTGCGGGGTACAATGACGCCGCAGCCCGTATTTTTCACCCGGATACTTTGCGCGCAGGAAGCCCGCCGACACATGCCGGACGCTTTTTTCCGCAATTCGACCCCAGCATAAAACTGCTCAAGCCAAACGACTGCATCGCGCTGCCTCCTGTCGAAAGATGTATTTATTGTATGCCAAAAACAGGGGTTTTTCAAGGGCCTTTCCCATTTTTGTAAGGTTATTGTGGGTCGTGGAAAGGTCGGTACGATATTTTGTATATAATGCAGGTTTCCGTTGAGGAAAGCACGAAATACGGTGGACGGATAAAAAGACGGCATTTCCCGGGAAAGGATAAAACAGTCCGGGCAGGCTTTCGCCTGCCCGGACTGTTTGAATTGGATTTGGATCAATTCGCCGGCCGATTAATACATGCCGTCCATGCCGCCGGCCGGAGCCGCGGGAGCCGGAGCCGGCTCCTTCTTGTCGGCAACCAGGGATTCGGTGGTCAGAACCATCGCCGCGACGGAAGCCGCGTTTTGCAGAGCGGAACGAGTCACCTTGGTCGGGTCAACGATACCAGCCGAGATCATGTCGCCGTATTCGTCCTTCGCAAAGTCATAGCCGTAGCCAACCTTACCGGAGGTGCGAATCTTGTCGATGATGACGCTGCCTTCCATGCCGGCGTTCAGGGCGATCTGACGGATCGGCTCCTCCACCGCCTTCAGGACGATCTTCACGCCGGTTTTCTCGTCGCCTTCGGTGCTGTCTACCAGCGCGCCCAGCTTCTCCGCCGCGTTGATCAGCGCCACGCCGCCGCCGGCTACAATGCCTTCCTCGACAGCCGCCTTGGTCGCGGAGAGCGCATCCTCGATGCGGAGCTTTTTCTCCTTCATCTCGACCTCGGTCGCCGCGCCGACCTTGATGACCGCCACGCCGCCGGACAGCTTCGCCAGCCGCTCCTGCAGCTTCTCACGGTCAAAATCGGAGGTGGTGTTCTCGATCTGGGAGCGGATCTGGGCGATGCGGTTCTTGATCTCCGTGGAGTCGCCCGCTCCGTCCACAATGATGGTGTTCTCCTTCTGGACCTTGACCTGACGGGCGCGGCCCAGCTGCTGGATGGTGGCCTCCTTCAGCTCCAGACCCAGCTCCTCGGTAATCACCTGGCCGCCGGTCAGGATCGCGATATCCTGCAGCATTTCCTTGCGGCGGTCGCCGAAGCCCGGCGCCTTGACCGCCACGCAGGTGAAGGTGCCGCGCAGCTTGTTCACGATCAGGGTGGAGAGCGCTTCGCCCTCCACATCCTCGGCGATGATGACCAGCTTCTTGCCGGCCTGCAGAATCTGCTCGAGCAGCGGCAGGATATCCTGCACGTTGGAAATCTTCTTATCGGTGATCAGGATATAGGCGTCGTCAATTACCGCTTCCATCTTCTCGGTATCGGTCACCATATAGGGGGTGATGTAGCCGCGGTCGAACTGCATGCCTTCCACAACCTCGGAGTAGGTTTCCGCAGTCTTGGACTCCTCGACGGTGATCACGCCGTCGGCGGTGACCTTTTCCATCGCTTCGGCGACCAGATCGCCGATCGTCGCGTCGCCGGCCGAGACCGTCGCAACCCGCGCGATATCCGCCGAGCCGCTGACCTTCTTGGAGTTGGCGATGACGCCTTCCACAACCGAATCAACCGCTTTTTCAATGCCGCGCTTTACGCCCATCGGGTTCGCGCCGGCGGCCACATTCTTCATGCCCTCACGAATCAGCGCCTGCGCGAGCAGGGTCGCGGTGGTGGTGCCGTCTCCGGCCACGTCGTTGGTCTTGGTGGAAACTTCCTTCACCAACTGCGCGCCCATGTTCTCAAACGCGTCGTCCAACTCGATCTCCTTCGCGATGGTCACGCCGTCGTTGGTGATGAGCGGAGCGCCGAACTTCTTGTCCAGCACCACGTTGCGGCCGCGCGGGCCGAGGGTGATCTTTACCGTATTCGCCAGCTGGTCAACGCCGGACTGGAGCGCCTTGCGCGCGTCCTCGCCGAAAAGAATCTGCTTCGCCATGAATGATTCCTCCTAAATTTCAAGTAATGTTGATTGGTTTGACGGGATCGGAAAGGGCTCAGCCTTCCACAATCGCGAGAATGTCGTTCTGCCGTACGATGGTGTATTCTTCGCCGTCCAGCTTCACCTCGGTGCCGGAATACTTGCTGGTCAGCACCTTGTCTCCGACCTTCACATACATCGTGACGTCCTTGCCCTCGACATTGCCGCCCGGGCCGACCGCGACAACCTCCGCGACCTGCGGCTTCTCCTTGGCGGAGCCGGCCAGAATGATGCCGCTTTTCGTGGTTTCTTCGGCTTCGACCATCTTGATGACGACTCTGTCCGCCAGAGGCTTGATAGACATAGACATGAAGAATTCCTCCCTGAAGAAATATTGTTAATTTTAGCACTCCAAACTTTCGAGTGCTAATCTAGCTTCTATTTTAGCCGGATTGCTGGAAAAATCAAGAGGGAAAACGAAACTTCACAATTTTTTAACATTCTTTCCCACCAGCAGGGTTCCCGCAAAAAAGAAGAAAGTTCTCCCCTGTGCTTTCGAAAAGGGCGCAAAAAGGGCCGGCGCTTGGCAACGCCGGCCCTCTTTTTGCACGGATTCTTATTCCTCGTCGGCAGAGTCCGCCGCGTCCTCCCCGCCCTCTTCAAGCAGAGCACGGATGGACAGGCTGATGCGCTTGTGGTCGAAATCGACGTTGGTGATCTTCACCTTGACCTCCTGGCCGATCTCCAGCTCGTCCTGCGGCTTCTCGATCCGGCGATCCGCGATCTGGGAGATGTGGATCAGGCCGTCGACGCCGGGGATGATTTGGGCGAACGCGCCGAAGGTGGTCATGCCGACGACCTTGGCCGTCACAACCGAACCGATCGGATAATTCGCCTTGAAAATCTCCCAGGGGTTGTCCTCCGCCTTGCGGTAGCCGAGGGAAATCTTATGCTTCTCGGTATCCAGGTCCTTGATGTAAACGTCCACGGTATCGCCGACGTTCACCACCTCGGACGGATGCTTGATGCGCTTCCAGGACAGCTCCGATATATGGATCATGCCGTCCACCCCGCCGAGGTCGACAAATGCGCCGTAGGAAGTCAGGGACTTCACAACGCCGGTATACTTCTGACCGATTTCCGCCTGTGCCCAGAACGCCGCTTCCTTTTCCTTGCGTTCGTCGCGGGCGACCTGACGGATGGAGCCCACCGCACGGCGGCGGCTCTTGTTGGTCTCGATGATCTTGAAGCGGACCTCCTGCTTGAGCAGCGGGGACAGGTCCTCCATCCGGGTGAGGGAAGCCTGGGAAGCCGGGATAAAGACACGCACGCCGTTGGTCACGGCAAGGATACCACCCTTGATCACGTCGGTCACGACGCCGTCCAGAATCTCGCCGCTTTCCTCCGCCTCGACGACCTTATCCCAGCCCTTCATCGCGTCGACGCGCTTTTTGGAGAGCATGATGGTGCCTTCCTGGTCGTTGGTGCGCATAATCAGAAGCTCGAGCTCGTCGCCGACCTTGACGACGTCTTCCGGATTGACGTTTGGCGTGGCGGACAGCTCGTCGGCCGGGATATACCCAGTCTGCTTACGGCCGACGACTTCTACCTGCACCTCGTTGGGAGCAATACCGACAACCACGCCGCGTACCCTTTCATCCGTACTCAGGCTCTGCAGGGACGCTTCCAGCGCTTCCTCAAAGCTCATTTCGTCAAACGACTTCGCAGGAGCAGCTTCCGCAGCCGGCTCCGCAGCCACGTCGGACGCTTCGGCCTCGGCGACGGGCGCCTCGGCGGTTTCTGCTTCCTTGACTTCGTTTTCAGTGTTGTTGACAATTTCGGACATGGTTGAAAGTACCTCCTTTATAATATCGGCGGGAGTAGACGCCCCGGCGGTCACCCCGACCGACTGCACGCCCCGAAACATCGCGGACGAAAGCTCGTCCGCCGTTTCGATCAGCACCGTCGGACAGTGGGCCGCGCACACATCGCGAAGCTTCGCGGTGTTGGAACTCTGACGTCCGCCGACAATCACCATAATATCGCTTTCCAGCGACAGGGCGACCGCTTCGTTCTGCCTCTCGGCAGTCGCATTACATATTGTATCAAAGATTTTGAGGTTTGTATAGAGTTTTTTTGCGATTTCCGAGCATTTTTCCCATGTGTTAACCTGAAAAGTTGTCTGCGCGACCATGGAAACCGGCGCGTCCGGAGAGATTTCCCCTTTTTCGAGCAAAGCCGACAGGTCCTCCGGCCCGGAAATCACCAGGGAGGGGCCTGTGCAGTGGCCGCGGATGCCGACCACCTCCGGATGGCCCTCGTTCCCGACGATGAACACCGTTCTCCCCTCGGCGGATTCCGCCGACACAATACGGTGGATTTTGGCGACAAAGGGGCAGGTGGCGTCGCAGACCCGCACGCCGTTCCGCTCCAGCTCTCCATAAACGCTGCGGGGTACGCCGTGGGAGCGGATCACCAGCGTCGCGCCGTCCGGCGCTTCGGAGGGAGACGAAGCGATGGTCACTCCGCGGGCGGCCAGCTCCTCCACCACCTGTGGGTTATGGATGATCGGGCCGAGGGTACAGACGGCTTCTCCCCTGCCCAGTAGTTCATTGACAGTATTGACCGCTTTGTTCACACCGAAACAGAAGCCGGCGGATTTGGCTAAGGTAATTGTCACGACGGCTCCTCCATCATCCCGGCGATTCGTTCCATAATCAGCCGAGAGGCGTAACGCAGGTCGGGATGCTCCGGGTTTTCCAGATGGAGCTCCTCCGGTGACAGCGGAACGCCGAAACGGATGGTTGTCCGGTGGAAAAGGCGCACCTTCTGATCCTTCGCCTGAATGGCGACCGGAATGACCCACGAGCCGGTACGGGATGCGATCAGCGCGGCGCCGGACTTGGCCCGCCCCAGCTTCCCGTCCTTTGAGCGAGTACCTTCCGGGAAAATCCCTAGGAGCTTCCCCTCCTTCACGATCCGCTCAGAGGTGTCGATCGCGCTGGTATCTCCCGTTCCCCTTTTCACGGGGAACGCGCCGAATTTTTTACCGAAAAACCAACGGGCGATTCCCATGCTGAACAGCTCGGCCTTCGCCATATAGTAAATATGCCGTTTCTGCGCCATCAGCAGGAACACCGGGTCGATATCCGAAATATGGTTGGCGCAGATCATCATCGGCCTCCCGTCGTCCGGCAGGGGAAGATTTTCCTTTCCTTCCGCTTTATATGGGAAAAGAAGCCAGAACAGCGGCTTGAAAAAAGCCAGTAAAAAACGAGCCAGTCGCATAATCGCCTCATTTCTCCGTCCCGGCACGCCGGAACAGGTATGTTGTGCTGCCGTCAGGGGGCGGCCGCAGGGGTGACCCACAGGGCTGGGAATACCGGCCGGATTCCGGCGGAAATCAGCCCAGCGCTTTTTCCACCAGCTCCTTCAGCGCGGCGACCGCCTGCTCCAACGAATAGGCGGTGGTATCCACCCGCACGGCGTCTTCCGCTGCTTTCAGCGGGGCCACCGCACGGTGGGAATCGTCGTAATCCCGCTTTTTCATGTCGGCGAGCACCTCGTTATAGGCGACGTCGGTTCCCTTTTCCCGCAACTCCTCATAGCGGCGCTGCGCCCGCACCTCCGCCGACGCGGTCAGGAATATCTTGACCTCGGCGTCGGGCAGGACGACGGTGCCGATATCCCGGCCGTCCATGATTACGTTGTTCTTCCTCGCCATATCCCGCTGCAGGTCAAACAGCGCGCGGCGGACCGCCGGCAGGCTGGAAACCTTCGAGGCGGCGAGCGACACCTCCGGCGTACGGATACGGTCGCTGACGTCCTCCCCGTTTACCAATACGCGCTGGGAGCCGTCGATATACCGCAGCTCCGGATGAAGCGAGGGAAGCAACGCCTCCACCGCCTCCGTGTCGTCCGGCGCTATCCCGCGCTGCAGCGCCGTATAGCCGATGGAGCGGTACAACGCCCCGGTATCTACATAAATAAACCGCAGTTCCTTTGCCAGAATCTTCGCAATCGTGCTTTTCCCCGCGCCGGAGGGGCCGTCGATCGCCACGGCGACCGTTTTCTGTTCCCTGTCCACTTTTCCGCTACATCCTTCCGAACACCGGCCCCTTCCGCCGGCTTTTATCCTTACTATATCTATCTTCTATTTTTCTATGCTTTTTCTATGCTCCTATTCGCGTGGCGGCCGGCCGCTACGCCGGTGGAAAAAGCGATTTGCAGGTTGAAGCCGCCGGTATAGGCGTCCACGTCCAGCACCTCGCCCGCGAAAAACAGGCCCTTCGCCTTTTTGGATTCCATCGTTTGGGCGTTCAGTTCGCTCACCCGCACGCCGCCGGAGGTCACGATCGCTTCCTCCACCGGCCGGAAGCCCTCCACCGTCAGGGGCAGGGCCTTCAGCAGCTGCGCCAGCGAACGGCGCTGCTCCCGGGTGATCGCGTTGCATTTTTCGTCCGGCCGGACGCCGGAAAGGGCGACGATCACAGGACACAGGCTGCGGGGCAGCAGTGCGCCGAGCGAATTGGCGAAATCCCGGTTCCGGTTTTCGGTGAAATCCCGTACCAGACGGGCGTCCAGCTGTTCCGGAGTCAGCGCCGGCTTCAGGTCGATGGAAAGGCGGTACCGCCCGGGCTCCATCTCCCGCATATGGGCGCTTGCGCTGAGGATCATCGGGCCGGACACCCCGAAATGGGTAAAGAGCATTTCGCCAAAATCCTCATACGTTTTTCGGTTTCGCCTGGTATCGGTCACAGTCAGCGCACAGTTGCGCAGGGAAAGCCCCTGGAGCTCCGCGCACCAGCTCTCGGCGCAGACCAGCGGCGCCAGAGAGGGGCGGGGCGGCACAACCGTATGCCCCGCCTGTTCCGCCAGCGCGTAGCCGTCTCCCGTCGAACCGGTCAAGGGATAGGACAGCCCGCCGGTGCAGACGATCACCGCATCCGCCCGGCACTCTTTCCCGTCCTCCAGCCGGACGCCGACGCATGCGCCGTCCTCCAGAAGCAGAGACACGGCCCGGCCCTCCCGAAAACGGCAGCCGGCCCGCCGGACATAGGCGACCAGCGTATCCACCACGTCCCGCGCTTTGTCCGAACAGGGGAAGACCCGGTTTCCCCGTTCGGTCTTGACCGGGAGACCCTCCCCTTCCAGGAACGCCATCATATCCTGCGGCGTAAACGCCGAGAGCGCGCTGTAGAGGAACCGGCCGTTCTCCGGCACGTTGGCGATGAAATCGGGCACGGTACAGTTATTGGTAATATTGCAGCGGCCCTTGCCGGTAATCATCAGCTTGCGGCCCATCCGGGCGTTCCGTTCGAGAACCGTCACCAACAGTCCCCGTTCGGCGGCGGCCCCGGCCGCCATCAGGCCCGCCGCGCCCCCGCCGACCACCAGGACCGACCGGACGCAGCTGTTTCCCGCCGCTTTTTCCGTCCCGTCCATTCCGCCCGTCACGTTTTCTCCTCGAATTTCTGATACACCGCGTATTCCTCCCAAATGCCTTCCAGCTCGGTCAGCTCGCTCTTAATCTCCTCTTTTTTCTTCAGGGAGATAGCCACAATCAGCGCATTGACGACGCTCAGAGGGGCGACCAGGGAATCCACGATGGTCGCCATATCGCTGTGGGCGAGCAGCAGACAGGAGGCATATTCCGCGATCGGTGAGATTCGGCTGTCGGTAATGGCGATTACCTTTGCATCACGGGAATGGGCGAAATGCATCGCCTTGACCGCCTTGCTGGAATACCGGGGAAAGCTGAAGCCCACGATCACGTCCTGTGCGTTGATATGGAGCATATCCTCGAAAATCTCGGTTTCGCTGTTGGTATAAATCAACTGCACATCCACCAGCAGGAGCTTGAGATAATACGCCATGAAGGAGGCGAGGGACCGGCAGCTGCCCGCGCCGAAGATATAAACGCGGCGTGCGCCGACCAGCGCGTCCACCGCCTGATCGAAAACGTCACGGGGCAGTTCCTCCAGCGTCTGCCGGATATTGGCCAGGTCGCAGCCGATGATGTTGTCCAGCACCTCATCGTCCCGCATCCGCGCCCGGGTGACCTCGATCCGCTGCACCGAGGTCAGCTTGCTCCGGATCAGCTCCTGCATCGCCTTCTGCAGCTGCGGGTAGCCTTCAAAACCCAGCTCCGCCGCGAAGCGGACTACGGTGGATTCGCTGACTCCCACCGTTTCCCCCAGCCGGTAGGCGGTCATGAAGGCCGCCTTATCATAATGCTCGACAATATACTGCGCAATCCGTTTCTGGCCCTTGGAAAAGGACGGCTGCCTTTCGGTAATATGCGCGATAAGATTTGCTTTCATGCCGTTCAAACCGGTCACTCCTTTTCCCCTATTCTAATTCGAAACCGGCAAAAATGCAAGCGAATATCCAGGAACCTGCAAAAGAAGTTTCCCGGAACCATCCACGGCCACATACAAATCCGGCATTCCCGGCCCGAACAGAAAAAAGCAGGACGTTAACCGGCCGGTCGACGCCCTGCAGCCTTATACAAAATCGTGCCGATCATGTCGCTCATGCATCCCATGTATCCCATGTATCCTACCGTCTGCCGGCGTGAAAAATTCGGGAAAGGCGGGGATGCAGAAAGCGCTGATAAACCGTAACCACATTGGTCAGCGCGTAATCGTAAATCAGAAAAATCACGTTACCCGCCAGGAGGAAGAGGAATGCCACGTTCACGCCGCCGAATACGAAGGTTTCCGGGTCAAGATGAAACACGAAAAGCATCAGCAGATAGGAAAGCACCATCGTAACGTTGAAAAGGCCCAGCTTGAGAAACCATTCCAGCGGGCGGAGACGAATCCGCTCCAGCTGGGATTTCAGCACCGGGTAATACCCGAAAAAGCTGACGAAAAGAACCTTGGCCTCCATGTCCGGCGCGACCAGCAGGGAAAGCAGGGCCACCGCCCCGTAAACCATCCAGCCGGTACCCACCCCCGCTTCGATCACAACGGGAATGAGCAGCGCGCCCGCGATGGCTGGAAGCGCATAGGTGCCCAGTGGGAACACCGTCATCAGCATAAACATCAGCGACAGCGCCCCGAATATCCCGCCGAGCGCCACTTTACCGCTTTGTCTCAAAACCGGTTTCCTCCCGTACGTTCCGTTTCAACCGTTTCAATCATTTCAACCGTTTGAACTGTTTCAACCATTTCAGCAAATTTCCCACCGCACCTTTTACGGTGCGGTCACTGCTCCTTTTACGGTGCGGTCACTGCTCCTTTTACGGTGCGGTCACTGCTCCGTTAGCGATATGGTCGCCCGCTCAACAGCAGCGGATCAGGTCGCCGCCCATGCATTCGCAGCAGCAGTCGGCGCAGATCAGGCTGGAGCACACGTCGCAGCCGGAGCAGCCGCCGGCGTTCGGATTCCCCGCCGGGCGGTATCCGCCGTTCCGCCGCTGCTGACTCATCTGATTAAAGGCGGTGCGGTATTCCATATTGGATGGGTCCATCCGGCAGGCGGTGTTGAAATGACCGTAGGCGTCCTCCAGCCAGCCCTTCCGGTACAGCACGCTTCCCTTCAGAAAATACCATTCCGCATCGCGGGAAGCGGCGGGAACCCCGTCCAGCAGCATTTCCGCGTCCAGCACCCGGCCGGAATTGATCATGCTGCGGATATCGTTGTAGCGGGAATTCCCGGAAGCCGACGCGCTGCCCGGCTGTCCGGCCGCATAACCGGCGGCTCCGCCACCCTGCTTACGCATCCGGACAATCGCGTCGTACGCTTCGTTGATCTCCTGCATCTTTTCCTGCGCCAGGTCGGACAGCGGGTTGTTGGCGTAGTTATCAGGGTGGTATTTCCGCGCCATTTCCCGATACGCCGCCTTCACCTCGTCGTCGGTCGCATTCGGACTGATTCCCAACACCTTATATGGATCGTTCACGCTCATATTCCAAACCATGCCTTTCTTCTGTCCGCCCGCCCCGCAGAGGGGCTATAGTGCAGCTCCGGGAAATCTTCCCCGACAGGATTGTGCAAGGGGACTTGCCTGCGCCGCGGCTTCGGTATTTCGCCTATCGCTTACGGAGAGCGGCGAAGCCGCTTCCGCTTTTTGACTCCTTTATTTTCATCGGCTTTGCCCGCCGCCACCTGCTTTTGCACCGCCGGCATCCCCTGCTCCAAAATATTGCGCAGAATACCGTCGAAGCGACGGACGGTCAGCAGATTGTAAGCCGCCAGACATTCCGCCAGGCAGGCGTTCAGCGTCAGCAGGGCGTACTGCCGCGTTTCTTCCAGCCGTTCCGGCAGCTTTTCCGGCTGGTCGGCGGAGAGACCGCGGGAGAGGACGTAGGGATTGTAGCTCCCCTGCGCAAGGTCCTCCTTCAGATCGTCGACCGCGTCGATCAGGTAAATCCAGCGGCCGAGACAATAGCCGAAGCGATCCAGAACCTTCCGTTCCTTTTCATCGCGGGCGCCCTCGGCGGCCAGAAAGGCCAGCATCCGGGCCGACGGCTCCGCCGCCGCGTCGATGGAGGCGGAGCCGCTTTTTTCCAGCGCTTCCTGCTGCTCCATGCACTCCCCGATCACCCGATCCAGCGCCGGCTGGCGTTCTTTCGCCTTTTTCCGGGCACGGGAGGCGAAAAGAAGCAGAAAACGGGAGGGCAGCGAACGCCAGAAGCCCCGGTCAGCGATATCATCCTTTACTTTATAATATACGAGAAGGGTCGCCGCGTCCGCAGCAAAGGATAGGTTTTCATTCTCGCAGCAGCAGGCGCGTTTTTTCAGCGGATGAAGCGCGCAGCGCCCCTGCCGAAAGCCGGCGCAGGCGTCGTCCAGCGCCATCCGGAACATGGCCAGAAAGGTAAAATCGTAGCTGAGCGTCATTCGAGCAAGCGGTCCGTACCGCTTGCCGAGCTGCTTGCACAAGGAACAGTATATCCCCTGATAGTGCTCATATTCCGCCATTTTCAGCTCCGGCTTATATATGCGCACATATCCGAACATACCCGTTTCCAAGCCTTTCCGTTTTCTCGGTTTCACCAGTTTTCGCTTTTCCAGCATTTTCATCATACAGGATTCGGGGCGAAAGTATATGAAAGAATTGTAAATATTCCTGAAAGAGCGCCCCGGCGCGCGGAGTTTCGACAAAAAGCTCCCCTGCGGAAAAACGCGGAGCGGACCGCTGAACGGCCGCTGAAAAGCGCCGTCCGGCGAATCCGCCGCGCCTGGGCAGAGGAGCCTCGCAGAGGGGCCTCTTTTTTATTTTTCCGGCTTTTCTGACAATCCAAGCACCGGCTTGAGATAGCGGCCGGTATAGGAAGCTTCGCAGGCCGCGACCTCCTCCGGCGTGCCGGTGACGACAATATTGCCGCCCTTGTCCCCGCCCTCCGGGCCGAGGTCGATCACATAATCCGCTGTTTTGATCACGTCGAGATTATGCTCAATGACGATCACCGTATTCCCGCCGTCCACCAGCTTTTGCAGCACCTCGATCAGCTGGTGCACGTCGGCGGTATGCAGACCGGTAGTGGGTTCGTCCAGGATATATACCGTCCGGCCGGTCGCACGGCGGGAAAGCTCGGTCGCCAGCTTGACCCGCTGCGCTTCGCCGCCGGACAGGGTGGTGGCCGGCTGCCCCACCTTGACATAGCCCAGTCCCACGTCGTACAGCGTCTGAAGCTTCCGCGCAATCTTCGGAATGCTGCTGAAGAAATCGAGCGCTTCCTCCACCGTCATTTCCAGAACATCGTAAATGCTCTTCCCCTTATATTTTACCTCCAGCGTCTCCCGATTATACCGCTGACCCTTGCACACCTCGCAGGGAACGTAAATGTCCGGCAGAAAGTGCATTTCGATTTTGATAATACCGTCGCCCTGGCAGGCCTCGCAGCGCCCGCCCTTGATATTGAAGGAGAATCGTCCGGAGGAAAAGCCCCGCATCTTGGCGTCGCTGGTGGAGGCGTACAGCTCACGGATGTCGTTGAACACGCCGGTATAGGTCGCGGGGTTGGAGCGGGGCGTCCGGCCGATCGGCGACTGGTCGATATCGATCACCTTATCCAGCGCGTCCAGCCCCAGCATGTCCTCATGCGCGCCGGGACGGGTGTGCGCCCCATTCAGCTCGGAGGCCAGCCGCTTATGGACGATTTCATTCACCAGGGAGGATTTGCCCGAGCCGGACACGCCGGTCACGCAGTTGAACGCCCCCAGCTTAAACGAAACGTCCACGTTTTTCAGGTTGTTTTCCCGCGCGCCGCGGACGGTGAGCAGCTTGCCGTTCCCCTCCCGCCGTTTCTCCGGGACGGGAATTTTCTTCCGGCCGCTCAGGTACTGGCCGGTGATGGAAGACTCGCAGCGGCACAGCTCGTCCACCGGGCCGGAGAACACCACATGGCCGCCGTGCACGCCCGCCCCCGGGCCGATATCGACAATCCAGTCGGCGTTCATCATGGTTTCCTCGTCATGCTCCACCACGATCAGCGTATTTCCCAGGTCACGGAGCCGCTGTAGCGTCGCCAGCAGCTTGGCGTTGTCCCGCTGGTGCAGGCCGATGCTCGGCTCGTCCAGAATATAGAGGACCCCCATCAGGTAGGAGCCGATCTGGGTCGCCAGCCGGATGCGCTGGCTTTCCCCGCCCGACAGTGTGCCGGAGGAGCGGGAGAGGGTCAGATATTCCAGCCCCACACTTTGCAGAAAGCCCAACCGCTCGGTAATCTCCTTGAGGATGCGCTCAGCGATCATCCGCTCCCGTTCGGTCAGGGAAAGCTCCCGGATAAACGTCAGCGCGTCCGACACCGATTTATTGGAAAGCTCGGAAATATTCAGCCCGCCCACGGTGACGGCCAGGCTTTCCGGCTTCAGCCGATGGCCGTGGCATTCCGGGCAGGGCACCTGGCTCATATAGGATTCGAGCTCTTCCCTGACCCACTCGCTCTGGGTTTCCCGGTAGCGGCGCTGCAGGTTGTTGATGACGCCCTCGAACTCCACCATATAGGTGCCGGAGCCGTATTCCCGCTTCCGGGTCATTTTGATTTTTTCACCCTTGCTGCCGTAGAAAATGACGTCCATGACCTTTTTCGGCAGGTTCTTGATCGGCGTATCCAGAGAGAAGCCATAATGCTCGGCCAATCCCTCGTAATACATCTGGGCGATAGTACCCCCGTCGATATAGCTCCAGCCGCTGGCGCGGATGCCTCCCTCCCGGATGGAAAGGTTCTTGTTCGACACCACCAGTTCGGGATCGATCGACATAAAAATCCCCAGGCCGGCGCATTTCGGGCAGGCGCCGTAGGGATTGTTGAAGGAGAACATCCGGGGGGACAGCTCCTCGATGCTGATCCCATGCTCCGGACAGGAATAATTCTGAGAAAAGGTCAGCTCTTCCCCGTCGATCACGTCCACGGTGAGCAGCCCGCCCGAAAGGGAGGTCGCCGTCTCGATGGAATCGGCCAGGCGGGAACGGACTTCCTCCGAAATCACCAGCCGGTCAATCACGATCTCGATGGTATGCTTTTTATTCTTTTCCAGCTTGATGGATTCGGACAGGTCATAAACGATACCATCCACCCGGACGCGAACATAACCGGATTTCCGTGCGGACTCGAATTCCTTGACGTATTCGCCCTTCCGTCCCCGGACGATCGGCGCAAGAATCTGGATACGGGTCCGCTCCGGCAGCTCCATGATCCGGTCCACAATCTGATCCACCGTCTGCTGTTTGATCTCCCGCCCGCAGACCGGACAGTGCGGAACACCAATCCGAGCGTAAAGAAGGCGAAGATAGTCGAAGATTTCGGTAACGGTCCCCACGGTGGAGCGGGGATTTTTGGAGGTGGTTTTCTGGTCGATCGAAATCGCGGGGGACAATCCCTCGATGGTGTCGACATCCGGCTTCTCCATCTGGCCGAGGAACTGCCGGGCGTAGGAGGACAGGCTCTCGACATACCGCCGCTGACCCTCAGCGTAAATCGTATCGAACGCCAGCGAGGATTTACCGGAGCCGGAAAGTCCTGTAAAGACAATCAGCTTGTCACGTGGAATCTCAATATCCACATTTTTCAGGTTGTGCTCCCGGGCGCCCCGGACGATCAGCTTTGTGTTCTGCATGACTTTACTTTCCTTTATCCTGCCTGTATTTCCCCTTCATTCCCCGCCGGCAGAAGCGGAGACCGTCGGCCAGAAACCGGAAGTTTTCTCCGTCCGGTTCCCGGTGATGTATTCCTTTTTCTTTCCGCTATTTCATATCCCGGAGCTGTTGAATCCGGTCACGCAGGCTGGCGGCATGCTCGAATTCCAGCAGCCGCGCCGCGTTTTTCATCTCCTTGGTCAGCTCTTCGATCAGCTTCAGGCGCTCCGCCTTGGTGAGCTTCTTGGCCGGTTTATCCAGCTTTTTGTCGTGGGCGGTAATCTCCAGAACGTCCCGCACCTCTTTAATGATGGTCCGGGGAACGATGCCGTGCTCCTCGTTGTATTTCATCTGAATGGCGCGGCGGCGGTTGGTTTCGGTGATTGCGCGCTCCATGGAGGGCGTCACACTGTCCGCATACATGATGACCTGTCCCTGCGCGTTCCGAGCGGCGCGGCCCACCGTCTGGATCAGCGAGGTCTCCGACCGCAGGAAGCCCTCCTTGTCCGCATCCAAGATCGCCACCAGGGATACCTCCGGCAAGTCGAGCCCTTCCCGCAGGAGGTTGATGCCGACCAGCACGTCGAACTCGCCCAGCCGCAGGTCGCGAATGATCTCCATCCGCTCCATGGTATCCACGTCGTGGTGCATGTACCGTACCCGGACGCCGACGTTTTCAAAATAGGTGGTCAGGTCCTCGGCCATCTTCTTGGTCAGGGTAGTGACCAGCACCCGCTCCTTCCGGGCGGCGCGCTCGTTGATTTCGCCGATCAGGTCGTCGATCTGTCCCTCCACCGGCTTGACGATGATCTCCGGATCAACCAGACCGGTGGGACGAATCACCTGTTCCACAATCTGGCTGCTGCGCTCCCTCTCAAAGTCGCCCGGCGTGGCGCTGACGAACACCGCCTGATGCACATGGGAATAGAACTCGTCGAAATTCAGCGGACGGTTGTCGTAGGCGCTCGGCAGGCGGAAGCCATAATCAATCAGGCTGCGCTTGCGGGCAAAATCCCCGCCGTACATGCCCCGCACCTGCGGCAGGGTGACATGCGATTCATCCACAAAAAGGAGAAAATCCTCCGGAAAGTGATCCAGCAGGGTAAACGGCGTGCTGCCGGGGGCGCGGCCGGAAAGCACACGGGAGTAATTCTCGATCCCTTTACAGATACCGATCTCCCGCAGCATCTCGATATCGTAGCGGGTGCGCTGAAGAATCCGCTGCGCTTCCAGCAACTTGCCCTCTTTTTTGAACCACTCGACCCGTTCCGCCAGCTCCTGCTCAATGCAGGCGATGGACTCCTCCATCTTTTCCGGCGGCACGATATAATGGGAAGCCGGATAGATCGCCACATGGTTGACGACCGCCTTCAGCTCCCCCGTCAACGGATTGACCTCGCTGATCCGGTCGATCTCGTCGCCAAAGAATTCCACCCGGATCACCGTATCCCCGGAATAGGCGGGGAATATTTCCACCACATCGCCCCGGACGCGGAATTTGTTTCGGACAAAGTTGATATCGTTGCGTTCGTACTGTATCTCGACCAGCTTAGCCAGCAGGTCGTCCCGCTTTTTCGCCATCCCCGGGCGAAGGGAGATTACCATGCTGCGGTAATCAATCGGGCTTCCCAAGCTGTAAATGCAGGACACGCTCGCCACGATGATCACGTCCCGCCGCTCCGCCAAAGCGGAGGTAGCGGAATGGCGCAGCTTGTCAATCTCGTCATTGATGGCGGAATCCTTTTCAATATAGGTATCCGTGGAAGCGATGTAGGCCTCCGGCTGGTAATAATCGTAATAGGACACGAAATATTCAACGGCATTGTGGGGAAAAAAATCTCGGAATTCGGAACATAACTGGGCCGCCAGCGTTTTATTATGGGCCAGCACCAACGTCGGCCGGTTCACTTGCGCGATGACGTTCGCCATGGTAAAGGTTTTGCCCGAACCCGTCACGCCTAGCAGCGTCTGTTCTTTATTTCCCTTTTTAACGCCCTCCACCAGCCGGGCGATGGCTTCCGGCTGGTCGCCCGTCGGCTTATAAGATGACACTAACTGAAAAAGCCCGTCCGTTTTTTCCATGGACTACCTCCCTGTTATTACAACTGCCAGCGCTGTCGGCCGGGAAACTAGTGAAATGGATATTTAAAATCATGCAATGCGGAAAAGAAAGACTTGAACAAAATGGAATGCTATGCTAACGTTGTTTGGCGGTGCGTTTCTTGTTCTTGATATTTTACCATAGCGCTGCCCGGCCGGGTTTTATGTGGATGTCATCCGGCAATGCAATCGAGAAATACCTGTCGGTATTTCTCTGGGACATTATTATACCATAGCGCCGCCCAACCAGATTCTCTGCCGGCGTTTGCTTGCGGCGCTACTGAGAAATGCCGTTGGCATTTCTCCTTGCCGACATTATACCATTTACTCTTCCGTTTTAAAAGAGTGTTTCGCAACAACAGAACATATGTTTTTAACGCAGAGTTTGTTAATTGTGTATATTCGGTTGCTAATTGGAAAGTTCATCCATCTATTGCAGAGGAACTGTTTCAGGAAGCAATTTGAAACAATCCCCTTTGGGATATTGATATCTAACCTTAGTTTGCTTAATGCAGGACGAAAGCAACCGGATTGTTTTCTGCTTGGCGATAGGAACCATCAAATATTCCTCTGGTTTTTTGGATATACCAAAAATGAGCGGAGGGGCGGTATGTCCGGAAATACGGTAATTTGTCTGAATACGGCGTTTTACCGATAGCCGTACGGAGCTTCCTGCCGATCCGACGGATTTCGCGGAAAAGTTGCAGCATCCGCCGCACTATGGTATAATAAATCCGGCTTTGCCGGATTTATCGAAAAACGATTGTCGGGCCAAAGGCCCAGCAAAGGATGGCAGAGAACCCGGCTCAGCGGCACTATGGTATAATGTCGGCAGGGAGAAATGCGACAGCATATCTTATTTACGCTGCCAGAAAGCCGGCAACGGCAGATATCGTCTCCGAGTCGGCGGAGTGCTTTACTCTATTTACAGGAATTCACATCACACCATCCATAAGGTCGTGTTCTTTTTGTCTAAATCAAAGCGTTCCGCGCCTATACGGAAAAAAAAGCATCCGGTGCGTACAGCGTTTTTCACCACGCTGATTGTCTGTCTGGCTGCTTTCAGCATGGTATTCGCTCTGAATATCCATACCCTTCTGTCCGGAAGCAATCCCTGCGCGCCTTTTTTCGGAAATTTTCTGAATACGAACGCTTCCGGTGGTACGGACAACAGCGGCGGGCCAAACGCGCCGTCTTCGGATCAAAGCTTTCCGGAATATCTCGACGACACTATCTTTATCGGCGATTCCCGCACCAACGGTATGGTGAACTTTTCCTTTATCAACCGGAACAACGCCTACGCCATCGACGGCGTCAATCATCAGACAATGCGCACCGAGCGCTTTCTCACCATGAGCAGCACCGGACGGAAGCTGACCGCGGCGGAAGCCATCGGCGTGGTTAAGCCGATCCGGATGATCGTTTCCCTCGGTATCAACGGCGTGGCGTTTATGGGAGAAGAAAAATTCTTTTCCGAATACGCCGCGCTTTTGGACGAACTGCAGACGGCCTCTCCGGACAGCATTCTGGTGGTTCAATCCATTCTCCCCGTCTCCCAGACCAGGGAAGCGGAGTATCCTCAGCTCGCCAACGCGATTATTGACGCTTATAACCAGCGGCTGAAAACACTGACGCTGGAAAAGGGCGGCCGCTGGCTGGACACGGCGAACCTTTTAAAAAACTCACGGGGGTCTTTGAACACGATCTACGATTCAGGGGACGGGCTGCACTTCAACAAACGAGCGTATCAGGCTCTGTTTGATTACTATGACCAGCATCGTATTTACTGACGCCGGATCGGCGCCGAGGGGGCGTAAAAAGCATGAAAATCGCGATCATTGGCAGCCGTAAGGCGCCGAAAGCCATCGCTGCGGCCATTCTTCCCTACATTCCCGCTGACGCGACCGAGATCGTCAGCGGCGGGGCGGAAGGCGTGGACAAGGCCGCCGAGGACATTGCCGCCTCGCTTTCCCTTCCCCTGCGCCGGTTTTTGCCGGATTATGAAAAATACGGGCATCGGGCGCCCTTGATGCGGAACCTGGAGATTATCGCCTATGCCGACGAGGTGCTGGCCTTTTGGGACGGCGCGTCCCGCGGAACCATGCACTGCGTAGCGGAATGCATCCGTTCCGGCAAGCCGGTGCGGGTGGTTCCCTTTTCCCCAGGAGCCGAAGGTCTCCCAACCGAAGGATTCCCTTCGGAGGAGGGCCGGCTTTGACCCTTCCCCGGCAGAATGACCGCAATTTTTCCTGAAAGGCTGGAACCGTAAGCATGAGCGTCCTGAAAGGTAAAATCGAAGCCAGCATCACCCTGAGCAAATCGACCTGCTATTTTATGCGCACAGGAAAATGCTCGCTGAACGTTGTGACGGATTATTATGTGGCCACCTCCACCCGTACCGCCGCGAACGATCTGCTGTACTGTCCCCGTCTCTACCGCGCCATGTGCAACCGGGAACGGATGAAGCCAATCGCCGTCACTCCCTGCGAATGCGGCCACGCCGAGGTCGTGTCCGGCCATCAGCGCGCCTGCATCGCCAGCCAGAAAAGCCTGGAGCTTTCCATTCAGCCGGCAGGTCCGGAATACAAAGCCGACTGTCCCCTCTGCTCCGGACAGATCACCTTTGAGGAAAATAGCGGCGGCACCCGCATCGTCGCCCTGCGGGTGCGGGTCGAGGAGGAGAAATAGACGCCGGAAGCCCCGGAATAAATGGCAAAGATGGTTGAATGACTCTATAAAAATATACGCTGCAAAAAAGGCGTGACGGAAATGGATGCTTTCCGTCACGCCTTTTATCCTCTTTTATCCATCCGCCGCCTTTTTCAGCCGCAGCGCCAGCAAGCCGGAAAGAACATACAGCGCCGTCGCCGTTCCATCCGTTATCAGCGTAATAAGCCCCTGCGCCGAAAACGCCGTCATCACACCCAAAAGGCCGATAAACGTAAAGCCGGCGAACAGAAACTGGAAAACAGCAAACGCCGTCGCCGCGCGCAGAACGGGCGAACCGGTGCGGATAGAAGCGATGAAGCTACCGACAAGGCGGATGGAGAGAATATAGGGAACGACCGCCAGACCCATAGCGATCAGGACGGCGAACACCATCACAACCAACGCCATCTGGATGACCATCCCGCCCATGGCATCCTCGATATCCGCCGACGAACGATCGCCGAAATACTCCCACAGCTGATCCAGCCAATCCGGAGAGTTGCTGAGATACAGGCAGAAACCGATAACGGCCAACAGCGAAACGACCATCAGGACAATCTGAGCAATCTGCACCACCCGAACCATCGTCAGTCCGGCGGTCGTCATTTTCCGGGAACGGTCGGACGCCGCCCGATAGGTCATCAGCAGCCCGACCGCAATCAGCAGCGAAGGGATCATGCTGAACGGCAGCGAAAGCGCCGTGGGAATCCGGCCAACCATCTCCCACAGCGGGTTTCCGTCCGCCGGACGCTCGGAGAGGAGGGTCAGCAGCGGCAGCGCCGCCTGGAGAAACAGCAGGACGATCACTCCAAGCGCCAGCTTGGAGGACGCGACGGCGCGCAGTCCCTCCATCCGTTCGGCGGGACTTTTCCGACTATTCGGCATACCGGGCGCCGGATAGGCGGAATAATAAGGGATATATGGCTGTCCCGCAGGCTGTCCCGCAGGCTGTCCCGCGGCCGGCGGATAGGCCGCCGCGCCGTTCGGATCGCTTGACGCCGGCGGATTTTCCGCATACGGCGGCTCCGTCCCCAGCGCCTGGCCGCACCGGATGCAAAACCGGCTTTCGTCGTCGTTCAGCATTCCGCAATACCGACATGATTTCATTGTGCTTTCTCCCTTTCCTGCTTTCCTTTTTATAGCGGCCGCACGGCGGCTTTCGAGCGGTTCTTCCCTTTTCCTTCCGTCCTTCAGGTATGGGCTGCCGCCGCGGCCAGGATATCCCCCAGCGCGCCGGGCAGCAGCAGGTCGGCCTCCTCGTCCATAGGCGTGGGGGATTTGTTGATGAGAACCAACCGGTTCCCCTGGTAATAGCGGAGCATTCCGGCGGCCGGATATACCGCCAGCGAGGTACCGCCGACAAACAGAAGGTCCGCTTCCCCGATCGTCTGCACGGCGCGGCGCGTCACCTCCTCGTCCAACGGTTCCTCATACAGCACCACGTCCGGCTTGATGATCCCGCCGCAGGGACAGCGGGGAACTCCCTCGCTTTCCAGAATCGCGCCCAGCCCGAAGAAGCGGCCGCACTCCACACAGTGATTGCGGTGCACCGAGCCGTGCAGCTCCAGCACCTCCCGACTTCCCGCCGCCTGGTGCAATCCGTCGATATTCTGGGTAATCACCGCGCTCAGCTTTCCTTCCCGTTCCCACTGCGCCAGCACACGGTGGGCGCGGTTCGGCCGAGCCGAGGGGCAGAGCATTTTTTCCCGGTAAAAACGGAAAAACTCCTCCGGATTACGGAGGAAAAAGCGATGGGACAGGATCGTCTCCGGCGGAAACCGGTATTGCTGATGATACAGCCCGTCGGTGCTACGAAAATCCGGGATGCCGCTTTCGGTGGAAACGCCGGCCCCGCCGAAAAACACCAGGCGGCGGCTTTCCCCCACCCACCGGCGAAGCGTTTCCAGCCCGGCTCCGTCTCTTTCCCATTTTTCCATTCGTTCATTCCTCCGCTGTCGGTTCTTCTGTCAATACGGACAGGCGGCGCTCCGCCTGCCGCAGCCGCTTCTTTCTCTCCCGGTAATCGGGGAGCATCGTTTCCACCAGCCGCCAAAAGGCAGCGGAATGGTTATGCTCGCGCAGGTGGCAGAGCTCGTGCACCAGCACATAATCGGCAGTGCGGGAATCGACGGCCGCCAGCATCCAGGAAAAATTGAGGTTTCCTTTCCCGGAGCAGGAGCCCCAGCGCCGAACCGCCCAGCTGACCTTCACCGCCGAGGGCGTTACACCAAGGCGGACGGCAAAGCCGTCAAGCCGCTGCGCCACAAGCTCCCGCGTCTTTTCCCTATATAGAGCAATCAGGGAGGGGCGGACTGCCGGCCACCTTTCCGGCGGCAGAGTAAAGCATACCCCGTCGAACCCGAACGCCTCCCCGGCGACGACAGGATATTCCGTCCCGCCGAGCGGCAGCGTGCCTCCCGGCGCCGGACGAAGCGCTTCTCTCTCCCGGGAACGCCGAAGGGCTTCCTTTTGCCGGTCGACGATCCAGCCGGCCTTTTCACGGATAAAGCGGTCGATTTCCTTTGCCGGAAGCTGCCGGGGCGCACGGGCCTCCACCCGCCCGTCCGGCAGGACGCAGACCGCCAGCGTACGGCGTTTCGACCGGACAACGGTGTACGACACGGGATGCTCCGGCACAGCGGCCGCCTCCTTTTTCCGGAATTGGGTTTCTCTTTTTCATTTCTCATTGTATCCCCTGCCGGAGTCCCTTGTCAACCTTGGCCTTCCGGCTTTGCCGGTTTTGTATTTTTCAGCCGTTGTGATTAAGCCGGTATATTCCGCCCATACTAGGCATAAGAATTTTGTGAAAGGCGGGAAAACCATGGAGGGGGCCATTCGAAAAGCTATCCTAAAAACACCGGTGGAGGAGCCCGACGAGCTCCTGGTGGCCATCCGCGACGTCTGCGCACGGATGGATAACGTCAATACGCGGTTCTCAATGGAAAGCGACAACGACATGATCGAGGCGTGTATTTACGAGCTGGAATCGCTGCGTGCACACTACCGTTACCTGCTCCGCCTCGCCAAAAGCCGGGGAATGACCGTGGGCGGTTACACGGTGGAGGAGGAAAAGGAAACGTCCGTTTGAAACCAAACGGCCACTTGAAAACAAGCGGAGGAAAAGCACGGCTTAGTAAGAATAGACGCCCGCGACCTTTTAGGGCATCTATCCAGGAAAGGACAGGATTCGGAATATGAGTTTATGGCTGCAGATTCTTTTGTGGGTAATCGGCGGAGTTATCGCCCTCGCGGTATGCATCGCGCTGCTCCGCTCCCGGAAGCCGGTGCGCGGTCTGGTCGGATCGGGAGCGCAGGGAATCTGCGCCCTCGCGGCGGTCAACATCGCCGGAGCCTTCACCGGCGTATCCCTGGGACTGAACCTTTTTACCGGGATAAGCTGCGTCGTTCTTGGCATTCCCGGCGTCATCACCATGCTGATTGTCAAGCTGATCATGAACGCTTGATTCCGGAAAAGCGGGCTTTTCGTCCGGGCTGTTACGCAATGCACAAAGGAAGAGCCTAAAAAAGCACGGTTTCGCGTCTGTAATACGTGAAACCGTGCTTTTTTCAGGGATTATACCCCCGCGTTAGCGCTGCTTTTCCTGTTCGCTCTCCGGCGTGTCGGCCCCATTCTCCGCCGCCTTCTTTTTCTTCCGGCGCAAGCAAAACACCGCCACGGCAACCACCGCCGCGACGCCGAGGACGATCACACCGACCTTGGAGTAGATATCCATATACCCAGCGATCTTCTCCCACGAGGAGCCTGCCCAGGCCCCGAGCAGGACCAAAACGATATTCCAGATACAGGTTCCCACAGCGGTCAGCAGCAAAAACATCGGCAGCGGCATTTTCGCCATGCCGGCGGGAATGGAAATCAGGCTGCGGATGACCGGGATAAACCGGCAGAAAAAGACGGTCAGCTTGCCCCGCCGGTCAAACCAGCCCTGAGCGCGGCGAACGTCCTCCTTTTTCAGGCGGAGGATTTTTCCCAGTCTCCCATCCAACCAGTGCTCCAGCCGCTCCTCCGGAAAGCAGCGGCCCACGCCGTACAGCGCCAGCGCGCCGAGCACCGAGCCGATAGTAGCCGCGATAATCACGCCCCAGGTTGTCATCGTGGTCGTAGTCGTCATAAAGCCGCCGAAGGTCAGGATTACCTCCGACGGGATGGGTGGAAAAATATTTTCGATCGCAATTAACAGGGCGATAGCGATATAGCCGTATTGCCCCATCAGTTCTTCGATCCAGGCGGTCATTGCAGCACCATTCTTTCCTAAAAGTCAGAAATTGCGGTCATGCGAATTGCGCTCTTCACACGTTCCTATGGCCCGGCGTTTTTGCTCGTTTGCCCTTTCCGCCGGTTTTCTCTTCTCATAACAGTATACCCATTCGTAAGCCGATATCCGGTGTTTCTCCTGACCGACAGTATACAATAACCCCCCGGACGATGCAACCGCCGACGCGCCGTCCGGGGGGAATTTTACAGGAATTTAACATTCCTTTTTCTGTTCTTCCGTTATTTCCCGCTTTTGCGGCGTCTCCTCCGCCGGGGGCTCGGGCGGCAGGAGGCGGGCCGCTTCGTCGTAAAATACCCGGAATTCGCCGTGATAGCCGGGCTTCCACGGCTTGTTTCGGCCGCAGAAGTGAACGACGCGGGTATTCTCCCGCACCCAGTTTAGGGTCCGGCGGTTTCCGCGATTTTTAGGATTAAGGTTGTACAGGTTCCAGTATTTTTCGTCCAGGTTATACAGCAGCGGGTCAATCGGCAGGATACGGTCCCCGTACAGCGCGTTCATCACGTCCTGATCCGGCAGAAGAAGAAACGGTTTTTTCCGTTCAATATACGCCAGCACCTCCCATACGTCCTGCTCCGCCCGCAGACGAGGCAGGTTCATCAGCACCACGCCGGAGTTGACATAGGGCGCGTTCTCCGGCATACCGAGCCGCACCTCGTTGAATTTGCGGAACTGCTCGTGCACATGGGAGGCGGCGGCATACAGCGACTCCCCCATTTCCAGTTCATACAGCTCCCGCAGCCGGCCGATTACCACCGTATCCGGGTCCAGATACAGCACGCGGTCCAGTTCCGGGGGCAGAAAACGGGCGGCAAACAGGCGGTAGTACATCTCCCGCGGGTACCGGTAAACGATCGGCGCGTCGGAAAGCGTCTCGTCCGACACCCGAATCTCCGCCACCGTGCATCGGGCGGGATCCACCGCGGAACGGATGCGGCGGAAATCCTCCTCCCCCATCCGGGAATGCGCCACATAGAGGGTGAAGCTTTCCTCCGGCTCGGCCGCCATCAGGGAAGCGAGCATCACCCGCAGGGGACCGACATAGCCCGCGTCCAGCGTTACCAGAAGGTTCATCATACGGACGCATCTCCCTGCTGTCCGTTCAGTATCTGCATAAATTCCTCGCCGGTGATGGTTTCCTTCTCCATCAGGTACTGTGCGAGTTCGTGCAGCTTATCCTGGTTTTCGGAAAGAATCCTCCGCGCCTTTTCATGCGCCTCTTTGATGAGAGACAGCACCTGGCCGTCGATCCGGGCCGCCGTTTCGGGGGAACAGGTCAGGGACGCATCCCCGCCAAGATACTGGTTCTCCACCGTCTCCAGCGCCATCATATCGAATTCTTCGCTCATCCCCAGCCGGGTCACCATGGCCCGGGCGAGCTTGGTCGCCTGTTCAATATCATTGGACGCGCCGGAAGTATACGTGGCGAAGATCAGCTCCTCCGCCGCCCGGCCGCCGGTCAGGGTGGCGATCTTATTGAACGCCTCCTCCCTCGTCATAAGGTTGCTTTCGTCCTCGGCCACCTGCATGGTGTACCCCAACGCGCCGGAGGTGCGGGGGACAATGGTGATCTTATGCACCGGGGCGGAATTGTTCTGCTTCGCGGCGACCAGCGCATGGCCGATCTCATGATACGCGACGATCCGCTTCTCCCGCGGGGAGATTACCGCGCCCTTGCGCTGATAGCCGGCGATCACCGTTTCCACCGATTCCTCCAGATCCTCCTGCGTAACGACGGCGCGTCCGCATTTCACGGCCCGGAGAGCGCCCTCATTGACGATGTTGGCCAGCTCCGCGCCGGATGCGCCGGCGGTAGCGCGGGCAACTACGCCGAAATCCACGTTGTCCGCCATCTTCACATTCCGTGCATGGACACGGAGGATCGCCTCCCGTCCGGCAAGGTCGGGCAACTCCACCGGAATCCGGCGGTCGAACCGTCCCGGACGGAGAAGGGCCTTATCCAACGTCTCCGGCCGATTGGTGGCGGCGAGGATCACCACGCCCTTCCTGCCGTCGAAACCGTCCATCTCGGTAAGCAGTTGATTGAGGGTCTGCTCCCTCTCGTCGTTGCTGCCAAGCCCATTGTCCCGTTTTTTGCCGATGGTGTCGATCTCGTCAATAAAGACGATACAGGGAGCCTTTTCCTGCGCCTGCTTGAACAGGTCGCGCACCTTGGCCGCGCCCATACCGACGAACATCTCCACAAATTCGGAGCCGGATATGGAGAAGAAGGGGACGCGCGCCTCCCCCGCGACCGCTTTGGCCAACAGGGTTTTTCCGGTGCCGGGAGGACCCACCAGCAACGCTCCCTTGGGCAGAGCGGCGCCGATTTCCGCGTATTTTTGCGGATTATGCAGGAAATCCACGATTTCGGCCAGGGCCTCCTTCGCTTCGTCCTCCCCGGCTACGTCGGCAAAGGTTTTGCCGGTCTGCGCTTCCACATAAATCTTCGCGTTGCTTTTGCCGAAGGTAAGGGCGTTCCCGCCGCCCATCCGCTTTTGCATGGAGCGCAGGAAGAGCTGCCCCAGCAGCACCATCAGCCCGATCGGGAGAATCCAGTATAACAGGAAATTCAGCAGAGGGGAGTTTTCTTTTGGAATCACTTTGCCGTATTTGACCCCCGCCTCCTCCAGCCGGTTAACGATATCCGGATCGTCCATCCGGCCGGTGATATAAATCTGTTCTTTTCCCTTTTCGTTATCGGCGGTAAAGGCGATTTTGTCGTCGTCCATCTCCACTTCCTTGACCTCCCCCGCCTTGACACGGGAAAGGAAGGTGCCGTAATCCACCGTCTCGGTCCGGCTGTTGGCGAATAGCGGCACCAGCAGCGTGTTGAGAAGCAGGATGAGAAGCATCGCAACGACATAATAATAGATCAACGGTTTTTTCGGCGTTTTTTGCTCCTGCATGGATTCATGCCTCCTTATGTTTTGGTTTTGACGCCGCGTTCATACGAACCAGCAGAGAATCCAGCGTCCGCAGCCCAACCAGGACAGCCTGCGCCTCTTCCTGCTCGCTTTCCATCACCGCGGCGTATTTTTCTTCCAGCTCCCGGCGGACGGTTTCCACCGTTTCCCGGCCTCGTTCGGTCAGGCCGACCTGGACAACCCGTTCATCCTCCGCCGACCGGACGCGGGAGAGATATCCCTGCTGTTCCATCCGCTTGCACAGAGAAGAGGCGTTGGCTTCCGCAATATGGAGCTGCCGGCCGAGCCCGCCGACCGTCTGTTTTTCGTCGTACAACGCGAGCAACAGGCGAAGCTGCATCAGCGTCAGCCCATATCGCTCGCAAAACGGCTGCACCGCCCCGTCCAGATGGTCCATAATCCTCCGGAGAAGCTGAACCGCCTCGCTGCGGAACTTTACGACTTCCACTAACGTCCCTCCTTTACCGCCGCGTTCGAATGGGAACCGCGATAGCGCAATAATAGTGATTTCCCTTATCTATTACTTTTTATAAAATATATAAATTATAAGTAATTACAGGCTTCATGTCAAGATATCCAACAGGTATTTTCCGACTTTCCACCTCGTTGGCGATTATCAGTAAAGAACAAGGGGGCTTGCGCAAAACAGCGGTCCCTTTGCCATGGCGAATTGCCGCAGCTTTCGCCGGCGCGGAACGGACACACAGGCATACAATGGAACAGGTCCGTCCCTTCCGGACGGGGAGTATTTCCGCAAATTTCCAAAGGAGAATCCGCTATGTCATACGACAGCAAGCGCTGTTCCTTTCCTCCCGGACGGCCAAAGCCGCCCGAACCCCGGCGTCCGCCGGAGCCGCCGCCCGCCAAGCCCTGCCCACCTCCGCCCGGCCCGGCTTCCTGCCCGCCCTCGGCGCCCACCGCGCCCTGCACCGACACACCCTTTGCCTTCCTGACCCAGAGTGGACGGCTGGAGGTCTGCCTGCGGTCGGGAGAAATTCCCTTTTGCGGGGAATGCCTGTTAGGCGCCGGCTTCATCCGGGACGGCGGACGGCTGCGGCTCTTAATTCCGGGCATCTACCGGGCGGAATATATCCTCACCTTTCCCGCCCTTCAAACGCTGAACACGGTCTTCAGCCTGCAGGCGGACGGGAGAAACCTTCCCGGTTCCATCCTGCGGGTATGGAAGCCGCCGGGAAGCGGCTCGGTGACGGTTTCCGCCCAGGTGATCTGGGAATCGGCCTGTCCCTCCATGCTGCGGGTATCCTCCTCCCGCGCCTTTCGCCTGAACAGTCCCGGCCCCAGCGACACCATGGCCAGCCTGAGCGTATTCCGGCTGTAAAGAGGCCGGCGCATAACCAATTCTGCACCGGCCTCTTTCAGCTTTTCTTATCAGAGGCCGAATCGCTCCAGCGTTTCCTCCCACGGTAATACAGCCGCCCGATTTCCCGGACGACCGCTTCCCCGCCTCCGGGCAGAACCCGCCCGGCCGCTTCCCGCAGACATTCGTCCGCCCCGGCCACCGCACGGCTATAGTCGGCGGACTCCAGCATGGAAATATCCCGCTCGCTGTCCCCGAAGACGGCGACCGCCTCGGCGGAAATCCGTGTTTTCAGCTCCTGTACCGCCGCGGGGCGGGTCGCGGCGGCGGAATATACCTCCAGCAGGGCATAGGCCGGATAATTCGTCTCCGGAAAATGCTCCTGTGCGGAACGGACGACGGTATATATCCCCGCTTCGTCCTGAAAGGCGGCGATTTCCGCCCGCAGGGTTTCTACCATCCCGGCAGTGTCTACGCAAAGCAGGTACAGTGGTTCATGCCCTTCCGGCAGAGAACTGTAGACATAATGCTTTTGCGGCAAACCCCGGCGGGCGTAGTACAGCTCCTCTTCGGCCGGGTTGGTGAAGCGGCCGTAATATACATGCAGGGTGTCGTGGATCACGGCGTGGACAAACACGTTCAGCCCCCGCCGTTCAAACACCTCCATTACCCGCCGGCAGGCGGCGGGCGGAATCGTCTTGCAGTAGAGATAGGAGCCGGCCTTCATATCGTATAATGCCGCCCCGTTCATGGCGATGACCGGCAGCTTCAGCCGCAGTCCCGCCAGTATGGGAAGGAAAGTGGCCGGCGTACGGCCGGTCGAAACCGTCACCTGCGCCCCCGCTTCAATCAGCTGGTTCAGGCGTATCTCGGTGGCCGGGGCAATCCGGCCGTTCGGCCCGGTCAGGGTGCCGTCCAGATCGCTGACGAACAGCAGGGCGCGGTTGTGACGGCGAGGCAGGTGAAAGGCGTTCACTCCCAGGGAAACAAAAATGCCGATCAGCGTGTCCAGCATTCGTTCCAGCGCGAACAGGTACGGATTCACGTCCGCCGCGTGGGATACCGTGATGCTCATAAACACCACGCAGGTGATATAGGAGGCAGTGGTCTTTTTCACCAGAACGGTGATATAAATTAATACCACGATCATCACCGAAATCAGCAGATACCGGAGAACGGGCAGCTCCCCGGGGAAAAGACGCTGCTCCGCCAGAAGAACCAGCATGCCGGCTGCGCCGCCGATCGCGGTGCCGATCGTCCGGTTCAACGCCACCTTCACACTGTTCGACACATACGGCTGCATACACAGTATGGCGGCGATCGCCGAATAAAACGGCACGCCTTGCTGTCCGCGGAGCAGATAAATTACAAAGCAAAGGAAAACAGCGACCGCGGATTTGATGATTCGCAGGCCGACCTTCGGCGGTTTGGTAAGCGGCATGGAGATTCCCCCGGTCAAAGCAGAATAAAGCAGGCATGTTATTTTGAAACATAGCGGTATTTATGGTATAATGCCGTTTAGGAAAAACGCGACAGCGTTTTTCGATGCGCCGCCGGAAAAGGCCAACAGAGAACCTGGCCGGGCGGCGCTATGGTATAATGTCGTCACACGCCGCCGGATAAGGCTGGCAGAGAACCCGGCCGGGCGGCGCAGCAGGAAGGAGCGAACCCCATGTCCATGACCCGGCGGGAAATAATAGATTACTGTCTGACCTTTCCCGACGCCTACGAAGATTATCCTTTTGACGAGGAGACGCCGTTCCTGCGGCGGCGTTCCAACCAACGGGGCTTCGCCCTAATTCTGAACGTCCGCGGGCAGGAATGCGTCAACCTGAAGTGTCAGCCGGACCGCGCCGAGCTGTATCGGCTGGTCTACGCGGACGTAACCCCGGGCTTCCATATGAATAAAACCCACTGGAACACGGTGCGGATCGGCGGGGACGTGCCGGACGACGAGCTCTGCTCCATGATCGCCCACAGCTACGAGCTGACCGCCACCTACCGGCACCGGTAAGGCCGCCTATCTCCCGCTTTCCGTTCCTCTCTTTCCTTTGTCCAAATCCGCGCATGAGCGGGCAGCCGCGTCCAAAAAAGCGGTATACCACGCTTCCTCCATGAGGGGCAGGGACGCATCCTCCGGCGGCGGATCGGCGGGGGGCGGAAACAGCAGGGGCGCTCTGTCGCAGCCCTGATGAAGCACGGCGCGGACATGACGGCGAAGTCCGCCCTCCCGGTCCAGACGGTATTCGGCTACCTCCAGCGTCGGTGCGCCGTTTGGAAGCGCGGCGTATTCTCCATAAAACAGCCGGGGAAGGCGGCCCACACCGAAAAACACCGCCGTATACCGGGCCAGTCCCACTTTCTCCGCCTGCGGCGGAGAAAGCTCGACAGCCAACAGGGCGGCGAAGCTCTCCTCGTTTTCATCGAGAGCGACGCAGTCCATCCCTGTCACCGGGCAGACGATTTCCTGCGCGGAAAGGCGGCTGCCCATCCATGCCCATTTTTCCCGAAAAAACATTACCGCCGCTTCGGGTCCCCGCTCAAAGGCGGTGTAAAACTCCTCCGGATTATCCAGAAGCAGCGGGGGCAGAATCTCCCGCTGGTAAATCATGCGCAACTCGTTTTCCGTCATCGCCGCCATTGCCAGTCCCCCTTCTTTCGCGGCCATCACGTCGTCCAGGCCGCCGTGTTCCATTGTAGCTTCTTTTCCGTGATCCGTCAATTTTTCCGTCATTTTCTGTTATAAGGAGCTTTTCCATGACCTATTCTGAAGCGCTGACCGCTATCGACGCGCTGAAGCCCGGCGGCATGAAGTGGGGCCTTGCCCGGATGGAGCGTATTCTTGCGCTGTGCGGGCATCCCGAACGCCGGCTTCGCTTCGTCCATGTGGCGGGCACCAACGGCAAGGGTTCCACCGCCCGGATGATCCAGAGCATCCTGACCGCGGCGGGATACCGGACGGGGTTATACGCTTCCCCCGCCGTGACCGGGCTGCGGGATACCATTACGGTAGACGGCGAACCGATCCCGGAAACGAATTTTGCCGGACTGACGGAGACCCTCCTCTCCCACCGTGAGGAAATGGGGGACGCGGGCGGACTGTCGGAGTTTGAGCTTGTCACCGCGCTGGCGTTTTTGTATTTTGCCGGGCGGCATACCGATCTCTGCGTGGTGGAATGCGGGCTGGGCGGACTGGACGACGCGACCAACGTCATCCCTCCGCCCCTGGCGGCGGTTCTGACGCCGATCTCGCTCGATCATACGGCTGTCCTCGGCGGGACGGTCACAGCGATCGCCGAAAAAAAATGCGGCATCTTCAAGCCGCCCTGTGCGGTGGTTACTTCCCCCGCGCAGGATGAGGAAGCGCTCGGGGTAATTCTGGAACGGGCAGCCGCTTTGGGGCTGACCGTCCGCCTTCCCTCCGCCGCGACCGCTCCATTGCGGGAGGAAGCGCTCGGCCGGACGGCGTTTTCCTACGACGGCATGGAGATCGTCCTGCCATTGACCGGCGGTTTCCAGCGGGACAACGCGCTCACCGCCATCGAAACGGTACGCGCCCTTGCGCCGGCCGGCTTCCCGGTGGAGCGGGCGGCGATCGAGGCCGGGCTGGCGGCGGCGCGGATACCCTGCCGGCAGGAGGTGCTGGCCGCCCCTCCCTCCCCTCTGGCGATGCTGGACGGCGCGCACAATCCGCAGGGGGTGGGGGCGCTGGCCGCCACGCTGGCAAAGCACGGTGTTTCCGGCCTCACCCTCGTAGCAGGAATGCTGGGAGACAAGGACGCCCCCCGTTGCGCGGCTCTGCTGGTCCCCTTCTGCCGCCGGGCGATTTGTTGTACGCCGGATAATCCCCGCGCGCTCCCGGCGGAGCGGTTCGCCGGGCATCTGCGGGATGCGGCTCCTTCTCTCCCGGTCGCGGTGATCGAGAACCCGGCCGCCGCGCTGGAGGCCGCTCTGGCCGACGGAGCCGCCTCCGTTGGGGGAAGCGGGCTGCTGGTCGCCGGTTCCTTTTATGTGGCGTCCGTCCTCCGTCCCCGGCTGCTGGAGCTGGAAAAGCGGGAATAGCCGGAGCGGCTTAAACGCCGGAATAATTTCTTCCGTATGCCCGGATTCGTCAAAATTTTTACGGACAGGCCTCTATCCTATGGGATAGGGGCTTTTTTTCTGCATATACTAATGCGAATTCCTTTTGAAAAGCATAAAACCTTAACGGCGCTTTTCCCGTTCTGAAAGCATTCTCATCGTCGGCAGGCATCAGCCTGCCCTCCCCGTTGCCCTTGCAGGATGAAAAAGGCACCCGTTAACCGATCTAAGCAATACGTGCCCAGATACCACGGATACGAAAGGGGAAGACAATACATATGGCATTGCGCATGGAAAACACCGCCGACGCATTAACCGTTCGGCTGGCGGGAGAGCTGGATCACCACGCCGCCCGCAGGATGCGGGAGGAAATCGACGCCGCGGTGGAACGGACGAAACCGCCGCGGCTGCGGCTGGATTTCAGCGGAATCGGTTTCATGGACAGCTCGGGAATCGGGCTGATCATGGGACGTTTCCGCCTGATGCAGCTTTACGGCGGCACGCTGGAGGTCGTCGGCGCGTCCGAGCGGATACGGAAGATGATCCGGCTCGCCGGTCTGGACCGGCTCAACCTGTTGAAGGACGAGGACGGCGCGGAACCGGAAGGCGAAACGGCCGGAAAGACAACCGGCCGCCTGTAAAAGACTATCACTCGCGGCGAAAACCGACGCGAAGAAAAGGAGATTTGCGATGAAACCGTTCAATGAAATGAAGCTGAGCTTTCCCAGCCGCTCGGCCAACGAAGGCTTCGCCCGCGCGGCCGTCGCCGCATTCGTTTCCCAGCTTGATCCCGCGGTGGACGAGTTGGCCGACATCCGCACTGCCGTGTCGGAGGCGGTCACCAACTGCATCGTCCACGCCTATCCCGAGACCATTGGCAGCATCACGCTGACCGTCCGCCTGTACCACGACGGACGGGTGGTAATCAAAATCCGGGACAAGGGCTGCGGGATCGACGACGTAAAGCAGGCGATGGAGCCGCTGTTCACCACCGGCGGCGAGGAACGCTCCGGCCTGGGCTTCTCGGTGATGGAGAGCTTTTCCGACAAGCTGAAGGTATCCTCCCGAAAGGGGAAGGGCACGCTGGTCACGTTGGAAAAATACATAGCGCTGCGCGGGGCCGCCCCCAGCTCCGCCAAACCGTCGTGAGCCGCCGGGAGGAATTCATCTGCGACAATATTGGGCTGGTTCACTCCTGCGCCCGCCGGTTCAACGGCCGGGGTATTGAATACGACGACCTGTTCCAGGCGGGCTGCGTGGGGCTGGTCAAGGCGGCAGACGGCTTCGACGAGACGCGGGGGCTGAAGTTTTCCACCTACGCCGTGCCGGTGATTCTGGGCGAAATCCGCCGCCTGTTCCGGGACGGCGGGACGGTCAAGGTCAGCCGTTCCCTGAAGGAGCTGTCGATGCGGGCGGCCCGGGAACGGGAGCACTTCACGAATGCAGAGGGCCGCGAGCCCACGGTCGGTGAGATGGCTGATCTGCTCGGGGTGGAACGGGAGCAGGCAGCCGAGGCGATGGGGGCCGCGCTGCCTCCCCTCTCCCTCACCCGTTCGGGCGACGAGGACGAGGGGGACCAGATCGACGTACCCGTCTCCCCGCCGGACGAGCTGCTGACCGACAAACTGGCCCTGCGGCAGGTACTCGGGGAGCTGGAACCGCGGGACCGGGAGCTGATCGTGCTGCGCTACCTGAAAAGCAACACCCAGCAGGCTACGGCGGATAAGCTCGGTATGACGCAGGTGCAGGTTTCCCGCCGGGAACGCGCCCTGCTGCTCCAGATGAGAGAAAAGCTGACGGGATAAGGGGCGAAGCTTTGCTTCGCCCCTTATCCCGTCAGGTAAAAAACGCTTTCGGGCCATCCGGGATGGCCCGAAAGCGTTTTCCTTTTTCCGTTACAGCCGAAGCTCCTTCAGAACCGAGGTGGCATCCACCGTGCCTCCCAGGGCGAAGGAATACAGCAGCGCCTCCTCCACCGGTGCGCCGAGGGTGCGGGACAGCGCATCGGCATAGATGTGCAGCTGCTCGCGGTACCGGCCAATCAGCTCGGCCCCCGTTTTCACCCGGTCGGTCTTATAATCCACGACGACCAGGCGGCCATTTTCCTCAAACACGCAGTCGGCGATGCCCTGCACGATCAGAAATTCTCCTTCGGCCTGCCGCCTCGCTTCCCCGTCCTCCGGGCCAAGCAGGAGGGCGGCGGGCAGATCGACGGTGAAATGCACCTCCCGCAGAAGGCGCGGGGCGGCCGCCATCCGGGCGTAGAGAGGAGAAAGAAAGAACCTCCGCACCCGCGCGGCGGGGATCGCCTCCCCCTGCTCCGGGGTGAGGAAGCCATCCGCCGTCAGCCGCCGGATTTCAGCGGAAACATCGGCCGAGGCGGCGGGATAGTCCGCGAACTGCATGAAGGTATGCAGGGCGGTCCCCCGCTCGGCAGGGGTCAGCCCGCCCTCGCTGAGGAAAGCGGGACGGGAAGCGGCGACATGCTCCCGACGAACCCGGCCATGGGAAAGCTCCGACGCCGCCAGCTTGGCCGGCAGGGCGCTCACCGCCGCGTAGGGATAGCGGTATGCCATGCGGCGCTCCACCTCGGCGGCAAAGGAAGCGTCCGGCGCGACGGACTCTACCCCGGCCCTTTCCGCTTCTTCCGGCGGCGGGGAGCGGAGCACGTCAATCTTCCACGCCGTATCAGCCGGACGGACCGACACGCAGTCGTCCCCCGCGAGGGAACGCAGATGCCCGCCCGACGGATGCCGCAGGGCGGCGGACAAAAGCCAATCCCCCATCCCCCCGGCGGCGAGGACCGCCGAGACGGGAAGGGCCTCCCCCTCTCCCAGCGACGCGGCGAGGGACGCCAGTTTATTCTCCGGCCTGGGCAGGGTCATCACCATACAGAGCTTCTCCCTGGCGCGGGTCATGGCGACGTACAGCACCCGCAGCTCCTCCGCCCGCTCGCTGCGGCGGATGGTAAGGGCGACCGCCTGCCGGGGCAGGGTATTCCACTGGGTCAGGGTTTCCGGATTCCGCCGCTTCATTCCCACCCCCGCCTCGGGATGGAGGAGAAGGTTCGCGGTGGTGGATTCCCGGTTGAACTGCCCGCCCAGGCCGGCGAGGAAAACCACGGGAAATTCCAGCCCCTTGGAGTTGTGGATGCTGAGGATGCGCACCGCGTCCTCCTGACCCGCAACCGAGGCGGGGGCCATATCCAGCCCCTGCTGCTCCATCCGGTCAAGGAAACGGACAAAGGCGGACAAGCCGCGGAAGCCGTTCTGCTCAAACCGGCGGGCATTGTCATGCAGAAGCCGCAGGTTGGCCACCCGCTGCGCGCCGTGCCGCATCGCGCCGGCCGCGGCAAGCAGGCCCGCGTCCTCATACACCCGGTGGATCAGCCGGTCGGCCGGAAGAGTGACGGCCAGCACCCGCCAGCTGTCCAGCCGCCGGAGGAAGTCCGCCGCCCGCTCCCGCAATTCCTGCCGCTCCCCCTCCCGCGCGTACCGGCGCAGGGCGGTATATAGACGGCGGCCGCTCCGGCCGCGGTCGGTTTGCCGGATTTCGGCCAGGTCGTCCGGCGTGAAGCCGAACGCCGGGGAAAAGAGGACGGCCAGCAGGGGCACGTCCTGCACGGGATTGTCGATGATCCGCAGCAGGGAAACCGCGCCCGCCACCTCCGGCGCGGAGAAGAAGCCCCCGGCGGAAGAGGTCCAGGCCGGCACGCCGCAGCGGTTCAGCTCGTCCACATACGCCGCCGCGTGAGCGCTTTTGCTCCGCAGCAGGATACAGAAGTCTCCCCATCGCGCCGGGCGCAGCCCGCCTCCCTCCGCAATGGGAAAGGAAGCGAGCATTTCCCGTATCCGGACGGCGATTACCCGTGCCTCGGCCGCGTCCCGGGCGTCGGATTCCTCCCGGGTTCCGCCGTCCACGATCAGCAGCTCGGTCTCCCGGTCGGGGGCGTCGGGATAAACGGCGGAGGGGATCAGCGCCTCCCGCTCGTCGTAGTCGATGCCACCGACCGGCCGGGTCATCAGCTGGCGGAAAACGAAATTGACCGCGTCGGTCACCTCCCGCCGGGAGCGGAAGTTGTTTCCCAGCGTGATAGAGGCCGGGTAATGCGTCCCGTCGAAGGGCGGATACCCGTCCCGGCGGCGGATGAAAATTTCCGGCATGGCCTGGCGGAAGCCGTAAATACTCTGCTTCACATCCCCGACCATGAACAGGTTGGCTTCTTCCCTGGATAAAGCGCGGAAGAGCGCGTCCTGCGCGGCGTTGGTGTCCTGGTATTCGTCCACCAGCACCTCGTCGAACCGGCCGGAGAGCTCGGCGGCGAGAGGGGTGCGTTCCCCGTCCTCCCCAATCAGGAGCTGGAGGGCATAATGCTCCAGGTCTCCGAAATCCACCAGTCCCCGGCGGCGCTTCTTTTCCGCAAAGCGGGCGGAATACCGGCGGACGGTCTCGAACAGGACGGACACCAGCCGGGAAAGGGCGCGGATATCCGCTTTGCAGTCCGCCTCCGACCCGCAGAGGAGGGCGTCGATATCCTTCAGCCGTTTTTTCACGTCGTCCCGCAGGGCCGTGACCCGGTTTTTCCGGATCTCATCCTCGTAATTCCGCAGCGAGGGGAGACGGCCGAAGACCAGCGCGGCCATCCTTTCCGCCGCTCCGTCCCACGTCAGGCCGGGGGCGGCCAGGGCGGCGGAAAGGCTGGTCAGCATCTCCCGTTCCCGCGTGAGAACCGGGCCGTATTTATCGGCCATCACCGGCTCCTCCGCCGTCAGGGCGAGGGCGCGGGAGAGAAGGGCGGCGCAGCCCTCCGCCGTGTCCCGCAGGAAGGCGATCACCTCCTGCCCCCACGCGGTTTCGATGACCGGGCCGTCCGCCGTGTAGGCCGCTTCCTTTTCCCGGAGCCATGCGTCGGGAAAGGGATGGGACTGCACGAACTCATGCAGCCGCCGCACCGCCTGGAACAGTCCCCGGTCGTCCCGGAGGGGACTGAGCAGGGCGGCCAGCTCCCGGAACGCGGCGGCGGTATCCGCATCCTCTTCGGCGTAAAGCTCCTCCACGATCTCGCTCGCCGCTTCCTCCTGTAAAAGAGCGGTCTCGGCCTCCTCCGCCACCTTGAAGCCGGGAGGCAGGCCGAGCAGGTGGAACTGCTCCCGCACAAGGGAGGAGCAAAAGCCGTGGACGGTGCTGATATTCGCCTGGGGCAGCAGCATCTGCTGACGCTGGAGCCGCCGGTCCTCCGGATGCTCCGCAATCAGGGCGGAGAGGGCGGCGGAAAGCCGCTGCTTCATCTCGGCGGCGGCGGCTTTGGTGAAGGTGACCACCAGCAGACGATCCACATCCACCGGATTTTCCGGATCGGTGATCAAGCCGATTACCCGCTGTACCAGCACCGAGGTTTTTCCCGAACCGGCGGCGGCCGAGACCAGCACCGTCCCGCCCCGCGCGTCGATACACTGCTTCTGTTCGGTTGTCCACTGACGGGACGGCATAGCCGCCGCCTCCTTTCGTATTTATTCCGGAATTTCCTGCCCGGCGGACGATATCCTGCGCCGAGGCGGATCACCCCCGTTTTTCCCGGCGGCGCTGCCGCCCTCTTCCTCCAGCTCCTTCCACACCGCCGCTGCGTCCCGTGCGGCGAGGAAGCGGACGGGATCGTCCGGCTCATGCCCGCAGACGGCGCGGTAATCGCACCAGGCGCAGGCGTCGTTCTCCCCGGCCAGGGGAATGGCAGCCACATCCCCCTTGCGGAGGGTTTCCGCCATGGCGGTCAGGAGAGACTCAATTTTTTTCTTCAATTTCCCGAACTGTTCCAGCGACGCGACGCTCGCCCCTTTGGCGAACTCCCCTTTTCCGGTCAGCCGGGCCGGGATAAACAGGCCCGCCGCATCGTGCTCCATTGCGCGGACGATCTCCGGATCGTCCAGCAGAAGGCCGTTCATCCGCAGGGCCTTGGTCTGTTCCCTCTCCACCGCTTCGGCGTCCGTGTCCCGGGAGGCCGCAATCACCGGCAGCTTGGCGGGAAGGTACAGCACCCCGGCCGGCGTAACCCGGCCGTACCGCTCCCCGCCGTTCTGCCAAAGGGAGAAGATGTAGATCAGCATCTGGACGTTGATCCCCTCCACCACGTCGGAGAGCCGGAATTCCTTGGAGCCGGTTTTATAGTCCACCACCCGAACGTAATTCTCGCCGTTTTCGGCGCGGTACACGTCCACCCGGTCGATCTGGCCCAGCACCCGCACGGTGGAACCGTCCGGGAGGGTGAGCGTCACCGGCGGCACCGAGGGCGCGCTGTCCTCCGACGGAAGGCCGACTGACAGCTCGTAGTCCACCGGGACGAAGCGGCTCTGCCGCAGCTCCCGCACCACCTGCCAGAGCAGCGCCCCCGCAACGCGGGAGAGTCGGTCCAGCAGCGCGGCAAAGCGGTGGGTTTTGTCCGCCAGCCCTCCCATGGTTTCCTCCGCATACTCCCGTACGGCGGCGGCCGCATCGGCAAAGGCGCGTTCCCGCCGAATCCCGGCGAAACCCTCCTTCGTATACTGCGGGAGGACGGTCTCCATCACATAATGGGTCAGGGTGCCGAAGGCGAGCGCGTCCAGGTCAGCCGGACGGCGGGGTTCCGCCTTCAGACCGTATTTGCAGAAGTAGGAGAAGCGGCAGCGATGGTACTGCTCCACCTTCGAAGCGGACAGCCGCAGGTCGTTCCCGAAGAAGCGGCGGGCCTCCGCCGGATCCTGAAACGCGGCGGGGGAACGGTCGGCCGCGCGGTCCAGCGCTTCCAGCCGGCGGGCATATTCCGGACGGGCGGCGAACACCGTCCGCAGCGCCTGCGCGCGGGAAGTAGGCTGCTTCCAATGGGCAGCGGCGCATTCAAACGCGTCCCGTTCCGATTCCGGCTCGTCCCCGCCGCCCGCGTCGGACAGGAAGCGGCAGCGGGGCAGCGCCCGGCGAAGGGTATCCGGCAGGGCGGAGGGCGCGAGGCTCTCCCCGGCGGCGTTGCCGCGGAGATAGCTCACCGTCAGCCGCTCGGACGGGGCCGCCACCGCCGCGTAGGCGAAAAAGCGTTCCTCCGCCGTGCGGACATCGGACGCGTCGGCAAGGGGCAGGCCGAGGGCGATCAGCTCTTTTCGCTCCTCGTCGCTGAGAAGCCCCCGTGCAGCAGGATAGGCCGGGAACACCCCCTCGTTCGCACCGAGTATGTATACCGCTTTGGGAGCGGCGAAGCGGATGCGGTCGGCCTGGCCGACCTGTACGGCGTCCAGGCTCTGCGGCACCGCGCCGAGATCGGTCAGCCCGGCAGCCAGCCGCAGCAGGCCGACAAATCGGGCAGGGGTCAGCTTTTCCCGCCGGAAAGCGGCGCAGAGCCGGTCCAGCAGCGACATCATTGTGTCCCACAGCCGATCCATCCGGTCGGCAAGGGCCGGTTCGTTCTCCCGTTCCAGCCGGGCGACGCGGAGTCGAGTCAGGGTATCCGCCCTCACGTCGATCAGGTAGCGGTAGACCGCCCTAGCGAAGCTCTCCCCGTTCGCGCCGGGGGACAGCAGGGCGGCGCGGAGCCGTTCCAGCGGCTTCATCAGCCGGCGGCGAAGAAGGTTGAGATAGGCGAGCCGCCGGTCGGATGCATCGTCCGCCATCACCGACAGGCCGTTCGGGTTGCCGGTCCATTCCTCCCGCCAGCGGCGGCCGTCAATCCGCCACATCAGGGCGTAATTCTCCACGAGGGCCACCGAATGGGTAGAAAATCCCGCCAGTCCGGTCTTCATCAGCCGAAGAAGGTCGTCGGTACGGAAGCCCCCGGCCGCCGCGTCCAGCGCGGCGAGGACGAGAGCGGGCAGCGGCTCGGTCAGGATATCCGTCCGCTCGTCCATCAGCAGAGGAAGGCCCTGCTTCTCCATGGCCGCGTCCAGCACACCACGGTAATCGTCCAGATTCCGGGCGACAATGGCAAAATCCCGGCAGCGTCCCCCGTTTTCCCGCAATTGACGGCGGATGGAGCGGGCGACGAAATCGCATTCGGCATAGATATCGGCGCAGGAAGCCACGGTTACATCCGCCGTCTCCTCCGTATAGACTGCGGGGCGGGGCGCAAAACAGCCCGCCTCCGCCGCCCGGAGCGCCCCGGATGCGGCACGGCGGTTCTCGGTCAGGGTAATCACATGGGCGACCGGCGTCCCGTCCTCCCGCGCCATACCCCGCAGGCGGGCGGCGGTGCGGATGACCGGGGAAAACAGCCCGAAGCCTCCCGCCGTATCCTCGATGGAATCGGCGCAGAGGGTAACAGTCACCTGCTCCGCCTGCCGCAGAAGAAGGCGGAGCACCGCCAGTTCCTGTGCGGTGAAGCCCTTGAAGGAATCGACAAACACCATCGCTCCGTCGGCGATCCGGCTGTCCGGCAGCCGCTCGGCCAGGGCCGCGAGGTCGTCCAGCGGGTCGATATACGCTGCGGGTGACGCGGCATTACACGCCGCGCCGCATGCATCGTTACACGCAGCGTCACGGGGCTTGTCCGGCGCTTTATCCAAAAACGCGTCCGCCGTGCTTTCGGCGGCATCTATTCGACCGACGGCGCCTGTAACGCCGGCGGTCACAGCTTCGTAGGCGCCGAGGATCAGCGCCAGCTCCTCCGTCTTGCGGCGAAGGGTGCCTTCCGGCAGGGTTTCGGCGGTCTCCTCCAGCCGGCGGGGGGTGACGCCGCACTGCTTGAGCTCCGTCGTCATCGCCAGCACGGTCTCCACCGTTTCGGGATCGCCGGCTGGCTTCTGATACAGGGTCAGGTGATCGGCGACGAGCTCCAGCGCACGGCTCATCAGCAGAGCGCGGGTCGGGTCGTCCATCCGGCGGCCGGCCATCCCCCCCGCCTCGCGGAACACCTGCTCCGCCAGCCGGGTGAAGCTGAGCACCTGGATGCCGCTGCTCAGCCGGGGACCCAGCCGTTCCAGCAGCGCCCGCTCGCTCTCAAACGAAAACTGCTCCGGCACCAGCAGCAACAGGCCCTGCCGTCCCGCCTTGGCGAGCGCGCAGAGCCGTTCATATACCCATTCGGTTTTCCCGGCGCCGGATCGGCCGAGAACGAGCTGAAGCATGGAAATCTCCCGTTCTTTTTTAATACATAAAGAAGGGATGGACGAGGCCGAAGCGCCGCCTCCCTGCAATGATTACAGGATCAGCACAAACGTGCCGGCGGTGATCAGCAGCCCACCGAGGACGCTTTTCCAGGTAATCGGCTCATGGAGGACAAAAAAGGCCAGCGCCATGGTGAGCACCACGCTGAATTTGTCGATCGGCGCCACCCGGGACGCCTCCCCCAACTGGAGCGCCCGGTAATAGCACAGCCAGGACAAGCCGGTCGCAACCCCGGAAAGAATCAGGAACACCCAGCTTTTAACGCCGATTTGACGGATTCCGCCAGCCGTTCCGGTTACAAAAACGATCCCCCATGCCATCACCAGCACCACGACGGTGCGGACGGCGGTGGCGAGGTTACTGTTCACCCCGTCGATTCCGACCTTTGCCAGGATGGAGGTCAGCGCCGCGAATACAGCGGATAAAAGTGCGAACACGATCCACATGGAGTTTTTCCCCTTTGCCTTGGCAGACATCCGACAATCCCGCTTTCTCATTCCGGCGGCACCGCCGGGGAATATTGCCGTCGCTGGCCGGCGGTGAACTTTCCCGCGGAAAGGCGGGCTTCCCTACTGACAGTATAGCATATTTCGGCAGGTTGGGAAATGGAAAATAGGGAATCCAGCGAAAAAAACGCGCCCTCTGAGGCGAAAGCCTGTCAGCGGACGCGCATATTGCCTGTTTTTCTTTTACAGCTTGCCGACAAATGCGGAGCCGAATTCCCGCAGCTTGGCGAGCACGTCCTCATCCGGAGCCCAAGTGGTACGGAAGCCGTCGTCCACCACCTCGAACCCGGCCTTGGCCAGCTCCTCGTTCATCAGCTTGACGGCTTCGCCGCTCCAGCCATAGCTGCCGAAGGCCGCGGCCTTCTTCTTTTTTAGCTTCGCGCCGCGGATCAGCTCCAGAATACCGGCGATTGCGTACAGGTAGCCGTTGTTCACCGTGGGGGAACCCATCAGCACCGCGCGGGAACGGAACACTTCGGTGATGATATCGGTTTTATCGGTTTTGGAGGCGCTGAACAGCTTGACTGTAATGGAAGGATCGGCGGCGCGGATGCCGTCCGCAATCGCTTCCGCCATCCGTCGGGTGGCGTTCCACATCGTGTCGTACACGATGCTGATCTGGTTTTCCTGATAGTCCGCCGCCCATTCCAGATATTTTTCGACAATCTGGTTGGGATTGTCCTTCCAGATGACGCCGTGGCTCGGGCAGATCATGGTGATCGGCAGGTTCATGCCGAGGATTTCCTTCACCTTGCGGGTAACCATCGGATTAAAGGGGGAAAGGATGTTGGCGTAATACTTGATCGCTTCCGCCATCAGCTCGCTGTGATCCACCGTGTCGTTATACAGGGACTCGGAGGCGAAATGCTGACCGAAGCCGTCGTTGCTGAACAGGATGTTCTCCCCGCTCATGTAGGTGAACATGGTATCCGGCCAGTGGAGCATCGGCGCTTCGATGAAGGTCAGGGTAGTGTCCCCCAGCTCCAGCGTGTCGCCGGTCTTTACCGTGATGAAATTCCAGTCCTCGTGGTACTGCCCCTTGATGGACTTGACCGCGTTGGCCGTACAGTAGATCGGGGTACCGGGAATCTCCCGCATCAGGGCGGAAAGAGCGCCGCTGTGATCCACCTCGCCATGATTGGCGATGACGTAATCGATCGTGGAAAGATCGATTTCCTCCTTCAGACGGCTAACGAATTCCTTGTCGTAGGGCAGCCAGACCGTATCGATCAGCGCCGTTTTTTTGTCCCGGATCAGATACGAATTGTAGGAGGAACCGCGGTGAGTGGAAAATTCATCCCCATGGAACTTTTTCAGCTCCCAGTCCACCTTGCCGACCCAGGTTACTTTATCCGTGATGCGCTTTCCCATAAAATCGACCTCATTTCTTTTACTAGCATTTACAGATAACGGGGATTTTATCCCACGTACAGCATTAACCAGCGCCTGCGCCGCCCGACCGGATTCTCTGCCGGCGTTTGCTGGCGGCGCAATTGAACGTGGATATTATATCACGGAAGGCCTAAAAAAAACAGAGGGATTTTGAATATTATACTAAATTGGTATGATTTTAACAAAATTGTTTTTATCCCCGCTTTTCTACCTATAGAATTTTCAGCCGCCTCTCTTTCCTTGCTTATATAAAAAATTAACGATGCCTGAAAAGGGGGCCTGCCGCTTCCAGGGGAATCTTTCTTTCTCCCTCTTGACAGCAAATAAAAAATATGATACCCTCGATGAACAAGGAAATCATTCTTTAAAAATCAAAGGAAAGCGGGGCGGACGGATTGAGAACGATGCTTGCGACACTCGGACGCCGTCTGTTCCGCTGCCCAAACCCGTCGATATAAGCGCGCCTTTCCGCCCGCCTGTTCCGGCTGGCGGTTTGCCCGGCGCTTACGCCCGGTCTTTTGGTATGCAAAGACGCTTCCGAGCTGTTTGGAAGCGTCTTTTTGTATATGGAAAAGAGCGGGCTTTTGTCTGTTCGGGAAGGACAGCGCCACCTCCTCCGTTTCCGCCCGCGGCGGGCGCTCTTTTCCCCCTCCCATCGCGGCGGAGAACAGGAGCGCCCTATGCTGGAAATACAGAAACTCACCCTCACCCTGCGAGAATCAGGCCGGACATTGCTCCGGGATTTCTCCCTGACCCTTTCTCCCGGCGACAAAGCGGCCGTGATCGGGGAGGAAGGAAACGGAAAAAGCACCCTTCTGCGGGCAATCGTCCAGCCGGAGTCGGTGGACGCCTACTGCGAATGCAAGGGAACCGTCCGCCGGAACGGCCTGCGGCTCGGTTACCTGACGCAGGAGCTGGACCCCTCCCTTGCCGGACAGTCGGCCGCGGAATTTTTTGAAGGCTTGGACATCTACCAAAACCTCTCCCCCCGGATGTGGGAGCTGGACTTTGACGCTTCCCTGCTGGAAAGCGAACAGAAAATGGGCTCCCTTTCGGGCGGTGAAAAGGTGAAGCTGCGGCTTCTCCGTCTGCTGGCGGAACAGCCCGACATCCTGCTGCTGGACGAACCCACCAACGATCTGGACATCGACGCGCTGGAATGGCTGGAATCCTTCCTGAACGCCGCCGAGCTGCCGGTGCTGTACATTTCCCACGACGAAACCCTGCTGGAACGGACGGCCAACGTGATTGTCCATCTGGAACAGGTGCGGAAAAAAGCCGTTCCCCGCCATACGGTGGAACGAACAGGCTATGCCGCGTATATCGCGCGAAGGCAGGCGGCGCTGGACAAGCAGGAGCAGGTCGCCCTCAAGCAGCGGGCCGATTACGACCGGAAGATGGAGCGCTGGCAGCAAATTTATAACCGGGTGGAGCACGAGCAGAATGTGATTTCCCGCCAAAACCCCGGAGGAGGGCGGCTGCTGAAAAAGAAAATGAAAACGGTGAAATCCATGGGCCGGCGGTTTGAACGGGAAAAGGAAGATTTTCTCGACGTTCCGGATGTGGAGGAAGCCATCGCCCTCTTTTTCCCTGAGAGTCTCCGCCTGCCCCGCGGAAAACGGGTGGTGGAGACAACCCTTCCGATCCTTTCCGTGGACGGGCGGGTGCTGGCGCGGGACATCCGTCTCACCGTTTCAGGTGGCGAGCATGTGGCGATCATCGGGAAAAACGGAACGGGAAAAACCACCCTGTTAAAGCAGCTGTGGGAAGCGCTCCGGACCCGGACGGACATCCGGGCGGGGTGGATGCCCCAAAGTTATGATGAAGCGCTGAACCCGGAGGAAACGCCAGTCGGCCTTCTCGCGCCCGGCGGCGGTAAAGAAGCGGTCACCCGCGCCTACACCGCGCTGGGCAGCCTGAAGTTCACCCACGAGGAGATGCGGCAGCCGGTCGGGTCGCTCAGCGGCGGGCAGCGGGCCAAGCTGCTGCTCCTCCGCCTGCTGCTGACCGAACGAAACGTGCTGCTGCTGGACGAACCCACCCGCAACCTCAGCCCGCTCTCCAACCCGGTCATCCGCCGGGCGCTGGCCGGGTACGGAGGAACCATCCTCAGCGTCACCCACGATCGGAAATACCTTCAGGAGGTCTGCTCCACCGTATACGAGCTGACCGAATCGGGGCTGATCCGACGCGATCCGACGGAATTTTGAACACCGGCCTTGCCGATGCATGGGAAATCGTGATAGAATAAGACGCTGTAAGCGATGGAAACCGCTGATTATTACGCTTCATTTCCGACCGGAAAGGAAATGCCTATGTCTTTGTCCTCCCTACCGGAGTTTTCCTGTACTCCCTGCACCCTTTGCCCCCGCCGCTGCGGCGCGCGGCGCACCGAGACCGAGGGAAGCGGCGTCTGCGGGATGCCTGCCTTCCCCGTTCTCGCCCGCGCCGCCCTCCACACGGGGGAAGAGCCCTGCATCAGCGGGACGCGGGGCTCCGGCACGGTGTTTTTCTCCGGCTGCTCCCTCCGCTGCCTGTACTGCCAGAACCAGCCGATCAGCCACGAACGGTACGGTCGGGCGGTCACGCCGGAACGGCTGGCGGAAATTTTCCGGGAGCTGGAAGAGCAGGGGGCGCACAACATCAACCTGGTCAACCCCACCCATTTCGTCCCGGCCATTCTGGAGGCGCTGGAACATTATCGCCCTGCCGTCCCGGTCGTGTACAATTCCAGCGGATACGAGCGGGTGGAAACCCTCCGCCGGCTGGAGGGTGCGGTGGACGTGTACCTTCCCGACCTGAAATACGTCGACGGGGAGCTTTCCGCCCGGTTTTCCCATGCGCCGGATTATTTCGAGTACGCGGCCCCCGCTATCCTGGAAATGGCCCGGCAGACCGGACCGATGACGCTGGATGGCGATGGTATCGCGGTGCGCGGCACGATGGCGCGGCATCTCCTCCTCCCCGGTCACACCCGGAACACCCTTGCGGTGCTGGACTGGCTGCGGGACAATCTCCCCCCCGGCGTCTGGGTCAGCCTGATGTTCCAATACACGCCGGTGGTCGACGTCCCTCCCTATCCGGAGCTGAACCGCCGGGCCACCCCGCGGGAATGCCGCAAGGTTTGGGACGCGCTGCTGGAACGGGGACTGACCGACGGCTATGTTCAGAGCCCTGGCAGCGCGAAGGCCATGTATATCCCCGCGTTCGACCTGACAGGCGTTTAGACAAACCGGCGTTTGAACAGAGCCGTTCTTTACCGAAAAATCTTGCCCCCAGCGGGCAGTGAAAGGCAGCGATTACTTTATGGGAGCTCTCGAAGTCGTCCCCTCCCGCAGTCTGAACGGACTGTATATCGTTCTCGATATACTTTTTCTCCTTTTCCTTGCCGCGGTCCTGCTGTATACCAAACGGCGGCAGGCTTTCCTGGCCGGCCTTGCCGGCGGGGTACTGTATTTTCTGGTGGATTACGGAATCTTTTACCAGCTGCTCGGCACGCGCACGGTAACCGGCGCGGACCCTTTCTGGTTCCTGCTCTGGCTGAGCATGAGCTATGGATTCACCAATTTCGTCTGGATTTGGGTATGGCTGGACCGGGATAAGCGGCTGTTCGAGTGGTCCCTGCTGATCGTGTCCGGCTGGATGGCGGAGGCGCTGGCCGCCCAGAATTTCGGCGGGCCGTTTGGGGAGATCGCCATCTCCCGCGGGACAGGGAGCTATCACGGCGTGATGGCGCTGATTCTTTTCGTGGGGTACGCCATCCTTATCCTGCATAACCTGCGGACGCCGGAACCGGAGAAGCGGATCAACATTCCCTGGCTGCTGGCCATTGGCATCCTGGTGCAGTTCTCGTGGGAGGCGGTGCTGCTCATCACCGGCATCCGGGCGCAGGGCTTCGGCCCGCTCATCGTGGACTCCCTGATCGAGACCAACCTCGGTATGCCCTATCTGTACTTTATCCACCGTGCTGCCACGCGGCGATATGACGAAGCGCTTCATCCCGTCGTCCGGGAAAATTAGCGGCGGCATTTCATACTCAATGACTCAAGGATTACTATAAAAGCCGAAAGGACAAACTGAACTGCACCCCATTAGTTAGACAAGTATGATATACTTGTACTAAGGAATG
>CAUGOD010000010.1 GCA_959601025.1 uncultured Oscillospiraceae bacterium
GCTCTATCCTTCATCCTTTTTATTTATCTGTCCAATATGTATTGTAATCCTACAGAAGAAAAACGCAGAAAAATAAAAAAATGCTTGCATTCTGTCGCGAACTGTGCTATACTATCATCCGTCCCCAGAGGGGGAAAGGCTCCCCAGAAGGGGAGCAGTTGGTGTCGATGGCGGTGAGGGTACACCCGTTCCCATCCCGAACACGGCAGTTAAGCTCACTTGCGCTGACAATACTTGGCTGGAAGCGGCCCGGGAAGATAAGCAGACGCCAACACACAAAGCGTCCAGCCAATAGGCCGGGCGTTTTTTATTTTGTCTTTTTTATGGGTTGTAAACAAGCGGAAGGCGTGAGCCTTCCGCTTGTTTACAGGAGCGTCCGGAATCCTGTCGGCAGCGGAGGGGCGTGTCCCGACCGTTTGCAATGTGCAGGAGACAAACAGCAGACCCGTCGCCAGAAGGAGGAAAAGGAAGAAAGGAAATAGTTTTTTATAGGCGCAGAGTCATCCTTAATAGGCAAAGATGTAAAAATGGATTTGGGGAAGAGCGGCTATTCCGGCTTGGGAAATCCTGCTGTTTTTTGGAGAGCTTCAAACGTTTCTTTCAGATCGGAATAATTATCGATCCGGAGCATTACCTTCGTGCAGTTATCACCGGATACATAAATGTGTCCATCGACAAAGCCTCCGCCTAGAGAAATCGATTGTTCTCCGGAATGGAAAGACAGTTCATAGCCCAGTGTTCCGCCGTGGGGTTCGAAAGCAACAGCGGTAACCTTCATGGCTTTCGCCAATTCGACCCATTGACGAATTTCGGATGTGTCTGTCAAATCAAGATTATACACGCTGAAGCGCCCTGAGGACAACCGGACAAAGTCGATTTTTTCCCAGGACGAGAGATCCTGAATCCCTGTCGAGAAACGTTTCTGTTCATACTCCAACTCCTGTTTTGACGGCGCTTTAATGGGAGGAAGCGTTTCGGCGGCGGGGGCCGAAGTTTGTGTTTCTGTACCTCCGGCATTCGCCGGGGACGAGGAGTTTGCGGAAGAGCCATTTCCGGCCGTCTGCGATGCGCAGGAGGCAAAAAGCAGACCTGTCGCCAGAAGAAGGGAAAGAAATAAGAACGCTTGTTTTTTCATAAGAAGAAAAACCTCCTGTATTTATTCTTAAATACTACCATATATTATGGAAATATCTAACAAAATTACTTACACAATTTCGCAGTTTTGGAGCAATGCCCATATGACATCGTGCCGGCAGGGAGAAATACCGGCCGGTATTTCTCGATTGCGCCGCCGGAAAACGTCAGCGGAGAACCGGGCTGGGCGGCGCTATGGAATACGAAAGCTGAGAAAAACAAAGAGCGGTTTGGCGGCGTCCGTAAAGCGGCTGTCTCCGGCTTTGGAAAAATTCGAAAAAAGCGGGCGGCGTACTAGTCACAAAGGGCTTTCCATGCTATAATAACGGATGGATTTGCCGTCGTCGGCAAAGCCGTCGATACCAAGCCGTGTGGGCGGTGTGGCCGGCGGCGAATGGGACAAGTTAATTTTTTGCCGGCCGGGTTGGCCGGACGAAAGGATGGTAAAAACATGGATGCTTCGCTGAAAAAGCGTCTGTCGATCGCGGCTACGAAGATTCGCATGGCGGTGATCGAGGGTACGTTCCATGCGAAGAGCGGGCACCCCGGCGGGTCCCTCTCCATCGCGGATACTCTGGCGTACCTCTACTTCAAGGAAATGAATGTGGACCCCGAAAATCCCCATTGGGAGAACCGGGACCGTCTCGTGCTGTCCAAGGGCCATACCGCGCCCGCGCTGTACGGCGCGCTCGCGCTGAAGGGGTACTTCCTGATGGACGAGATTCAGCACCTTCGCCACACCGGTGCGATGCTGCAGGGGCATCCGGATATGAAGGGCACGCCCGGCGTGGATATGTCCAGCGGCTCCCTCGGACAGGGGATTTCCGCCGCCTGCGGTATGGCGCTGGCCGGAAAGCTGGATAACGCCGGCTGGCGGGTATATACCATCCTCGGCGACGGCGAGATCGAAGAGGGCCAGGTGTGGGAAGCGGCGATGTTTGCCGCCCACAAGCAGCTCGACAACCTCTGCGTCGTGGTGGACAACAACGGCCTGCAGATTGACGGGCCGGTGGATCAGGTCAACTCCCCGTATCCGATCCCGGAAAAATTCGCTGCTTTCGGCTTCAACGTGATTGTGGTGGACGGGCACGATTTCGACCAGCTTGAAGCCGCGTTTGACGCGGCGCGCGCCTGTAAGGGCAAGCCGACGGCCATCATCCAGCACAGCGTGAAGGGCAAGGGCGTTTCCTTTATGGAAAATCAGGTTTCCTGGCACGGCTCCGCTCCGAACCGGGAGCAGTACGACCAGGCGATGAAGGAGCTTGGCGAAACGCTGGCGCAGCTGGAAGCGTAAAAGCGTAACCTCCTGCAGGCCCCGCGGCCGTATCATAGGCTAAAGGGGTTGTTTCCCGCCTTTCCGGGTGCTCCGCGGTTCACGCGGCGCCGGGAAGCGGCTTCGAAAAGAAAGGAATGGAGATATATGGCGGATGTAATCAAAAAGGCCACCCGCGAATCGTACGGCGAGGGCCTGGTGGAACTGATAAAGGATTATCCCGATCTGGTAGTGCTGGACGCGGACCTTGCGGCCGCAACCAAAACCGGAACCTTCAAGAAAGCCCATCCCGACCGCTTTTTTGACTGCGGTATCGCGGAGTGCAATATGATCGGCATTGCGGCCGGTCTGGCCGCCGCCGGCAAGCCGGTGTTTGCGTCCTCGTTCGCGATGTTTGCGGCCGGCCGTGCGTTCGAGCAGGTCCGCAACTCGATCGGCTATCCCCACCTGAATGTGAAAATTGGCGCGACCCATGCCGGCATCTCGGTCGGTGAGGACGGCGCGACTCATCAGTGCTGCGAGGATATCGCGCTGATGCGCACCATCCCCGGCATGACCATCCTCAATCCCGCCGACGATGTGGAGACCAAAAAGGCCATGCGCGCGGCGATGGAGATCAACGGCCCCGTATACATGCGTTTTGGCCGGCTGGCCGCCCCGGTTTTGTTCGACCAATCCTACCGGTTTGAAATTGGCAAGGGCGTGACTATGGTGGAAGGAAGCGACGTGACCATCATTGCTACCGGACTGATGGTTTCTGAAGCGCTGGCCGCCGCCGCCCAGCTGAAGAGCGAGGGCGTTTCGGCCCGGGTGGTCAACATGGCCACCATCAAGCCGATTGACCGCGACATCATTATCAAGGCGGCAAAGGAGACCGGCGTGATTGTAACAGTGGAGGAGCATAACATCATTGGCGGCCTGGGCAGCGCGGTGGCGGAGGTCGTCTGCGAGACGGTCCCGGTTCCGGTGGTACGGGTCGGTGTGAATGATGTGTTCGGGAAATCCGGCCCCGCGGCCGAGCTGCTGAAGGTGTTCGGTCTGTGCGCGGAGAACATCGTCGCCAAAACGAAGGATGCGCTGGCGTTGAAAAAATAACGATTGCTCATTATCCGTATCGCTTAAACGGAACCCCATCGGGGAAGACCGGGTTCAACAGCCCGACCCGATGGGGTTCTTTTTATAAAAAGGGAACCGCTGTCTTTGTGCTGAAAAAGAGCAAATCCGGGAAAGCGGCATGGCAAAACGGCTGCGCGGGTGATGACCTATTCCGAGTCTGCTCCCCGGGCCGCGTTCCGTTTCTTACTGGAACAGGACGGCCGCTTGATACAGAGGGAAGGCGCGGGCTGCCTCCGCCTGCCCGATGGCTATAGCGGCAGGGTATATTTGCCGCTGGATCGGGAAACGATCGAGCCGATCGGGGGAACGCGGGACGAGAACGGACGCTTCGACGGACCGAGGGTAAGCGAACTGCGGCTGGGGCTGGCAGCTCCGCGCGTTCCCGGCGGTCCACGGAAACGACAAGTCTTCCAAAAAACCGCCGCCAAACGCAGGAAGCTGCGTTTGGCGGCGGACTTTTTATTGATAGTATTACTCTATAAGCGTCTATAAGCTAACGCCTTATCGGATTTACCGGCTATACAAGGAAACCGGGGCTATCCTCCGATCAGCGTCGGTTCCATCACGCCCTGATCCTGCGCCTGGGCGGTGTAGAGGTTGTAATACAGCCCCTTCCTGGACAGCAGCTCGTCGTGGCTGCCCTCCTCCAGAATGCTCTTATTCCCGATATACAGGATTTTATCGCAGTTCTTGATGGTGGAAAGGCGGTGGGCGATGATAAAGGAGGTGCGGCCCTTCAGCAGGGCCTGAATCCCTTCCTGAAGCAGGCGCTCGGTCTTGGTGTCGATGGAGGAGGTCGCTTCGTCCAAAATCAGGATTTTCGGATCGGACAGCAGGGTTCGGGCGAAGGCAATCAGCTGCTTCTGGCCCTGCGACAGGCGGCTGCCCCGCTCGTTCACCTCGGTATAATACCCTTTTTCCATTTCCATGATGAAGTCGTGGGCGCGCACCGCTTTGGCGGCCTCCATCACTTCCTTGTCGGTTGCATCCAGGCGGCCGTAGCGGATGTTGTCCATGATGGTGCCGCTGAAAATAAAGCTGTCCTGCAGCATAATCCCCATCTGGGTGCGCAGGGAGTGGAGGGTGACGCGGGAGATGTCGTACTCGTCGTCCACCAGCACCGCGCCGCCGGTCAGGTTGTAAAAACGGCTGATGAGGTTGACCACCGTGGTTTTTCCCGCGCCGGTCGGGCCGACCAGGGCGATGCTCTGCCCAGCCTCCGCCGTAAAGTTGATGTTTTCCAGGATATTGATTCCCGGCTCATAGGCAAAGGTGACGTCCTGGAAGGTGACCTTGCCCCGGATTTCGGGCAGCTCGGTCGCGCCTGGCAGATCGTCCACCACCACCGGCTCGTCCATGGTCTCGAAAATGCGTTCGAGGTAGGCGATATTGTTGATAAAGTTGTTGTAGATGTTGGCAAGGTTGGTAATCGGCTGCCAAAAGCGGCTGACGTAGTTGCCCATTGCCATGATGACGCCGAAGGTGACAAAGCTTCCGCCCAGCCAGTAGACGCCGGCGATATACATGACGGTAAACACGATCTGGGTCAGCAGCTCAGAACTCAGCCAGACCGAGTTGTTGATGTACATGGCCTTCATCCACGCCTTGCGGCAGGCCTCGGCCAGCCGGCGCATAATGCCGATATTTTCTTCCTGACGGGAGAAAAGCTGGCTGACCCGCACCCCGTCGATGCTTTCCGCGAGGTAGGCGTTGTAGTTGGAATTCTTGTTGGACTGCGTCTGCCAGGCCCGGCGCTGCCGGGGCTTCAGAATCACAATTACCGCCACGAAGAAAGGAAGACCGGCAATGATGATCCAGGACAGGGTGACGTTGGTGCTGAACATGAAAATCACGATGAAAATGATATTAATGATCTCCAGCACCATGTTGATGATGCCGTTCGATAGCATATCCGCCACGGAGTTGACATAGTTGATGACCCGGACCAGGATTTTTCCGGCCGGCCGGGAGTCGTAGTAGCTGAAAGGCAGCTTCTGCAGGTGGGCGAAGAGGTCCTCCCGGATATCGTAGATGATGTCCTGGCTGACATACGCCATGATGCGGGAACGGAGGGTGGTAAACAGGATGCTGACGAGAGTCAGCACGGCGAAGAAGACCGCCAGCTTTCCCAACAGGGCGTAATCCCTGTTCGGCACCGCGTCGTCCAGCGTCCACTGCATGATCTTCGGGCCGAACAGGCCCGCTACGCTGGCCAGTCCGCTGAGCAGCAGGGCGCCGATCATCTGCCACCGATGGCGCCGGATGTACTTGAAGGCCCGCCTGAGATGGGCAAAACTGAACGGGGATTCCAGGGTCTCGTCCACGTCGAACTTATTTCTGGCCATCAGCAGGCGCCTCCTTCCACCGCGGCGGTCGGCAGAGGCGCGTCCGCCGGCAGGTCGTTCTGCAGGGCATAGGTCTCCCAGTAATACCCGCGGTTGCGCAGCAATTCCGCGTGGGTGCCCCGTTCCGCGATCTTCCCATGCTCCAGCACAAGAATCTGGTCGGCGTCCTTTACCGAGGAGATCCGCTGGGCGATAATAATCTTGGTGCAGGGGAAGGGCAGCTCCCGCAGCTGTTGCTGAATATACTTTTCGGTTTCCATATCCACGGCGGAGGTGGTGTCGTCCAGCACCAGCACCGCGGGACGGACCGCCATGGCGCGGGCCAATGCGATCCGCTGCTTCTGCCCGCCGGACAGGCCCACGCCGCGTTCGCCTACAATGGTGTCGTAGCCTTCCGGCATTTTGGACACGAAATCGTCAGCCGCGGCGCGGCGGGCGAAGTCGTGCGCCTCCTCCTCGGTCAGGGACAGGTCGCCGAAGGCGATATTGCCCTCCACCGTGTCGGAGAAGAGGAACACGTCCTGCGTCGCGGTACCGATCGCGCCCCGGAGCTGCTGCAGCTTCCAGCGGCGCACGTCGCAGCCGTCCAACAGGATGGCGCCTTCCTTGACGTCGTAGAACCGGGCGAGGAGATTGATCACGGTGGTTTTCCCCGCGCCGGTCGGACCCATGATCGCGAGGGTCTGGCCAGGCTTTACAGTAAAGCTGACATGATCGAGCACGGTAACCGGCCCAAAGGAAAAGCTGACGTCCCGGAATTCAATGTGTCCCTTGGCCTCCGGATGCTCCTCGGCGTCGGGACGGTCGGCAATCAGCGGCCGGCCGTAGTAGATCTCGATGATTTTGTTCGCGGAGGTAGAGAAGCGCTGGATATCGTTGATCAGGTTTCCGAGGTTGCGCATCGGGTTGGCCAGCGCCCAGGTAAGGTTGGTGAAGATTGTCAGGTCGCCGGGGGACAGCTCTCCCTGCATGATGAACAGCCCGCCGAGAAAAACGGTAATCAGGGTCATCACGTTGGCGAGAGTCTCGATAAAGGGGAAGAAGGACAGCCACAGCTTGTTGATGGACAGGTTGGCGTCCCGGTAGGCCTTGTTGCGCTCATGGAAACGGCCTTTTTCGTATTCCTCCCGGGTGAAGGCCTTCACCACCCGGTTGCCCGCGATGTTTTCCTGCGCCGCGGTGTTCATCTCCGCCAGCCGTTCCCGCATGGCGATAAAGCGGGGGCGGACCATCTTGGAATACACCTTGGTGATGATCATCAGCAGAGGGGTCACTGCCAGCAGCAGGAGAGTCAGCTTCCAGTTCACCAGGAAGAGCAGCGCCAAAGTGGAAGTGAACATCATCACGCAGTCCACCACCTGATAGCACAGGTAGGACAGGAAATGGCGGCACCAGTCCAAGTCGCCGGAAAGCCGGGTCATCAGGTCGCCGGTCCGGTTCCGGTCGAAGAAGCTGCTTTCCTGGAACTGCAGCACTTCAAACAGCCGGGTGCGAAGGTTGTACAGCACATGCTGGGAGGAGATTTCAAGGGAAATGATCATCACATACCGCAGCCCCAGCCGGGTCACCTGTACCGTCATCATGCCGATGAGGAGGGGGATCAGGGGATCGGGATTCTGGGCAATGATGACGTTGTCGATCAGCAGGGAGGTCAGATAAGGGTTGATCAGCAGCATGACGCTGGTAACCGCTGAAAGAACGAGGGCCATTATGTACAGTATCCGGTACTTCAACCCCATGTTCTTCCACAGCCATCGCACTTGGAACATGACATCACCGTTCCTTTCCGCATCAAGGAGTGTTCCAAATCGGTTTCTTTCCGTCCGGGTTTGCACGGTTTTTGGACGTACGACCATTATACCGAATGGGTCAAAAAAAGATACCCTTAAATAAAAAAAAGAACAACAAATTTTCCCTTTGCTTTTTGGCAATAATCCTTAGGAAAAAATTACCGGGCGGTTTCGAAAAAAGAAACCGCCCGGCAGTAATGTTTCTTCAGTGAGCACGTTAACAAGACGGCGCCATGAGGGCGTCCTCCCGGCAATCAAAGGGCAAGGCAGCCCGCCCGATCAGCCGTTGGCTTCGGACACCTCGAGGCAGAGCGCCGCAAGCTCATCGAAGGTGGATACCTGCCCGCTTTTCGCGCGGAAGCCCGCGGCGCCCCGGAGTCCCCGCATATACCAGGCGGCGTGCTTTCGCGCTTCCCGCAGGGCGACCCGTTCCCCCTTCAGGCGGACGGCCTCGGTCACCTGCCGCAGCAGAAGCTCCATCCGCCGGGAAACCGGCGGCTCGGGAAGCAGCACGCCGTGGGCGAGATACGCCTCGATCTGGGAAAACACCCAGGGCGCGCCGAGCGCCCCGCGTCCCACCATAATCAGATCGCAGCCGGTATGCTCATACAGCGCGGCGGCGGATTGCGCATCGGTCACATCCCCGTTCCCGATGACCGGGATGGACACGGACTGCTTCACCGCCCGGATGATATCCCAGTCCACCGGCGGGGCGTACATCTGCTCCCGCGTCCGGCCGTGGACGGTCACGGCCGCCGCGCCGCCGGCCTCCACCGCCTGGGCGACCTCCACCGCGTTGACCTCGCCGGCGGAATAGCCCTTGCGGATTTTGGCCGTTACCGGGACGGGAACCGCTCCCGCCACGGCGGCGACAATCTTCCGGCAGAGCTCCGGTTCCCGCATTAAAGCGCTGCCGCAGTGGTTCCCTGCAATTTTTGGCGCGGGACAGCCCATATTGATGTCGATAATGTCCGGCTTGTGCCGCATGGCCAGCACGGCGGCGCGGGCCATAAGCTCCGGATCGTCCCCGAAGAGCTGTACGGCGGCGGGACGCTCCGCGTCATCCAGCGCGAGCAGCTCGTCGCTTTTTTTATCATGGAAGCAAAGGCCCTTGCAGCTGACCATCTCGCCCACCACATAGGCCGCTCCGAACTCCACGCAGAGCTTGCGGAACGCCTGGTCCGCCACTCCGGCCATCGGCGCAAGCGCGGCGCGCCCGGCGATATCCACGGTACCGATTTTCATAAAAATCTCCATTTCCTGTTGAGTTTGAGACGGTTTCAGCCAACGGTCGAAATTGCCGCGGCGCGTTTTGCGGCTAAGAAACAAATTCCGCCGTGAAAAGGCGGAAGCATCGTATTTTCACGCCAGCTTCCTGTCCGGGGCGGGCGGATGCCGCTAAGACGGCGGCGTGACCCGTAAGCGGCGGGACAGTCAAAAGGCATGGGATATATTCCAATACCGCCATGCCTTTTGCCGTTGCCTTATTCATTTCTCCGCGCGGATACCTCTGTGTGCGGCGCGGTTATTTCCCGAATACAACCCTTGCCGCGCCGGAACGGTCAAGCGCCGTGTACAGTATAAGGCCGCAGACCGTGCAGGCGGCAAGCTGGCCCAGGCCGACATACAGCATATTCAGCCCGTACATGGTCCATGAGAAGCCATAGAAGGCGATCGTTAGCTCCAATCCGACCACCACCGCATTGACCAGCACCGGCGGCAGGGTGGCGAGAACCGGTAGACCCTTGAGCTTTACGCCGCGCAGCCGATAGGTCAGGAGGGCGGCGATCAGGGTAGCCAGGGGGCCAAAGAGGATGTCCCATGCCCCGGCGGGATTGGCCCCCATCATCAGGCCGACGAGGTTGGAGACCAGGCAGCCGACCGCCAGACCGGGAATGGCCGCCGGGGTGAAGGCCGGCAGGATCGTAAGCATCTCCGACACGCGGAACTGAACCGCGCCGAAGGCGGCCGCCGGGACGGCGAGCGTCAGCGCCGCGTACATGGCGGCGATCAGCCCGGCCTCCGCCAGACGGCGCAGGGCGTTGTTGGTTTTCATAAAGGTCTTCCTTTCACAGGAAAAGCGCGCGGCGAGTTTCCGCCGCGGACTCTTTTCCCCTAGTTTTATTCTGACAGGGATGGGTTCCCTGTCCGGTCAGGATGGTCGCGAACTGACCGGCGGCCCGCAGGAAAGCGGGACCGCAAGGATTACTATAGCCCGGCGGGCGAAAATTGTCAAGCAGCGGCGGCGAAAGACCGGGAAAATCCTTCCGAAATACTATGCGCATGGGCGGTAAAAGAAAACCCCCTCCACGCAAAGCAATCGTTTTGCGTGGAGGGGGAGTGGCATGGACTCATTTGCCGTTCTGCTGCGATTTTCGGCGAAGAGAGAATCCCGAAATCAGGGCGCCCACGGCAAACACACCGGCCAGCAGCGGGCTGTAGACGGGATAGAATACCCGGAAGCCGTATACCAGCGTCAACGACGCCGACAGGTTCACCAATGCAAAAACCCCGGTCAGGACAACGCTCCCCACCGACCCTTCCCGCAGGAGGAAGGCCACGGCAAGCAGGCCGCCGAAGAGCAGAGGCCAGAGCCAGTAAAACAGGGCGGAGGGAAGAAGGCTCAGGGTGACAATCCCCGCCCTCTGAATACCGTGGGTCAGGAAAGGATAGAGAAAGGCTGCGATACTTAAAAGAAACAGACTGATACCGTATCCAATTTTCCGCATAGGGCGCCGCCTCTTTCATAAGAAATTATGCTTCATATAAGAAATTATCCAGTTCTGTGTCCCATGAACCAGAATTACGGCTAAGCGTTACTATATATGAAACGCCCACTAAAGAGCCTCCATTTACAGCGGCAACGGGTTTCCAATTAGAAGGGCTGTATGTCCAAGTTCGCTGTTTGCTATAATCATTACGAACGGTTTGGCTAAATGTTGCTCCTCCGCCAATGAGACATCCCTGTTGTGTGATGTTGGCTTTCGCAGAGGACATACGAACGCCTCCAGAAAAATACGTTCCGCTTCCTGCACCGGAAACCTCGCCGTCAATACGAGTCATATTGACATAAGTATCTCCGCCGCTAGTGATTTCGTCGTAATAAATTGTTAGACTCATTTTTATAGTCAGGCTCTTGTCATTAATCCATTTGTAATTGCTCCCTCCACCAGAGCGCGCAGCATATACTTCATTTTTTATTTCATCCAATTTGGCGGAATCGACTGGAACGATATTCATGAATTCCGTTGAATAACTTTTTATTGAATCGCCTGATCTTGATATGATGCTACAGTTACTCAAACAAGTGGTTTTTGATATTTGTAGATAATTGTCTTCTTCTTTTATAGTATCTGCATTTTGTATAAATGCGGTTATATTTTCAACCTCTTCTAAACTTTCATTCGGGGTAGCGGCACTAATTGGTAAACAGGCGCTCAGACAAATGACTATTGAAAGAATACTGATAAAAAATTTTTTCATAGAAATGCGACCTCCTTCTTTTTCGATTTTTCATATTAACTTTGTAGAATCAACGACTGGACATTGGAATCACCACCCTTAATTTACTTTCAATAGTAAAAATATCATATAATTACTTTATTGTCAATAAAATACAATCAATACACGTAAAAATCCCCCGCACCGTATGGTGCGAGGGATTTCCATTGCCTTGCGGCTTATTTCTTCAGGTTGGCCTTCAGGGCCGCGAGTTCGTCCTCCAGCTCCTTCGGCAGCTTGTCGCCGAACTTCTGGTAGAATTCCTCAATACCGTCGGCTTCCTTCGCCCACAGCTCCTTGTCAACATCGAGAATCTTCTCCAGCGATTCCTCGGAAACCTCGCCTTCCAGGCCCTCGATATTGATGTCCTTCGCATAGGGGATGTAGCCGATCGCGGTCTCCTGCGCGTCTACCTCGCCGTCGCAGCGCTTGAGAATCCATTCGAGCACACGGAGGTTGTCGCCGAAGCCCGGCCACATAAAGTTGCCTTCGTCGTCCTTGCGGAACCAGTTGACGTTGAAGATTTTCGGCGCCTTCTCGGGATCGAGGCCCGCGCCGATATCGATCCAGTGCTGCCAGTAGTCGGCCATATGGTAGCCGCAGAAGGGCAACATCGCCATCGGGTCGCGGCGGACAACGCCGACCGCACCGGCCGCGGCCGCGGTGGTTTCGGACGCCATGATGGAGCCGACGAACACGCCGTGGTTCCAGTCCCGGGACTGATAGCACAGGGGGGCCAGCTTCGCACGGCGGCCGCCGAACACAAACGCGGAGATCGGCACGCCCTGCGGGTTCTCAAACTCACTGCTCAGGCAGGGGCAGTTGACGGCCGGCGCCGTGAAGCGGCTGTTGGGATGGGCCAGCTTCTTGCCTTCGGCGACGTATTCCGGGCCGTTGACCTTGCTGCCGGTCCACTCTTCCGCGTTGACAGGCGGATTCTTGTCGAGGCCTTCCCACCACACGGTGTTGTCGTCCAGGTTGCGGGCCACATTGGTAAAGATGGTGCCCTTCTGGGTGGAAATCAGCGCGTTGGGATTGGACTTCATATTGGTGCCGGGAGCCACGCCGAAGAAGCCGTTCTCCGGGTTGATGGCGTACAGACGGCCGTCCTCGCCCTTGCGGATCCAGGAGATGTCGTCGCCGACGCACCAGACTTTATAGCCCTTCTTCTTATAGCCTTCCGGCGGGATGAGCATGGCGAGGTTGGTCTTGCCGCAGGCGGACGGGAAAGCGGCGCAGATATACTTCACTTCGCCCTGCGGGTTTTCCACGCCGAGGATGAGCATATGCTCGGCCTGCCAGCCCTCGTTCTTGCCCTGATAGGACGCGATACGGAGCGCGAAGCACTTTTTGCCGAGAAGGACGTTTCCGCCGTAGGCGGAGTTGACCGAGATGATGGTGTTGTCCTCCGGGAACTGGCAAATCCATCTCTTTTCCGGATCCACGTCGCACTTACAGTGCAGGCCGCGCACCCAGTCGTTGCTGTCGCCGAGAACGTCCAGAACCTTCTTGCCTACCCGGGTCATGATGCTCATGTTGAGCACGACATAGATGGAGTCGGTCAGCTCGATACCCGCCTTGGAGAAGGGGGAACCGACCGGACCCATGGAATAGGGGATGACGTACATCGTCCGGCCGCGGTAGCTGCCGCGCGCGATGTCGTACAGCATTTTATAGGCTTTCTCCGGGTCCATCCAGTGGTTGGTGGGGCCGGCGTCCTCTTCCTTTTTCGAGCAGATGAGGGTGCGATCCTCCACGCGGGCCACGTCGTTCGGCGCGGTGCGGTGGTAGTAGCAGCCCGGCAGCTTTTCCTGGTTCAGCTCAATCATTTCGCCGGTCCGGCAGGCTTCGGCGCGAAGGGCTTCCAGCTGCTCCTCGGAACCGTCGATCCAGACAATATTGTCCGGCTGCACCAGGGCGACTTTGTCCTCGATCCAGTCAAGAACAGACTTATTGTTCGTCATGTTCGTCATCGTTTCTATACTCCTTTCGATTGTCCCGGCTTTCGTGAGAAGGCCGTATCCTTTTTACAGGAAAAAATCGCTATCAGGCTTTATTATAGTCTATCCGGATGGAATTACGCAATATCCAAAATGTGAATATTTTGATAATTTTTTAACGTTTTGTCGGTAAAGGTGCATTTTTGGCCGGGACATCCTGCAAATCAACAGGGTTCAACAAAAAAATCCGCCCTCAATCGGCATTGTTGCGCAAGCGTTGAGGTCCAGTCCTGCCGTGTTCCCTGCCAGCCATTCATAGTAGGCCTGGGCGCCGACCATCGCGGCGTTATCCCCGCAGAGGGGGAGGGGCGGCGCATACAGCGCATATCCCCGCCGGCGGCATTCCGCTTTCATTCGCGCCCTCAGTCCGGAATTGGCGGACACGCCGCCGGCCAACACCACCGTTTTCAATCCGGAGTCCTCCGCGGCGCGTAGGGTGTTCCCCGCCAGCATGTCCACCGCCGTCCTTTGGAAGGAGGCGCAGAGGTCGTCGAGGTTCACCGGTTCCCCTTTTTGCTCTGCGTTGTGCAGCAAATTGATGACCGCCGTTTTCAGTCCGGAAAAGCTGAAATCGTAACACGGCGAGCCGTCCGGCGCTTCCACCCGCGGATGCGGAAGGGAATAGGCGTCGGGGTTGCCCATCGCGGCCCGCCGGTCGAGCGCCACTCCGCCGGGATAGGGCATCCCCATCGCCCGCGCCGCTTTGTCGTAGCATTCTCCCGCCGCGTCATCCCGGGTTCGGCCGAGGACGGTGAAGCGGGTATAGTCTTCCACCCGGACGATATGGCTGTGCCCGCCCGACGCCACCAGGCAGAGGAAGGGCGGCTCCAGCTCCGGATACGCGAGATAATTGGCGGCGATATGGGAACGGAGATGGTGAACGGGGAGCAACGGCTTCCCGGAGGAAAGCGCCAGCCCCTTGGCGAAGTTTACGCCGACCAGCAGCGCGCCGATTAGGCCGGGCGCGTAGGTCACCGCCACCGCGTCAAGCTTCTCAAGGGGCGTATCCGCATCCTCCAGCGCCTGCCGTACCACGCCGGAAATGGCTTCCGCATGACGGCGGCTGGCGATTTCCGGTACGACGCCGCCGTACAGGCGATGCTCCTCCACCTGGGAGGCGACAACGTTGGACAGCGCCTTTCTCCCGTCCTCCACCACGGCGGCGGCGGTTTCGTCACAGGAGGACTCGATTGCCAAAATTTTCATAAGGATCTCCATTCCTTGCTGAATTTGAGACGGTTTCGACCAACGGCCGAAATTGCCGCAACACGTTTTGCGGCAAAGGAACAATTCCGCGCGCCTGGGAGCCGGGAGAACGGGAAGGAGGGGAGGAGAGGAAGGGAAGGATTGTGAAAAAAGAGCGGCGACGGGGAACGCCCCGCGCCGCCCTATCGGCCTTCCCGTTTTTCCGGGCTTCAATTGCTTTCAAGGCCCGACGGATCAGCGGCCGTTCATTTCCTCATCGCTGTAAAAGTACCCTGGCTTTTTATACAAACGGTCTATTTTGTCGTGTATCTCCGGTTTGTATACAGCACGCGGCCATTCGGAGGAGGAAATCTCCTCGATTCCGACGGTGATATAATCCTCTGACGCGCCCATGGTTTCTTTCAATGCGGCGACAATTTTTTCGGTCAGGGCGCGCTTTTGCTCCTCCGTGCGTCCCGGCCAGAGCTTTACCTGTACATGAGGCATACGACGGCCACCTTTCTGTAATTGCGCTGATTAAAAATACAGCGAGTATATTGCGGCATCTTCCTTGGGGGAATCGTAGAAGTCGGGGCGGACGCCGTCCTTTTCAAAGCCGAACTTTTCATACAGCGCGATCGCCCGCGCATTGGAAACCCGCACCTCCAGCGTGATCCGCTTCAGCTCGTGACGCTCGGCATATTCGATGGTTTCCTTCATCAGGGCGGAGGCGATTCCCTCCCGGCGGCGGCCGGGGTGGACCACCAGGCTGGTGATATAGCCTTCGTCCAGAATGTGATGCATCCCGATATAGCCGACGGCGCTTTCCGCCTCCACATCCTCGGCGACGTAAAAAACCGCGAGGGGATTCTGCAGCTCCTCCGCCAGCGCGTCATAGGACCAGGGGCGGGAGAAAGCCGCGCTTTCCATATTGGCGAGATCGTCGAGATGGTCGGCGTGCATGGGGGTGATGGCAATGCCCGCAGGAGGTTTGCTGCTGTGTTCATCCATAAAGAAAACCCTCTTCGTCCGTTGTTCGCGTCGTCTCCATCCATCGGCCGTCCGGCTTTACGCCGGGTCCGCCGGTTTGCCGATTGCGTCGGCCAGCGCCTCCGCGGCCCGTTCCAGCGCGTCGCGGGTGCGGCGGTAAAGCGCCAGGTTGCCGCCGTAGGGATCGGGGATATCCAATACCCGGATACGGGAGGGATCGGCCCCCATGGAGACCGCCGCCATCGCATGGGACGGGCTCATTACGGCGATCAGATCCGCCTGCCGCAGAAGCTCCGGCGTGACCGGACGGGAACGGTGGGCGGAGATGTCTACCGAAAGCTCCGCCATGGCTGCTACGGCGTTTTCGCTTGCCGACTGGCCGCTGGCGGCCAAGCCTGCGCTCTCCACTATTATATCCGACCGGCCGCGCTTGTCAAGCGCCCGCCGCATCAGCGCCGCCGCCATGGGGCTGCGGCAGGTATTCCCGGTGCAGACAAACAGGATGTTTTTCATATTGTTACTGTTGTTTTGTTCCTCCATGGGCCTTGTCCGCTCCTTTCCATTCCCGGCGCTTACTGGAGCCCCTTTGATGTTTCCACGGCGGCTATTCCCGCCGCCGCGGCTATTCCCTTCCGAATCCACCGGTCGATGAGGGCGGCCGTCTCCGCCGGGGAGAGCGCTGTATTGTCCAGCAGGGTCATCGGCGGTTCGGCGTCGGCCGCATTTTCCTTCAGCCAGCGGTTATAGGCCTGCGCGGCGGCGATAGCCTCCCGGCTTCCGCTGTTCCGCCAGAGAGGGCGTGCCTGCAGCCGTGCTTCCAGCGCCCCATCCTCCGCCACGAGGGCGAGATACCGCACAGAGGAATCCATACAGGGCTCGATCGGATACGGCGCGGCGCAGCCCGCCAGAACCACCGGACGGCCTCCCTGCGCAATACTTTTACACATCCTAAGCCATCGTTCGTAATAGTCCCGGTACTGTCCGTCCGGGTCGTTGTACCGGTCTTCCCACAAGACGTCCGCTTCCATCACCAGATAGGCGGATTCTGTTTTGTACAGTTCCCGCATGGCCGTGCTTTTTCCCGCCCCGCTCGCGCCGGTCACGACGAACAGGGGAAGGCGGCGCAGCGGGACAACAAAACCGCATTCCGGGCAGGCCATGCTCCGCCCATCCGGCGCAATGAGCTTGTCGGCGCGGTACATCCCGCAATGTTCGCAGATATTTTGCATGGGTGTTTTCCCCTCTTCATCGTGCCGTTTGTACACCGAGGGAACGGTCCGACTATTCCTTATTACCTATATAAAATACTCCCGGCGGGGGTGTGAGTCCTTACCCCTTTGCGTCGTACCAGGTTTTCCCGATGTTCGCGTCCACCGCGAGCTTTACCGACAGGTCGGCGGCCGCCTCCATCTCTTCCCGGACGATCCGGGCGGCCCGTTCGGCTTCGTCCTCCGGCGCTTCAACGATCAATTCGTCGTGCACCTGCAAAATCAGGCGGGAACGGAGGTTTTCCCGCCGCAGCCGGTCGTGCACCCGCACCATGGCGATCTTGATAATGTCAGCGGCGGTGCCCTGGATCGGCATATTGCGGGCGACCCGCTCCCCGAACGAGCGGGTAACGGCGTTGGAGGCCCGCAGCTCGGGCAGGGGACGGCGGCGGCCGAACAGCGTCTCGGCATAGCCGGTCTCCTTCGCGGTCTCGATCATCCGGTCCATGAATTTCGCCACGCCGGCATACCGGGAAAGATACTGGTCGATATACCGCTTCGCCTCGCCGTAGGAGACCCCGATATCCTGCGAAAGGGAATGCGCGCCGATGCCGTACACAATGCCGAAATTCACCGCTTTGGCGCGGGAGCGCATCAGGGGAGTGACCATCTCCTCCGGCACGTCGAACACCTGGGAGGCGGTCACCCGGTGGATGTCGGTGTCCGAATTGAAGGCGGCGATCATGGTTTCGTCCTGCGCCATATGGGCGAGCACCCGCAGCTCGATCTGGGAGTAATCCGCGTCCACCAGCAGCCAGCCCTCCCGCGCGCGGAAGAAGCGGCGGAGCTCCCGGCCCAGCTCCTGCCGGACCGGGATATTCTGCAAATTGGGTTCGGTGGAGGAAATACGGCCGGTGCGGGTTTCGGTCTGGTTGAAGGAGGAATGGATTCGCCCCTCCGGCCCGATCACCTTCAGCAGACCGTCGCAGTAGGTGGATTTCAGCTTAGCCAGGGTGCGGTAATCCAGCAGCATGGACACGGCGGGATGGGCGTCCCGCAGGGATTCCAGCACCTCCGCGTTGGTGGAATAGCCCGACTTGGTTTTCTTCTTGGCGGGGAGGCCGAGGTCCTCGAACAGCGCCTTCGCAAGCTGCTTGGGAGAGTTCAGGTTAAACTCGTAGCCCACCGATTCGTAAATCGCCCTCTGGATGTCGCAGATCCGGCTTTCCAGCACCGCGCCGAATTCGGCGATTCCCTGCGCGTCCGCTTCAAAGCCGACGGTTTCCATATCGGCGAGCACCTGCGCGAGGGGAATCTCCACCTCCCGCAGCAGCCGGCCCATCCCCTTTTCTTCTACCTCCGCCGCCAGTCGGTCGGCCACGGCGGGAAGCATCGCCGCTTCGGCAGCCGCCGTCCCCGAAGGGGCCGGGGAGTCTTCGCTGCTCTCGATCGGCGGGACAGGGACGGCGTATTCCTGCGCCAGTCGGGACAGGGAATAGTCGGAGGCCAGCGGGTTGAGCAGATAGCCGGCAAGCAGGGTGTCCATCCCAATCCCCTGCGGCCGCCGCCCGTCGGCAAGGAGGGCGGCGCACAGCGGCTTGCTGTCTGAGGTTCGTTTCTGCACCGCCGGATTGCAGAGCGCGTCCAGCAGCTTGCCGAAGCCCGGCGTTTCCGCCGGGATAACGGCCGCCCGGCCGCCGAACGCGGCGGCGAAGCCGGTAAGCGCTCCGTCCGTGAACAGGGCGACCCCGTCCAGCGTTTTGGTCTTTTCCACGTTTTCGAGCAGGGCGGGCAGCGCCTCCCCGCCTTCGGAAAGGATGCCCGCCGGAAGGGACGTTCCTTCCCCGACCGGGTCGGCGGGTTCGGCAGAAAGGGCGTCCAAGCCCCATTTTTCCATCAGCTTGAAAAATTCCAGCCGGGCCATCAGGGCGGCAAGCTCCGGCTTCTGCACCGGGGCTAGGGCGTAGTGCGCTACCTCCCGGTCCACCGGAACCTCGCGGCAGATGGTGCCCAGCCAGCGGCTGAGCTGCGCCGATTCCTTCCCGGCCCGGAGTTTAGCCCGCAGGCTGTCCCGGATATCCAGCGTATCCAGCCCATCGTAGATCGCGTCCAGCGAGCCGAAGCGGTGCATGAGATCGAGGGCGGTTTTTTCGCCCACTCCCGGAACGCCGGGGATGTGGTCGCTCGCGTCCCCCATCAGGGCCTTGAGGTCGATCAGCTGGTCCGGTTCCAGCCCGTATTTTTCCCGGATGGCGGGAACATCGTATACCGTGGTCTCCGGCCGGCCCATTTTGGTTCCGGCGAGCAGGACGGTCACTCCGTCCCGCACAAGCTGAAGGGAATCCCGGTCTCCGGTGGCGATATAGCAGGGCGCGCCCTGCTCCGCCGCCGCGTCGGCGAGGGTGCCGAGGATATCGTCCGCCTCGTAGCCCTCCCGCTCCACCACATGGCAGCCCATCCGGGTCAGCAGCTCCTTGATAAGCGGCATCTGGGTGCGCAGCTCCTCCGGCATCCCCTTGCGGCCGGCCTTGTAGTCGGCGTATTCCTTATGCCGGAAGGTGGGGGCGTGGACGTCGAACGCCGCAGCGATCCCATCCGGCTGTACGTCGTCCCGCAGCTTCTGCAGAATGTTTAAAAAGCCGACCAGCGCGTTGGTGTACTGGCCGTCCTTGGTGGACAGCAGCTTCACGCCGTAGAACGCGCGGTTGGCGATGCTGTTTCCGTCGAGCAGTAAAAGCCGCATGGCGGTTCCTCCTTTGTTGTCCCTAGGCGGCCCCTCCGTGGTAGCCGGGGACATGAAAACGTATATAAAGGTAGTATATCACATTTTCCCAAAGGAAACCATCCGGATTGCCGATCAAACGCTGGTTTTCGACCGGGGTTTCTTTTGGTACGGCGGAATCAAAACCACCAGTTCACTGGTGGGTCTGATTCGGCGGTGTTCAGGCAGCGGCGGTTCGGGAAGCCGTCGGGCGGGATGGCGAGTGTGTACGAGTATATTATATGGATAAATATACCAATTGTAATGGATTTTCCGGCGGATTTGAAAAAGCGGAAAAAACTTTAAAAAAATATGAAAAAAGCCTTGCATTCCCCGCCTGTTTATAGTATTATAATCGGGCGTGACTGTGAGAGCGTGGGATTAGTGCGCGCATTTTGCCGGTTTTCCGGCGGGGTGCGGGCGCGTCCGGCAACTCCGGTCAGGCAAGACTGCACGATATGCGATGACGCGGGAGGTTGCGGCTTGCGCGGTAACGCCATGCCGGTTTTTCCGCTGAGTATGTCCGATTTTAAACCGGGCGACAAGGAATACTGAAAGCGCTTGCGCGCGGCCGAACGGCCTTTTGGGGCCGGCGGCTTCGGCGTGTCCTTTGGGTTGTGAGGACAGGCTGTGCGCGCGCTGTCAGGGCGCTGGATTCGTACCCGGAAAACCTGCTTCGCATGTTTCCGGTTTTTTACCGCCGGACGCGAAACACCCGGCGGTGTGTGCAGATTCAGCGTCGCCCGCCAACTCAATTTATTAAGGAGGCGTTTTTCAGTGGCAGTCAAAGAAAAAATTCGTATTCGTATCAAGGGGTATGACCATCAGCTGGTCGACCAGTCGGCCGAAAAGATCGTGGAGACCGCCCGCCGTACCGGCGCCCGCGTTTCCGGTCCCGTGCCGCTGCCCACCGAGAAGGAAGTTGTCACCATCCTGCGCGCGGTGCATAAGTACAAGGATTCCCGCGAGCAGTTCGAGATGCGGACGCATAAGCGTCTGATCGACATCCTCCGTCCCTCGAACAAAACCGTTGAGGCTCTTATGGGCCTTGAACTCCCCGCCGGCGTGGAAATCGAGATCAAGCTGTAAAAACCCGTTCCGGCCCCTGTCCGCAGCGCGGGCGGAATAACCCGCCGCTCACGATGAGGAGAAGGGCCATGCGGATTCCGGCTTGCAGATTCCCCCGACGAGGTCATGTTGGCAAATGCGTGGTTGTGTATTCCGCAGGCAGCGCTTTGGAATCCCCGAAGCGCCGAACGCGGATTGCCCGCCGCAGGCGTCAACCAATAACCAAGGAGGTATAGACAAATGCAAAAAGGCATCATCGGCAAGAAGGTCGGCATGACGCAGATCTTCGACGAAAAAGGCAACGTCGTCCCGGTCACCGTGATTGAAGCCGGCCCCTGCGCCGTGGTTCAGAAGAAGACGGTGGAAAACGACGGCTACGCCGCCATCCAGATGGGCTTTGGCGACGTTTCGGTCAAAAGAGTCACGAAACCCCTGAAGGGCCACTTCGACAAGGCGGACGTCGCCCCGAAGAAGACCCTGCGGGAATTCCGCTTCGACGATTGCGACGCGTACAGCGTGGGCGATATCGTCAAGGCCGACACCTTCGCTCCCGGCGACCGCGTGGACGTGGTCGGCACCAGCAAGGGTAAAGGCTATGCCGGCGCGATCAAGCGCTGGAACTTCCAGCGGCTGAAGGAAACCCACGGTTCCGGCCCGGTCGCCCGTCATGCGGGTTCCCTGGGCGCCTGCTCCTCCCCGTCCCGCGTGTTCAAGGGGACCAAGGGCGCCGGCCATCTGGGCGCGGAACGCGTCACCGTTCAGAACCTTGACGTCGTCAAGGTGGACGCGGAGAACAATCTGATCGCCGTCAAGGGCGCCGTCCCCGGCCCCCGCGGCAGCGTCGTGGTTCTCTCCGAGACCGTCAAGAAGGCGTAAAGGGAAGATGGAAGGAGGAAATCAGAATGCCCACAGTATCCGTTTTTGATATGACCGGCAAGCAGACCGGCAGCATGGAGCTTTCCGATGCGATTTTCGGCATCGAGCCGAACGAGACCGTTCTGCACAGCGCCGTTGTGAATTACCTGGCCAACCAGCGCCAGGGCACCCAGTCCACACTGACCCGCGCCGAAGTGAGCGGCGGCGGCAAAAAGCCGTGGCGTCAGAAGGGCACCGGCCACGCCCGTCAGGGCTCGACCCGCGCTCCCCAGTGGACCCACGGCGGTATCGCCCTCGGGCCGAAGCCCCGCGATTACCACTACACGCTTCCCAAGAAGGTCCGCCGCCTGGCGATGAAGTCCGCGTTCTCCGCGAAGGCGGCCGCCGGCGACCTGATCGTTCTGGAAGCGCTGACCATGGAAGAAATCAAGACCAAGACCGTGGCTGCGATGCTGGACGCGCTCGGTGCGGACCGCAAGGCCATCCTGGTTCTGCCGGAGAAGAACGATGTCGTCATCAAGTCGGCCCGCAACATCCCCGGCGTCAAGACCGCCCTGGTCAACACCCTCAATGTTTACGATATCCTGAACGCCGATAAGTTCATCGTCGTAAAGGACGCCGTTGCAAAGCTCGAGGAGGTGTACAAATAATGGAAGCTCGGGATATCATCCTGGCGCCTGTCGTCACGGAAAAGTCGGTGTCTGTTCTGGCCGAAAAGAAGTACACCTTTAAAGTGGCGAAGGACGCCAACAAGATCGAAATCGCCCGCGCCGTCGCCGAAATCTTCGGCGTGAAGGTCGCAAAGGTCAACACCATCAGCATGAAGGGGCGTCTGCGCCGTCAGGGCCGCAGCGAAGGGTACACCCCGTCCTGGAAAAAGGCGGTCGTCACCCTCACCCCCGATTCGAAGACCATCGAGTTCTTTGACGGCCTGTTCTAAGCCGAAAGGACGATGGATCATTTGATCCGGGCAACGTATGGGGCCGCCTTCGAAGCCCCGCAAAGCCAAGATTTAGGAGAGTGAGTCGAACAATGGCGATAAAGTTCTATAAGCCGACCACCCCCGGACGCCGCGGTATGACCGTTACCGATTACAGCGCGCTGTCCAAGGTGGACCCGGAAAAGAGCCTGCTGGCTCCACTGAATAAGAACGCCGGCCGCAACAGCTACGGCCGCATTACCGTCCGCCACCGCGGCGGAGGACACCGCCGTAAATACCGCATCATCGACTTCAAGAGAAACAAGCTCGATATGCCGGCGACGGTGCTGACCCTGGAATATGATCCCAACCGCAGCGCGCACATTGCGCTGGTGCAGTATGAAGACGGCGAGAAGCGCTACATCGTCGCACCGCAGGGCCTGAAGGTCGGCGACACCGTTGTCTCGGGCGCGTCCGCCGACATTAAGCCGGGCAACGCCCTGCCGCTGTCCGCCATCCCGACCGGTACCTTCATCCACAACGTGGAGCTGTATCCGGGCAAGGGCGCGCAGCTCGCCCGCAGCGCCGGCGCCATGGCTCAGCTGATGGGTAAGGAAAACAACATGGCGCTGATTCGCCTGCCCTCCGGCGAGATGCGGAACGTGCCGCTGAACTGCATGGCTACCGTCGGCCAGGTCGGCAACGTGGATCATGAGAACGTCAAGATCGGTAAGGCCGGCCGCAAACGCCACATGGGCTGGCGCCCGACCGTCCGCGGCTCGGTCATGAACCCCTGCGATCACCCGCACGGCGGTGGTGAAGGCAAGTCGCCGATCGGCCGTCCGGGCCCGGTTACCCCCTGGGGCAAGCCCGCCCTTGGCTACAAGACCCGCAAGCATCACAATCGTTCGGATAAGTTCATTGTGAAGCGCCGCAACAGCAAGTAAGCGAAAGGAGATTCGTCATTTATGGGTAGAAGCGTAAAGAAGGGTCCTTTCGTACAGCCTGTGCTGCTGAAAAGGATTCAGGAAATGAACAAATCCGGTGAGAAGCGCATCCTCAAGACCTGGAGCCGCGCCTCCACCATTTTCCCGGATTTCGTGGGCCACACCATCGCCGTCCACGACGGCCGCAAGCATGTGCCGGTGTATGTCACCGAGGATATGGTTGGCCATAAGCTCGGCGAGTTCGCCCCCACCCGTACCTTCCGGGGCCACGCCGGCTCCAAGACTTCCAACAACAAGTAAGCGGCTGAAAGGAGAGAAACGTCATGGAAGCAAGGGCAATGGTAAAATACGCCCGTATTTCCCCCCGCAAAGTGCAGATCGTTCTCGACCTCATCCGCAACAAGCCGGTTGACGTCGCCATCGCGATTGTGCACAACACCCCTAAAGCCGCCTGCGAGTATCTGGAGAAGCTGCTCAAGTCGGCGGCGGCCAATGCGGAGAACAAGAACATGGACGTGAACAACCTCTATGTTTCCGAGTGCTTTGTCTGCCCCGGCCCCATTCTCAAGAGAATCCGCCCGAGAGCCCAGGGTCGCGCGTTCCGCATCGACAAGAGAACCAGCCACATCACCCTTGTGCTCAAGGAAAAAGAGTAATTGAGGAGGAGGTAAATTATGGGACAGAAGATTAACCCCCATGGCCTGCGGGTCGGCGTGATTAAGGACTGGGATTCCCGCTGGTTTGTGAAGGACGGCGAGTTCGGCGACACCATTGTGTCCGACTATAACCTTCGCAAATACCTGAAGAAGACCCTGTACGCCGCCGGTGTGCCGAAGATTGAAATTGAGCGTGACGCGTCCCGCGTGCGCGTGAATATCCACTGCGCGAAGCCCGGCATTGTCATCGGCAAGGGCGGCGCGGAAATCGAGAAGCTGCGCAAGGAATGCGAAAAGATGCTGGGCAAACCCACCCTCATCAATATCGTGGAAGTCCGCAGCCCCGACGTCAACGCCCAGCTGGTGGCCGAGAACATCGCCGCCCAGCTTGAGAAGCGCACGTCCTTCCGCCGCGCGATGAAGCAGTGCATCGGCCGTGCGATGAAGCTCGGCGCGAAGGGTATCAAAACCCAGGTGTCCGGCCGTCTGAACGGCGCGGAAATCGCCCGTACCGAGCAGTATCACGAAGGCACTATCCCGCTGCAGACCCTGCGCGCCGACATCGACTACGGCTTTGCCGAGGCGAACACCACCTACGGGCGCATCGGCGTCAAGGTGTGGATCTACCGCGGCGAGGTTCTCGGCGCTGCCGCCAAGCCCCGTCGGGAAGGAGGCAACAAGTAATGCTGTTACCGAAAAGAGTGAAATACCGCCGCGTCCACCGCGGACGTCTGACCGGTAAAGCTACCCGCGGCAACAAGGTCAATTACGGCGATTACGGCCTGCAGGCTCTGGAGCCCGCGTGGATTTCCTCGAATCAGATCGAGGCGGCCCGTGTCGCCATGACCCGTTACATCAAGCGCGGCGGCCAGGTCTGGATCAAGATTTTCCCCGATAAGCCTATTACCGAAAAGCCCGCTGAGACCCGCATGGGTTCCGGTAAAGGCTCGCCGGAATACTGGGTGGCCGTGGTGAAGCCCGGCCGCGTTATGTTTGAAATCAGCGGCGTTTCCGAAGAGGTTGCCCGCGAAGCGATGCGGCTTGCGGCAAACAAGCTGCCCATCAAGTGCAAATTCATCGTGAAGGCCGAGCAGGATGCGGCCGGTTCGGAAGAAACGGGTGGTGAGCAGGCATGAAGAGCAAAGAAATCGAAAAGATCCGCGAACTGAACGATACAGAGCTTCAGAACAGGCTCAAGGACCTCAAAACCGAGCTGTTCAACCTGCGTTTCCAACACGCGATCAATCAGCTCGATAACCCGATGCGCCTGAAAGCCGTCAAGAAGGAAATCGCGATCATCAAGACGATTGTCCGCGAGAACGAGATCAAGAACGGCGCCAAGGCGTAACGGAAGGAGGAGAGTAACGTGAGCGATCGGAATCTGAGAAAGACCCGGACCGGGATCGTCGTCAGCGACAAAATGGATAAAACCGTGGTTGTCGCCATCGAGGACAACGTCCGCCATCCGCTGTATAAGAAAATCATCAAGCGCACCGTGAAGCTGAAGGCGCACGACGAGAACAACGAGTGCGGCGCGGGCGACCGCGTACAGGTAATGGAGACCCGCCCGCTGTCCAAGGACAAGAGATGGCGCGTCACCAACATTATCGAAAAGGCCAAGTAAGTCGGCTTTACTGAAAGGAGGAACAACCTGTGATTCAACAGCAGACCTACCTCAAGGTTGCCGACAACACCGGCGCGAAGGAACTGATGTGCATCCGCGTTCTTGGTGGTTCCGGCAGAAGGTATGCGAATATCGGCGACGTCGTGGTTGCTTCCGTTAAGAAAGCAGCACCCGGCGGCGTTGTGAAAAAAGGCGATGTCGTCAAGGCCGTTGTCGTTCGTTCGGCCAAGGGCGTCCGCCGCGAGGACGGCACCTATATCCGTTTCGATGAAAATGCGGCCGTCATTATCCGTGATGACAAGAACCCGAGGGGCACCCGTATTTTTGGCCCGGTGGCGAGAGAGCTCCGTGAAAAGGATTATCTCAAAATCCTGAGCCTTGCCCCCGAAGTGCTTTGATGGGAGGCGCCAAGATGAGTAAGATGCATGTCAAGAAGGACGATACCGTCCTGATTCTCAGCGGTGACGACCGCGGCAAAAAGGGCAAGGTGCTGGAAGTCAGCCCCAAGGAAGGCAAGGTCATCGTCGAGGGCCGCAACATGGTGAAAAAGCATGTTAAGCCCCGCAAGATGGGCGATCCGAGCGGAATTGTCGAATCCGCCGGCGCGATGTACGCCTCCAAGGTCATGGTTATTTGCCCTCATTGCAACAAGCCGGCTCGCGTCGGCCATAAAAAATTCGCCGACGGCACCAAGTCGCGCATCTGCAAGCGCTGCGGCGAAGCGCTGTAAGGAGGTTAAAGAATGGCCAGACTGATGGACTACTACAAAAAAGACGTCGCGCCCGCGCTGATGAAAAAGTTCGGCTATAAGAGCGTGATGCAGATCCCGAAGCTGGATAAAATTGTGATCAACGTCGGCTGCGGCGAAGCCCGCGACAACGCGAAGGTCATCGAAGCCATTATGGCGGACCTTTCCGCGATCACCGGCCAGCGCCCGGTCGTCTGCAAGGCCAAGAAGTCGGTTGCGAACTTTAAGCTGCGCGAAGGCATGAACATCGGCGCGAAGGTCACCCTCCGCGGCGAGCGCATGTACGAGTTCCTCGACCGCCTGTTCAATGTGGCGCTTCCCCGCGTGCGCGACTTCCGCGGGATCAACGCGAACTCCTTCGACGGCCGTGGCAATTACAACATGGGCCTGAAGGAGCAGCTGATCTTCCCGGAGATCGACTACGACAAGATCGATAAGGTGCGCGGTATGGATATCTGCTTTGTCACCACCGCGAACACCGACGAAGAAGCGCGGGAGCTGCTCACCCTGATGGGCGCTCCGTTCGCGAAATAAGGAGGGGGAAACACCGTGGCGAAAACGAGTATGAAGCTCAAGCAACAGAGAAAGCCGAAGTATTCCACCCAGGCTTATAACCGCTGCAAGATCTGCGGCCGTCCCCACGCCTATCTGCGCAAGTATGGCATCTGCCGTATCTGCTTCAGAGAGCTGGCCTACAAGGGCCAGATCCCGGGCGTGCGGAAGGCCAGCTGGTAAGCAATAGCGACTAAAGGAGGTTGACGGAATGCAAATCACCGATACCATCGCCGATATGCTGACCAGAATCCGTAATGCAAACTCGGCCAAGCATGACTCGGTGGAAATCCCCGCTTCCAACATGAAGAAGGCTATTGCCCAGATTCTTGTTGACGAGGGATATGTAAAAAGCTACAACGTAATCGAAGATGGTAAGCAGGGCACGATCCGCATCGTCCTGAAATACCAGGGACCGTCCAAATCCCCGGTTCTCATGGGCCTGCGCCGCGTTTCCAAGCCCGGCCTGCGCATCTATTCCAGCAGCGAGGACATGCCGAAGGTCATGAAAGGCATCGGCACCGCCATCGTTTCCACCTCGAAGGGCGTCATGACCGACAAACAGGCGCGCAAAGAGCATGTGGGCGGCGAAGTCCTGGCTTTCGTGTGGTAAGGGGGGCGGAACGATATGTCTAGAATTGGACGCAAGCCGATTACGGTTCCCGCCGGCGTCGATGTGAAGATCGAGGACGGCGTCGTGACCGTTAAAGGCGCGAAAGGCACCCTGACGCAGAAAATCCACCCCAACATGACCGTGACGGTAGAGGACGGCGCCATCCATGTGACCCGTCCGAACGACGAGAAGGAAAACCGCGCGCTGCACGGCCTGACCCGCAGTCTGATCGCCAATATGGTGGAGGGCGTGACCAACGGCTTCAAAAAGGAGCTGGACGTCAACGGCGTCGGTTATCGTGTGCAGAAGCAGGGCAAGGACCTGGTCATGAACCTGGGCTACAGCCATCAGGTCATTGTCAGCGAAATCCCGGGCATCACCATCGAGGCTCCGGGCCCGAACAAGATCATCATTTCCGGCCCCGACAAGCAGCTCGTCGGCCAGTTCGCGGCGGAAGTCCGCGAGAAGCGCCCGCCGGAGCCGTTTAAGGGCAAGGGCATCAAGTACGTCGACGAAGTGATCCGCCGCAAGGAAGGCAAGACCGGCGGTAAGGGCAAGAAGTAAGGAGAGTGAAAACCCATGGTGAGCAAGACTGACAGCAACAAGGCTCGTCTGCGCCGTCATACCCGTGTGCGCGGCAAGGTCAGCGGCACCGCGGAACGTCCGCGCCTCAACGTGTATCGCTCCCTCAACCACATCTATGCCCAGATCATCGATGATGTCAAGGGAGTCACGCTTGTCGCCGCCTCCAGCGTCGAAAAGGATTTCGGCATGAACGGCGGAAACAAGGAAGCCGCTAAAAAGGTTGGCGAGCTGATCGCGAAACGCGCTGCCGACAAGGGGATCACCGAGGTGGTCTTTGACCGCGGCGGCTATATCTACCACGGCCGCGTCAAGGAGCTGGCCGAAGGCGCCCGCGAGGGCGGCCTCAAGTTCTAAGGAAAGGGAGGAAGACAACTTTGGCCAGAATTGACGCATCTACGATGGAAATGAAAGAGCGTATTGTCGCGATCAACCGCGTCAGCAAGACCGTGAAGGGCGGCCGGATTTTTAAATTTGCCGCGCTGGTCGTGGTCGGCGACGGCAATGGGCTGGTGGGCTTCGGCCTCGGGAAGGCCGGCGAAGTGCCGGACGCGATCCGCAAGGGCATTGAAGACGCCAAGAAGAACCTGATCCAGATTTCCCTGAAAGGCACCACCATCCCGCACGAGGTGATTGGCAAATTCGGCGCCGGCCGCGTGCTGATGAAGCCTGCCGCTCCCGGTACCGGCGTGATTGCCGGCGGCGCTGTCCGTGCCGTCGTGGAGGCCGCGGGCATCAAGGATATCCGGACCAAGGCGCTGCGTTCCAACAACCCCTATAATGTGGTGAACGCGACCATGGACGGCCTTGCCCAGCTGCGTACGGTGGAGCAGGTCGCAGCAATCCGCGGCAAATCCGCCAAGGAAATTTTAGGTTAACGGGAGGGTATGAACATGGCTAAGAAGGCGAAAACCGGCGCTCTGCAGATCAAGCTTGTCAAGAGCCTGATCGGCAGCAAGAAAGACCAGATCGCCACGGCCGAATCCCTGGGCCTGCGGAAAATCGGCGACTGCACAAGCCAGCCCGATAACGCCGCCACCCAGGGCAAGGTGGCCAAGATTATCCACCTCATCGAGGTAACCGAAGCGTAAGCAATCGAGCAAGGAGGTGCGAAAAAATGAAGCTGCATGAGCTTTCTCCGGCTCCCGGTTCTGTGCGGGAGTCGAAACGAATCGGCCGTGGACATGGTTCCGGCCAGGGCAAAACCGCGGGTAAAGGCCATAAGGGCCAGAAGGCGCGCGCCGGCCGCGGGATGCGTCCGGGTTTTGAAGGCGGCCAGATGCCTCTGCAGAGACGCGTTCCGAAGAGAGGTTTTGTCAATATTTTCGCCACGCGGTATGCGACCGTCAATATTGGTTCCCTGAGCGCGTTTGAGGACGGCGCCGTTGTGGATACCGACGCTCTGAAGGCGGCCGGCCTGGTCAAGAAGACCTATGACGGCGTGAAGATCCTAGGCAACGGGAACGTGGAAAAGAAACTGACTGTCAAAGCGGCGGCTTTCTCGGAAGCGGCCAAGGCGAAGATCGAGGCTGCCGGCGGGAAAGCAGAGGTGATCTGAGGTGTTTCAGACTCTTCGGAATGCATGGAAGATTACCGACCTGCGTCGCAAGATTCTGTATACCCTGTTTATTATTCTGATTTTCCGTATCGGTTCGGCAATTACCCTGCCGTATATTGATGTGGAAACGCTGAAAGCGGCAACGTCGGCTTCGGATGGCGGCATGATGGCTTACCTCACGCTGTTGTCCGGCGGCGGCTTCTCCAACGCGAGTATCTTCGCGCTGTCGATTACGCCGTATATCAACGCCAGCATTATTATCCAGCTGCTGACCGTCGCCATCCCCCCGCTGGAGCGGATGTCGAAGGACGGCGAGGCCGGGCGGAAAAAGCTGGGTCAGATCACCCGGTATACCACCGTGGGTCTCGGCCTGCTGCTCGGCGTGATGTACTACTTTATGGTGAAGAACAACTATAAAGCGCTGGTACCCGAGGCAAAGAGCGGTTTTGGAATGTGGTTTGGCGCGATCGTGATTATCCTCTGCTTCACCGCCGGTTCGGCGCTGATGATGTGGCTGGGCGAGCAGATCAATGAAAAGGGTATCGGCAACGGTATCTCCATCCTGCTGTTTGCGGGCATCCTGTCCCGCATCCCGTCGGGCGCGACCATGCTGTGGCGGTATTTCTACGAAGCGGGTATTCAGAACATGAGCAGCGGCGGGATGAAATACGTCATTCTGGTGCCGGTCATTCTGGTGATCTTCCTGCTGATGATCGCTTTCATCGTGTTTATCACCGATGCGGAACGCCGCATTCCCGTCCAGTACGCCAAGCGCGTGGTCGGCCGGAAGATGTACGGCGGGCAGAACACCTACATCCCGATCAAGGTCAATATGTCCGGCGTTATGCCGATCATTCTGGCCTCCGCGATTGTTTCCTTGCCCGGCACGATCGCCGGCTTCGTCCCGAACAGCGGTTACGCAAATTTTGTGAACAAATGGTTCGGGTATTCCACGCCGATATACGGGATCATCTATTTTATACTGATTATCGCTTTCGCATTTTTCTATGTGACGATTCAGTATAATCCGCTGGAGATGTCCAATAATCTCCGCAAGAATTCCGGCGCGATCCCCGGCTACCGTCCCGGCAAGCCGACGGTGGATTACATTAAGCGCGTGCTGAACAAGGTGACGCTGATCGGGGCGCTGTGCCTTGGCATCATCGCGATTTTCCCGATCATTTTCGGCGCGGCCAGCGGTATGCAGGGCCTGGCGCTCGGCGGCACCTCGATCATGATCGTGGTCGGCGTGGCGCTGGAGACCACCCAGCAGATCGAAAGCCAGATGATGATGCGGCATTACAAGGGCTTCCTTGAGTAAGACGAATGAGGCGCGTTCTTTTGCGCGGCCGTTTCATTAATTTCGGAACAAAGGGTTCTATCGGCAGACGATACGCCCAGGAAACCGGTTCCCGGCGCTTCTGCGCCGGGAACCGGAAAGGGCGGCTCTCTTTGGAAAAGCGTTTTCTTCGCGGCGTTTTTCCCCCGGTTTTTATCAAAAACCGCGGTTCCCGACGAGAAAGGAATGGTACGGATATGAAATTGATACTTCTTGGAGCCCCCGGCGCCGGCAAAGGTACCCAAGCGGAAATCATCAGCGAAACCCTGCAAATCCCCACCATTTCCACGGGTAATATTATCCGTGAAGCGCTGAAAAGCGGCAGCGAGATGGGCAAGAAGGCCAAAGAGTATATGGACAGCGGCCAGTTGGTTCCGGATGACGTCGTGATCGGCATTATCAAGGAGCGTCTGGCTAAACCCGACTGCGAAGGCGGGTTCATCCTCGACGGCTTCCCCCGCACCATCCCGCAGGCCGAGGCTCTTGACCGGATGGGCATCGACATCGACCGCGTTATCGACATCGAAGTGGCCGATGAAACCATTGCCCGCCGTGTATCGGGACGCCGTGTCTGCCCCTCCTGCGGCGCGTCCTACCATGTGGAGTACAAACGCCCCACGGTAGAGGACGTCTGCGACAAGTGCGGCGACACCCTTGTTCAGCGCAAGGATGACCATCCGGATACGGTGCGCGAGCGCCTGCATGTATATCATGAGCAGACCGAACCGCTTAAAACCTTCTATGCGGCGAAGAACAAGCTCGTCGTCGTCGAAGGCCAGGAGGAAGTGGCGGATACCACCCGCCTCACTCTGGCCGCGGTTGAGGCGTAATTATGATATCGGTGAAGAACAAGCGGGAGCTGCAGGCCATGCGAGAGGCCTGCGTGATTTCCGCACGGGCGCTTAAGCTGGCGGGAGAAGCCGTCCAGCCCGGCGTTACCACGGCCGAAATCGACCGTGAGGTACGCCGGTATATCGAAAGCACGGGCGCGAAGCCCAGCTTTCTCGGATACGGCGGGTTCCCGGCAAGCGCATGCATTTCGGTAAACAATGTGGTCATCCACGGCATACCGGATAAACGCGTGATCAAGGCGGGCGACATCGTCAGCGTTGACGTGGGCGCGTTTTACAACGGCTATCACGGCGATAACGCCGCGACCTTCGCAGCGGGCGAGGTTTCGCCCGAGGCGCAGGCCCTGATGGACGCCACCCGCGAAAGCCTTTACGAAGGCATTAAAGCGGCGACGGCGGGCAATCGGATCGGCGATATCGGTGCGGCTGTCCAGCGGTATGTCGAGGTGCGCGGTTACTCGGTTGTACGGCAGTTTGTCGGCCACGGAGTAGGCGCGAACCTGCACGAAGACCCCAGCGTACCCAATTTCGGTACCCCCGGACGCGGCCCCCGGCTGCTGCCGGGAATGACCTTAGCCATTGAACCGATGATCAACGCCGGCGTCAGCGAGGTGAAAATCCTCGGCGACGGCTGGACCACCGTAACGGCGGACGGCAGTCTGTCCGCTCATTTTGAGCATACCATCGCCATCACCCCCGACGGCCCCGTCATCCTGACGCAGCCGTAAAGGACGGTGGAGGCATGCTGCAAAGAGGCCAGGTTGTCTTATCGCTGGCGGGACGGGATAAAGATCGGCTGATGGCGGTGCTCGGGGAAGCCCCGGACGGCGGCGTTCTGATCGCCGATGGGAAGGAGCGTCCCCTGCAGCGTCCCAAGCGGAAAAATCCGCGTCATCTGCGGCCGGTCGGTTTCCTGGTCAGCGAGCATTCAATGGCGACCAATCGTGAATTGCGCCGTGCGCTTCTCGCCCTGCGGCAGGCGGCGCCGTCGTCACAAGAGGGAGGTTAACCTATGTCCAAGGCGGACGTTATCGAACTGGAAGGTACCGTAGTCGAGGCCCTGCCGAACGCCATGTTCCAGGTGAAGCTCGCAAACGGCCATGTTATTTTGGCCCATATTTCCGGTAAGCTGCGGATGAACTTCATCCGTATCCTTCCCGGCGACAAGGTCACGGTGGAGATGTCTCCCTATGACCTGACCAAAGGCCGGATCACATGGCGGACAAAATAGGTTCGCCATGCGGACAAAATAGTTCGCGCCGGCTGTATCATTCGATTGATTGGATTTGCCCGGATTCCCCTGTGAATTCGGCAGAATGGAGGTTCACCATGAAAGTCAGACCTTCTGTCAAGAAAATCTGCGAGAAATGCAAGATCATTAAGCGCAAAGGCCGCGTAATGGTCATTTGTGAGAACCCGAAGCACAAACAGCGTCAGGGCTAAAAGGCCGACGTTTGCGACCTTGTGTTCCCGGGGAAGCGGCTTCAGGCCGCATCCCGGCGGAAAGCGGGCCCTGCGCGGGGCAAACCCGTCGGGCAGGCTTTCCTTGCCCTGTTTCATTGCGCCGCTGAACGAACGGCGCGACCGAAAGGGTCTTAATTTCATGCGCCGCCGAACGCGGCGGCGCGGTTGAAAGGAAGGATTATTAATGGCGCGTATAGCTGGTGTTGACCTGCCCAGAGACAAACGCATTGAGATCGGCCTAACCTATATCTTCGGCATCGGCCGCAAATCGGCGAACGACATCCTCGCGGCAACCGGCGTCAACCCGGACATCCGGGTGCGGGATCTGACCGAGGACGACGTTTCCAAGCTCAGAGAGTATATCGACCATAATTACACGGTGGAGGGCGACCTTCGCCGCGACGTGGCGTTCGACATTAAGCGCCTGATCGAAATCGGCAGCTACCGCGGTCTGCGTCACCGTAAGGGCCTGCCGGTTCGCGGCCAGCGCTCCAAGACCAACGCCCGTACCCGCAAGGGTCCGAAGAAGACCATTGCCAACAAGAAGAAATAAGAGGAGGTAGAAGAATGGCTGCTGCTAAAACTGCTGCGCGCAAGGGTGCGACCCGCCGCCGCAAGGAACGCAAAAACATTGAACGTGGCGCGGCGCATATCCAGTCCACGTTTAATAATACCATCGTCACTATCACCGACACGCAGGGCAATGCTCTTTCCTGGGCCAGCGCCGGCGAGCTCGGCTTCCGCGGTTCGCGGAAATCGACGCCGTTCGCCGCCCAGACCGCGGCGGAGACCGCCGCCCGCGCGGCGATGGAACATGGCCTTAAGACCGTGGAAGTGTATGTGAAGGGCCCCGGCGCCGGCCGTGAAGCCGCGATCCGCGCTCTGCAGGCCGCCGGTCTGGAGGTCAACCTGATCAAAGACGTGACCCCGGTTCCCCACAACGGCTGCCGTCCTCCCAAGAGAAGACGCGTATAACAAAGCTGGGAAATCCCCGCTCGAAAGTAAGTGTAACCCAAATCAGGAGGTGCAACCATAAATGGCTAGATATACCGGTCCGGTGTGCAGACTCTGCCGCCGCGAGGGTCAGAAACTGTTTTTGAAGGGCGAGCGCTGCTATTCCAAGAAGTGTGCGGTTGACCGCCGTACTTACGCCCCCGGCCAGCATGGCCAGGGGCGCAAGAAGGTTTCCGAATACGGCAAGCAGCTGCGTACCAAGCAGTACGCCCGCCGTTATTATGGCGTGCTGGAGGGCCAGTTCCGCCACTATTTCGAAATGGCGGAGAAGATGCCGGGCGTTACCGGTGAAAACCTGCTCCGTCTGCTCGAATCCCGCCTGGACAACGTGATCTATCGTCTGGGTCTTGCCAGCTCCCGCGCTGAGGCGCGCCAGCTGGTGCTGCACGGGCATTACACCGTCAACGGCCGCAAGGTGAACATCCCCTCCTTCCTGACGAAGGTGGGCCAGGTCATCGCGGTGAAGGACGGCAGCCGTCAGAAGGAAAAGCTGAAAGCGATTATTGAAGCGAACTCTTCCCGCCCGATTCCGAAATGGCTGGAGCTCAATCGCGAAACCCTGGAAGCGAAGGTTGTCGCCGTGCCGAACCGTGAGGACATCGATCTGCCGATCGAAGAAACCCTCATCGTCGAGCTGTACTCGAAGTAAGGCGGACGCTCCGCTTTCTCCGCACGACTACCAACCGCGGAACGGGCGGTTGGTACGGCGAGCCGTGCCAGCCGCTTGAATTTCCGCCTTCAACAAGGAGGGTTTTGAATGATTGAAATCGAAAAGCCCAGGATCGAAGCAGTGGACGCCGCTTCCGACGGTACCTATGGCAAGTTCATTGTGGAACCGCTGGAGCGTGGTTATGGGACGACACTCGGCAACAGCCTGCGCCGTGTGCTGCTGTCCTCCCTGCCCGGCGTGGCGGTTACTTCGGTGAAAATCGACGGTATCCTGCATGAATTCTCCACCATCGAAGGCGTTAAGGAAGACGTGACCGAGATCATCCTGAACATCAAGGGCCTGACCGCCAAGATTACCGGCGACGGCCCGAAGGTGGTCTATATTGAGGCCGAAGGCGCCGGCGAAGTCAACGCCGGTTCCATCAAGTGCGACAGCGAGGTCGAGATTCTCAACCCCGACATGCACATTGCGACGCTCGGCGACGGCGCCCGGCTGTATATGGAAATCACGCTGGATAAGGGGCGCGGCTATGTTCCGGCCGAACGGAACAAGCAGCAGATGGCCCCGGTGATTGGCGTGATCCCGGTCGATTCGATCTACACCCCGGTGGTGAAGGTGAACTATACCGTGGAAAACACCCGCGTCGGCCAGATTACCGACTATGATAAACTGACTCTTGAGGTGTGGACCAACGGAACCATCTCCGCAAAAGAGGCCGTTTCTCTGGGCGCGAAAGTGCTCACCGAGCATCTGAACCTGTTTGTGGATCTCTCCGGCGAGACCTATGCCGGCGATTCCATTATGGTGGAAAAGGATGACAAGGGTAAGGAAAAGGTTCTTGAAATGACGATTGAGGAACTCGACCTGTCGGTCCGTTCCTTCAACTGCCTCAAGCGCGCGGGCATCAATACCGTGGAAGACCTTATCAACAAGTCGGAAGACGATATGATGAAGGTTCGCAACCTCGGCCGCAAATCGCTGGAGGAAGTGGTGAATAAGCTGGCGTCCCTGGGCTTTACCCTGCATTCGGAGGAAGAATAAGCCGCTTGGCTTTCCCTGACTGCGGCTCCTGCCCCGGCGCCCTTAATCCAAAATTTCCAAGTATTCCGAACTCGGCATAAGTCGAAGGAAAAGGAGTGAATTCACATGCCTGGAACCAGAAAGCTCGGCCGTCCCACGGCTCACCGTACCGCGATGCTCAGAGCGATGGTCACCTTCCTGCTTGAGAAGGGCCGCATTGAAACCACGGTCACCCGCGCCAAAGAGGTGCGCTCCCTGACCGAAAAGATGATCACGATCGCGAAGAACCCGACGCTGGCGAATAAGCGCCTGGTGTTCTCCTTTGTTACGAAGGAAAGCGTTGCCAAGAAGCTGTTTGATGAAATCGCGCCGAAATACGCCGACTGCAACGGCGGCTATACCCGTATTGTCAAGACCGGCGCCCGCCGCGGCGACGCCGCGGAAATGGCGATCATTGAACTGAAGTGATTTGCTTTCAAAGGCTTCCCAAAGCAATCGAAACCGGCCGTTCCCTTCGCAGGGAACGGCCGGTTTTTATGTTACCGAAGAGGCAAAAAAGGCCCTGCCCGAACATATCGGGCAGGGCCTTTTTTGCTTTAATAGAAGTCAATGGAAAAGCGGGCCCTATTCCACAGCGTAAATTGATTCTCCATTCGGGCCTTCTGTTCCTCGGTAACGGAATCCAATTTGGATTTCGCCTCGTCAATAATGGCATTGATGATTTCTACCCGATCGGGCGTATACATCTCACTGGGCTGGGGCGGTATCCAACAAATGCTGCTGCCCTCGCACATTTCGCTGCTGTCAGCCAGCGCTTTATAGTACAGGAACATATCCTCCGCAGCGGCCCCATACAGCTTGTGGCAGGCATCTAAAAGCATCTGTTCTCCCGTCAGACCGCCGTCCCACATACCGCGGGACGACACATACCAGAGAGGCCAGCGAAGGGGATAGCTCTCTTCTGTTTCGCGGTGACAGGAGGCCGGTCCCTGATCGTAGTACACATAAGAAGCGCCGTTCTGTTTCCAAAGCGCGTGATTCCGGGTGGCGACATTTCCCTGTACCCAGGGGACATCCGCCCACGAGGCACGTTCATATGCAATACAATACCATTCCCAGATAGAGACATGCTTCAGCGAGGCTTTTTCGATAAACTCCTGGAAATTTCCAAGCCAGGACTGGGTATAGGTGTTGTGCGTGATGCTGTTGTAGCCTGTGACCGCCTTGTCCAGGTCGAGCGGCGTGGTCATACTGGTCTCCCGGCAGAACATGACCTCTACGTTTGGATGAGCCGTCGTCTTTTCGGGCGGGAAAAAGGTGTTGTGATAACTCAGGATCGAAATGGTCTTTTCCGGGTATTTCTGCGATACGATTTCCGCGACGCGATTGGCGAATACCAGTAATTGATCCGTGGCGTTTCCGGCGGCGGCGCAGGTTTCGCATTCACACCAGCCCTTCTCCCAGCCGTCGTTTGCGGCTAGGGAATAATTGGTCATGTTGGGGTTAGTTTCCCAGCGCGCCATTATTTTTTTTGCGGCCTCTTCGGCGAGTTCCGGATTGGTGTAATCATACTGCCACCAGCTCTCGGAATGGGGATCCCGCTTTCCGTCTACCAAAGCGAACCATTCCGGGTGCTCATCAAAGTATTCATCCAAAGGAATTATCTGAGGGATACCATGCCCGATCATGGTGGAGTCTCCGCCCAGGTACCAGCGTACTCCCACCTCCGGCGTTTGCGACAGAACCTGCGTCCGCCGGGAGCGGAACTGCGGGGTATGCTGAACATCCAAATCCCCGATAGCCAGGACAGGGTGACTGGGAACTACCTGCCACAGCTCGTCCGGGCCAAACCAGCCGCAGCCCAGATACTCCAGCAGCATGGTCACGGCAAACTGCGTACCGGTATAGAGGGCGTCGTCGTTCCCCAGCAGGACAAGCTGGTTTCCGTCCCTTTTAAGCAGCACTTTTTCCTTTTCCGGATAACCGGTGGGCTGTTCAATCCCCAGCGCCGCCGTCTGCCTGGTCGGCCCGACCAGAATCCGGTATTCCTCCGCCGGCTCCTCGCTGTCGGAGTAAAGGGGAATGGAAGCGCCGGTAATCGTGTCCAGATGCTTCTGCAGGTCCTCTGCGGCGGTTTTTACCTTATCGGTTGCAGCAGCCGGAATCACAATGGCGGCCCGGGCGGTTCCGTTTTCTGCAATAAGAAAATCGGACGCGTCCGGCGCGGTGACAAGGACGGTGTTGGCAGGGAGCGTCGGAATTTCCATAATCGCGGGCGAAGCGGAGGATTCCGCGTCGGATGACGGCGTCGAGGAAGACGCGCCCGATTTACAGGCGGTGAGGGAAAACAACAGCGCCCCTGTCAGAAGGAGCAGAAAGCCGGAGCGCCCGGCAGACTTCTGTCTCATATGGTGAAGACCTCCCTGAAAAATAGCTAGGCATAAAGACGGATACACCTAAGAAAAGGCCATCCAAACAATATGCATGATTTATAAACGGGCCGTTTCTTTTATTATATAGAAATTTCCCAAACGAGCAAGGCGCAAATTTGTTATGGGGAGGGTGCATATTTGCGGATTTTGACGGACAGGGCGAAACAGGAATTACATGACGGCGGTACGCGGCTGCAAAGGAAATTTTCAGTACGGAAGCAACAAGATATGGTATAATAGCAACGTTGGGAAAATGCCGACAGGCATTTTCGATTGCGCCGCCGGACGCTGTCGGTACAGAGTCCGGTGACGGAACACACGGATTTTTGCATGAAAAGGCAGAGAAAGGCAGGAAAATAAAACATAGGACGATACATTTTGAAGCAGACAGGGGGCGGGGCCACATGGAAGAGCGGAGAGAACAGAAAGAACAGAAAGACTGGCAGAAGCCCAAAAAGGCCTTTGACGCGGAGAAAGAAACCGATTTGTACATTCCCCGGGCCGATTCCCCACGGGCTGTGGAGCGAACGGCGCGGGCGGCCAGATGCCAGCTGTTCTGGGCCGCGGTCTGTGTGCTCGCCCTTCTCGGAGCAGTGCTTGGCGGGATACTCCTGTATCAGACGCTGAAACCGGCCGGGTTTTCGGGCAGGGAGCTGCTGGCGTACGACGGGTTGACATACGAGCGGTTAGAAGACGCGGAGGATTTCGCGGCGCTTGGCCTGACGACCCCGATCGACCATTCCCATTGCGGCGAGCTGGTAGGAGAACTGGCCGACGACACGCGTTGGAACAGAACCCGTCTCTACCGAGTGGAGGGGATTGCCACCCGCGCTTTGCTGGCGGCGGAGAAGGACGGAGAGGTCGCACTGTACCGCTTCTGCTATTTTACTGAGCCGGAGGGACGGACCGGACAGGATGTTCTGTCGGTGATTACCGATGGTTCAGCGCTTGCCGGGGTGGACTGCTATGGAAAAGCGGGGGAGTGGTCCCGCCTTCTGCGCAGCGGGGAAGAGCTGTCGGCCTTTGAGGAGGCGTTTGCCTTGCTGGAACCGGCGGAAAACGCCGGCGAGCTCCGCAGCCGGATGGAGGAAACCGGCGCGTGGGACGCGACGCTGACCATCCGCTGTGAAAATGGCCTGACCTTTCATCTCAGCCTGTATGAGGAGTTGTCGGCGCTTGCCGGCTTTCGCACCGTTTACGCCCTACCGGCGGGATTTCTCGAACTGGTAATGGAGTAACGGTATAGCAGGCCCAAGAAAAAAACAGCCGGTCATCTGCGGTGTCCCGCGATGACCGGTTGTTTTTTAATACTGCTTATTTTTCAGGATTCGGACGGAAACGAAAACCGAAAGCGCCGCGCCAGCGAGAAGCAGGACGCCGACCAGCCAGGGAAGAAGAGCCAGCAGGAGAGGCGGTACGGAGAAGCTTTCCATTCCCTTCAGCATCTCTTTGGGCAGCAGTAATTTTACCAGCAGGACTCCCAGCATGGGGACGGCGCAGATCATCAGCATCACCAGGCGGCTTTTGTTTACTCCGAATTTATAGAGCAGCGGAAACAGGACGGAAACCAGCAGCAGCGCCACGCCGATGCTGGCGAGCAGCGAGATCAGCGTTTCCTCCACGCCGCCGTCCCCGGTTTTCCGGATAAAACCGATTGCCAGATTGATCAGGGCGATAATTACCGAGCCGCCTATCCCGACGGTCAGCGCGACGCCGTAGCGGGCGAGCACCACCGTCAGAGGAGAAAGGGGAGAGGCGGCGACCAGCTTGTCGAAATGTACCTGTTCGTCATAGGCGAAGCAGTTGATCGCCATGATAAACATCAGCACCGAAAACAGGCTGGTAAGAAAGGCCATGCCGTCCACGGTAAAGGAGAAAACTACGATCATCAGGGTAAGGTAAATCGCCATTAGCCGCAGCTGCTTCGCCATCAACGCCCAGTCCTTCCGCATTAATCCGATAAAACGGTTTTTACGGGCGGCCTGTGTTCTTTCTTTCATTTCCGGCGCCCTCCTTTCGTTGCAAACAGCATAATGTCTTCGATGGTCGGCCGCTCGACCGCCAGCCCGTTTAGGCTGGGCAGACGGCGGGTTTTGCTCAGCGCCTCAAAGCCGTATTCGTTTTTCCGCACGCCGACCAGCAGGTCCGGATCAATTTGTTCGAGTTGGGCGGCGCTGCCTTTCACCAGCACATACTGCTCCCGCAGCCGGTCCTTTTCTTTGTGGAAAAGGAGACGGCCCCGGTCGATCAGCGCGATCGTGTCCGCGATCTTTTCCAGGTCGCTGGTGATGTGGGAGGACAGGACGATGGAATGCCGCTCATCCTGCAAAAAGTCGAGGAACAAATCTAGAATCTCGTCCCGCACCAGAGGATCCAGTCCGCTGGTCGGTTCGTCCAGCAGAAGCAGCCGGGGATGGTGCGCCATCGCCGCGGCGATAGACAGCTTCATTTTCATGCCGCGGGAGAATTCCTTCACCGCCTTTTTCCCGGGGAGGGAGAAGCGTTCAAGCAGCTCTTGGAAGAGACGGGAATCCCACGCGTCGTACAGCGCCCCCATATAGCCGTCGATCTGCTTCGGCGTCAGGATTTCATGGAAGCAGGGCTCGTCGAACACGACCCCGATCTGCTGCTTGATCTCCCGTTCGTGCGCGCGGTTGTCCAGTCCGAATACCCGGATAGCGCCGGCGTCCCGCCGGATCAGGTTCAGGATCAGCTTGAGGGTGGTGCTCTTTCCCGCGCCGTTGGCGCCGACCAGGCCGGTGATGGTTCCTTCCTCCACGGCAAGGTTCAGGTCCTGCAGGGTAAAGCCGTCGTACTCTTTGCGCAGGCCTTCGATTTCAATGACATAGCTCATACCGATTCTCCATTCCGCGCCAATATCCGGCGCTAACAGGGGGGATGCTCGAAACGCGCTCCCGGTGTTCAGGGGATGTTCAGGGCGCAAAAAGCCAGGCCCTCGCCCGGCTGAAAGGCCGGACGGAAGCGATAGGCTTCGGATGGACGGCGCGTCCGCCGTTGGTAAAGGAAAACATGGAAATGGGCGGGCGCGTGTTATCCGTCTGTCTCGTCGTACAGCAGGACAATCAGATCGGCCAGCTCGTCTTTCCCCACGCCGGCCGTTTTTGCGGCGGAGACCGCTGCGGTCAGGCTTTGCTCCATCAGCCGGCGCTGTTCCTCCCGGATCAGCTCCATGTTCCGCGAGGCAACAAAGCTGCCCTTTCCCGACATGGTGACGATAAAGCCCTCGCGTTCCAGTTCCTCATACGCCCGCTTGGTGGTGATGACGCTAATGCGAAGCTCCTTGGCGAGCAGGCGGATAGAAGGCAGCGGTTCGCCCTCCGTCATTTCCCCGGAAATGATTGCGCCCTTGATCTGGCTGACGATCTGCCCATAGATCGGCGTTTCCCCGGTATTGCGGATTATAATGTTCAACGCGTCACCTCTGCGTGCTTACTGTATATATAGTATATACACAGAATGCTCGGATTGTCAAGACTTATCCGGAAGAAAAAACCCTCCGTATGTCTGACCGGCATACGGAGGGAAAAGAATAGCGGATAAATTTACGCTGCCTGACGCTTTGCCCGGCTGCGGAAGAGAACAAAAAACGCCGCCGCCAATACGCAGACGGTCAGCAGGATCATCTGAACCCAGCTGTCGGAGGAAAGCTCGCCGTTTTGCACGGTCAGGACGATAAACACCACGTCGAATACCGCCGCGGCCGCCACCCCAATGACGGGCAGGGCGCGGAACAGACCCTTCAGCTTTACCGGGCTGTCGGCGGGAACCCGTGCGGCGAGCCGGCCGAGCAGGAAAAACAGGAGCACGCCGACCACCGTCACGATCGCCAGCAACAGCCAGTTGGCCTGTGTGATTCCGGTGATGTCGAATTCGCCGGTTTCCGGATTCTGAAGCAGAGAAAAAACATGCGCTACGTCGAACACCGCCGCAACAGCCAGCGCGGTTTTGCCGATCCCGGAGTACAATACCGCGAGGTCGGGCGCTTTCGCCTGCGGTGCGGTACGGGTAATGGTCTCGCTGCCGAAATCCAGTACCTTTGAGAGGTATACCGCGCCGACCACCGTAATCAGGGTCTCCGGTGCCATATAGGTAGCGTTATAGATCAGGGAGTACAGCAGCGCCTGGGAGTCCGGGATGGAGAGCCCGGCCCAGACCGTGCAGCCGGAAATGACATGGCAGATATACCGCAGCACGCAGGCGAGAACAGTGCCTGCGGCCAGCGCCGCCCCCTGGCTGTGGAGCTTACCGCGGAAAACACCGCCCAGGCCCAGCGCCAGGAAGGCGACGATATAGTCCAGCAGGATGATGGCGGCCGCCGCGCCAGCAGTTGTCGCGAACGACAGGGAACTCATCCCCATCAGGAGCTGAAGCAGGCTGTAGGCAAAAGCGGTAAACAGTCCCCAGCCGGTTCCGTAACGATAGGCGATCAGGATAATCGGAAGCATACTGAAGGCCGTGATGCTCCCTCCATAGGGCAGGTCGACGATTTTTACCATGCTGAGGATCGTGGCGAACGCCAGCATGATCGCGCTCTCGGTGAGCCGAAGCGCCCGTTTCTTTTCCATGGATACAGACCCCTTTTCTAAGATGGGACTGTGCCGCCGCAGACAAATCCGAGATGCAAAAAGCCCTCCACACAACAAAGGTGGAGGGTTTTCCTTCAAACCGATCCGCCGCGCCGGGGCGCACGGAAACGCAATGAAAACATCCCTCCGCCGGTATTACCCGGATCAGGTTCAGGGTTTAGAGCCGCGGGCTCCCTCTCAGCCGGCCGATTCACCAGCACCCCTTGTCTTTCATGGTGGTAACAGTTCCTTTTTATTTCAGCGCGGGAATTCCGCACCGTTTTCTACTATAGCGGTTTTGTCGGGATTTGTCAAGGCAGGCCGCCCGAACGGCATTTGCCGGTTGTTTCCGATAACCCGGTGGTAAAACAAGAAAAAACCGAAACTTTTTCTTGACAAGCAGGATAAATCTGCGTATAATCAATACGTTGCCCGAATACGGGCGGCAGCATGCGCTTGTAGCTCAGCTGGATAGAGTGACTGGCTACGAACCAGTAGGTCGGGGGTTCGAGTCCCTCCAAGCGCGCCAGAAACCTTGTAGTGATGCGGTTTTTTGAAGTATTCACGGTACTTCTTAAAGCCGCATCATTTTTTTATGTCCATGCGAATTCCTCCCTTTTTCATTTGAATTTTGGTTTCCTGAAACCGTCCGTTGGAAAGGCCATGCTACTACAATCTGCTACTACTTCTTTTGGGACGTAAACAGTGCAGCTAATAATGTTTTCTGCATTTCAGGACTTTGCATGATTGAGTTCAGGAAAATCCCCTGAGAGTCGCCGTTCGCCATCATCGCCTGCAGCATATTGGAAAACAACTCTTCGTTTTTCCGGGCGGCTTCTTCTTTGCGGGAATAGAAATCCGCGTCCATCTTATCATGCAGAACCTGCCGCCTTGCATCGCTTACGTGGGAATAAACATCAACCACCATTTTTGCCGAAGAATGACCGTTTTCGCCCTGAACGGCTTTAATGTCCCCTTCGCCTACTTCCAGTTTATATTGCGTGGCGGAATGCCGTATGCCATGCACCGGCAGTTCGGGAAAATACAACCCGGATTCTTTCTGCCACTTTACAAACCATTCCAGAATTAACTTAGGCTCTATCGGATCGCCGTTTGGAAGGCAAAGTAAAAGGCCGTGGTCGTGATATTCTTCCCCCAGCAGCTCCTTCTGCATTTGGATATGCTCAATCCTTTTCCGGATCTCCTGAACCAAGGGATCGCTCAGAAACATAATCCGCGTGCTTTTTTTGGTTTTGGGACGCTTCAGGATCATACAGGATTTAGGATCTTTCTTACTACCGACATTGGGAAAGATTTTAATGATGGAATCGCGGGGAACCTTTTGGAGAGCGGCTTTCGTTACCCGCTGCAGCGTCTTATCGATAAGAACTTGTTTTTTCCCAAGATTGATGCACTCCAGCGTTATGGCGGCTGCCTCCCCGCTCCGTAGGGAGCCATAGAAAATACGGTGGATAATCAGATGGAGCAGCGGACGCTCCTCCAAATGCTGCAGAGCCTCTTTAACTAGATCGTCCGTCCAATAGGCCCTTTCTGTATCCGCCTTTTTGGGGATTTCACATTGTACCGGAGATTTGCTTATCAACTCGTACTTTACCGCCATATCAAAAATAGGTTTAACGGCAAAATAAATATCCCGTAGCGTTGACGAGCTTAGATATTTTCCCTGGTCTAATGTGTCCTCTTCTTGCGGCTTAACACGAACACCGTTTACAAAAGTTCCCTTTTGCGTTTTTGCGAGAGTTACGAAAAGCTGATCGATTTCCTTAGCCGTGACGCTTTGTACTGGTCGGCTACCGATATGAGGCAGAATATGATTCTTAATGGCTGATTCGTACCCGTAATAAGTCTCAGGAGCAAATTTCTTTTGTACTGCCATGGTATCCAGCCATTCCCAAGCCATCTCTTCTACCGTTGTTTCATCGGGGGCGATAAACTCGCCCTTTTTCATCAGGTATTCGATCTCTTTCTTCCGAAGTTCAGCCGATTCAGGCGTATACCCGGATTCCCACTTTTTCTTTTTTGCCTTTGTCCGTTTGTCGTAATAGTAATAGGTGACCGATGCAACCAATTTATACTACGCCGGCATCGATTTAAGAACGGCGCAATATCTTCTTGGGCATAGCAGCATACAAATGACGGCGCAGATTTATACACACTTAGAGCACACAGACGGACTAGCCGTTGCCGACAAAATAAATGCGCAATTTTCCTCTATAGGCTGACTACTTTTTGACTACCACGGCCCATCTCTCTACAAATTTTAAAACGAAAAAATCGAGTATTTAAGCCGATTTTTGCGGATATAGGCGGATGAAAAAAGGCAAAAAATTTGATTCGTAATCAGCAGGTCGGGGGTTCGAGTCCGTCCACCAGCTCCAATAGAAACCTGCATGAACATTAGGTTTATACGGGTTTCTTTTTTTATATCCTGATAAACCGACAAAAGGCGATTAAGGCGAACAGATACCCGAAATATGAGCGCGAACATCATGGATAATCCATACACCTCTGTTCCGTAACGTCCCATTATTACTCTCCTTTCGGCAATAGATATTGAGCAGCATTCGCAGCTTCCACCAGATAGCGGGTTGCCGCATGTGAGAGAATTTTCAGGTCGGGATAATCGTTTTTTATGGCTCAGTTTTGGTACGGCCTCCATGGATAGTGAATCCACGGTGATCCCATAAACCACGCGGGTTTTGTCAAGTGACACGTGAATGGATAAGAGATCCATCCCTTTGGCCAATATACCAGTTCGAAATTCCGAGAGTTCTCCATTTCCGTGATCTCCTGGATCGCTTGGCTTTTAAATCTTATGTTAGGTTCATTTCAAATACCATCATGAAAAAACGGCAGCATTTTTTGACTAGAGCAGCGGAGCATGCTATGGCAAAGCCAGCGCTCTGTGGACGGCATGCTGCGCGGGGGTAGTTCAGCGGCAGAATCTCAGCCCCTCAAATAGCTCATGCTGGTTTGATTCCAACCATTCCAGTCAAAACGAAAGCACCGAAAACCCGTTGTTTCATACGGGCTGACGGTGCTTTCTGTTTTCTATTTCTTGACACGATTTCCGGTTTATACCCACAATTAGACCCAAATAAAACCAAGACGACAGGTGCAACGCAGGTTTTGATTTCGTTCGTATCCACGTGGTGTAGATTTCCGTCACGCCGTCGGCGCTGTGGCCTAGAGTCTTCTGAGTCTCACGAAGACTGGCCCGCCCTTTAACAGATATGTGGCATAAGTATGACGGCACTTATGCAGAGACGCAAAAGGTCCCGAGGCCGCTCCTGCTTTTGCAGCTCCGTATGGAGTGAGAGAAAAGCCTTGCTTATACGGCATTTCGAGCTGATATGGACAGCTGCTACGAAAGACGGCACTGGATCTCCGCATTCAGCATTTGCCGGAACCGCAGCAGGAAATCTGCGTCGTGCGGGTACTGACGGAAGGTCATGCCAGCTTCGCACCGCTCCAGAAAAGCCAGCGTTTCTTTCCGGCCGGCCAGATCCTCCAGCAGACAGAGGGCTCGATGATCTTGCAGCGCGTCGCGGAACACCGACAGCCGCAGGGATTCTGTGCAGCCCTCTCCCTCGGGATAAACCGAAAACGGGTCGCCCGAAGGGAAGGCCCGCCCTCCGTCGGTGCAGGCGTAGGGATCCACCTCCTCCAGAGAAAACTGGGTATTGTAGAAGTTATATCCCCATTGCAAAATGCCCTTGAGCCCGAATTTGTAGCACAGCAGGCCGGCAATCCGATTGCGGTAGGAGGGCATGGCGAGGAAACGATTGGGCACCTCCGTATACTGTCCGCAGCAGTAATAGCCCCACATCGGGGAAACCTGCTTTTCCAGAAAGGGCTCGATATGATTCAGTGCCACCACCGGATCGCTAATCGCGCTTTGCTGATAGATCTCGTAATCCGATATGGCGTCCATCACCGGATAACCCGGCAGGTATTGTTTTAGAAGCGCGGCGGCAGCGATATACGCCTGTAAATGCTCCTTTCCCGGCTCATCCGACACGTGAAGGTAGCAGCTCTCCGCCGCCCCCTCGCGGTGAAGGAAGTCATTAAGCGCCGGCAGGAACGCCGAGAGAAAACGCCGATATTCCTCACCGTCACCGGGGGTATCCCAGCCGAAAATTCGGGTCGTAGCTCCACATTTCCCGAACGACGCCATGATTTTTGGGGTGCATTTTGCGCCCCATTGGGTGAAGAAATGGGAGAGCTCAAACCGTGTGATTCCGCAGCGGCGGGCCATGGCAAACCAACGGGAGAGCCGGTCGAAGCCAAAGCGGTACAGGCCGTCCTCGACCGTCACCTCGACGAGCTGGCAAGTCAGCCGCTCGCCGCCTGCCTGCGTATCCAGCGGCGGGGTGAACAGCGGTGTATATAGAAGGTTAATCCCGTAATCCGCCGCCATTTTCACATAACGCTCCAACAGCGCCCAGAACCGCTCGCTGAACATTTCCGCGCCGTGATATTGCGCAATACAGTCACAGTGCAGCCATTGAGTGAATAACAGGCGCTGTTCCGGCAGAGAAATGGGGAGCACCGTCAGCTTCACCGAATCGGAGACGGTCTCCCCATCCGCTGTCAGCGAGACATGGATTTCGTGATCCCCGGCGGGGAGATCCGTCCCCCGGCCGTCCAGCGTCAGCCACAGGCTTTCCCAGCGACGCGGCAGATACCGCACCGTGTTCCCGCTGAGTGTACTCAGCACGTCGGGAACCATTCCCGGCTCTGTAAGCAGATAATCGTCCGCCTGCTCATAGCACGGAAATTCACAGGGAACCAGGCCCACCTGTTTGACCGTGATATAGGGGGCGAGTACCCCCTTGACCGTGATCGCCGCTTCACATCGGCCCCAGTTCTCTTTGTCGGCGAAAAAGGAGGCCTGCCAGGAAAAGCATTCGTTCTGGAAAAGGGATGCGGCGTTAAATGCGCTCTCCGGCGCCTTGTAAGGGAACACCTTTTCCAGCGAGTGGATCATTTTCAACTGCAGCATACATTTACCTCCTGTTTAGATGGTCCGATCTGGCCGCAGACGGCGTGCCGGATACGGCCATCCCTGATTTACGCCTATTATAGAAGAACCATCCGCCAAAGGCAATAGATGATTTGGTGCGGGAATAAAGCGGCACCCCCTTGATGGCCGAAAAATTCGACAATAAATCGAAACTGGCAAATGAGCTTTCAAAAAACATACGGGGCGGTATACACTTTGGTTTCCAATATTTTACTGAAAAATAGCTTGAAAGTTAGCCACATTTCGAAACCGATGCATGTTATACTAAAAATGCAAAAAGGATCCGTTTTTCAGGATGGATATTAGGCGAAATGCCGATGGTTATCCATGCTTATCGTTGGACCCTCGTCATACAGAGGGATGCCCCATTTTGAAAAGCGGGGAGGTAAGACGGTGATCTATACGCTGACGGCGGCTGGAAGCCATGTGCATGCCCCTACACATTATGTGCTGCCGCAAAAGCATGCGGAATGTGAAATGATTTATTACCACTCTGCGCAGGGAGAAACCACCGTAGCGCACGAAACCTACGTTTTTTCTTCGGGCAGCCTGGTGGTTATTCCTCCGAACATGGAACACGACGAGCTGGTTAAAAGCCCGGGAAGGGTTATTTATTGCCGCTTTATCGGAACTAACGGAACTTCCCCCTTTAACACTCCCTTGTTTTTTGAGACGATGCCGAATCATGAAACGGTTTTTGCCATATTGTCCAAGATTGTTGACGAAAAAGTCTGCCGGAGAAGAGGGTACACGGAGTATGTGGATGCGCTTCTCCAGCAGCTGGTTTTGGAGATCGAGCGGATAGCCTGCAGGACCAAATATCCGGACGTGGTGGCGCGGGTTGCCCATTATATCCAAAGCACCTATCATGAGAATATTGATTTTGAGCGGCTCAGCGAAAGCTATGGTTACTCCTTAAGCCATTTGCGTCATGTGTTTAAAAAAGAAAAAAGGATCTCGCTTTATCAATATCTTGTGGACGTCCGCATGGGTGAGGCCAAACGGTACTTGAATTCTACGTCGCTGTCCATCCAGAAAATCGCCTCCTTGTGCGGGTATAAGGAGACTAATTTTGTGGCCATGTTCAGCCGTAAGTTTGGAATTACGCCGATGCAGTACCGGATGCTGTTCTGTTCCGAAAGCGGCGATGTTGTGATCTTGAAAAAGGAAGAGCCCACTTTTTCTGACGGCGGCCGGGCTCCCTTATGCGAAGAAGATCCGCCCGCGGAAGCGGCGATTGACGAAGTGGAGGAGTGATGACCGGAAGAGAGCTTAACGGCGGGTTACAGCAGGCTATCGTTCAAGATTTCTATTACGATAATAAGGGGATGGTTTTTATGAATTGCAGAATTCTGAGTGTTTTGGCGGCTCTGGCTATCTTCGCTCTGATAGGAACTGCCTGCAAACCGTCGAGCGGAGCGTCCAGCGGTAATACGCCGGGGACGGGGAAGGATGATTTTTACAGCGACCTGCAGGGGACGACGCTTCGCGTCGCTTCCGAAGGCTCGCTGGATGAATTGACCGAAGACATGATCCATGAGTTTGAGACAAAATACGGCTGTACCGTAGAATTTGAAAATTATGGCGGAGAATGGTCGACCAAAATCTATCAGCTTATCAACAGCGGGAATCCACCGGACACGATGATTGTCACGGATAATACCTATTTGACATATCTTGCACGCAATATGATGGAACCGCTGGATGGGCTTTATGACCCGTCGGATCCGATCTGGAACATGGACATGATCAAGAACTTCCAGTTTGACGGAAAAACCTATTGCGTGGCGCGCCAGGATGAAGATTACATCTTCTACATTTATTTTAATCAGACAATGTTCGAGAATGTCGGCGAAAAGACACCTGCGGAATATGCGGCAGAGGGTAACTGGAACTTCGATACCTTTACCGAGGTGGCTGCCAAATTCGTCAAGGACACGGACAACGACGGTATCTCCAACCAACGGGGATACGGGACGTGGTATTGGGATCTGTTCATTTTTGCCAATGGCGGCCGGAGCATTGAGATTGGTGAAAATGGGAGCATTGAACTTACCCTGGATCATCCCAATGAGCTCAAGGGACTCCAAATGATGCAGGATTTGCAGAGCAAGTACCGTTCCTTTGACCATGGCCAGCCCTATTGGCGGGAGGATTTCATGGCCGGCAACGTGGCCATGATCGCGGAGCGGCCGTGGCAGGCGATGGGCAGCTATGACGTGTACAACAATGTGAATTTTGAGATTGGCATCGCGCCGTTCCCGCTTGGACCGGATGCGGATGAAAATACGGCGCCGGCTATGCTGTATGCCTGGGGAGTTCCCGCAGGTGCCAAGAACGCCAAGGGTGCGGTAGCCTGGTATAAGTTCCAGACGGAGTACAATACCGCCCATGCGAACGATCCCGCGGTGGTGGATAATCGCAAACGCACGTATAAGGATGACGAAACCTACGCGTATATCAAGGAATTCAACCGTACCCATACGCCTAACGGCTCCTTTATATATGGTCTTCCCGACTGGTGGAGCCAGCGTTGGATTCTGTGGGAGGATATCTTTAACAACGGGGTACCGCCGGCAACAGCGGTTGCCTCCCACCGCTCGTTTATTGAAAGCAAAATGAAATCCATTGTTGATCTCATTAACGCCGATGCTTCTTAAATTGAAGGAGAACTCCGAAATACTTGCGATGAAAGGATGACAGAGTCCATGAAAAAAGCAATCAGTATGTTGCTGATCGTCAGCTTTTTGGCGACTACTTTGACCTGCGTGTTTGCCGCGGAAATACACGACGAAGATCATCTGGTACACGACTATACCGCTGTAGAAGCGGGGACCGCGCTCAACGATTATGTAGAAGTGAATTATACCGGTTCCGAGGTGTTCGGCAATTCCGTGTTTACCGGTTCCGCGCTGAAAGCTGCCGCGTCGGATGACACCGTTTGGTCCCCGCTGGGCCTGAAGATGGCCCCGGAATGGTATTTTTCGGATTATGTGGGGCTGCAGCTCTATGTAAAACGAGAAGGGACCCCGGCGGGAGAGACAGACGAGCCCTACTGCTTTACCCTCAATGACGCTACCGGCTGGGACACCTTCGGTATTGGTGAGGGGAAGACCGTCTCCTACCGTGCGCAAGGGGAACAGTCATGGAAACGGGCGGCCGGCGACGCTAATGAGAATGTCTGGCTGCCGGGAAATTTTGAGGGATATGTTGAGATCCCCTTTGCCAGTCTGACATCACATAAATCGGGTGACGGCGGCACGTTGAGCCTCGAAAACCTGTACGCGCTGACGATTTTGACAAACTTCTCTTCCACCCGGACTCTCAGTGTAAACTATATGGCGGCGGTGACAGTGCTTGAACGTACCGTCGCCGATACAGATCCGAAGGATCCGTTGGAAAAGGGAAACGACGCCTACGGCGATATATCGATCACCGTACTGGGGGACAGCATTTCCTATGGCGCCAATGCGCCCGATCTGGCGGGGCAGAGCTATGTGGGGCTGCTGCGGAAAGCCGTCAACGCCACCCATGACAACCATAACTATGGATTCCTCACATTGCAGAGCAGCGTCAGCAACGCCTATGGCGTCTACCGCGAGCGTCATACGGTCAGTTCGACAGGCCTGTGGAGCAAAGAGGATTCGGGGAAATACTTAGGTTTCTTTGCCATGACTTCCACCGATGCCAGCGGAGTCATCCGGATCGAGATGCCGGAAGCCAGTCCATACATACGCGTTTTTTATGAGGAGGCTCCCGATAACGGTTCCTTTGATGTAGCAGTCAACGGAGAGGTAAAGGCCACCGTAAACAGCAATGCCGATGCCCGAAACCCGGCTGCCCGCACGGATTTGATTGAAACCGGCGGGGAAAATTCGCTGAACATCGAAATCCGGAAAAAGGATGGCAGCCGCACAGCTGTCAGCGGCATTGGCTATTACAGCGATCCGACGGAAGTGACGGTGAACAACTACTCCCGCAGCGGCGCCAAATTGAGCGATATCGACGCGGATGTACTGAATACCGCGTGCCAGGCCAATGTGCTGATTTTTGCGATGGGGACTAATGACCGTAATCAGCAGGTGGACACAGACGTATTTGCTCAGTCGATCGATCGGGTCATTCAGATCGTGAAGGAAAGCGGGACCTCGCTGATCGTCAACGATTTTATTTGGACAGGATCTGTGGATGAGGATGCCTACAAACGGGAATTGAAACGTCTTGCAGAGGCGTGCAACGGTATTTATAACGATTTTAACGTCACCTACACCGAGCAGCTGCAGGCAGGGATCAATATCACGCAGGATGGCACTCATCCCACCGTTGAGGGGCACCGGATCGTGGCGCTGCAGACGGCAAAAGCATTGGAACAGGCCACCGGCCGCACCTATACGGTTCCAGCCTCTACGGAGACGCCGCCCAGCACTTCGTCGACGACCAGTCCTGAGGAATCTGAGCCCAGCGTGGCGGGCGAGGATCTGACCATTAACGATTTTTCTGGGGTATCTGCCGGAGATTCCCTTGAAGATACGCTGGTCCCCACCACAACCGGACCCAATGTCAAGATCGGTTCCGCCTTTATTAATGACATCCAGGGACGAACAGGTTCGACACTGAAGTTGGCAGCGTCGAAAGATACGGTGTGGGAGACGGCCGCCGTAAAGCTGACCCCATATTGGAATTTTTCGGATTATGTCGGTATTCAGTTTTATATGAAGCGGAGCGGGGCGAGTGAAAGCCAGCCCTATCATTTTTATCTTACCGAGGCAAAGGACTGGGAAACCTTCCATGTCAAAGGAGGAGCTGCCATTTCTTATCGTGCAAAAGGCTCAGATGCTTGGCAGAAAGCCGTCTGCGACGACGAAGGACTTGTCTGGTTGCCGGCAAACTTTGAAGGAACGGTGGAAATCCCGTTCTCCAGCCTGACGTATTGGTATGGCGGCAGTGGTAATCAGCAGCTGGATCGGACAAACCTGTTTGACATATCGATCCTAACAGATTTTTCCGAAACACAGACAATTTGTTTAGATGACCTGATGGCTGTCACAGTATTGGAGCGTAGTCAGTCTGCACCGCCAACTGACAGCGAATCCTCTGATCCGGCATCGGACCCTGACAGCACGACGAGCATCGCCGTGCCGCAGAAAAGCGTGTCTCTGGCAAATTATGCGGATAAAACCCCCTCCGGCAACGCTGCGGAAGCGCTGCAGGACGACTCTCAGGGAAAGGCGAGTTATATCCCCAGTATCCGTGGAAAAGCCGGATCTTCCCTGAAGCTGACCGGCACGAAGGACAAAATGGATTGGGTTGCTTTCGGCCTGAAGCTGGTGAGCGGCTGGGATGCAACGGGAATGAATGCGATTGAGCTGTATATCCAGAAAACTCCGGCGGATAGGGAATCGGATAACGGCGCTTACCGGTTCGCCATTACCGAGGGCGGCGGCACCGCCCAGTGGGAAACGTTCTGGCTGAAGGAAAAGGCCAAAGTTCTCTATATGGAGAAGGGCGGAAGCACGCTGAAGGAAACGGAGGTTCTTGAGGAGGGCATCTGCATGCTTCCGTCGGGCTTCGAAGGGATCGTCCGTCTGCCGCTGGACCAGTTTGTGTATTGGTATGGCGGAACGGCCGGAAAGGACAAGCAGCTCCAGAAGGATAATCTCTACAGCCTTACGATTACCACCGATGTCAATGCGGACACACAGTATCTGGTGGTGGATGAGATCAGCGCCATAGAAAATATCCGGTATATCGGTTCCCCAAACCCCGACACCGGCGCGGCGGCATGTTCGTGCGCGGCAGTGGCAGCCTTTGCGGGAGCCGCGGCGGTCCTGTTCTGGACCGGACGGAAGAGAAAGTAACGCAAACATAAGACCGGTCGAAAGAGGGCCGTATCGGTTACGTACTGTACGGCCCTCTTTCGCGCCGCTGGGGAAAGGGGTGTGTTATGGCGATCATCCACAGACGGGTGTCACTGGAGCAGCGTAAGCGGTATGTGGGGCTGCTTTTTATTCTTCCGTTTATTATTGGGTTCGCCGTTTTTTTCCTGCAGCCGATTATTATGACGGTCATTTATTCGCTGTATGAGATGATGATTCAAAAAGGCGGGGGATATACGCTGCTTCCGCTTCCAGACGGCGCTTTTTCCCACTATCTGAATGCGTTCACTAAGGACGCTAATTATCCTCAGCTGCTGGTGAGTACCCTGAAAGATATCGCGTACCAGACGCCGATTATCGTGGCGTTCAGCCTGTTTATGGCCATTGTGCTCACTCAGCCGTTCCGGGGCCGTATGGCGGCCCGCGCCATTTTTTTCCTTCCGATTATCATCACCTCCGGGGTGATTATCAATATCATCCGGATGGGACTGCGTGACGTGGCGATGGGAAACGACGCCCAAAGCAATCTTTTTAACAGCCATTTTATTTATCAGATGCTTGTCAACATGGAAATCCCGGACAAGATCACCGATACGGTGATGCAAATTATTAACGGGATTGTCGATCTGGTTTGGCGGTCGGGGGTACAGATTCAGATTTTTATTGCCGGCCTGCTGGCTATTCCCAGAAGTTATTACGAGGTGGCCGAGGTGGAGGGCGCAACCGGCTGGGAAACCTTTGTCAAGGTGACGTTCCCTTCCGTGGCCCCGCATACGCTGCTGGTTCTAATTTATACGGTGATCGATTACAGCGCAAGCTATGACAATGCGACGCTGTTGTATATTTCAGACGTTTCCTATAAGCAGGCAAACTATTCCTTTGGAAGCGCTATGTCCATTATCTATTTTGTCATCACGGTCAGTGTTGTCAGTATTCTTTACTTTGTATTGAATCGGAAGATACATTATGAAACATAACATGCGGGAAGAAATAAAAAGGGCCGGGGTTCGTGAAAGCGCGCTGAGCCGCTATGTTTTTCAGCTTTTGTGGAGTCTGTTTCGGACTGTATTGCTGGTCGCCATGTCCTTTGTCATCTTATATCCGCTGCTTTATATGATCAGCATGGCGATCCGCCAGCCCAGCGACGTTTACGACCCTACGGTTGTGTGGGTGCCGCGGCACTTTACGCTGGAAAATTTCCGAAACGCAGCGGAAGCGATGAAATATGGGCAGGCGTTGATGAACACCCTGCAAATTTCTATTTTATCTTCGGCTATTCAGATGCTGGTTTGCTCTTTTGTTGCCTATGGGTTTGCAAGATTCCGCTTTCCTCTGAAAAAGCTGTTTATCCTGTGTCTCTTTTTAATGGTTGTGATCCCCACGCAGACAATTTCCCTGCCGACGTATACCCTTTTTCGGAATCTGGATTTCCTAGGTATTCTGCAGGGAGTCAGCGGGGGAAAGACAGCCTTGTCCATCTTAGATACGCCCTTTGTTTTCTATCTGCCTGCCGTCTTCGGAACCGGATTGCGCTCCGGAATCTTTATCTTGATTTTCATGCAGTTTTTCCGGAATATGCCCAAGGATTTGGAGGATGCCGCTTATATAGACGGCTGCGGCTTTTTTAAAACCTATGTCCGGATTATGCTGCCGAACCTCCGGAACGCTATGCTGATTGTCTTCCTTTTTTCTTTTGTGTGGTATTGCAACGATTATTATCTGACAACGATTTTTGCTTCAAACATGCCGACGCTTTCCACCATGCTGGCCAATATGCGGCAAAACCTGACACGGACCATGGGAACGAACTGGGATACCTACCAGATTATCACCATGCAGCAGGCGGGTGCGCTGCTTACGGTCGCGCCTTTGCTGGTTGTCTATATGGCGCTGCAGCGTTTCTTTGCCGAAAGCGTGGAGCGCAGCGGGATTGTGGGCTGACGGGCCGTGTTTGGAAATGAGAGGGAAGCGCTATGAGATCATTAGCAGCTCGAATTCTTGCCGGGATGCTGGGAGCGTCTCTGCTGGCCGGGACGATGTTGCCGGGACCTGTCCGCGCGAAGGAATCTGCCGGTGAGACGTCCGGATCGGAATCCGCCGTTCTTCCGGCATCTTCTTATATGGCATATGCCGGACAGACGGAATCGTTCCCGGACGGCTCGGAAGAACGAGAATACCTGGTGGCGGCCGGGGAAGAGCACCTGGAAGCAGGGGGGCAAAAGGAATTTATCGTTTCTTTGGCAGCAGCCGGCCGGTATCGGCTGGAGCTGGAGTATTTGGCTCAGAGCGAAGAGGGACAGTCGCCCGCGGTAACCATTCTGCTGGATGGAAAACTCCCCTTTGAGCAGTCTGGCGGACTGGCCCTGGATACCATATGGGTGGATGACGGCACGATGCAAGCCGATTCCCAGGGCAACGCCGTCCATCCGCCGGCCCGGGAGGAATCCCGCCGTCTTACCATGGTTCTGCGAGACAGCAGTGCGGTCTATGACGGGGAGCTTCTGCTTGCGCTGCCCGCGGGAGAAACAAGGCTTGCCATCCAATCCGCGGGGTCGCTGGCTTTGTATGGAATCCGCCTGTTGCCTCCGGAGGCTCTCCCCTCTTACGCGCAGGTGTCCGCCGAGTATCCGGACATTCGGACGATGGCTGCTTGGGAAACAGAAGCGGAAAACATGCTGGAACGATCCGATTCCGCTATCCGTCGGCAATCCGACCAATCCGATCCCTCGGTCGCTCCCAGCAATGCCCGTTCCCTTACCCTGAATACGCTGGGCGGGGAAAATTGGCAGCAGCCGGGTCAATGGGTATCCTGGCGGCTGGAGGTGCCGGAAGATGGACTGTATACCCTGTCCTTCCGCTACCGGCAGGATATTATACCCGGACTTCCCTCCTTCCGGCAGCTGAAAATTGACGGAGAAATCCCTTTTTCCGAGATGCGCATGGTTGCCTTCCCCTATTCTTCCGATTGGCGGACGATGACGCTGGCCGACGAGCAGGGAACGCCGTACCTTTTTTACCTGGAACAGGGCAGCAGTGTCCTGACGCTGTCGGCGACACTGGGGGCAAAAAGCGAATATCTGCCGGAGCTTCAGAACGCCGTCTATTTTATGAACGAAATTTACCGGGATATCCTGATGGTAACCGGTGTCAGCGTGGATCTGAACCGGGACTTTCAATTCGAGTACGAATTGCCCGACCTGCTGCCGAATCTGGAAAAGCTGCGGGAGCAGCTTGAAGAGATACGGCGGGTGATCGGCACTATGCAGACCGGCGGCGGGGATGAGGCGTCGAGCGTGCTGGGGGAAATTGTCCGCCAGGTCGACGGCTTCTTGAAGCGCCCCTCCCGGATTCCGCAGCGACTGGAGCGTTTCCGCACGAACATCAGCACGTTGTCGGACATCCTCTCTGACCTGCAGAAGCAGCCGCTGGAGCTGGATCAAATCCTTCTCGTGGGGAACGGGAGTCCCCTAAAGGCACGGCACGCCAATGTTTTGGAAAAGATATGGTTTCGAATACAGGTTTTGGGATATACCTTCGTGCAGGATTATTCGTTCAGCGAAGCCGGTTCACAGGTGGAGCCTCTGAAGGTCTGGATCAATACGGGGGACATCCTGTCAAGCGGCGTGGCGTCGGGGCGGGATCAGGCGCAGATTTTGAAAACCCTGATTGCCGAGCGTTTTACCCCGGAATCGCATATCCCAGTGAATCTTACGCTGACAAACGTGGGAGATTCCTTGATGCAGGCATCGTTAAGCGGTGTCGGGCCGGACGCCGCCGTCTTTGTGCCGGAAGCCACACCTGTATATCTCGCCTTGCGGGACGTGGCGGCGGATTTGTCATCGGCGTCGGATTTTCCGGAGATCCGGGAATGGTTTTATCCTTCGGCGTGGATTCCGTATACCTTGGGCGGCGGAGTCTATGCGCTGCCCGAAACGCAGAACTATTATATGCTGTTTTACCGGACGGATATTTTTGAATCAATGGGGCTTGTCCCGCCGGAGACCTGGGATGAGTTCCTGGATGTAACGGTCGCCCTGCAAAAGAAGAATCTGGAAGTGGGGGTTCCGGAGAATCAGGCCGTGTTTGAGATGCTGCTTTTGCAGCAGGGAGGGACAGTGTTCAATGACCGGTTGACGTCTGTTACCCTGACGACCCCGGAGGCGATTGCCGCCTTTACATCATGGACGGACTTATACAGCCAATATGGACTGCCTTTATATTTCGATTTCTTTAACCGGTTCCGTTCTGGGGAAATGCCGATGGGTCTGGCCTCTCTCTCTTTCTATAATCAGGTGTCCATCGCCGCGCCGGAACTGCGGGGGCTGTGGAGTATGGCTCCTATCCCCGGAGAAGCGGGGGGGACCGGCGTCAACCATGCACAGAGCGCTGGCGGGACAGGTACAGTGGTTCTCCAGGGGGACCGCGCAGACGATGCCTACACCTTTGCCAAGTGGTGGGTCAGTGCGGATGTTCAGTATGCCTTCGGAAAAGAGATGGAGCTGCTCCTGGGGAAGGCCGCCCGGTATCATACGGCGAACCGTCAAGCATTTGAACGAATCCCCTGGACACAGGAGGAACGGCTGCTGATCTCGCAGCAATGGGGACAGGTCACGGATATCCCCCAGAGCCCGGCTTCCTATTACATAAGCCGGAGCCTTACCAATGCGTTTCGTGCCGTGCTTTACAACAGCCGCAATCCGCGGGAAACCATGCTGCGGTATACGGCGGACATGCAGAAGGAACTGGAACGTAAAAACACGGAATTCGATCTGGTTCCATAAAAAGCGGAGGAAGGTGCTTCCATGGCCAGAAGGTCCGTGGCAAAACGACGTATCAATCGGATCAGCTATGCCTTTATCGCCCCATGGCTGCTGGCATTTCTGATTTTTACGCTGATTCCCATTTTGGCTTCCGTCAGCCTGAGCTTCACCAATTTCAATATGGGGCCGCATGTCCGCTGGGTGGGGCTGAGCAACTACCTGCGGCTTTTGCTGGATGATGATGTGTTCTTGATTTCCCTGCGGAACACGATTTTATATGCCGTTGTTACCGGGCCTGTCGGGTACATTCTGAGTTTCCTGATCGCCTGGCTGATCAACGACTTGGGACGAAATCTCCGCTCGTTTCTTACCCTGTTGTTTTACGCCCCATCGCTGTCGGCCAATATCTATGTCATATGGACCTATATTTTCAGCGGGGACAGCTATGGCCTGCTCAATAGCTGGCTGATCCGTCTGGGTCTGCTGCGCGAAACGGTCAATTGGCTGAATGATCCTGCCTATAATTCGATTGTCGTGATTATTGTTATCCTATGGATGAGCATGGGTGCCGGCTTTCTGGCCTTTGTGGCCGGATTGCAGCAGCTCAATCCCTCCCTGGCTGAAGCGGGAGCCATCGACGGGGTTCATAACCGCTGGCAGGAATTGTGGTACATCACCATCCCACAAATGCAGCCTCAGCTGCTGTTTGGAGCGGTGATGGCCATAGCCGGAGCCTTTGCCGTAGGTTATCAGAACGCCGCGCTTACAGGGATGCCCAGCACGGATTACTCAACGCATACCCTGCTGCTGCACGTGATCGACTATGGATATACCCGTTTGGAGGTCGGTTATGCCTCGGCGGTTGCCACGGTGCTGTTCACACTGATGATTGGCGCCTGGCTTGTCATCCAACGTGCTTTTGCCAAGCATGGCGCCTGATGAGAAAGCTTATCATGTCTACAAAGAGGAATATGATCATGTGTAAAAGGCAGCGCTTTAACCGTTCGGCGGGCGGAAATGGACTCGCGTTTTTCTTCCTGCTGGTATTGGGGGCGTTTACCGCCCTCCCTATTCTCTATTCGGTCATCAACGCCTTTAAGCCCCTGCCCGAGCTCTTTACCTATCCCCCTCGTTTTTTCGTACAGCATCCCACCCTTCGTAACTTTGGGGAGCTTTTTCGGCTTCAAAAGGATATGCTGGTGCCTATCGAACGGTATCTGGTAAACAGCCTTTTTGTCACGATTGTGGGAACCGTCCTGTATGTGGCCGTTGCCGCAATGGCGGCCTATCCTTTGGCGAGATTTGATTTTACCGGAAAAAAGATACTCTTTCAGCTGGTTGTGCTCTGCATCCTGTTTCGGCCCGAGGTTACGGCCATCCCGCAATATGTGGTGATGGCGAAAATGCATTTGATCGATACGCTGGGAGCGGTGATATTTCCGATCCTGGGCACGACCTTCGGGGTGTTCCTGATGCGACAGTTTATGGAGACGATCCCCAACGACATCCTGGAAGCCTCCCGGGTGGACGGCCTGGGGGAGGGCGGCATTTTCTTCCGCATGGTGCTTCCGATGGTCCGTCCCGCTATGCTGACGCTGGTGATCTTTACTTTTCAGAGCATGTGGAACAACAACGGCGTTCAGGTTATCTATCAGGAAAAGCTGAAGCTCCTTCCCACTGCTCTGCAGCAGATCAGCACAGCCGGCTTTGAACGGGCCGGCGTGGCCGCCGTTGTCTCTTTGATTCTGATGCTGCCGCCGGTATTGCTGTTTGTGTTCAGTCAGCGGTCCGTGATCGAAACCATGGCGTATTCCGGGATGAAGACGTGAGAAGGGGGCCTTACACTTGAAAATATACCGTGTTTGGGCCGCAGCGGCCGGGCTGGTGCTGTCCATGCTGTGGTGCATCTGCCCATGCGCAGCCATGGAGGGCCCGGCGGACATAACGGAAACCTACAAAAGCTATATTTATGACCAGCGGGGAAATCCCGTGGCGGCGCCCGAGCTGTACCGTTTCGTCAGCTCGGTTTCCGGGGAATCGCTGGGACTGGGTGCCCTCTCCAAACCGGCGGATCTGTTTACAGACCGGAACGGCGATATCTATCTGGCGGACAGCGGCAACCATCGGATTCTGATCATGGATAGCCGGCTGCAGTTGGAACAGGTTATCGACCAGGTGTTGATCGACGGCGTTCCTGAGTCTCTGAACAATCCGCAGGGGGTTTTTGTGACTGCAGACGGCGATCTTTATATCGCCGATACCGGCAATGCACGCGTACTGGCTATGCGTCGGGATGGCGTTGTGTTCCGGCTCTACACAAAGCCGACAGAAGCGGTTTTCCCACAGCAGACGGAATTCAGCCCCTACAAGATTGCGCTGGACCGGGCGGGCAGCCTATATGTGGTTTGTCATAACGTGTTCCAGGGGTTGGTCTCTTACGATGCGCAGGGGACGTTTACCGGATTCTTTGGAAGCAACCCGGTGGAGCTGACCTGGAGTCAATTGGTGTCCCAGATCTGGAAAAACATTTTTACACAGGAACAGGTGGCCTCCATGCAGAAATCCTTGCCGGTTGAATACTCAAACGTCTATATCGGCAAGGATAATTTCATATATACGGCGACCCGCTCAACACAGAATTCACTGGATGAAATAAAAAAAATGAACGCGTTGGGGAACAACGTCCTGCAATTCGATGATACCGGTGTATTTTATAAAAAGAACGATTTTGGTGATCTGAAAAAGGGCCGTCTCCACGGGAACACCCTGGACAGTCGTTTTGAAGACGTGTTCGCCGATGAAAACGGTCTGATTTATGCGCTGGACAGCGAACGATGCAGGGTGTTTATTTACGATAAGGAATGTGACCTGTTGGGGATCGTCGGCGGAGCGGGGGAACAGAGCGGGACCGTGCGCGTCCCCTCCGCTGTTGAAAAGACGGGGGAACAGCTGCTGATTCTGGACAGTGATAAGGGGACGATGTCCGTCTTTGAACTGACGGATTATGGGCGGACGCTGCTCAAGGCCAGAGAGCTCTATCAGGAGGGCAATTATGAGGATAGCCTCCAGCTTTGGCAGGAGGTCAAATCCCACAACGCCAATCTCCCCATGACTTACCGCAGTATGGGGAAAATCTATTACATGAGTGGTGCCTATTCACAAGCCATGGACCAATTTAAACTGTGTGAGGACCGGGAGGGATATTCGCAGGCGTATCGGGAGATTCGGAAAGATTTTGTCCGAAAGAACTTGCTGTGGATGTTTCTGGGCGGGATTCTTGTCCTATTTCTCATAAATCGGCTGGTGGCTTGGTTCTTGGTCTATACAGGTGCCCGCCTCCGTCCGGAGAGGAGGCGCCGTCATGATTAAAGCACTTATTCGCAACGCGTATATATTTTTCGTGAATTTTGACCCTTCCCGGTACCGGTACCGCAATTTGGATAAAAGCAAGCTGCGCTGGCCGTTCCGACTGATGCGCCATCCGCTGTCGGCTTTATATGAAATCAAATATGAAGGCAAAGGCTCCCTGGCCTTGGCCAATGCGTGTCTGTTTCTGTTCTTTCTGCTCCAGGTGGTCCGGTATTCCGGGCGGGGCTTTTTGTTTAACACCAACCTGCCGGAGGATTTCAGCCTGCCTTTTCAGCTGGCCGTTTCCTTTTTGCCGATATTCCTCTGGTGTATATCCCTGTGGGCGTCATCGGTCCTGTTTGACGGGGAGGGCAGTTTCCGTGAACTCTATATCACCAGCGCTTATGCGCTGCTGCCCTTGATGCTTTTTTCAATTATGGAAATGCTTCTTTCGAATATGCTGCTGCTGGAGGAAGCGGCATTTCTGACCTTGTTCACCGCGATAGGTACGGGATGGACAATTCTGCTGTATATTCTCAGCACACTGGTCATCGAGCAATTTACGCTCAAGCGTACAGTTTTTTGCATGTTGACTTCACTGTTTTTTCTGCTGCTGATCGTTTTTATCAGTCTATTGTTGATGAACTTTCTCCAGCAGATGATCATATTTGTGCAGAGCGTGGTAAAGGAGATCGTATTCCGATGAGACTGAATCGAATAAAGAACCTGGATACGATAAAGAAAATCGCGGCTGTATTATGTATTGCAGTGGAGCTGCTATGGCTGCCAGCCTGTCAACCGGCAGAAACCTTTATAGAACCGGCGGAGCAAAGCTTCAAGGGGCTTCCGGCTATTCGTACGGACGATACCCAGAAAACGGCGGCGGAAAATTCCGCGATGCGCTTGCAGGTGAATCCAAGCGATGCTTCCGTGTATATCGAATGCCGGGACACCGGGCGGCGGTATCCGCTGGCTGTCGAGCAGGAGTCGATGCCGGAGTCCCTGGACGGCGGGCAAAAAATGCTGTTGGGCTCCATGCTGCAGGTGACGGCGTGTGATGCGATGGGCAAGGAGTTTGTGGTGAACAGCCGGGTTGGCAGCGTAAATCGGGGGACCTTTGCTATTTATGAATGCGGCGACGGCATCATTATTAACTACCGCTTTGAACGGCCGAGTGATCAGTATGAAATTCCCGTCCGGATTCGTCTGACAGCCGATGGTTTTACGATAGAGGTGCTGTACGAGGATATCCGTGAATGGGGAGAGATGCGGGTCAACCGGATCGCGGTATTGCCCGCATTTGAAGCTCAGCTGTCCGGCTGCGAGGGGTATATGCTGATTCCCGACGGCAGCGGTGCGCTGGTGCCGTGGGGAGCCCCGCAACAAAACACGGCCGATTATTACGGCGACATCTACGGCCGCGACCCGGCGCTTTCGCTGGTTATGCAGACCGAAGTGCGGCAGGAGGTGCGCCTGCCGGTTTTCGGCGGCAAGGCCGGGAACGCGGCATTTTTAGGAATCGTTACGGCCGGGGATGCCGGCGCCGCCATCCATTGTTCTCCCGCTAAGCAGGAGGGGCAGTTTGGCTGCGTATATGCCAGCTTTGTTTACCGGCAGGCGGACACCTCCGTCCTGGCCGACAGGGATTGGAATTCGCGCCGGGTGACGGTATTGGCAGATCAGCCCTTTGAGGAATCGCCCTGTGTGAGGTATTGTCTGCTCCCGCCGGAAGAGGCGGATTACAGCGGCATGGCGGTGCGCTATCGCCGTTATTTACAGGAAGAATGCGGCCTTGGACGGCATGCGGAGGAGCCTACCGTCCTTTTGGAGATAGCAGGAGCCTATGCCGAAAAAGAGTCCGTGCTGGGTCTTACAGTTGAGCAATCGAAACCGGCCACCACCTTTCAGCAGGCCCGCGCAATCCTGGAAGAATTCGCCGGGGAAGGAATTGCCGATTTGTCGGTTGTATACACGTCCATCAACGAAAAGGGCCGTTATCGTTCCAAGGCAGGTGCTTTCCGGCCGGACGCGGTTTTAGGGGGACAGAAGGGGCTGCAGACCCTGGCGGCATACTGCCGGGAGGTAAACATTCCGCTGATGCCGGAAATCGATGTGTTTTCCCATTATGCAAAGAAAAGTGCCCTGTCTCTGGATCGATTCGCCAAGCGCATCAATGAGGAACCGGTAAAGGTATACCGCTATTCTCCGGCTACGAATCAGACGGAGGAGGACCTGTTCCGTTATCTGACGCGTCCCTCGAACTGGCTTGCCGATTGGCAGAACATGCTGAAGGCGTGCCGGAAAGCCGATATTTCTTCGGTGGCCGCGGCCGGCTTCGGTGATTTGCTGTATGCGGACCATACCGGCAAGTCCCCGAAGAACCGTGACGCCATGCGCCAAGAGGTAACGTCGCTGGCTGAGGCTGTAACCGGCGAGGGCATGCGGTTGATGGTCGGCGGCGGGAATGCCTATATGCTGGCCTATGCGTCCGGGGTACGGGATGTGCCGGTCAGCAGCAGCGCGTTTGACCTGCAAAGCCGCTCGGTACCCTTTTACGCCATGGTGACGCACGGGCTTCTGCCGCTTTACAGTGAATCCTTAACGGGGAAAAGCGATTTGAAGAGTTGGTGTTTAACCCTGGCAGAAAGCGGCGTTATGCCGCAATTTTTGGTCACAGGCAGCCCCTCGACAGCGTTTTTGAATACGGAGCAGAACGAAGCGTACGCCTCTTATTATAAAGATGTCTTAAAGGACGTGAAGGAAATGGCCGGATGGCTGCTTCCTATTTTGGAACAGACATGGGATCAAACGATTGTCAGGCACGAGCGGGTGGGGATGCTCAGCGTTACGGAGTATGAAAACGGGGGAAAAACGGTCACCAACTTCGGACAGGAGGATTATGTATATGAGAACATAGCCATACCCGCCCGCAGCAGCCAGTGGATCCCCGCATAATCGTTCATATCGGAAAGGGTGAAAAGAGTGGAAAACAGCAAGCGAAAGCGGTTGATCGTCATGGTGGCGTTGATTCTTTGTCTCTGCGTCGTTTTGGGCGGAGTAACCGCCATTTTGGTATACGTTTGTTCATCTGGCGCATCAACATCAGTCGAAAGCGAAGGAGAGAGTTCAAAGCCCATGACCGATCTGCAGAAATCCGTTCTGATGAATTGGACGGTCAGCGATTTTCGGAACATGGATACCAAACGCGCCTCCTCCGCGGATGGAAAGATGGGCCCGTTTTATGCGGAGCTGAGCGATCAGGTGGAGAAAACGGTTTTCCCGGCCGGACAAATACGGTTTATTGAGCTGGAGGATTTCCTGAGTACCGGCCATTTGACCGGAAATTGGGGCATGAATACCAACTCGCAGTATTCCGGCGGCTCCGCGCTGCAGCTAATTTCTAAAGAGGGCAGCAACGGGAGCCTGACACTCTCGTTTTCGGGAACCGGCATTGCCGTTTACGGGGTCTGCGGAAGCAACAGCTCCCAGCTTTGCTGGTCTTTGGACAACGGTGTGCGGAGCGGGACGGAAAATCTGTTTTATAGAGACGGATACCGCTATCAGGATCGCCTGATTGCGATTTCCGGACTGGAGCCGGGGACGCATACCTTGGTGATTTCCGATGTTGCCCAAGGGTATCAGAAAAATAATCCCTGGGAAACAGAATTTAAAATTGTGCTGGATTTTGCAGTGGTGGAAAACGGCGGAATCCTTTCGAAGGAACTGGAAAAAAAGAGGTCATCCAAGGCCGTGCCGGCCGACGGGGGGCTTCGGCTGGAAAAAGGCGGAAGCGTTACCGGCGTGTTTATGGGGGATAACGTCACCCTGAACGCAAAAGGAAACGGCCGGCTGAAAATCCGGGTGGATGCAAAGTCGGAGGAGATAGAAGCGCCGTCCGAGATGTCGGCCGTCTACCAGAGGACGGGGATGTCCCGCGGGGATAAGGATCTTAAAAGGATGCATACCTATACCGTGGAATGCTTGGATGGGTATGTCGTCCTGGGGGACATGGAGGCTGAAGCTTATCAGTATGCCAAGGATACATATATAGAACTGACTTTGGACGGGGAGAAAGCAGGCTGTCGTGCGGGTGTGGTGCTGCTGGACAGCTATGCCTTCCGGGACACCAGCCTGTATTTGGAGGCCTACGATAAAGACGGGAACAAGCTGGCCGATGGAAAAGACTGGTTTTTGAATATCGGCGAAGCCGGGAAGGCCACCAGACTGCGGGTGACATTTGAAACGGAAGCGTTTTGCCGGGCGCCGTATATTGAGACCATGTACGTTGTGAGCTCGTCGGAGACGACGGAGGCTCCTTCGGGACGATACATAGGCTTTGAACCCGGCACGATCAAAGAGGCGGAGCAAACCAACCGGAATGGCGTGGGAAATTTTGCATGGTTTCCCCGGCCGGGACAGTTCCCGGTGGATGAATGGAGCCGTGTGAATAAAATCGACATCTTTATCAACGCGGCGGTAATGCGGGACGCCGGAAAAGCCTTTATGCTCAGCATGCGACACGGATTCGGCGATTATACCCGTCCAACCTGGCTGTTGCAGGATGGCGATTGGGCACCGCTCGTCTATCCGGACATTTACACGCAGGAGGAGCTGGAGGCCCTCAAGACATTGGGAGGGCAGTATTTCATCGGTCTGCTGCTGGAAGAAATGGATACCACGCTCCTCCAGGGAGGCCTGGGCAGCAAATCCCGGAGTGAAATCCCGGATCTGTATGGCTTTACGACGCGGTCCGGCGGACGCGCTGCCGTTGAGAAAGAATTGAAAAAATATGTGGACCGCTATCACAGCTACGGCCTTCCCGCGATCGTGAATTATGCCACCATGTTCCAGCATTCCGGCTATCGAGCCGGCGCCGACTTGGTGATCGGGGAATTCGGCGCTCAGCATGTGTCCTATGGTGTACAGCTGGCCATGCTCCGCGGGGCCTCCCGGCAGTTTGATAAGGATTTTGCTGTATGGATTTCTCTGTGGCACAATGTACAACTGCCCGTGCCGGAACACAGTCCGGCGGCGGGCAAGCACCCCGGCATGTCCGAGCAGACTGGTCATTCCGCCAACAGGCTCCGCCAGACGATGCTGCTGTCCTATCTGTCCGGCGCCCAAATTGTTACAACAGAGGACACGGTACCGATGTTCGTAGGGGACAGCATGGGCGATTGGGATTTGTCCGAATGGGGGAACGTCGTTAAGGAGGTGGAGAGCAAGAAGGACACGCTAGATGCTTATTCCCCGGATATTCGTACGGCTCTGATGCTGGACAAGGACGCAGGCTGGACCCCTGGCTCGCTGTGGGGCGGATGGCCTACCTGGACCAACGAACCCTTTGATAATGGAAGCCAGTATGGGCATATCTGGGGCAAGCTGAAGGCGGAAACGCCGGAACTCCAGGAAATGGCTGTCTTCAATATGCTGTATCCCGGCTCATCTGACAGCGGGATCATGCTGTATGAAGGAACGTATACCGATACGCCTTACGGTCCGGTTAATGTTGTGCAAAGCGATATTTCGCTGGAAGCGCTTTGCGCGTATGACCGGGTGATTGTGAGCGGCTATTTTAACCCCACACAGGAGGAATTCAAGGTTTTGAAGCAATATGTGCAGCAGGGCGGACATCTGCTGATCAATGCCGGACAGGCGAAATCCTACTGGAGAGATAGCGAATTTTGGGGCGGTTCGGTATCTTCCGCTACAACAGCGGTATCGAGTGCGGCGATGAATGGGACGTCGTATACCTTCTCCGCTGGCATTCACGGTTACTCGGGAACGGCTGCGGCCTTGATTACGACCCCCTCCGGCCCGCTGGCTGTGGAAAATTCTGTGGGCAATGGGAGCGTAGTTCTGACCTTGACGGATCAATACGATTTGGCGGCATCGCAGCGGCCGGAGCTGCTGCCTTATTACGGAGATTTGCTCCGGTATATGATCGGAAAAGGAGGCGCTTACGAGACCGATGCCGTTTATGCAAAGGGGCTGCAGTATCTGCATCTGAAAAAGGAAGGGAAACCGGCGCTGTTCCTGACCAATAACAGCAAAACACCGATTACGGTTACCGTCAAAGCGAGTGGTACCGTGGAGGCCGCGGTTGATGCATTGACCGGCAATACGTTTTCGGGGCGGACAGCGGAGTCGCAGACGGTGTTTACCATTCAGCTGAATGCCTATCAAAACGTTCTGTTAGATTTTTAGGAGAGAAGGGGAATTTTCGTGAAAAAAGTAATGAAGATACTGGCTTTTCTGGCCATGACGGGGATCATTCAATCCGGAGGCGTTCTTTTTTCCTCGGCGGAGGGTGCGGACAAAATCATTGATGATTTTGAAGGGTATTCCATCGGCGGCTTCGCGGATGACAGCCTGTTGCGGACCCCGGAGATCCGGGCAGAATTTGTTCCCTCGGTGACAGGCGAGGGGAAGGTCAGCTTAAAATTCACGACGGATGACGTGCGGAGTTGGGCAACTGTCGGTATTCGGCCGAAGGAATGGGACTGGACGGGGTATGCCGCCGTACAATGCTATATTGAAGGGATTACGGCCGAGGGGGACAAAGGCTTTGCCATCAAGCCCTCATTTGAGGAGGGCGGCCCCGAGTGGGAGTGGTATTTGCTGTCGCAGATGTCGCCCGTCTACTATAAAGCGGCCGGGGAGTCGGAATGGACGGAAACGATGGTGGGAGAGGGATATACCATATGGCTCCCTGATAATTTCAAAGGATATATTCAGATCCCTCTGGAAAATTTCGTGTGGGTATCCGGAAAGGGCGATTATGCCTATAATTTGGAGAATGTCTACAGCTTCTGCTTGGAAATGGGGCCGATTGGCCCGAATTATCCGTTTTACATCGACGATCTTACGCTGGTAAAGGAAGTGTCCAAGCCGGTCCCGGCCACCACAAATTCGGAGCCGGATACGACGACCGCGTCCAAAGATACGGAAACCAGCGAACGGAACACAACGGTATCGGAGATCTCGGCAATCGATGAGCCATCTCCGACGGACAGCACCAGTCAGCCGCACGAGAAGGGCCTGTCCCCGTTGATTATTGTGATTCTGGCGGTTGTGGTAATTGGTGCCGCCGTGGGGGCTGTACTGCTGGCCCGCCGCTTAATCGCTCAAAAGAAAGAGAAGTGAACGGCGTGATACCTCGTGTCCTTCTTGATACGGATATAGGCGGCGACTGCGATGATGCCGGAGCGCTGGCCTTGTTGAATATCCTTGCTTTACGAGGCGAGGTCGAGGTGCTGTCCGTCACCAGCACCACTTCCAGGCAATGGGCCCCAGCTTGTATCGAAGCGATCAACCGTTATTATGGCGCTGCCGATATTCCGATCGGGATGCTGAAAGCGCCGGGCTTTATGGACGGGCCGGGAGAGGATATTTATGCCGAGAAAACGGCGCGCCATTTCGGCTATACCAAGCCGCTCCCTGCTGTGGAAGACGCTGTCAGGCTGATGAGGCGGACACTGGCCGGCATATCCGGAAAGGCCCGCATTGCCGCGATCGGCCCCTTGCGCAATCTCAGCCTTTTATTGGATTCGCCGCCGGATGATTTGAGTCTGCTAACCGGATTAGAACTGATTCGGGAAAAAGTAGACACGGTATCGATCATGGGCGGAGCGCTGAATCATCTGCCGTCGGCGGAGGCGTCCATCGAGCGGGAATTCAACATCGTTAGCGACGTGCCGTCGGCGCGGAACTTTATCCACCGCTGTCCGGTTCCGCTTGCCTTCATTGACCTTTATTTGGGTGAAAATGTCAAAACGGGAGGCAGGCTGACAGCATCCGGCGATATGGAGCATCCCATTGCTTTCGCCTATACCGCTCATGGAAGCCTTTCTCGTTCCAGTTGGGATTTGATTACCGTGTTGTATACTGTCCGAGGCTTATGCGGCTGCTGGTCGTCCAGCGAACCCGGGATGGTTAACGTCACGGAGGATGGACGCACTTTGTTTAATCCAGATTCACAGGGGCGGCACATATTCCTAAGGGAGCGGCTGCCGCCCGATCAGGTGGCCGAGCAGATTGATATGCTCCTGAATTTCCGGCCCGGGCTGCTCGTTCCCTATGGTGTCAACGCGGATTTGAAATTGTAAGAAAACGCCGAAGAAATTATGTAGGTTTTCGGCGGGGGGTAACAAAAATTAGGTGCTGCCTTGATCAAAAAGGGTATTGACGATTCGCTGCTTCTGGCGCATAAATTCCTTGCGCTCCTTGAGGCGGTAAGACTCGCCCTTGATGTTAATGACAGTGCAGTGATGCAGGACGCGGTCGAGAATGGCGGAGGCGATTGTAACGTCGGCAAAAACCTCGTTCCATTGGGAGAAGGTTTTGTTGGAGGTAAAGACGGTGGAGGTTTTCTCATAACGTCTGGCGATGAGCTGGAAGAACAGATTGGCACCCTGGATATCCATAGGGAGATAACCGATTTCATCAATGATGAGCATCCTGTACTTGGCCAGGACCTTGAGCTTGTCGGGCAGACGGTTCTCAAAGTGAGCTTTCTTCAGTTGCTCAATAAGCTGGTGACAGTTGACATAGTAGGAGGAGAAACGGTGCTGTGCGGCTACAAGGCCAAGAGCGGAGGCCAGGTGGGTCTTGCCCAAGCCGGGCGGTCCGAGAAACACCACATTCTCGCCGTTCTCCAGGAAGCGCATGGTAGCCAGCTCGTCGATCTGGCGCTTGTCGATGGAGGGCTGGAAGGAAAAATCGAAGTCGTCCAGGGTCTTCTTGATAGGAAAGCCGGACATCTGGATTTGTTTCTCATAGGCCCGTTTCCGCTTGGATTTAGCCTCTTCCGCAAAGGTGTGGTCCAGAACGTCTACAATGTTGAGATTCTCCGCCACGGCCCGTTCCAGATAGTTGTCCAGGATTTCCAGAGTGTTTTTCATCTTGAGGGCTTCCAGGTTTTCCCTCAGTCTGTCCATGGTAAACTCACTCATACAGCACCTCGTCATATCTGGATAAATCGGAGGGTTTCAAAGGAAAATCAATAATCTTTCCCTGCTCCAGCAGAACATTTTCCGCATCCATCGTCTGTTTCAACGTGAGCCGCCGGTAGCGCTGGGGATTGACAATCATGTCTTTCCTCTGGTACGATATCCGATGCAGAGCAATCTGCTTCCCCTCATAGTAGGCGACCAGCATACTGTCGAGGGCCACGACTGCCACATCTTTGCCGATGTACTCCGCAGGCACGGAGTACTGATTGACGGCGTACGAGATGAGGCAGTCTTTTTGTACCCGGCGCAGGTTGATTTTGTCGATGATGTACTCGCGGCTCAGAGGATTCAGCCCCTCCTTTTTCAGCCGCTCAAAGGGAATCTCGTTGGTTGTAGCATGAACCCTGCCGTTAACCTTGTTGCACCAGGCCAAGGCCTGTCCGTTGAGGTCCGCAAGGCTGTTGTACTTGATTCCAATCATGAAATTGTCCCGCACAAACTGTACCGTTCGCTCCACTTTCCCTTTGGTCTGTCCCCGGTAGGGCCGGCACAGAATGGGCTTGAAGCCGTAAAACCCAGCGAAGTCCTCAAACTGCCGGTTCAGCGTGGAATCCTCCTGTTTCAGCAGCCGCTTGATCACTACCTGCTTCATATTGTCATACAGAATCTCTTCCGGGTATCCTCCAAAATACGAAATGCGTTTTGGTGGCAGTGGATGAGGGTATTCGTGCTCATATCCGTGACAAATTCGATGTACCGCATCCTGGAGTATCCCAGAATCATGAGAAAGCAGTACAGCTTCTTCCACTTCCCGTCCTCATTCACCAAATGATCCTCGAAGAACCCCCAATCCATCTGCCCCTGCTTTCCGGGCATCGTCTCAAACCGCACTGTCGCTTTCTCGTCCAGATTCATTTTCCGGCTGCTCACATACGCCTTGACGATGCTGTATCCCCCGTCAAAGCCCATTTCCCGCAGCTTTTCCAGTATCCGGATCGCTGAGTATGGTGCCTCCTCCAGCCATTCATCCACGATCTGCTTGTACGCGTCCAGCTTCGTTGGCTTCGGCTCGCTCAGCGTATACTCCGGCCTTTCCGGTGATTCCGCATATCGCTTTGCCGTCCGTGTGTCCATGTGGTACTTCCGGCCAAGCTCCGTGTAGCTCAGCCCCTTTTGTCTGTCGCTTCGGATGTCCATCCAACTTTTTCCTCTCATTTTCTGACTCCCTTTCCGGACCCTCTTGTGTCCTATTGGGAGTCTATCTTTTTTCCCTCACCTCCGCCACAAATCTACATTTTGAACTGCACCCCATTAGTTAGACAAGTATGATATACTTGTACTAAGGAATGGG